>JAEXAR010000042.1 GCA_023394415.1 Bacteroidota bacterium
AATCGTCTGTTCCAATGTCACCTTTGTGATATCTCTTTATAGCTTTTAATTTAAAGTCTACTGAATATTTACTTTTCCCCATAAAAAATGCCCCTAAAAAGTGTCTAACTTTTTGGGGGCAGTCCAAGACAGGTTTTTTTATTTAGAAAAATTGTTTCTTATTCTGCAGACTCAGCAGCTGGAGCTTCAGCAGCAGGTGCTTCACCTTCAGCAACTACAACTTCTTCTTCATCTTCATCATCCATTGCAGCAGCACCTCCTTTCATTGCATTTCTAGACATCTTCACAGCAACAACAACCGCATTATCAGGATGCATAAAATTGTATTTGTCTGATTTTAGACTTTCTACATAAAGTTTATTTCCAATTTTAAGTGGAGTAACATCAACCACGATTTCATCCGGCAAGTTTGCAGGAATTGCTTTCAGTTTAAGTTTTCTGAATGACTGACGAAGTACACCACCAGCAACAACACCTTTTGCACGACCTGTAATTCTTACAGGAACTTCCATAATAACCGGCTTATCGTCAGCTAACTGATAGAAGTCTACGTGAAGGATCTTGTCTGTAATAGGGTGAAACTGGATGTCCTGAAGTACGGCAGGAATTGTTTGTCCGTCAACCTCAATAGATACCGTGTGTGCTTCAGGAGTGTAAACTAAGTTTTTGAATGATTTCTCTTCTGTAGAGAAGTTCAAAGGTTCACCACCTCCATAAACAACACAAGGAACTAATTCAGCATCACGTAAAGCTTTTGTAGACTTTTTGCCCACGCTTTCTCTTTTTGTACCTTGAATTGTAATAGATTTCATTATAAAAATGTTTAAATTTTGAGAGTGCAAAAATAGAAATTTTTCTTGAAATAAAAAAACCTTCTGATAAAGAAGGTTTTAGATTTTTGTTTTTTACTTAGATAATAAACTTATCACTGATAGATTTATGTTCGTGAACCATCTTCATTACATCAGCAAAAAGTTCAGCGCTTGAAAGCACTTTTATTTTGTTTGAAAGTTCGGTTTTCACAGGAATGGTGTCGGTTACAATTACCTCAACTAATTGTGAATTGTTGATGTTTTCATAAGCTTTTCCCGAAAGTACAGGATGTGTTGCCATTGCTCTCACGGATTTTGCTCCATTTTTAAGGAGAATGTCAGCAGCTTTACATAGTGTTCCTGCAGTATCAATCATATCATCAATGAGGATCACGTTTCTATCCGTTACATCACCTATGAGGAACATTTCTTCTACTACATTGGCCTTTTTACGCTCTTTGTATGCAATAACCACTTCTGCACCAAGATGTCCTGCATAATTTTTTGCTCTTTTGGCACCACCCATGTCTGGGGAAGCAATGGTAAGATTATCTAGGTTTAAAGATTTAATATAGTCTACAAAAATTGTAGAAGCGTAAAGATGATCCACCGGAATTTCGAAAAATCCTTGAATTTGGTCTGCGTGCAAATCCATAGTCATAATTCTGGTGGCTCCGGCTGCTGTAAGTAGATTGGCTACCAATTTGGCTCCTATTGGTGCTCTTGGTTTGTCTTTTCTGTCTTGTCTTGCAAGTCCGTAATAAGGGATAACAACAGTAATGCTTTTTGCAGAAGCTCTTTTAGCAGCATCAATCATCAAAAGGAGTTCTAGAAGATTATCTGCCGGTGGAAATGTGGAGCCGATAAGAAAAACGCGTCCGCCTCTTACTGAAGTATCTAAAACGGGCTCGAATTCGCCATCACTAAACTCCTGAAAATTAATTTTTCCCATTTCTTGCCCATAGTGTTCAGCAATTTTTTCTGCCAAAGCTTTAGACGTTCTTGTTGAAAATAGGTAACTCGCCTGTTCTGCCATTTTTACTTTTTTAGATTCGCACAAATTTAAGAAAAAATTAACACAGGCGGAATTGCTTCTTATATTAAATATTTGGAGATTTTATTTTTTCTCATATTTCCAGTTGCGGCCTTTTCCCTCTAAAATCCATTCTATAGCTTGTTGTATTCTTTTATTTCTTGTAGCTTCGGTTTTAGCATCAGCAATCCACATATTATATTCTTTTCTGAATGATGGTGAAGATTTCTGAAAAATCTCTTTTGCTTTTTCGTTAGCATTAAGAGAGGCTTGAAATGCTTCAGGAATTTCAGTTTCAGTTTTCGAAGGGGTGGATTTTTTTAGGGTTACGCCCATATCAGTAAGTTCCATCGCTTCTTTTATACAAGCTTTAAGTTGGGCTTTGGAAGGTAAATCTTCTATTTTGGTAATTTTGCCCAAATTGAACATTGAGTTTTTCTCCCTGTCTTTGGTAATTTCTTTCATCGTTTTCATCTCGCTTTCGAGCCAAAATCCAAAAGCACAATGCGCTTTGAATGCTGACATAGAACATAGAATTCTGTTTTTATATAAAAAATTTGGAAAACTCCATTTCATGGCTTCTTCAACATCGGGACAATATTCGTGTACAGTTTCGCGAATGTATTCTAAAATTGGTTTGGCAAAAGGCTGTGCTTTTTCTATATAAGCATCTATTTTTGGTTCAGTTTTAGGCATTATATTTTGGTTTTAATGGTTCAAGCAGTTAAATCTTAAAAACTTCTACTAAAAATAAAAATTCCTTCACGAAGTCGGAAGGAATTTTAAAAAATATTTTATTTGAGATTATCTTAATAACTGATCAAAAGTATTTCCCTGACGAATGTTTCCGGAATTATAACCTTTCATAAACCATTCTTTTCTCTGTGCAGAGCTTCCGTGTGTAAACCCTTCCTGATTAACGTAACCTTGCGAACGTTTCTGAATGTTATCATCACCCACAGCTTCCGCAGCACTCATTGCAGCTTCTAAATCACCTGGCTCAAGAAAATTTTCTCTATCATTAGAATATCTTGCCCAAAGTCCTGCATAGAAATCTGCTTGCAGTTCGGTTGCTACTGAAACTCTATTCAAATCAGCTTCAGAATATCTTCCGCTGCGTCTTAACTGTTCTGTTTTTCCTAAAGTTCCCAGTACATTTTGTACGTGGTGTCCCATCTCGTGTGCCAATACATAAGCAACTGAAAATTCTGTAACCTGTGCGCCAAATCTGTTTTGCAACTCACGGAAGAAACTTAAGTCCATATAAACAGTCTCATCGTTCGGACAATAGAATGGTCCCATTGCTGCTTGAGCTGTACCACAACCGGATTGCGTCACCCCTTCAAACATCACCACTTTTGCAGGTCTGTACTGCATGCCATTTTCCTGAAAAATTTTTGCCCAAGTTTGTTCATTTTCAGCGGTTAGCATACTGACGAACTGAGTTACTTGTTTTTCTTCTGCTGAAAGTTCACGCTGTTCAGTTTGTGGCCCTGCGCTTCCCATTCCTGAAGATAAAATTGCAGAAGGATCACCTCCTAAAAAGAAAATAACAGCTGCAATAATAAGTGTTATTAATCCGCCTCCGAGTAATCCTCCTCCGCCACCCATTCCGCGTCGGTCTTCAACATTACCACTTCGGTCTTCTGTCCATTTCATATAAAAGATAGTTTATTTGTTGTGTTAAATTTACAAAAATTATTTGTTCAGCATATCTTTTTTAAGCCAGTATGAAGTTGCTTGATAAGCCGATACCGCATCATCAATCAAATTTTGTTCCGATTTTTTTGCTGGTATCTCTTCATAATCAATATTAAACTCTGCCGCTACCTTAGAATTGGGTTTTTGTATCAGTTGGTATTGTCTCGCTTTGTTTACAGGCGATATCACTGTAAGATAATTCGAATCTGCACTCTTTTATGCGGCAAAAACAGAAGTAATGCAAACAACACAGCTTTCAAACCTATAAAAGACATAGCAATGATGTCAACAGAACCACCATATTGCTTAAAAATATTGTTAGGGACAAAAGCAGTGTAGAGAAATGCTAAAACCAATAATCCTAAAAATATGTAACCATTTGGTTTTCTGTACTTTGAATTGGATAGAAAAATAAAATACAATGCAAGGAATGAACTTGCTAATGTTAAAACCAGTATATCATTAATAATACCGATAAACAAAACTTTCAAAATTTCAAAAAATGAAAAATCTGCAGTTGTGATGGGATGAAAAAAGAAAATTATCCTTAAAACTAACGATATTAAGAGATAAAAACCTCCCAAATAAAGGAAAGGTTTTATTTAATTTAAAACATCTTTATAGAATTGGTGAAATAAAGCTAGCTAATTCTAGAAACCAATATGAGTTTTTTTGCCTGAAAGATTTCTTCTAAAATCAATCATTTTAAGAGCTGTAACAGCAGCTTCAACTCCTTTGTTGCCAAGATCTCCACCGCTTCTTGCAACAGACTGTTCTTTGGTGTCATCGGTTAAAACACAAAAAATAGTGGGAGTATCAGTAAGAATGTTGCAATCTTTTATCCCTTGTGATACGGCAGAACAAACATAATCGAAATGTGGGGTTTCGCCACGGATGACGCAACCAATAGCAATTACCGCATCAAACTTTCTTTCTTTACAAAGTTGCATAGACGCATAAGACAGTTCGAAAGCGCCTGGAACTGGAAATAATTTAATATTTTCTTTTTTTACACCCTCTTTTTCAAGAATTTCTAAAGCTGCATCACGTAAATTAAACGTTACAAAATCATTCCACTCTGAAAACACAATGCCGATGTTATAATCATCGGCATTTGTAATATTTAGGGGCTTATAATCTGAAAGATTTACCGTTGCCATATTTTAGTAGTATTTTACCATTTCAATGTAAGAATCAGACATACCGTTATCATATTCTTTATACTTTTCGTCAATAGCAGAGAAGTATTTTTTAGCTTCAGCATTTTTCTTAAGAGCCAAAGCCATAATTCCAGCTTTTCTGGTAAAGTAGTATGATGTATAAGGATCGTCTGATGCAGATGAAGCTTTATCTAAAAGTGAAAGAGCATCATCAGCTTTATTAAGGTTTGCAGAAGCATCTGCCATTGCTCCATATTTCAAAGCCATTAAAATTTTATTATCCGAAGAAAAATTGTCAAGCAAATCGTAAGCTTCCTTATATTTCCCTTCTTTAAATTTTAAAAGTCCCGCATTGTAGGCGGACAATTTACCCGCATCTGTATTAGAATTGTTTTTATAAGTTCCTAAAAACCCGGGATTTGCAGCAGATTTACCACCAAGAGCTTCAGCCGTTTTACCATTCTGCAGATTTGCCATTGCAGAAAGATAGCCTTTGGTTGCTTCCTCATTTTTTGGAGCTACTACAAATTGTTGGTAAGCAAAATAACCTAATACTGCCAATATCAAACCTCCGAATATCATTGAAAGAAGCTTTGAGTTTTTCTCTAAAAAACGCTCTGTCTGTAACGCTTCTCTGTCAAGATCTTTAAAAAACTCAACCGTTTCTTTTCCTTCTACTTCTTTTTTGTTTGTAAGTTTTGCCATAATTCTTTTTGAATGAGGTGCAAATTTAATTGTTTCTTAATGATTTACAAAATTATGACTGTAAATAATGATAATAACCCATTGATGAGAAATTAATACTCTAGAATACTATAAACATCAGCGTTATATTTTTGGAGTCTGGCTTCACCATTCAATTCTTTCAAACCGATTAAAAAGCTGAATTGGGAAACTTCCCCGCCTTGTTTTTCTACCAATCTTGCAGCAGCGTCTGTGGTTCCTCCTGTTGCTAATAAATCGTCGTGGATAAGAACTCTTTGTCCCGGCTTAAGTTGGCCTTCTCGCATTTCAATTTCTGAAGAGCCATATTCTAAATCATATTTTTGAGAAACAAAAGGAGGCGGTAATTTTCCTTTTTTTCTTATTAAAATGAAAGGCACTTCCAACGCAACAGCGATAGCGATTCCGAAAAGATAGCCACGGCTTTCAATACCGCAAACAACATCAATTTTACCTCTGCTGAAATTAGCCAAATCTGCAATTACCTCTTCATAAAGTTTTGGATTAAGAAAAATCGGTGTAATATCTTTAAACTGAATTCCCGGTTGAGGAAAATCCGGAATATTTTGAATTGTTTCTTCAAGTTTTTTTATAAGTTCCTGTGTTGCCATTTTTTAATTGATATTGTAGCTGGAAATTTTCCATTCTCCATTCACGTTTTTCAAACCAAATGTCACTTGCAAAGCTGTGGTTTTACCATCTTTATTGGTCACATCGTACGTTGCGTTTACGGTTGCAGAATTATTGCTGCTTGCTTTTGTGGAAATGTTTTTTACATTAACACCTTTTAATCCGCCAAAACCAGAAGTTGGGTTAGAGAAGGTTTCATAAGAGCCCCAATTTGGATTTTCTGAAACGTCGTAGGCACCGCGAAGATTTTGTGAGCCGAGATTATTTAGGAATCGTGTCACAGTATTTTTAGGATCGCCTGTTGGTGTTGAGGTTCCTGTGTCTCCGGTAGTGGAAGGCTCTTCAATACCGCCTGTAATATCATCAGTTACAGTAGTATTATTTTCTGTTGGCTTTGCAACTTGAGGCATCAATAAAGCTTTTGGATTTACTGCTACACCAATTTTAGACATTTTGAAATTTTTGTTGGTGGTTTTTACGGTTACTGTAATGTCAACTTTATTGTCAGAAATTTTTTGTGAAGGTAAAGCAGCCATTCTTAATGTAAATCCCTTGAAATCATTATCCTGCATTAAGTTTTTTGAGGTAAGAATTTTACTTCCGTTACTAAATACCTCTAGTACAGTTTCTAAACCAGCTCCAGAAAACTCGATTGGTTTTCCGGCTGCATCTACTAATCTCGGGATTACCTGTATCGCTTTCGGACCTAGAACTGAATCTTTCATAGTTTCAAAAGTCGTAAGGCTTAAAGACTTCGCTTTGATATCATTGGGGTCGAATTCTGTGGCTTCCTCATTACCAAAGATATTCATTTCACCAAGAGATGGAGGGCCAGTACTTGACCAAGCGATACCGTGTTTTTGTGCGGTTTGATCTGCCAAAGATAAAATTTCAGGAACTTTTTTTCCGTTTAGAAGTCTTCCCAGCGCTGATAGTCTTTCCACATCCGAATTGCCTTCAACCCCAAAAGTTTTCAGAATATATAGTGCTTCATTAAATTTTACCTGTTGCAACGTATTTAAACTGGAAGCCATATCATTGATGCTTGACTGAAAAGTCTTAGTATTGGTTGCATCTACAGAATCCTTTTTGCAAGATGTAAGTCCCAGCAACATTATAAACATTAAAAAATATAAGCGTTTCATATTCGTGATTTTATACAAAAATAAAAAAATCCCGACAATAAAGCCGGGATTTGAGTATCTGTTTTCTGTTTTTTAGAAAGGATATTCGTAAATCTTTGATTCGTGTATGAATGGGTTTCCTGAAGGAATAAGCTTCAGTTTTGTGAGCATAGTCATTACTGCGAAGATAAATAGACCTACGAAAAATACAACAGCTCCAATTACCAAAAGAAGAACTGCGGCATTTCTCCAGTAAGGGCCAACTGTTCCCGGCATTACCATATTGAAGTAATCTACAATGTGACCGATAATTACTACTACAGCCATAATGGTTACCACTTTATAGTTTCTCTTGATGCTTGAACTTACCATTACCAATAATGGAATCAAGAAATTAAGGATCAACATAGGTAAGAAAGTTTCTTTGTAGTGTTCAAACCTTCCGAAGAAATAATTAACCTCTTCTGGGACATTCGCATACCAGTAAAGCATGAACTGACAGAACCAAGTATACGTCCAAAGCATTGAAGTAGCAAAAAGGAACTTTCCTAAATCGTGTAAATGATTATCATTAAACTCCGGTAAAAAGCCCTTTTTCTTCAGATAAACACTTACAAGAATGATTAGTGCAACGGCACTAGCAAGACAGCTTACCATAGCATACCAAACATACATAGTAGAGTACCAGTGGTGATCGATAGACATTAACCAGTCCCAAGCCCAACCTACAGAAGCAAATCCGAAGAATACTATATAACCTACAGACCATCTGTAGAGCATCTGATAATCTCCTCTGTCTTTTGTTTGGTCAACTTTTTTGGATAAACTTCTTAGTTTCCATGCGAAGAAAGAAGCTCCAGCAACATAAAGTATGTTTCTGAAAATATACCAACCTACGTTTAGAAATTTACTTTTCTCAAGCGTAATAACGTCAAAATTCTGACTGTTTGGATCAACTAAACTTGGGTCCATCCAATGGAAGAGGTGACCAATGTGCATAACGTTGAAAACCATGATGATTAAAACAACGATTCCTGCCCAAGGAATAAAAGAAGCAATAGCCTCCATCACTCTTGTAATAATGATAGACCAACCCGCATGTGCTGCGTGCTGAATAGAATAGAAAAATAATACACAGCAAGAAGCCGCAAAAAAGAATACTGCAACCAAGTGTAAAGCCGCTAATGGTTGATTTGCTACCTGCATAACAGCATGCTCAAGGTGAGCACTATGATCCTGCGGACCTATTGTTTCGCTGGAATGCGTAGGTGCAGTATGACCTGCATTGTGTACCGCTTCCATCATGTGTTTCACAGAAGCCTGATCGTAGCTTTTATTAATAAAGTAACCTCCGGCAAAAAGAACTAAGCCTGCAATAATGAGAATTATAGAAGTTAATCTTAATTTTGGTGAAAAACTATACATTTTTTGTCTTTTTATTATTTAGTTGCTGTAGAATCTGTTTTAGGCGCTGCTGTCGCAGTGGTATTTCCTGCAGCAGGAGTTGTAGAAGCTGCAATACCTCCTTTAAAAGCATTCATCACATACATTGACACTCTCCATCTGTCTCCAGCATTCAACTGTCCGGCATATGATCCCATCGCATTTCTCCCGTTTGTAATCACATAGTGAACACTACCTAAAGAAATTTGTCTATCAGCAAAGTTTGGAACACCTGCATAAGCACCACTTGCTACAATCGGACCTTGTCCATCTCCAGCAGTACCATGACATGCTGCACATGTTCTTTCATATAAAACTTTACCTCTTTCCAAATCTTTAGCAGAATTTGCAGGGTTTAAAGGGGAGGTTGTAACCAATTTAGAAGCATCATAGCCTGCATTATATTCATCAACATTTTTAGGCAAAAGAGATTCTTCAAAAACGCCGTCTTTGTTTTGAGCAACTGTACCTTCAACAGGAGTTAAGCCTGTAGCACCGTTCATCTTTACGAATGCCGGAATTTCGTTATCATGTTTAGAGTATGCATCTTCAGCCTTTTGTAGAGGGTCATAAGCTACAGGGAAGTACATATCTGGAAAATATACCAATGGTGGATTTCCTTTTCCGCAAGAAGTTAATACTAAACTTGCAAAACTCAAGATTGCTGTAACTTTTAAAATATTCTTTTTCATATTAAGCATCTTTTACGGATATTTCTTCAGCACCTGTTTCTACAAGCAGTTGCTTTATTTTTTCAACATCGTCACTCACAAATTCCATCATAAACTTGTCATCTGTAGTACGTGGATCTGGATTTTGTGGTGCAGCTCCTGGATACATTTTATTTCTAAATAAAAATGTAAGGGACATCATGTGAGCAGCACAGAATACCATTAATTCAAACATTGGAACTACAAATGCAGGCATATTTTCTGCCCAAGAGAATGCTGGTTTACCACCAATATTCTGAGGCCAGTCGTGATTCATCATATACCATGTAGTAACAGCACCTAAGGTAACACCATAAACAGCATACATAAAGGCTGCGTCTGAAATTCTCGTTTTTTTCAAACCAAGTGCTTTATCAAGACCGTGAACAGGAAATGGTGTATAAACTTCGTTTATGTCAATTCCTTTTTCTCTGAAAGCTTTTACGCCGCTCATTAAATCGTCGTCGTCAGCGTAAAGCCCGTATATAATTTTAGTGGTGCTCATCTCCTTCTTTTGCTTTATAAGTTTCACCTGAGATTTTCAAAATACTCTTCAATTCCGCTTGTGCAATTACTGGGAAAGTTCTTGCATATAAAAGGAATAATACTCCGAAGAATCCAATTGTTCCAAGATATACACCAACGTCGATAATTGTTGGTTTAAACATCGTCCAAGAAGATGGCAAGTAATCTCTAGACAAGTTGATAACGATAATATCAAAACGCTCAAACCACATTCCGATGTTAATAATCAATGCAATAATGAAAGTCCAGAAGATATTGGTTCTAACTTTTTTGAACCAGAACGCTGCAGGAATAACAAGGTTACAGATAATCAATGCCCAGAATGCCCACCAGTAAGGACCAGTTGCAGCTCCCGGAGATAGATAGGTAAAATCTTCATATCTTGATCCGGAATACCATCCAATGAAATATTCAGTTGCGTAAGCCACAGTTACCATACCACCCGTTACGATAATTACAATGTTCATAATTTCGATATGATACATTGTGATATAATCTTCCAAGTGACAAACTTTTCTAGCGACCAACAATAGTGTTTGTACCATTGCAAATCCAGAGAAGATAGCTCCTGCTACGAAATATGGTGGATAGATAGTCGAGTGCCAACCTTTGATTACAGATGTAGCAAAGTCAAATGATACCGTCGTGTGTACCGAGAATACAAGTGGAGTTGCCAAACCTGCAAGAACCAAAGATAACTCTTCGAATCTTTGCCAGTGTTTTGCTTTTCCTCCCCACCCAAATGCAAGGATTGTATAGATTTTCTTATTGAAAGGTGTTTTTGCTCTATCACGGATCATGGCAAAGTCAGGAATCAATCCCATGAACCAGAATACAACTGATACAGAGAAATATGTTGAGATTGCAAATACGTCCCAAAGCAAAGGCGAGTTGAAGTTAACCCAAAGTGTTCCGAATTGGTTTGGCAAAGGGAAAACCCAATATCCAACCCAAACTCTACCCATGTGAATTACCGGGAAGATAGCGGCCTGACAAACTGCAAAGATTGTCATCGCTTCTGCAGAACGGTTAACGGACATTCTCCATCTTTGTCTAAATAATAATAGTACGGCAGAGATCAATGTTCCTGCGTGACCAATACC
>JAEXAR010000023.1 GCA_023394415.1 Bacteroidota bacterium
AATAGTTTTCGCTTCCTTCTGTTATAAACACTTCTTTCAATTTTTGGTTCAATTTCAAAACCTTTTATTTCTCTAAAAAGTTGATGTTCAGAATCAATGGACTTAAATTCAGCCAAAATAATCAAACTAATCAACTCTATATCAGATAGTTTTGGTTTTATAGGTTTAAAATAAAAATCTTCAGTTTCTGAAATGTCTCTTAAATTATTTAAAATTAAGTTGTAACTTGCCTCAAGGTTGCTCATAATTGTATTTGATTGATAGTCAATACAATACACTAATTTTTAGTCACTTGAGCAACCTATTTTATAATGCACTACGAGTTTTTTAAAGTATTTTACTAAATTAGATTTCTTAATAAGAATATGAAAAAAAGATATTTCATGCTTTTGCTTTTAACATTTTTTCTTTTGAATTGTAAAAAAGAAAATCCGAAAAATACGCCTGTCATTGTAAACGATTCCGACAAAAATTTTGTAGATTTTGCCATTAAAGTTAATGGAATGGGTAAACGTGAGATGGAAGGTCTTTTTAATAATATAGACAGCATCTCAAATGGCAATGAAAGCGATAAAAAACTTTACAAAGCATATAGCGACGTTTATCACAGCCCAAAAGATAGTTTAAAATATTACATCAACAAAGTAGATTTAAGCAACAGATCGGTAGAAGTTAGAGAATTCTTTGATTTGTTGAAAATAAGAACCGATATTCCTGAAGCTGGCGTTATAGATATAAAGACCACCGAGAAGGTACTGGCTAAAATTAACGAAACTGAAAAACGGAAAAGTCCATTTACTTACCGCTACTATGAAGTGATGGCCAATGTGCTCTTCAATAACGGTGATATAAAAAAATCCAAGGAATATTTTGATCTGGCGTATAAAAACGATCCTAACAAAAATACCTATGCAAAGAAAATTTTGTTTTACCAAGTTGGTAATGTCTACGCTTCGCAAATGGGAGATTTTAAATCAATGCAAATCAATCAAAATGAAATAGAGAAACTTTCTTTAGAAAAAAAAGATACTTTAAATTTAGCCAGAGCGTACGATTATAAAGCCATTTATTATGGCATGCAAAATAAAAAGGACAGTGCTCTTTATTACTCTTTGAAGTCTTTCAAACTTTTAGAGACCAAAAAGGCTTTAAATCCGGCTGCTTACGGAAATTTGGGTAAAAATTACCTTCTTGCAGGAGATGCCGATAATGCCATAAAATATGCGAGAGAAGGGGCACAGGAAACATTAAAAGTAGCAGACTCAAGTTATCTTGCCAATAACTATAGTTTACTTTCAAATGCATATGAATTAAAGAAAGACTATGATTCTGCATTGTATTACAGGGACGAATACTATATTGCATTGATGGATGGAAAGGAGAAAGCGGAAGGAGAAAGAATTGCTGATCTCGAGAAAAAGTATGAAACAGCCAAAAAAGATTTAACCATAAAATTTTTGAACTCTAAAAATAGTTTAAACTTAGAAACAATAAAACAACAAAGATGGATGCTTTTTAGCCTAGGCTTGTTGGCGGTTTCTGGCGGACTTCTTTTTTATAACCGTCATAAAAGAAACTTATTGAAAGAAAAAACTGAAAGACTATCTCTGAAAAATGAGAAACTGAAACTGGAGCAGAAAACCCTGCAACTGAAGCTCAATCCGCATTTTATTTATAATTCAGTAAGCAACCTGCAAGGATTAATTAGCCAAAACAAAAATGAAGAATCTATAAGTTATCTGAATAAGTTTGCGAGAATTATGAAGAGTGTTTTGGAGTATGATCAGGAAGATTTTATTCCATTAAAAGAAGAAATCAGTTTACTTAAAGACTATCTTCAGCTTCAGCAAATGCGGTACAATTATAATTTCGATTACAAAATTGATGTAGAACCAGAAATTGATGAAGATTTATTGATGATTCCACCGATGCTGTTGCAGCCATTGGTAGAAAATTCAATACAGCATGGTTTTAAAAATATTGATTACAAAGGATTTATAGAAATCAGTTTTGAGGAAAACCAAGAAAATACGGTTATTAAAATTAATGACAATGGGATTGGTAACCAGGCTCATCTCAAGAATCCTGGCGACAAAGCACCTCATTCTACAAACATTATTGCAGAAAGGCTGCATATTTTATTCAAAGGAAAAAAATCAAGAATCAAAAGATTAGGTTCTGAAAAAGGCTATGCTGTTGTTATAGAATACCCAACAATAAAAGATATATAATATGAGAATATATATCCTCGAAGACGAAGTAAATATTCAGGAGTATATGAGAAGCATCTTGTATACAATACCTTATGTTAAAATTGTTGGGACTTCACATAATTGCAAGGACGCTATTAACGAAATTCCGTTAGCAGAACCAGATTTAATTTTAGCAGATATACAACTAAAAGACGATGTAAGTTTTAAGGTTTTTGAATCTGTTGCTGTTGAAAAATATCAGATTATTTTTATTACAGCTTACAGTCAATATGCAATTCGAGCTCTTAACATTGGTGCTTTGGGTTATATTTTAAAGCCTTTTGAAATGACCGAACTTGTGGATGCTATCGACCGCGCTCATGAAAAGCAGGATTTTAAAATTACACAGCAACAGTTTGAGGTAACTTCCAAAAGTTTAGCGAAACCAGACCATCCCAAAAAAATTGTCGTAAGAAGTCAGGATTATATACAGTTTATTAATTGTGACGACATTCTCTATTGCGAATCTGAGAAAGGTTACACTACTTTTTTTCTCAATGATGGCTCAAAAATAATGGTTTCTAAGGTTTTGAAAGAGTATGAAAATGTACTAAATACATCAAATTTTTTCAGGTGTCATCAATCCTACATCGTAAACATGAAATTTGTCACAAAATATTTTAAAGAAGGCTATCTTCATATAAAAGGAACTGCTAAAATACCAGTTTCAACAAGAAAAAGAGAAGATGTGTTAAAATATTTTATAGAATAGATTTAATAATTTCTGGTATAAAATTTTTTTTCTTCCAATAGTGTGGCTTCGCTTTCAGAAGTTTTGAATTTAGTTTGAATGAAAGTCCGGCTTCCGTCAATCCTGTTAATAAACACAGAAAAATGAAGATGTGGACCGTTGGAGTAGCCTGTGTTTCCGCTATAACCAATCAGTTGGCCTTTCGTAACATTATCACCTGCTTTCACTGTAGTTCCGCCGTACTTCAGATGAGAATACTCTGCAAAAGTTCCGTCGCTGTGCATAATGATGATATGATTGTTGAATTTTGCACACGTTTTATCCGGACAGGTTTGTGTATTTTTAGAAATGGTTTCCACCACTAATCCTTCCCGCGCAGCAAAAACAGGATCTCCGATTTTAAAATTAAAATCCAGCGCCGAAACATTTTGATGAGAAAAATTCCCGTTATATCTCTGGTCGATTCTATAGGTTTTTCCTTTTTCAAACGGAAGACTGTAAATGTAGGAATCATCAAATTTTTGAAGCGTAACGTCCCCGAAATTATATTTTACGCCATACTGAAAGCGATAATTTTTGTTGGCTTGAACAACTGAAACTGTTGTTACTAAAAACTTTTTTGCTCTTGCGGGAATTACAATAATTTCATCACTTTTTAACGTTGATTTCATATTCATCAAAGTGAATTTGAAAGCGGCAGACATGGGCGAAAATTCCTCATTGTCGGCAAAAACTTTGTAAGTTGTTCTGCTTTTTTCAACATTGAATTTCAAATTCCAGTCCTGCGAAAAACCAAACGCGAAAAGTAAAAGTGTACATACAGAAAGTAATTTTTTCATACGTTCTTAAAAACAACTTTTATGCAAAATTATTTTAGATGAAAAAAGATTTCGGATTTTGGCTCATTCAAATAATCCCAAACCGCCTTCGAAATATCCGAAATCATTTTACAGTTAACTTCATTAGTTTCCGTAGAATCGCTTACAAAGATGGATAAAGTATAATGTTTTCCGTTGGGAAGGGTAATGATGGCGATGTCGTTTTCTGCGCCAACCAAACCGTCTTTGTTTCTTCCTGAAAAACCGGTTTTATGAGCAACTGGAGTTCCATTGGGCAATTGTTCTACGATTTTATTGGTTCCGGTAGTCGTTCCGAGCATTACTTTCATGAGAAATTCTGTTGAAATAGGAGAAACAATCTTACCTTTAAAAAATTGCTCTAATAGCTGATTGGCAGATTTCGTTGTAGTAAAATTTTGATATTGGTTTTCCCATTCGCTTTGCATGATTTCTTCATTAAAAACAATTTGAGTGTTTTTTCCGCCTTTAGAAATAATATAGTCATGAACCACTTTTGGTCCGCCAATTAATCTTAAAAGTACGTCACAACCAACGTTATCGCTCATCGCAACAGTATATTCAATCAATTCAGAAATTGGCATTTCAAAATTTCCTTCAGGATTTTTTTCGCGAATTGGACTCCAAGTTTGTGGTAACAATTCAGATTTTTTAATAAATACTTTTTGATCTAGCGAAAGTTGACCTTTATCAACCAAATCCAATACAGCCAAAGCAATATGATACTTAAAAACACTTTGCATTGGGAGTCTTTTTTTAGCATTTTCATTATTAAATTCAAACGGGAAATTGATGCCTTTTATGGAAACTGCTGCTATTGCCTTTTTATCTTTTATAATTGACGAAATCTGCTGTTTTAGAGATTGACTTTGTACAAAGATTAATGTCACAAAAAATAAAAAGGAAGTTAATATTTTTTTCATTTTTAATAATTTCTGGTATAAGTTTTCTTTTCTTCCAAAAGTTCGGCTTCGCTTTTTGAAGTTTTAAAATAAGTTTTTAAAAATGTTCTGGTACCATCTATTCTGTTTATAAAAACGGAAAAATGTAGATGAGGACCTGTAGAATATCCTGTATTTCCGCTATAACCAATGAACTGACCTTTGGTAACTTTATCACCTACATTCACTTCTGAACCATCGAATTTTAGATGAAGATATTCACCGAAAGTACCATCACTATGTAGTATAATGATTTTATTGTTGAATTTTGCACACGAATAATCCGGACAATTTCTGGTGTTGTTTTCGGCAACATCTACAACCAAACCTTCTCGAGCTGCATAAATTTTCTCGCCAATTTTCAAATTAAAATCTAAAGCATTAGCATTCTGATGCGAAATTTTGCCGTTGTAACCTTGGAAGACCAGTTGCGTTTTTCCTGTTTCAAACGGTAACCAATAAACATAGTCTTTATCATAGTCTTCCTGCAATGCATTACCGAAATTGTACATAGTGTTATAGGAAAATTTGTTAGCAGCATTAGGTTTTATGGGAGCTAGTTTTGCAATCAAAAATCTAGTGGTTTTTGGTGGAATTACTACAATTTGGTTATTCGGTAATGTGGAAGTTAAATTGTCGAGTTTAAAATCAAGCTTAGCAGACATGGACTGAAGTTCATTGTTGTCAGCAAAAACAAAAAATTCTCGACCAACAAGTTCATTATAGAGCCTAAAATCCCATTTTTTTTGAGCCAACGTCATTATTGAAAACAATAGGAAAAGCAAGGTGATTTTTTTCATTTATAATATGGTTCAGCAAAATCATCACGTAGAAAGAAGCAATCTACTGATTAAATTAATATTTTTTTAAGTTTTCCATCTTCCATCTTTATGAAATCAACTTCATAATCTCTAAAGCGACTTTCAGCGCTTCGGTTCCGTCTTCCAAAGAAACTTCAACATTTTTATTTTCGGTAATGGCGTCAGCAAAAGAGTTCAGTTCATCCAAAATAGCATTATTCGGTTGAATGTTGGGATATTCAAACAAAATTTGATTTTTCTCGCCATCCGCATTTTCAATAATCATATCGAATGGAGTTGGATATTCCGGTGCTTCTTTCATACGGATTACTTCAGCTTTTTTCTCCAAGAAATCTACAGAAATATATGCATCCTGCTGGAAAAATCTCGATTTTCTCATTGCTTTCATTGAAATTCTAGATGTGGTGAGATTGGCAACACAGCCGTTTTCAAACTCAATTCTTGCATTGGTTATGTCCGGTGTTTTTGAAACGACACAAACACCTGAAGCGTGAATTTGCTTCACTTTAGATTTTACCAAACTCAACAGAATATCCAAATCGTGAATCATTAAATCCAACACCACAGAAACGTCGGTACCACGAGGATTAAACTCTGCCAAACGGTGTATCTCAATAAACATCGGGTTTTTGATGAAGTCTTTGGTCGCCATAAAAGCAGGATTGTAGCGTTCTACGTGTCCAACTTGTGCTTTAATGCCATATTCACGGCATTTGTATAAAATTTCTTCGGCTTGCTTTAAGGTTTGTGTTACGGGTTTTTCGATGAAGAAATGCTTCCGATTTTCAATGGCTTTCATGGCATAGTCATAATGATAGAGCGTAGGCGTTACAATATCAATCATATCAATTTGTGAAAGCAAATCCTCAAAATTTTCAAAATATTTATAACCGAATTCTGCTTCCAGTTTTTTGCTATTTTCAGCATCAGCATCGTGAAAGCCAACCAGTTCGTATTTTTCACTTTGCTGAAGGAGTTTTAGATGAATCTTACCAAGGTGTCCGGCACCTACCAAACCTGCTTTGAGCATAGAAATTTTTGTTTTTTGTAAAGATAATAATTTGGTACGAGTTGAAAGATACAGGTCCCGAGTTTTTGCAAAGTCAAACAATTTGTAGTAGTTTTGTTTTCGGCTGTTTCTATCCTGAAACTCGCATATTGAAACTCATTACGCTTATGCAGGATTCATTTGTTCACAAAGGAAAACGTAAAATTCTCGTAGATTATCTTCGAGAAAAAACAGGCATTTCAGATGAAAATGTGCTTAAAGCTATGAACGAAGTACCACGCCATCTGTTTATTGAAAGTATTTTTGAAGACTATGCTTATGAAGATCGTGCTTTCCCGATTGCTGCGCACCAAACGATTTCTCATCCTTCAACTGTGGCAGAACAAACAGAACTTTTACAAGTAAAATTTGGTGAAAAAATTCTAGAGATAGGAACCGGATGCGGTTATCAAACAGCGGTTTTGGTTGCAATGAAAGCGTTGGTATATACAGTTGAGCGTCAGAAAGACCTGTTTGATTTTTCAAATAAAAAATTAAAGGAATTGCATCTTCGTCCAAAGTTTCAAAGTTTTGGAGATGGATTTGCCGGATTACCAACTTTTGCACCTTTCGATAAAATATTGGTCACTTGCGGAGCAGAAATACTTCCGACAGAACTTTTAAAACAATTAAAAGTGGGTGGTAAAATGGTAATTCCTCTAGGTCCGACAGATGAACAAACCCTTTACAGATTTACAAAAATTTCTCCTACCGAATTTGAAAAAGAAGAATTTGGTGCTTATAAATTTGTACCAATGTTAGGTAAAACCAATCAATAAAAAAAGGCTTTTGATACTGTCAAACGCCTTTGAAATTTTATTTCTTCTTCCCTGAAAATTTAGATTTTAGAAGCATATAACCAAAACCTAACCCAATTCCTGTTAACAGTGCATTTTTTACATTTTTAGATGGTACCGGAAGTGCTGTTTCACCATAAATGCGATGGGGTTCACTGGAAGTTTCCATAATATTTCCGGGATTATCGGGTGCGTTTTTCATTTTCATTACCATTCTCATTCCTGCGGAAGCAGTATTGACTAAAGCAGACGGCATGATAGAATGCGCAGTTTTAAGAACGTAAGAAATGGTATCCGGAAACATTCCTTTTTTAGGATTTTTTGCTAATTCTACAAATTTTTGTGCGGTATCTCTAGGATCTGCTGCGAATGGAGGAACTTTAAATTCAAGACCTGAATATTTAGCAGAGTGTGAATTACCTGTAGAACGTTGTATTTGCGGATAAATATTGGAAATGTGTATGTTCGGATAATTAGAAATTTCACCCTGAAGTGTCTCCATTAATCCTGCAATTCCTCTTTTTGAAGCTGAATATGCTGCACTGTAAGGAGCCGGCATAAAGGCGCCAATAGAAATATTATTAATTAAAACACCTTCTTGCTGTTTTTTAAAAATAGGCAAAACGTTGTATGCCCCATACATAAATCCGAATAAATTGGTTTTTATGACCTGTTCCTGAGTCTCCATCGGAATATCTTCAAACTTTCCGCTAGCCATTACGCCTGCATTGTTGATCCAATAGTCAATTCTTCCGTTATATTCTAAGGCCTTTTTTACTAAATTTTTTACATCTTCCTCTTTAGAAACATCTGTAGAAACACCAACTGCATTAACTTCCAGATCTCTACAAAGTTGTACCACTTCATCTAAACCTTCTTTTCCTCTTGCAGCCAATACAAGATGACAGCCTTCCAATGCGAAAGCTTCTGCTACAGCTCTACCAACACCGCTTGATGCACCAGTAATTACCACTGTCTTGCCAGCAATGCTCTTATTTTTTGGTTTTTGATTCATTATTTGGGATTTTTAAAGTTGAAAATTACTCAATAAACCCAGGATTATCATTGCTTAAAAATGATTTTATAAATAATTAATATAATTGTGTAAACCTTCAGAAGTATAGAGAAAAGCAAAGTGAAGAATTTTTTATTAGCTTCTAATAACTGAATTTGAATTCTTCCAGATTTGGAGCATAATTTTTTTTGCGATTTTTTTCGTACTCATAAAAGATTTTGCCAAGCCTTTTCATAAAAGGAAATCCAATGGTTTCGTAATCATATTTGTCATCATTCAATGTTTCATCTTTATTGCAGTAAATGGTTGCAGATAATAAAAATTCAATATTGCTATCAAAATCAGTAAAGTAAATTGAGTCGGTAAGCTGTCCGTAAGCATTCCCTACTTTGTTGAAAATACGGATATGTTTTGGTTTTTTATCTTTCTCAGCACCATAAAACAGAAACTTTGCAACCGCGTCGTATTTTTCTTTATCATAAGTCGGAAAATGACTTTCCTGTGGAAACATCGACATATATTTCAAAAGAAATTTTCTGTCATCATCTGAAATTTTGAAACTTTTTGCAGAAGGAAAAACAAGATTTTGAACTATTGAATGAAATTCATGTAAGGGCATTCTGTTCTTGCTTGAAAAATCCATAGGTTCGTTGACGAGTTTTCCGTTTTTGTAGTATGCTTTGCCAACTGAATCACTTCTGTCTTCAAAGTTAAATTTACTGATTTTTACCGGTTCAGAATAAATGGTTTTACCTTCTTTATCCAGAAATTTTACAGGATTAGTTGCAGCATTTTCTTCATTAGTCAGGAAAATATTCAAACGGTGTCGAATTTGTGTTTGTTGATAACCTTTTTGGTGAAGTTGATGGTTGATGTATTCCTGCCCTAAAAATTCATACAATCTGTTAAAAGACTCATTATCACTCACCAAAAGAATCTGCTTAATATAGTTTTCTAAGGTTGGATTATTGTTTTCTGATTGAGGTTCTGTTGTAGTGGAGGTTTGTCCTGAAAATTCTGCCCCAAAATTAATAGTAGTGGTTCTGTTAATACCTTTATCTTTCAGTTCATTTAATCTTTGTAAAGTAAGTATTGTTAAAGGAAATTTTACCGTAGAAGCCGGATAAAAGTATTGATTATTAACATTGAATTCAAAATTTTTGAAATTGGGCTTGTTATTCTCATTACGATTAATTTGGGTGTATATAATCTGTACTTTATATTGATCTTTTTTTCTTAAAATAGAAGAAAGTAGGGAGTCTTTTTCTAAAAATTCAAGAAAATCTTGATTGTTCTTCATCATTTTGGTTGCCGTTTTTTGGGTAGAACAGGAGTTTAAAGCTATTACAGTCAATATTAATAGAGCTAATTTCAGTTTCATAAAACAAATATAATCTGTTTTTAGATTGAAATTGTAACCGCAGAAATTTATTATTAAATTTGTGAACTTCGAGATATTTCAATACAATAACAATGACCTTTCAACAACAAATTCAGCAGGGAATTCCAAGCGAACTTCCACAAGTAAAAACTTACGAACCACAAATCAACCACGCACCAAAACGCAAAGAAATTTTGAATGACGAGGAAAAAAAACTCGCTCTGAAAAACGCTTTACGTTATTTCGAACCAAAATTTCACGCAGAATTGTTGCCGGAATTTAAAAAAGAACTGGAAGATTTTGGAAGAATTTATATGTACCGATTTCGTCCGGATTACGAAATGAAAGCGCGTTCAATTTCCGAATATCCCGGAAAATCGGAGCAAGCGAAAGCGATTATGTTGATGATTCAAAACAATTTGGATTATGCAGTTGCACAACATCCGCACGAACTCATTACCTACGGCGGAAATGGTGCAGTTTTCAGCAATTGGGCGCAATATCTTTTGACGATGAAATATCTGTCTGAAATGACGGATGAACAAACTTTGGTAATGTATTCTGGTCATCCTATGGGATTATTTCCTTCGCACAAAGATGCACCGAGAGTGGTTGTGACGAACGGAATGATGATCCCGAATTATTCTAAACCCGATGATTGGGAAAAATTCAATGCTTTGGGCGTTTCACAATACGGACAAATGACGGCGGGAAGTTATATGTATATTGGTCCGCAAGGAATTGTGCACGGAACGACGATTACCGTGCTCAATGCTTTCAGAAAAATCAATAAATCGCCGAAAGGTGGATTATTTGTCACTTCAGGTTTAGGCGGAATGTCCGGAGCGCAACCCAAAGCCGGAAATATTGCCGGTTGCATCACTGTTTGCGCAGAGGTGAATCCAAAAATTACTAAAATTCGTCACGAACAAAAATGGATTGATGAAATTCACGAAAATTTAGACGAATTGGTTTCACGAGTGCGAAAAGCGCAGGAAAACAATGAAACAGTTTCTTTGGCATATCTCGGAAATGTGGTGGAAGTTTGGGAGAAATTTGACCAAGAAAATCTTAAAATTGATATTGGTTCCGACCAAACTTCGCTTCACAATCCTTGGGCAGGAGGTTATTATCCTGTCGGAATTTCGTTTGAAGATTCCAATAAAATGATGTCAGAACATCCAGAATTATTCAAGGAAAAAGTTCAGGAAAGTTTACGAAGACACGCTGCAGCCATCAATAAACACACCGAAAAAGGAACGTATTTCTTTGATTACGGAAATGCATTTTTGTTGGAAGCAAGTAGAGCAGGAGCCGATGTAATGTCGGAGAATCCAACTTTGGGCAGAGAATTCAAATACCCAAGTTATGTTCAGGATATTATGGGACCAATGTGTTTTGATTACGGTTTTGGTCCTTTTCGTTGGGTTTGTACGAGCGGAAAACCGGAAGATTTGCAAAAAACAGATGACATCGCTTGTGAAGTTTTAGAAGAATTGATGAAAAATTCTCCTTTGGAAATTCAGCAACAGATGCAGGACAATATTACTTGGATTAAAGGAGCGCAGGAAAATAATTTGGTAGTCGGTTCGCAAGCCAGAATTCTCTACGCCGATGCAGAAGGACGAATGAAAATTGCAGAAAAATTTAATCAAGCCATAAAAAATGGAGAAATTGGTCCGGTTGTGCTCGGTCGCGACCATCACGATGTTTCAGGAACAGATTCGCCTTATCGAGAAACTTCCAATATTTACGACGGCTCCAGATTTACAGCAGATATGGCAATTCACAATGTGATTGGCGACAGTTTCCGTGGGGCGACCTGGGTTTCTATTCACAATGGAGGTGGAGTTGGTTGGGGAGAAGTGATTAACGGAGGTTTCGGAATGCTTTTGGATGGTTCTGAAGATGCAGATAGAAGATTAAAATCAATGCTTTTTTGGGATGTAAACAATGGAATTTCCAGAAGAAGTTGGGCAAGAAACGAAGGGGCAATTTTTGCCATAAAACGCGCAATGGAAGTTGAACCGAATTTGAAAGTGACGCTGCCGAATTTTGTGGATGAAAATTTATTTTAATTTAGAATATAAATGAACATCTATAACCAATTTACAGCAATTACTTTTTTTGTTATTTTGATAATTCTCATTATAGCATTTTTTCTTGTATTAAAATTTAAAAAAGGAAAAATAAATGAGATTTGGAATGTTTGGATATTCATCATTTCAATTGTAATTACGTGTTTATTTGGATTCTATCAAGAAGAGTATTGTTCGGGAATGTATTGTGGAAGACGTTATGGTTTTCCAAGACAAATCTTTGAAATGGCTCATTATATTGGAAAAGACCAAGTTGATGTAAGAGTAATGTCTAAAGTATATTGGGACTACTTTTTACAAAATTTTTTATTGATTTACTTTATATTTAACACCTTTAGAATCTTATTTAAAAAATGAAAAAACTACAATTTACCATCGAAATTAATGCTTCTAAAGAAAAAGTGTGGGATGCACTTTGGCAAGACCAAAATTACAGAAATTGGACTTCGGTTTTTCATGAAGGTTCTCACTATGAATCTGATTTTCAAGAAGGGAGTGAAATTCTTTTTCTAGGGCCAGAAAAAAGTGGAATGTATGCTATAATAGAAAAATTAGTTCCCAACGAAAAAATGTATTTTCTGCATCTTGGCGAATATAAAAACGGTGAAAAACAAGAGGGAACTTTTGGTAAAGATGCAATAGAACGATACGACTTGGTGGAAAAAGAAGGCAAAACTGAACTTACAGTTACGATGAATGTTCCCGAAGATTATATCCCGTATTTTGCTGAAACTTTCCCAAATGCTTTGGGAAAAGTGAAAGAATTGGCAGAAAAGTAATTTTTTAGATTGGTTTTCCAACCTTTTTCTTTTTCAGTTCATCTATAATAACAAGTTTGAATATGAAAATTACGATACCAAAACCATGTCACGAAAACTGGGATTTGATGACACCTACAGAACAAGGTAGATTTTGCGCAGTTTGTATCAAAGTAGTGCGAGATTTTACAGAATGTATTATGATGAAATTTATAAAGAACTTTCTAATAATAAGAAGGTTTGTGGCAGATTTACAGGTGATCAATTAAATCAGAATTTAAGATTTTTAGCCCTTAAAAGTTTTGTAATTGGGCTTTTACTTGCAGGAAATTCATTTTCAGCTCAAAACTTAAGTGGAAATGATTCTAAAAAAATAGATTTTAAAAAAGGAATTAAAGGTATTTCTGAAATTAACAATGCGGTTCACAGAGATTATTTTTTAGGTATGCCAAGTGCTGAAATGTTAGAAAACTCTCAACCAGTTATTGTTTTAAATAATAAAAAAATTTCAGAAGAAAAAATGATGTTACTAAAATCCGAAACGATTGAAAGTGTTAATATTCTAATTGGTGACGAAGCTAAAAAATATGGTAAAAGAGGAATAGAATACGGTGCAATCATCATCACTTCAAAGAAAAATAATTTTTAACTTCTCACTTTTGAGAAGTTTTTTTGTTTGAAATAGAAAATTTAAATCAAAGATTTATGGGTTTTGTTTCTCAAAGATTATTTTTGTAAAAAAAATAAGATGAAACTGAAATTCTCTTTTTTCCTTATTCTTTTCTCTTTATTCTCAATGGCTCAAGTTGGTTCTGTAACCATCAATGTTTTTGATGAATTTTCTAAAAAACCAATCACTGCAACGATAAAAACTCAAAATTTTGAACAAACTTTTTCAGGAAACGGAAGTGTTTCAGTTACAGATTTAATGTCTGGGAATTACAATTTCGAAATCTCTTCAGAAGGTTATGATGTTGGTTTTCTGAATGATATCAACATAGTCCCGAATCAAAATCTTACTTTTTCTATCGGATTAAATAAATCTGCCAAACAAATTCAGGAAGTTACTTTAACTAAAAAATTATACAAAACTACGGCTGAAAGTCCGATTTCTTTACGAAATATAACTGCGGAAGAAGTGCAAAAAAATGCAGGTTCTAACCGAGATATCTCCAAAGCAATTTTAAGTTTGCCCGGAGTTGGAAGCACAGCAACCTTCCGAAACGATATTTTTATTCGTGGTGGTAGCTCTGCAGAAAACAAATTCTATATCGATGGGATTGAGGTTCCTGTGATCAACCATTTTCAAACACAAGGTGCAAGTGGAGGTCCACGAGGATTGATTACTATTGATTTTATTAAAGATGTAGACTTGTATAGTGGTGCATTTCCTGCGAAGAGAAACGGTACACTTTCTTCGCTTTTTGAGTTTAATCTTAAGCAAGCGAGAAAGGATAAAATGGGATACAAAGCTGTTATCGGTTTGGATGATATGCAATTGATGATGGATGGTCCTTTAAGCAAAGATCAATCTTGGAGCGGATTATTTTCAGTAAGAAAATCAAATCTTCAGTTGCTGTTCAAAGCGATTGGTTTACCGTTTCTGCCGTCATATTATGACACGACTTTCAAGGTTTCCAAGAAATTCAAAAGCGGTGACGAACTCTATTTCATCGGCTTAGGAGCAATAGATGAATTTAAATTTAATGAAAAAGCAGAACCCACACTCTATAATCTTACTTTAATTGAGCGACTTCCTGTTGCACCACAATGGAATTATACATTTGGTGCAGGCTACAGACATTTGGTAAATAATGGAAACTGGCTTTTTACTTGGAGCAGAAATATGTTGGATAATAAAGCCACCAAGTATTACAGAAATATTGAAGTTAAAGAAAATTTGCTTACCTATTATCATTCACAAGAAAGCGAAAACAAAATTCGTATCGATCGAAATTTTCGTTTAGGCGATTACCAATTCAGTTCGGGAGCTAATGTTAATTTTGCTAGATATTTTAATGATTCTTTTTTAAGAATTGTGACACAAAGTGGTGCTGTTCTAGATAATTATCAATCTGAAATAAATCTTTCACAATACGGATTTTATCTACAAACTTCGAAGAAGTTTGCTGAAGATAAATTGGAAGTTTCAGGAGGTTTTAGATTGGATGGTAGTGATTACTCTGACAAAACATCCAATCCTTTGGAGCAGTTTTCCCCAAGAATTTCGATGAAATACAAACTTACTGATCAATTTGCTTTGAATTTGAATTCCGGAATTTACTTTATGTTGCCATCTTATACGGCTTTAGGCTTCATCGAAAATGGTAATTTCATCAATAAAAATAGTTTAAAATATATTCAGAATTCGCAAGTGGTAGGTGGAGTAGAATATAACGGCAAAAACAATCTTCGCATCACGGCAGAAACTTATTACAAAAAATATAAAAATTATCCGTTCTCATTACGGAACAGAATTTCTCTTGCAAATATAGGTGGTGATTTCGGTGTAGTGGGTGCAGAACCTTTAGACAGTAGAGGAGTAGGAGAAACGTACGGTTTTGAAATTCTGGCGCAGAAAAGAACCACTAACGATTTCTACGGAATTGCTTCCTACACTTTCGGGCAATCGAAGTTTAGTGATATAAATGGTGATTTAAAGCCTTCAAGTTGGGACAGCAGACATATTCTATCTTTAACTGCCGGAAAATACTTTAAAAGAAACTGGAATATCGGAGCAAGGTTCAGAATGCAGAGTGGACTCCCAGAAACGCCTTACAATATTACCCAAAGCCAATTGGTAAATGTTTGGAACATCGCTAATTCACCTGTTTATGATTACGGTTTTCTAAACACCTTGCGCGGAAACTTAGTTCATCAACTCGACATCAGAGCGGAGAAAAAATGGATTTTCAACAAATGGCAAATGACTTTTTATGTAGATGTGGTGAATGCTTACGGTTCTAAAAATCCAAGTTTACTTCCGGTAATTGCTTTGGAGCGTGATGCTAATGGAAATGGAATTATTACCAATCCTAATGCTCCACAAAATCAGCAAACTTATCAACTTAATTTTGGTGAGGCAGATAAAACAACGCCACTGCCATATTTTGGGTTTATCATTGAATTTTAGAGGATTTTATTTCTTCGATAACCTTTTTTAACTGCACGTCGTCTTTTTTTACCACTTGTTCCAATGACGGAATAATTTCAACTTGGGGAAAGACGCCGTGCATTTTCTTATCCGGTGTTATTTTAGGTTCAATATACATCAATCCTATAGGCAATTGAAGTTTCGAGTTGGGAAGTTTCTCGGTAGAATATTGTCCGGCAACGGTAGCATCATTAGCACCACCGGTTTCCTCACCTATAATTTTGGCTCTTTTTTCAAATTTCAATTTCGAGGCAAGTGTAGATGAGGCTGAAAAGCTGCTGCCATTTACCAAAACAAAAATCTTTCCGGTAAAGGCATTTTTCTTTGGTTTTTTAGGATACACCAATTGCGAACCGCGAAGAATAAATTTCTCATTTTTTTTCTTCACCGCAAATGCACTGGTAAAATAATAAAATGGATAAAAAATAGCCGCAACAGGCTTAATAAACTTCGGAAAATTGGTAAAGTAATCTGCGTGAATCATAGATGTTCTGCTGCTTACTTCAATATCATTAATCAATCGGAAACGTTTTTCGTTACTCAAATAAGAATAAAGATTATGAATTTCTGCAAGGGAACCGCCAAGATTGTCGCGTACATCCAAAATAAGGTAATCAGATCCTTTTTCATTAATTTTTTTGAAGGTCTCCCTATAAAATTTTCTTGATTTTGTGCCGGAAAAGGTTTTGATTTTTACATGGGCAATATCATGTTCTTTATCGTAAAAATGAAGTACTCTGTTGAAAGATTTCGTTTGGGGATTGTAGTCTCGCGTTCGTTTTTCTTCAGTGTCTTTTTTATCTTTTTTCTCTTCCTTCTTTTCTTTTTTGGTTTTGTAAACACGTTTTAAGGTTACATTTTTTAATTCTTCACCGTATTTCGTTTTCAGATTTGCGCTATCAAGGTAGCCGTGATCTATGGTATAAAGTGTTGCCCATCGTCTTGCCAAAGCATAATTATGATAGGTGGTATTATAACCGTCACTCACCATTAGAGGAAGATATTTTTTGATCAAATCTTTAGCTGAAGTTCCGTTAACTTCCAGAATTTCAGTTCCGGGTTTTAAGTTGTGGAGGTTTTCCGGATTGTTTTTGATGTATATTTTATCATCCTCCACATAGTAATTGAATTGCGAAAATAGACCTTTCTGAGCTTCAAGTTTTTTCTGTTCTTTCTTTGTCAGTTTCTTTGATAGCGGTCTCAACTGTAGATGTCCCTGTCTTACTTCACCAATTACTGGCGCCAGTTTCAGATAAAAATCATTCGGTTTTAGAGGTTTTGTAATGGTTTGTTTTAGAGAATCGAATTTATAATCTAATTGTTCTTTTGCAATGTAATCGTATAGATGAGGATGAAGTTTCTGAAGTTTTGTATAAGCGAAATCGGCATCGTCTTTCAAAAGTTCAGGCACAATCTCTTTTTCAATATGAGCATTGTATTTCTTTATAGAAATGCAGGAATTAAGCACAATTAATAACATCGCCAGACTTATGTGTAGTAGGAATTGTTTTCGCATTAAAAAATGTTTGTAACAAAAATAAGAATCAATTACAAACGATTTATAAGTTAAAGAATAAAAGCTCATATTTACTTTTTAATCATTGAAAAACGTATTTAAAAATCATGTAACAAAAATTTATTTTCTTTACTAACTCATCAGAAAACGACTTAATGAAAACTTTAGAATCTGAATTTTTAGAGAAAATGGAACATCATAAAGCTATGATTTTCAAAATTTCTAAAATGTATATGGATAATGCGGATGATCAGAAAGATCTCTTCCAAGAGATTACCTATCAAGTTTGGAAAGCTTATCCAAAGTTTGAAGGCAGAAGTGAGTTTTCAACCTGGCTCTACAGAATTGCACTTAATACAGCTATCGTTTTCCTAAAATCCGAGAAAAGAAGATCATTCGTAAACAACGATGAGAATATAAGCCGATACAAATTGGAAGATGATGAATATAATGCTGAAACCGAGGAAAAACTGAAGATTATGTACAACGCCATTCATCAACTTAACCCCATTGATAAAGCTTTGATTTTTTACTACTTAGAAGATTATTCAGGGAAAGATATTGCCGAACAAATGGGACTTACAGAAGTTAATTGCCGTGTAAAACTGAATCGAGCGAAGGAAAAATTAAAACAATTAATTCAGAAATGATACTAAAACTAAAAACTTTTAAAAAAAATTAAAAATGGATATTGATAACCTTAAAGATATATGGAAAGAGGATAAAAGTGTAGAAACTCCCGACATGTCCACAGAAAAACAAAGCGAGATTCACAACCCGCTGCAGAAAATAAGACAAAACATGCGAATGGAATTTTGGATGACGATCGTAACTTTAATTCCTGTAGTGGTGTACATTTATTTCAGTATTGACAATTTGAAGCTTAAAACCTATACTTTCACCCTAATATTTGTAATGCTTTGCGTGGTAGGTTTTTATTATAAAAAATTCTTCCTGCTTTATAAAGAACTAGGCAACAATGCGATTAATACCAAAGATGCTTTGAAGGATCTGTTGTATCAGTTTAATCTTAATAAGCAATACTACATCTCCTATTATCTTGCATTTGCGCCGTTTTTGGTTTGCGAAATGATTTTGCTGAACGAGTTTAAATATCTTACAACTCCTTTACAAAATGAGCCTCAACATATCCGGGATCTTTCTGCATCACTCCTATTTATTATTTCTACAATTTTTGGATTGTTTTTTCTTTATGTAGTTGGGAAATTTTGGTTTCAGCAGTATTATGGAAAATATATCGATAAAATCGTAGTGCTTAATTCCGAGATAAGTGGTGGTTTTGAGGATGAATTGAAACTGATACAAAAAAGAGAGAATTCACTTTTTAGTAGGTTGGAGAGATTTCTCACTTCAAAAATGGGTAATGCCGGGACTTATGTTACGATGTTTATCTGGTTATTCCTTTTTTTAGTTCTTGTTTTTATTTTAATTATCGTTATAGGCATTGTTGTAGGTTTTGCAATAGCTCACTTCTCAAAATAAAAGTGTAACATTTTGAGGTTTTTAATACTTACTATATAAAATATAAATATTATGAAAAGCATTTGGAAAGTTAATTATCAGAATAACGAAATAGAAGTGGTAAATACTTGGTTTAATGGTGAAAAACTCTATGTTAATAAGCAATTACAAGATGAAAAACTGAGTTTCTTCAGCAGTGATCTTACAGGGCATTTATTCAATTTGGAAGGCCAACGTGAGGAGATAAAAGTGAATTTAGGAGGTTGGTTTACTGTTGGCTGTAGGCTTTTTATTAACAATATTAAGCAAAAGACTCAACAAATTAAATAAAGCATATTTTGGTTGATGAATAAAAAGCTCTTCAAAGAATTGAAAATTATAAAAACGCCCCGAAATTTTCAGGGCGTTTTCAACAAATCAAAAATATTAACCGTTAAACGATTAGGTTATAACTATTATTTCGGCTGCAAATTTCCAATCGTGGCAATGCTGTCCTCAATATTTTTTACATCAAGTTCGTGATCTTCCAATTTTCCGGAATTGAAGTCGTCATAAGCTTGCATATCAACAAATCCGTGTCCTGAAAGATTGAATAAAATGGTTTTGCTCTCGCCTTTCTCTTTATAATTTTGAACCTCGCGCAACACTTGTGCAATGCAGTGTGTAGATTCAGGAGCAGGAATAATGCCTTCTGTTCTGGCAAATAATTGTCCCGCTTCAAAACATTCCATTTGAGGTAAAGCAACAGCTTCAATTAAATTATCTTTTAATAATTGGGAGCATAAAACACTTGCACCGTGATAACGCAAACCTCCGGCGTGAATGGCTTCCGGTTCAAAATTATGTCCTAACGTGTACATTGGTAAAAGAGGTGTGTAACCTTCTGTATCACCAAAATCGTACATAAATTTACCTTTGGTAAGTTTCGGACAAGATGCAGGTTCTACAGCAACGGCACGAATATCTTTTTTGCCTTGAAGTTTATTTCTCAAAAACGGAAAAGAAATTCCGGCAAAATTGGAGCCTCCGCCTAAAGGTGCAATTACAACATCGGGATAATCTTCTGCCAGTTCAAATTGTTTCAGCGCTTCTTCACCAATAATGGTTTGATGCAGCAAAACTTGATTCAAAACTGAACCTAATGAATACTTAGTATTTTCATCGGAAGCCGCCATTTCTATCGCTTCAGAAATTGCAATTCCTAAACTTCCGTTGGAATCCGGTTGATGTTCAAGCACGTGTCTTCCGGCATTTGTTTTGTCACTTGGCGATGCAAAAACGTTTGCGCCGTAAGTGTTCATCATCATTTTTCGGTAAGGTTTCTGCTGAAAACTTACTTTTACCATATAAATATCACATTCAATTCCAAATTGTGCACAAGCGTAGGAGAGTGCAGTTCCCCATTGTCCTGCGCCAGTTTCTGTGGTGATTTTTTTCACGCCTTGCTTGGCGTTGTAATAAGCTTGTGCAATAGCAGTGTTGGTTTTATGAGAACCGCTTGGAGAAACGCCTTCGTATTTATAGTAAATTTTGCAGTCCGTTCCCAGTGCTTTTTCTAATTCTGTCGCACGAATTAATGGTGATGGACGATAAATTTTATATTTTTCCAAAACTTCCTCAGGAATATCTATAAATCGTTCCTGCGAAACTTCCTGCATTATCAATTCCATCGGGAATAATGGTGCTAATGCTTCCGGGCCTATTGGTTCCATCGTTGCAGGATTTAGCGGTGGTAAAGGTTTATTCGGCATATCTGCAACGATATTATACCATTGTTTCGGCATCTGTTCTTCATCCAGGAAGTACTATTTTCTTTTCATTTTAATTAAATTTTTAGTCGTTATATTTTAAATTTTGAATTTTTTGAGCATAAAAAAACCGTCTGCACATACAGACGGTTCTACAATAAGATTGTAATATTATTTAATTTTTCAATTCATTAAATGATACAATGACTATGCAAATCGTCTGCTAAAAACGATTGCCACCACCAGTTTGTATTAAAGAATTGATTCATGATCTCGGTTGATGCTACAAAGGTATAAATTATTTTTTTTGAGCAAGAAAAATGCCATCAAAAGTTAACAATCTTTTACATCGCTCAACATTAGCCTTTGGCTGGAAGTGTTTGCAGGAACAGCAACGTCATCGGAAGGGATATAATAAACCGTTCCTGCAGTTTCCGAAACATAAATTTTCACTTTCATATGTGAATAACCGCTGGGTTGGTAAGAAATCCAAAATCCCGAAGGATGTAATCCCCAAGTTCCGTATTCAATAGAGGATTTTTCACTGTTAAAACCTGCTAGCATTGCATACCTTTCCAGTTCGGAATAACTGTAATTTCCGGAAGAAAATAATTGTCTCATTTTGTTTTCAGCTTCTATAACAACTTGCACAGGTTTTGGCAAATTGCTTTTCACTTCGCTCATTACTCCTGAAGGTACAAAATCTAATCCCATTTTGCTTAAAACTAATATGTCTTTTGAGGACAGTAATTTTGTGGCTACAAACAGTAATTCCGGGCTTAAATTCTTGAAATTGGCTTTGGCTATAATAGCCCACAGTAAAGCCTGAACATCACTTTGTTCAATTTCAGGATGGTTGTACCAATTTTTCACCAGTTTATTTACAATATCTTTTTTGGGGCCTTTCAGTGGGGCGTAAAGATAGCCATCTCCTTTGCTTGGGGCGTAAGTTCCGGCTTTTAAACAGAAACTTTTGAGTTCAATCTCATAATATCCCGGTGTTAATGCATAACCTTTTTCGGTAGATTCAAAGTTGCAAAGCGATTTAAAATTTTGATTGGATGCGAAATCTGGAGATTTGATATTTTGGGTATCGCAATCTTTAAAATTGGTAGTTATGGCTTCAGTTGTAATAAGATTATTAATTTTTCCTCCAGCGATGTTAGTAACTTTTTCTTTAGCCTTATCTTTAATTTTGTCTTTCAACATATCGAGAACTTGAGCATTCATTTGTGTATAGAACAGGAATGCAAATACAATTAAAATACACTTTTTCATTTTTTTTTCATTTTTTATAAAATTATGAAATTCATATTAATTAAAAGTAAATTGAATATTAAAAAAAACTTCCCAAAAATATCGGGAAGTTTATATATGCCAAGAATTAAAATTAAATGGAATTAATAATCTCATTTAAAGTTGCACTAGGTCTCATTGCAGCATCAGTCTTACTGAAATCTGAATGGTAATATCCGCCAATGTCTTGTGGTTTTCCCTGTGCACCAATTAATTCTTCATTTATTTTTGCTTCATTGTCATTCATTGCTGCAGCAACAGGTTTGAATTTCTCTGATAGTTCTGTGTCTTTGGTTTGGTTAGCCAAAGCTTGCGCCCAATACATTGCCAAATAGAAATGGGAACCTCTGTTATCAATACCGCCCACTTTTCTCGCCGGAGATTTATCATTCTGAAGGAACAAGGCGTTTGCTTCATCCAAAGCATCGGCCAAAACCTGAGCTTTTGTGTTATTTTGCGTTTGTGCCAAATGTTCCAAAGAAGCTTGCAGCGCCAGAAATTCACCTAAAGAATCCCAACGTAAGTAACCTTCTTCAATAAACTGCTCAATATGTTTTGGTGCAGAACCTCCAGCTCCGGTTTCAAAAAGTCCACCACCATTCATCAAAGGAACGATAGAAAGCATTTTTGCAGAAGTACCAAGCTCCAAAATCGGAAACATATCGGTAAGGTAATCTCTCAAAACATTTCCGGAAACCGAAATGGTATCTTTCCCTTCACGACCGCGTTTCAAAGTTTCCAACATCGCATCTTTTACATCCATAATGCGGATGTCAAGACCTGTTAAATCATAATTTTGAAGATATTGCTCTACTTTTTTGATGATTTGTGCATCGTGTGCGCGACCTTTATCTAACCAGAAAATGGCAGGCGTGTTGGAAAGTTTTGCTCTGTTCACGGCCAGTTTCACCCAATCCTGAATCGGCGCGTCTTTCGTTTGGCACATCCTGAAAATATCTCCGTTCTGAACATTCTGCTGAAGCAAAATGTTTCCGTTTTCGTCTTCCACTTTCACAGTTCCTTCGGCTGACATCTGGAACGTTTTGTCGTGCGAACCGTATTCTTCGGCTTTCTGCGCCATCAGTCCAACGTTTGGAACAGACCCGAAAGTTTTAGGATCAATCGCCCCGTTCTTTTTCATATCATCCACAATTGCTTCGTAGAAACCGGCATAAGTTCTGTCTGGAATTAGGCAAACCGTATCTTCTTCTTTACCATCTTTGTTCCACATTTTTCCACCACCACGAACCAATGCTGCCATAGATGCATCCACAATAACGTCTGAAGAAACGTGGAAATTGGTAATACCTTGGTCAGAATTTACCATCGCAATTCTTGGTCCGTTAGCAATTGCAGCATCAATATCCGCTTTTATTTCCGCTTCATTAGGAGTTCCGGAGATTTTCTCGTAAAGTGTCGCTAAACCAAAGTTAGGGTTGATGTCGAGTTCTGCAAAAGTAGCAGCATGTTTTTCGAAGACATCTTTAAAATAGGTTTCCACAATTGCTCCGAAGATAATTGGGTCTGAAACCTTCATCATCGTAGCTTTAAGGTGAGCGGAAAGAAGAACGTCCTGTGATTTTGCCTTTTCCATTGCTTCGGCAACTGTAGATTTAAGTTCAGTTAAATTTAACACAGATGAATCGATTACTTCTCCGGCTTTTAATGGTGAAAGGTCTTTTAATACTTTAGATGAACCATCATTTCCATAGAAAACAATCTTGAATTTCCCTTCATTTTCAACGGTAACAGAGTTTTCTGTAGCATAGAAATCTCCTTTTTCCATATGGGCAATCTCAGTTTTACTGTCAGATTTCCATTCGCCCATTTTGTGAGGATTTGCTTTAGCATAATCTTTCACTGATTTTGGTGCGCGTCTGTCACTGTTTCCTTCTCTCAATACAGGGTTTACAGCAGATCCTAATACTTTTGCATATTTAGCGTTAATGGCTTTTTCTTCATCATTTTTAGGTTCGGCAGGATAATTTGGAAGATTGTAGCCTTGCTTCTGAAGTTCAGCAATGGCTTCTTCTAACTGCGGTACAGAGGCTGAAATATTAGGTAATTTAATAATATTCGCTTCCGGTTGTGTTGCCAGCTTTCCTAATTCTGCAAGATAATCCGGGATTTTCTGTTCTTCGGTTAAAACTTCCGGAAAATTTGCCAAAATTCTTCCTGCTAAAGAAATATCGGGAACTGCAATCTCGATTCCTGCAGGTTGTGTGAAGGCTTTCACGATTGGTAAAAACGAATGAGTTGCAAGCATTGGAGCTTCATCCGTAAGTGTGTAATAGATTTTTGCCTGTGACATTTATTTTGTATTTTTTTTAATGAAATTTTAAGAATTACAAATTTAATCAAAAAAGCCTAAATCTGGTAAGTAAATGAATGAGGATTAATTCGAGATATTTTAAAACATTTTTAATGAATTGTGTAAGTTAAAAAAAATGTGTAGCCAGTATTTTTGTGTAAATATATTATTATGAAAAACGCTTCAATAAAAGACATAGCAAAACTAATGCGAGATCTGGATTTCTGTATGATGGTTACCAGAGACGGTAGAGATACCTTACACAGCAGACCCATGAGTAATAACCGAAAAGTAGATTACGACGGAGATTCTTGGTTTTTTTCTTATGAAGATTCGGGTAAAGTGAGGCAGATTAATACCAACCCAATGGTTTCGCTGATTTTTCAGACGGATAAAATGGTTTTTGTAGATTGCTATGGTAAGGCTACTGTAACTACCAATAAAGAACTCATGAAAGAAAAATGGGTAGATGGTTTAGAAGCTTGGTTTCCTGAAAATCCTGAAACAAAAGGTGTTTGCCTTATTAAGGTAACCGCACAAAGAGTTCAGTTTTGGGGTAAAGATGGTGACGGAGAATATCGTGCAGATTAATCAATTAAAAAAAATAATGTTATGGCTACCCAGAAAAATACACCTCCGAAAGGCGTCGTAATTGCAATTGGCGTTATTATTGGTCTTATTGTGTTCTACTTTATATTAATGGCGATTTTCCCGGATTTGTTTCAAAACTTAAATACGGGCGAAGCACAACCTGTTAAGAATTAAGAATACAGTTTTTGAATACTTTCCACCAGGAAAGTCTTTCTTTTAATCGCAGGAGAAATGTACATCTCAACCTTTTCGTTTTTATAATTGTCTTTCTGATAAACTGCTGAGGAGGATTTCCATATTTTCTTTTCAATTAATTCAACAGAATGAATACTGAAATTTTGAATATGATATATTAATTCGTCTATTTTTTTGGAAGGAATTTTTTCTACCAAACTTTCGGGATGGATTTTTGTGAGGAATAGAACTTCGTTTCGGATCACATTACCAACGCCAGGAAAAATATCCTGATTCATCAGTGCATCACCAATTTTCTTTTTAGGGAGTTTTTCTAAAAGCAGCTGTTTTACATCTTCTGAATTAAATTTTTTTGAAAAAACATCTAATTTCCGGTTAAAGTAATTGTCTGCATTGGCATCGATTTTTTTCAGATTTACAACGTAGAAATTCACGACATCATTGCCAAAATGTAGTGTAAAGCTTGGATTTACTTTTTTTGTTCCGTTTATTAAGTACCTTCCAAACATTCCGAAGTGAACTGTAACAAAGAATTTTTTGAACTGAAAAATTAAATATTTCCCGAAAGCATCAACTTTTACCAATTTTTGTCCGGAAATATCATCAGCAAAAGGATTTCTATAACCACCACTCTCGGTGACGGTTTTGCCTTCAAATTTTTTTATCTGTTTCTGGTGGGCTGCAATAGTTGGTCCTTCCGGCATTTTTTAGAGTTTTTCGTTTTCTAAAATTTTCATTACTACCAATTCTTCTTTAGTGAGTCCGGCTTTTCCGTCATTAATTTCTATTTGATCTAATTCATTAAGATATTTTTCGATAGAAGAATTTTCATAAAGGTTGATTACCAATGGATGAACGTAATATTTTCTGCATACAGTAGCAGTATTACCTAAATTTTCAGCTACTTTTTCCAAAGCTTCTTTTACTTTGGATTTGTAATCTTTATCCGTTTCTGCCATTCCGATTTCTTTAAAAGCAATTAAAGCATTCACTGTTCCGCTCCAAGTTCTGAAATCTTTCGCAGTAAAATCTTCACCGCTTATTTCTTTAATGTATGAATTTACCATTCCGCTATCAATGGCGTGTCGTTTTCCTTCATCATCATAATATTGGAAGAGTTCTTTTCCGGGAATATCTTTGCAATTTTGTACTGCTCTGGCTAATCTTCTGTTCTTCAAATCAATATCATGGTAAATTCCCTTTTTTCCTTTAAAAGAAAATTTAATTTTATCGCCTTTTACATCAATATGTTTATCCTTCAAAGTTGTTAAACCAAAAGATCCGTAAAGTTTTTCATACACATTGTTTCCAATCCTGATGTTGGTACGTTCCATCAAACTTACAATAATGGCGAGCACTTTTCGCTGCTCCAATTTTTTCAAAGCCAAATCCTGTTCAATTTGAAGCCTTATTTTGGGTAGTGCATATCCAAACTGTAGCATTCTGTAGAATTTTGTATGATTGCGCAGTGCATTCCAAACAGGATGGTAACGGTACTGTTTACGTTGTTTAGCATCAATCCCGGTAGCCTGAAGGTGACCATTGTTTAAGGCACAAATCCATACTTGTTCCCAAGCAGGAGGAATCGCAAGTTTATTTATCCTTGTAATTTCTTCTTGATCCTTGATGCGAATCCCATTCAGATAATAATGAAATTTTTTGCCGTACTTTTTTCTGGTAATTCCTTCAAATTTTTTATCCGTTGTGTAAATGAGTTCCACCGCTTTCGCAGATTTTACAGGATCCTTCATAATTTTGAGAATTTTTGAAGGCTTCAAGGAAGTAATAACATCTAAAGGTTGAACTTGCATCATGGGTTTAGCTGATTTATTTGTTTTGAATTTCTGAAAAATTTTAAGACTCTATGAATCTTATTTTTCTCATAAAAATCCTAGCAAACATGCAACCAACCAAAAGAATTGTTGTAATTATGGAAAGAGGTAAAGAAATCGTGTAAAAAGTTGTTTATTTCTGAAGATTTTCAATAGCGTTCAGCATATCGATGCCTTTTTGAAGGACGGGAAGAAAAAGATCACCTTTTTTTTCCATTCTCGCCAATGCATTTTCGATATTCCAGTCTGTGGGTTTTAGTCCGGCCTTTACTTCTTTCCAATTCAAAGGCATAGAAACAGGAGCGCCATTTTTGGGACGCAAACTGTACACACTTGCTAAAGTTTGTCCGCGGCGGTTTTGAAGATAATCGAGGTAAATCTTGTTTTTATCCCTTTTTTGTAGGCTTCGTTCCAAAGTTGTAATCTCCGGCAGATTTTGCTGAACCTCCTGCATGAGGACGTGACCGAAATTTTTAACCTGCTCAAAAGAATAAAGACTTCCCATAGGAATATAAATATGAATTCCCGAACTTCCGGAAGTTTTCGGATAGCCTTCAATTTTAGCCTTATCAAGAATTTTTTTCACTTCATTTGCAGTGGTAATCACGTCATCAAACGTATTGTTATCAGAAGGATCCAGATCGAGAACCAAATAATCGGGGTTTTCGATATCTTCAATTCTACTGGTCCAAATATTCATTTCAATACAGCCTAAATTGTTGAGGTAAGCAAGAGTTGCAGCGTCGTTGCAAATGATATAATTGATGTATTTATCATTGCTATCGGAGTAAATTTTATGAGTTTCAATCCAGTCCGGAGTTTCATCGGCGGCATCTTTTTGGTAAAAACTCATGCCGTCTATACCGTTTGGAAAGCGGTTTAAAGATTGTGCACGGTTTTTTAAATGAGGTAGAATATACTCTGCTACACTTTGATAATAGGCAATTACATCACCTTTAGAAATTTGGTCTTGCGGATAATAAATTTTATTTTGATTGGTGAATTTTACTTCCTGTTTCCCAATTTTGGTTTTGGATTCGTTTTCTCTTTGTACAGATTGTTTTTTAACTGTTTTTGAAGCCTTCTTTTCCATAATTTCTACAGGATTTTGTTCATCAGTTTTTAAATCTTCTACCATCTTGTCTTCACGCAGATGAAGGAAAACTGGATGCCTGAAAATGCCGTTTTTTGTTTTCTCAGAATATTTTATCTCTGCAACAAGTTCCGGTTTCAGCCAGGTTGATTTTTCGTTAGTTTTAGGAACAGATTTAAAAGGAGATTTTTCGATTATCAAAGGTTGCATTACCTCGAATAGTTCTTTTAAGGTTTTATCTGAAAAACCTGTTCCAATATGTCCTGTAAAGATGAGTTCACCATCGTGATACTGGCCTAAAATAAGGGATCCAAAGTGTTTTCTAGAGCCTTTAGGTTCGGTAAATCCACAAATAATGACTTCTTCGGTTTGCTGTGTTTTAATTTTTAACCATTCTGAACTGCGGATGCCATCACTGTAAGTGCTTTCGGTTTTTTTGGCGATGATACCTTCCAAACCCATGTTTTCTACAAGGCGGAAAAAATCTTTTCCATTCTCAAGGATATGGTCGCAATACTTGATGTTTTCAGTTTCTTTTAAAGCCTCTTTCAGAAGCTCTTTCCGTTCAAGGAAACTTAAACTTCGTGTAGAATGCCCATTGAGAAACAATAAATCAAACACTTGGAAAATAACAGTCGTGCTGGGTTTTTCACCAATATTCTGTAGCCACTGGAAATTAGGTTTTCCGGTATGGTCATAAGCAACTAACTCACCATCCAAAACCATTTCGTGTTGCTGTAAGCCGAGCTGATTTACTATTTTTTTAAATTTAGCAGAAAAATCTAATCCGTTTCTTGAATAAAGTTGGATACCATCACGCAAATCGGCAACTGCACGATAACCGTCCCATTTTATTTCGAAAGCCCAGTCTTTACCGTCGAAAGGTTTATGATCTGAACTTTTGGCAAGCATTGGTTCGATGTATTGTTTCAGTTTTTTTTCTTTAGAAAGGGCAGGAGCGTAATTTTTGTATGATTTTGCAGTGTTTTCAGTAATGTTTTTTTCTTCCTTTTGATGAATGGCAGCTGTAACTTTTGAATTTTTTGGTGTGTGTTCTTCAGCATCATAAAAGTCGGTTGCAAATTGATCGTTGTGTTTGATGAGTAACCACGATTTTCCGTCGTCTGAATTTTTAATTTTAACCAAAGCGAATTCACCTTTAAGTTTTTTTCCGTGTAAAATGAACTTTAGGCTTTCCTTATGCAGTTCTGCTCGCATCACCAAATCATCTGTTTTTCCTTTTACTTTGTTTAGAGGTTCGTACCAGCCTTCATCCCAAATTTCCACTTCACCGGCACCATAATTTCCTTTGGGAATGGTTCCCTCGAAAGTGCGGTACGAAAAAGGATGATCTTCCACCATCATCGCAAGCCTTTTATCCTTTGGATTTAATGATGGACCTCTCGGAACTGCCCAACTTTTCAGCACACCATCCATTTCCAGCCGGAAATCGTAATGAAGATGCGATGCTGCGTGTCTCTGAATTACAAAACGCAATTGTTCACCTGAATTTTCGGCAATGCCTTCAGGTTCAGAAGTTTGTTTGAAATCACGTTTTTTGTTGTACTCTTCTAGAGACATTTTTTTTGAGATTTTAGATTTTAGATGTTGGATTACAGACTTTTTTAATTATAGATTTCTAAAAAAAATTGGTGCAAAAAATTGAAATATTGTCATACTGAAGCTATACAAGAAGTTAAAAAACATTTATAAGTAGGTTTAACATCACTAATTATGATTTAATTTTCTTATCTTAATATCTCGTACCTTATCTCGATCTCGAATCTCGAATCTCATAACTCGAATCTCAAATTATCCTGCTGCTTTTTTCCCCGCTTCCAGACTTGCTTTCAATTGTTCCATCAAATCACTTGGTGCAGCAGATTTCTCTTCTTCTTCAACAATTTTCACGGCTTTGCCTTTTGCTTTCTGATTGATGATCTTCATTAAATCATCGTGGTAAGTATCCTTGAATTTTTCGGGTGCAAAATCTGTAGCCAGTTGTTTTATTAGGCTTTCAGCCATTTTCAATTCGTCTTCTTTGGGGTTTTTGCCTGTAGGAATATTCAATTCTTCATATGAGCGTAGTTCTTGTGGGAATCGCATCCTGTTTACCATTAAGATTTTATCTTCATAAGGACGAACCAAACAAAGAATTTCTTTTTCTCTTAATATAAATGTGCCGATGCCAGCCATTTTGGTTTTTACCAATGATTTTAGAAGCAATTTATAAGCTTCTTCACCATTTTTTTGAGGTTCAAGAAAATAGGGCGTTTCGAAGTATGCAGCATCTATCTCATTAACGTTTACAAACTGTTTTATGGAGAGTATCTTTGACTTTTCAGGAGAAGCAGCTTCAAAATCTTCTTTTTTAAGTACGATGTATTTGTCCTCCATTTTATAGCCTTTTACAATATTTTCGTAAGCAACTTCTTTTCCGGTCTTTTCATTCACGCGCTTGAATTTGATGTTGCCGAAATCCTTACTGTCCAGCATATCCAGATCTAAAGTGCTTTCTTCTGATGCTGAATATAATTTAATGGGAATATTAACCAAGCCAAAGCCAATGGCTCCACTCCAAATTGCTCTCATAATTTATTTTTTTTGTGATTGTTGTAGAAGCATCAAAAATTGTGACAAATGTATTAAGTGAATAAATTTATGAATTATTTAACCTCTTGTAACAAATATTTAAGTCTAAAATTGTCTATTTTTGGAAATAACATTTAACATTTAAAGATTATGGCAAATATTACATTAAAAGGCAATGCAGTAAATACAGTAGGCAATCTTCCGGAAAACGGATCATCGGTTAAAGATTTTGCACTTGTGAACGAAAAACTGGAAGTAAAACAACTTTCAGATTACGATGGAAAGAAGAAAATTTTCAATATTTTTCCAAGCATTGATACAGGTGTTTGTGCGGCTTCTGCAAGAAAGTTTAACGAAAAAGCGGGGGAGCTTGATCAAACTGTAGTTATTAACGTATCCAAAGACTTACCATTTGCTTTAGGTAGATTTTGTGCTGCAGAAGGTTTAGATCATGTAGAAACTTTATCCGATTTCAGAGGAACTTTTGGTGATGATTATGGTGTTTCGATTACAGACAGTCCAATGAAAGGTTTACTTTCAAGAGCAGTAATTGTGACCGACGAAAATAATAATGTGGTATATACCGAACAGGTTCCTGAAATTACTTCAGAACCCGATTATGAAGCGGCTTTAAATGCTGCAAGGTAATTAAATGTATTATCATTTCGAACATTATAAACGGAATGATGAATCCTTTTAACGATTCTCAAAAACTTTCACAAAAATCAAAGGTTTTCTTTTTGAAAATCTTTGATTTGTTTAGATAAGTTAAATTGAAACTTGGAGTCTAACCAACTGGTGAAATTTGTATTAAATGTTTTGATTAATTTTATAATCCTTTTATCTTAGCCAAAAATTAAATTAATTTTAAGTTTAAATTTCATCAATGAATGATCATCTTAAATTTGTCTACCAACATCCTTTAATTTCTGAAATAGATTTGGAGAAAATTGCTTCCAAACATCATTCAGTTGAATTCAAAAAAAATGAATTTTTATTAAAGGAAGGAGAGACAGCTCAGGAATATTATATTTTAACAGAGGGTTTGGTTCGAGCTTTCGTTCACGATTACGATAATAATGAAATTACGACAGAATTTTTTGTAGAGAATGAGATTGTGATTATACCATCGTCTCTATTTCAGAAAATTCCTTCTCAGGAAAATTTACAAGCGATTATAGATTGTAAACTTCTAAAAATTCAATACGATGATTTTCAGGAGCTGTTCCATACCATTGAAGGAATGAAAGAATGGGGAAGAATGTGGTTTACCTATCAATTGTTTGCGGTGAAAAATCAAAAAATTGAAATGATTACTGAATCTGCAACCCATCGCTACTTAAAACTAATGAAACATAAACCGGAGATTATACAGAATGCACCGCTGAAATACATTGCGTCTTATCTCGGAATTACTGATACTTCTTTAAGCAGAATCAGGCGGGAACTTTGATTTCTTGCCATAAGTCAAGTGTTGTATTGGTCTTTAGAATTTATCTTTGATTAAACATTTAATAAACATTTAAAAAATTAATACAATGAAACTAAATCCTTATCTCAACTTCGATGGAACCTGTGAGGAAGCTTTCAACTTTTACAAAAAAGTATTTCAGACAGAATTTAACCAATTCGGAATTATGCGTTTCGGCGATATTCCGCCACAGGAAGGTATGCCTTCAATGCCAGATGAAATCAAAAACCGTGTGATGCACGTTGGTATCAACCTTGGAAACCAAACTCTTATGGGCAGCGACATTATGCCAGGCTTTGGTAACAGGCCTTTTCAGATTGGCGATAACAATTATGTAAGTTTGCATCCCGATTCCCGTGAAGAAGCCGATCGTCTTTTTGCAGAACTTTCCGAAGGCGGCGAATTAGAAATGCCAATGGAAGACCAATTTTGGGGCGATTATTTTGGCAGTTTCCGCGATAAATTTGGTACTAGTTGGATGATTAATTACAATCCGAACGCTTAAAATTTTAATTAGGGTGGCTTGCAGTTTCTGCAACCGCCTTAATTTTCATTGAAAAAAAATTATAATCTCCTTATACGCTGCAATTCCTTGCGCCATTACTTTTCAATGATTATTGTGTAATTTTCTCCGTTATCGATGCCGCATAAACATTCTGTTCAAACAGAAAATAAAAAAATGTGTATTTTGTAGTACCTTTTGTAAAACAATGATATGACAGAAGTTGACCAATATATTTCTCAATTTCCTGAAGATGTACAGGAGATTTTAAAGCAAATACGGCTCATTATTTTGGAAGAAACGCCTGAGGCGGAAGAAAAAATCAGTTACGGAATGCCAGGATATTACGTTCACAGCAAACCATTGGTATATTTTGCCGCTTACAAAAATCATATTGGTTTTTATGCTACACCAACAGGTCACGAAGCTTTCAAACAGGAACTTTCATCGTACAAGCAAGGTAAAGGTTCTGTACAGTTCCCATTAAAAGAGAAGATTCCTTACGAATTAATTGCTAAAATTGTAAAATTCAGAAAACAACAAGTAGACAAAAAATAAAAATGGAAAAAGTAACTTTAAAAAGCACCATATTAAGGCCTGCAGATAAAGTGTGGGAATATTTTACCAAACCGGAACACATCACCCAATGGAATTTTGCGTCACCGGATTGGGCTTGCCCAAAGGCAGAAGCCGATTTGCGAGAAGGAGGACGTTTCAATTATAGAATGGAAGCTAAAGATGGCAGTTTTGGGTTCGATTTTACAGGAACTTTCAATGAAATTGTACCCAGCCAAAAACTAACTTACACTATTGATGATGGTAGAATGGTAGAGGTTCTATTTAATGCAGTGGATAACAGTACTACAGAAATTATAGAAACCTTCGAGGCGGAAACCATGAACCCTGTTGAGATGCAGCGAGAAGGTTGGAGCAATATCCTTCATAATTTCGAGAAATATGCAGAAAATAATTAACTAAGTTATAGCATGACTCGTTAATTCGTATTTCATTTTTATTTTCATTATATTTAAAAAAATAAAATAATGGAAACAATAAAATCTGAAGTGATGCTTTTGGCTCCTGTAAAAAGAGTTTGGGATTGTTTTTCAGAACCAAAACATATTTCCAAATGGTTTTTTGCAACCCACAATTACAAAGTTCCTAAAGCCGTAAATGATTTGCGCGAAGGCGGGAAATTCAATTATGCAATGGAGGCTAAAGATGGCAGTTTTGGCTATAGCTTTTCGGGTACTATCAACGAAATTAGCACGTTACAAAAAATACTATCAACATTGGATGATGGACGTGCTGTAGAGTTTTATTTTGATAAAATTGATGAGGGTACAACCAAATTTACAATGCTCTTTCAGCCCGAAACCAAAAACACTCGCGAAAGTCAGAAACGTTTTTGGGATGTGGTTCTGAATAATTTTGAAAGGTATGTTGAAAATCAAAAATAACATCAATTTTCTGCTTTTTTAGGCTTAAATTTTAATAAGAAATCTGAAAAATTAGAAATCATTGAAATTGTTTTAGGTACAACTACACCTTTTTATAAGTTTTAATTTGATCAAAAAGAATTTTAATGAATAACGATATCTTCCCTTGCCTTTGGTACAATGGTGATGCAAGACAATCTGCTGAATTTTATTGTGATGTTTTTGGTGGCAAAATTACAGTAGATTCACCTGTGGTGATTAATATTGAACTTTTCGGGCAGCGAATGATGCTCTTGAATGCAGGTCCTCAATTTGTAAAAAATGCCTCTGTTTCATTTATGGTTTTATGCGAAACAGAAGAAGAGGTAGAAAAATATTGGCAACCACTTTCAGAAGGAGGAATGGTGTTAATGGAACTTGGGGAATATCCGTGGAGTAAAAAATATGGTTGGGTGCGTGATAGATTTGGCGTGACTTGGCAAGTATATTTGGGTGCAAAACAAGGTGATCAAAAGATCATTCCAACTTTGATGTACATACATCAAAACAACGGAAAGGCAATGGAAGCTATGGAATTGTACACTAATATTTTTCCAAATTCCAAGATCGGTGGCGTTTTAAAATATGGTGAAGGCGTCGGCAACGAGACCCACGAAATTCCGGAAAATGTGCAACATGCAGATTTTGATCTTGATGGCTATACTTTTTTCTGTATGGATAATTCTTACGATCATCAATTCGATTTCAATGAAGGTATTTCGATTGTAGTAATGACAGATGACCAAGCCGAAACCGATCATTTATGGAATTCGCTCACCGAAAATGGTGGCGAAGAGAGCCGTTGTGGTTGGCTGAAAGATAAATTTGGTGTTAGTTGGCAAATCGTACCTAAAAGGCTTTTGGAATTGATGAACGATTTCAACCATCCCGAAAAGGCTCATAAAGTGGTAGAAGCAATGCTACAAATGAGAAAAATAATCATTGCCGATTTGGAAAAAGCTTATAATGAAGTATAATACAATCATTATAACTTAAATTCAGTATTAAACCAAAACTCACCTTATGCCCTTATTTAATTTTGAAACTGAAATTAATGCCACACCGGAACAAGTATGGAATACCCTTTGGAAGGACGAATCTTATAGAGAATGGGCTCCCGTACTAAACAGTTCTTACTACGAAGGAAACTTTCAGCAGGACAGTAAGATTTATTTTTAGGGTGAAGACAGAAATGGGATGTACAATTTTGTAGAAAAAAACATTCCTAATAAAGAAATGAAATTTCAGCATCTTGGCTGGATTATAGAAGGGGAAGAAGCACCACAAAACGGGCAAAACTCTGAAGAAACTTATCTTTTAGAAGAAACAGAAAACGGAACTTTATTAAAAATAGAAGTGAATGCCTTGGATGAATTTGCAGACTTCTTCACCTCTAACTATCCTAAAATGATCGAAAAAGTAAAACAACTCGCTGAATCATAGTTTCTATTTATCATCAAGGATTATTAGGATATTAGATTACAAAAGGAAATTAACCTAATCGTAAAATATTATGAGTGGCGGCAAACAAAGTTTGCCGCCGCCTTATTTATCTGTGAGTTTACTCTCATAATTCCGTAGTGTAAAATTCAGAACAGCTTCCATAATATCACCCATCGATTTGCAATTTTTAAGAGAATTATCGTGCAGATAATTGAAAATCTCATGTTTCAGTTGTTCTGTCTTTTCAGGAGGAGCAATGGTATCGTTCTTCATAATCGCCATCAATTTTTTGAATCTCGTAGCGCCTACAATCATTCTTTTAGCCATTAAAGAGCGTTCTTCCTTTTGGTATTGGGTAATGGATGATTCTTCTATATTATCGGAAACAAATTTTACATACTCCAAGTTTTCTCTAAAGAATTGTGGTTTGTAGGTGTTCATTCTGCCTTCATAGCACTGTTGGTCAAAGTCTATGCTTCGGATGCGATACTTAATCTCGTCAAAATCCGGCGTCATTTCAATTACGAAGTTGTAAGATCTTTGGTCTCCGAGTAAACGCAAAAAACAGCGTTCATTAAACTTCACAAACTCTTTGGCAATCCTTTTTTTATTGCTGTAATCGTTCACATATCGATCTAGAAAAACATCTCCCGGAATTCCCGAAATATGCTCTTCAATCAGCGTATTCTGGTACACCAAAAAATAAACCCGGTTTGGCGAAAGCAGGTACTCTAATTCTAACCCATAAATTCTGGATGCATCGGCTTTTTTTACATAAAAATAATCGTGAATATCATTATCAAGATTTCGGATTTTAATTCGGAATGGGTGCGAATTTCCAAACGTGCAATAATCAATACTGTCTACCGTGAGGTGATAAATAGCTTCCTCGTTGCCGTCACTTCTTAATCTTTGGTAAATCTTCAGCAAGCCGTTATTGATCTCTTCCTGTTCGTGGTAATGATACATCACACCTTCCCATAGCGTGTCTTTCCCGTTGCTGTCAAGGATAGGCCAATGTTCAGTAAAACGGGTTAAATCTTCATACAATACAGGCGACTTCATAGTACGGTGATATTCATCAAGATAGCCCATTAAATCATCATTTATAGGATAATGAATTTTCTTTTTCGAGATTTTAATGTCGCCTTTTCCTGTAGAATCCATCACGTTACAATTAGAAGACTAATTTACAAAATTTTCAGGAGCAGTAAGTTTGTATTTCTTTATCACTTTCGGACCCGCTTTCCACTCATACTCCTCGTTTCGGCGCATGCGCCTTCACTGTGGGGTAACCGTTGCAATCGGGGCTGTTAAAAGCGTTTTACACCTTCGGTTGAGATAGGGATACGAGTTTCAAGTTCCAAGTTTAAAGTCAAGTTCCAAGTTTAAAGTCAAGTCCCATGTTTCAAGTTCCAAGTTTCAAATTCTGTTTTTTATTAGTTAAGGTAACAGACAATTAAGATTTTAAAGTTCAAGTTTGAGTTAAATTAGTTTAGAAAATTCTAAATTATAACTAAGCTAATCATCCTAATCGCACAAAACTGCATCAACTACACCAACTTCATTATCCATCTTTTTACTAAATTTGCTTCTCAACTCAATCTGTGAAAGACTACTATTATTTTCTTGGTGTAAAAGAAGATGCTTCGGATGAAGACATCAAAAAAGCGTATCGCAAACTTTCCCTGAAATATCATCCCGATAAAAATGTGGATGATGATTTTTTTGCAGACCGATTTCGTGAAGTACAGGAAGCCTATGATACTTTGAGTGATAAAGAACTACGCAAAACCTACGATTCCAATTTTGAGGTATACCAAAAAACGTTCAGAAGTACAATGCCACCGGTTATAAAAACTTTTACTGCTAATAAAATACACGCTGTGAAAGGTGAGGAAATCACTGTAAAATGGATTACCAACAATGCTGATGTTGTAAAAATAATGCCATTTGGTTTAGAGAAAGCCTATGGCGAAAGGATTTTTAAGATCACAGATTTTAAGGACGGGAAATTTCAGTTGCTTTTGCATGCGCAGAATACATTGTTGCGCAGAACTGCTGTACAGGGAATTACCATTACCGAAGTGTTTGAAAACGAAAGAGAAAAATTCAGAAATGAAATAGAGGAGATGCTTCAACCAAACCCGAAATTTCCAAACCAACCCACTAAATATTCAAGAATTTTGTTTATCGTAATAGCACTGGTTTTAGCGTTATTAATAGGAGTAATTCTTCTTAATGTTTCAAAATAGAGCTTAAAACTCGAAACTCGAAACTCGAAACTTGAAACTCGAACTTGAAACTCGAAAAATTTTCTATATTACCCTAAAAAACCTACGCCATCTTCAATCTTCCAGGACATTTTTTACACCTTTTACCTTTTTTGAATTTTTTGCAGCACTTCTTTTTACTGCAGTATAATTCTTCAGGATTATCATTGTAAGCAGGTGCTAAAGGAGCAATTTTGAAGGGGATAATCTGCACATTCATTTTGCAAATATAATGCTTATTTAGAATTAATCAAAATAATAAATAACATGCTAACTGACTTTTAGCATAAAAAAACCACATTGCCTGAAACAGCAAAAAATTGTATTTTTACGGAACATTTTTCAAAAAAAAATATAATCAATAAAAAGTATGAATACAACAAAGTTTGTGAACCGCCACATTTCCTTAAATGAAGCTGATAAAAAAGCTATGCTAGAGAAAGTGGGCGTTTCGGAAGTAGATGAACTAATCGCTCAAACCATTCCAAATTCAATCCGTTTAGAAAAAGATCTCAACATTTCAAAAGCACTTTCAGAGTATGAAATGATTCGCCATTCTAAAGCTTTGGCTAGTAAAAATGCAGATTTTGCCAATTATATCGGGTTCGGTTATCACAATACTCTTCTACCTGCAGCTATTAAAAGAAATATTTTCGAAAATCCCTCTTGGTACACTGCTTATACACCTTACCAAGCAGAAATTGCACAGGGAAGGTTAGAGGCACTTCTTAATTATCAAACAGTTATTACCAACCTTACCGGTTTTCCTATTGCTAATGCTTCTCTTTTAGATGAATCTACTGCTGCTGCAGAAGCAATGAGCATGTTTTTCGGAAGCAGAACCAAAGAGCAAAAGAAAGTGGCGACTAAATTTTTTGTTTCAGACTTAGTTCTACCACAAACCATTGCAGTTTTAAAAACAAAAGCAGAAGGATTGGGAATTGATGTTATTGTTGGTAATCACAAAACGCATCAGTTCAACGATACTTATTTTGGAGTTTTACTTCAATATCCGGGTAAAAACGGAATTGTTTTAGATTATTCAGAAAATATCACATATTACAAAGAGCATCATCTTCAGATAGCAGTTGCTTGTGATCCTTTAGCTTTGGTAAAACTTAAATCTCCGGCAGAAATGGGAGCCGATTGTGCAGTTGGTACTTCACAAAGATTTGGTATTCCGATGGGTTATGGTGGTCCTCACGCAGCATTTTTCGCATGTAAAGAAGATTATAAACGAGACATTCCGGGAAGAATTATCGGGGTATCGCAAGATGCATACGGAAAACGTGCCTTAAGAATGGCTTTACAAACCAGAGAGCAACATATCAAAAGAGAAAAAGCCACTTCCAATATTTGTACAGCACAGGTTCTTTTGGCAGTAATGGCTGGTATGTATGCTGTTTACCACGGTCCAAAAGGGTTGCAGTATATTGCAGATCAAATTCATTATAAAACCAATACTTTGGGAAGTGCATTAAAAGTTCTAGGTTTTGATGTGGTGGAAGAACCGGTTTTTGATACCGTAAAAATAAGGGTTCACGAGGAAGAGAAAGGAAGAATGATGAGATTGATGCGCGACAGAAAAATTAATCTTAATTATTTTACCGAAGGAGTAGTAAGCATTTCCTTAAATGAAAGTACAACGCTCAAAAAACTGGATTATCTTCTTGAGGCTTTTGCCAATTTTAAAGATAAACAAGCCTTTAAACTTGAATTGAAAGAAGAATACAGCATTCCTTCTGAACTTTTAAGAAAAGACGATATTCTAACTGAAGAAGTCTTTAATAAATATCATACAGAGACTGAACTGATGCGTTACATCAAGCGTTTGGAAAGAAAAGACCTTTCTCTCACCCATTCGATGATCTCACTTGGTTCTTGTACGATGAAACTGAATGCTGCAACACAAATGCTGCCTTTATCTTGGGGAGAATGGGGAAATATACATCCTTTTGTACCTACAGAACAAGCAGGAGGTTATCAGGAAATGATTAAAGAGCTTGAAAAAGACCTGTCAGAAATTACAGGTTTTGCAGGCACTTCACTACAACCAAATTCTGGTGCGCAAGGTGAATATGCAGGTTTAATGGTTATAAGAGCCTATCACAAATCACAAGGACAGGGACACAGAAATATTGTTCTTATTCCGCAATCTGCTCACGGAACTAATCCGGCGTCAGCAGTTTTAGCAGGAATGAAGGTGGTGGTGTGCAAAAACCTCGAAAATGGCGAAATCGATTCCAATGATTGGAAAGCTAAGGCTGAAGAACACAAAGACAATCTTGCAGCTGCAATGATTACTTATCCTTCAACATACGGCTTCTTCGATGCCAATATTAAAGAGATTATCAAGATTGTTCACGATAATGGTGGACAGGTTTATATGGATGGTGCGAATATGAATGCGCAAGTTGGTTTTACCAGTCCAGGACATATTGGTGCAGATGTTTGTCACCTTAATCTTCATAAAACATTCGCAATTCCACATGGTGGTGGCGGACCTGGTGTTGGACCAATTTGTGTGGCTTCACATTTGGTGCCGTTCCTGCCTTCAAACCCAAATATTAAAATTGGAAGCAAAGAGGCATTAGATGGTATTTCTGCTGCTCCATACGGTTCAGCTTTGGTACTAAATATCTCTTACGCTTATATTAAAATGCTGGGAACCGAAGGTTTGAAAAAATCAACGGAATATGCAATTTTAAATGCTAATTATCTGAAGGAAGTGTTGGCAGAACATTACCCAATTCTTTACCAAAATGAAAACGGAAGAGTAGCACACGAATGTATTGTAGATTTCCGTCAGTTTAAATCATTGGGAATTGAAGTAGCTGATGTGGCGAAACGCTTAATGGATTATGGTTTCCATGCACCAACCGTTTCTTTCCCAGTTGCCGGAACACTAATGATTGAACCAACAGAATCCGAAAGTAAGGAAGAAATCGACCGTTTTGCTGAAGCTTTAATCAATATCAAAAAAGAAATTGATGAAATTGCGAATGGTGAAATGCCAACCGATAATAATGTGCTGAAAAATGCACCACACACAGAGCAAATGGTAATTTCTGATTCTTGGGATAAGCCTTACAGCAGAGAAAAAGCTGCATATCCTTTAGATTGGGTTCGCGATCATAAGTTCTTTGCATCTGTTTCGAGAGTAGATGAAGCGTATGGTGATAGAAACTTAGTTTGTACCTGCGATCCGATTGAATCTTATATGTAAATGTAGAAATTCGCCTTTGGCGAATTCAAAACCCCAAAAATCCCGAAATTTTTCGGGATTTTTTTATTAAATAGATTATGAATATTTTTGGAATATGGATTTAAACCTACTTTACACCAATCAACGTACCGGAAACCACGGCGTAACTTCTGCATCCAGAACTGATTTTCAAAGAGATTTTGACAGGATTATATTCTCGTCGTCTTTTCGAAGATTGCAGAACAAAACCCAAGTTTTTCCGTTGCCGGGAAGTGTGTTTGTACACAACCGATTAACGCACTCTTTGGAGGTTTCTTCTGTAGGACGTAGTTTGGGAAGTCTTGCAGGAGAGTTTATAATGCAGAATTTTGAGAAAGATTTAACCGAAGATTCAAAAAATTTCTACCTCTATAATTTAAACAATGTCATTGCAGCGGCATGTCTTTGTCACGATGTTGGAAATCCTGCGTTTGGACATTCCGGTGAAGATGCTATTGCGAGTTATTTTGAAAAGAATCAGTCATTAACGGGACTTTTTTCCGAAAAAGAATGGGCCGATTTGGTCAATTTTGAGGGAAATGCCAACGCCATCCGCGTTCTTACACATCAACAGCAGGGTAAAGATGAGGGCGGAACTCAATTAACACACACCACATTAGCAAGCATAGCTAAATATCCTTGTGAGGCCATCGCCAAGAAAAAAGGAACGTTGCATCGTAAGAAATTTGGTTTTTTCCAGAATGAAAAAGATACTTTTTTGGAAATTGCAAAATCCGTGAATATGGTTTCGGAAAGCGACGAACCTGTGATTTTCAAAAGACATCCTTTCGTTTGGTTAGTAGAAGCAGCCGATGATATTTGCTACAATATCATCGATATGGAAGATGCACATCGCTTGGGAATTGTAGCCACTTCTGATATTGAAGATCTCTTTTTTGAATTGATAAAATCTGAAAACCAAAATACACAAAGAGTAGAGCAGAAAATAGTAGCACTTACCAATGCCAATGAGAAAATTTCCTATTTAAGAGCAAAAGTCATTAATGCTCTTATCAATAAATCTATTGAAATTTACCGAGAAAATTTTGATAAAATATTAAGTGGAACTTTAGATAAAGCACTTTTGGATTCTTATAAACAAAACAATGCTGCTCTGCAAGAAATTGAAAGTTTTTCGATTGCTAAAATTTATGGTCATCGTTCAGTTGTAGAGATTGAAAACGCTGGTTATAATGTTATGTACGAGTTACTGAATCATTTTATTCCGCCTATTATTAAAGAAAAATCTGAACGTAAATCTTACGATAAAAAGGCGCTTCAACTAATGCCAATGCAGTTTCATTATGAAGAAGGAAGCACTTATCAAAAGGTTTTGGGCGTTTTAGATTTTGTTTCGGGGATGACGGATAATTTTGCGACAGATCTTTATAGAAAGATTAAAGGGATTGATATTGGAATGACGGTGTAGAAAAACGCAAGCATTTTCTCCAATAGCCAAGATAAAAGTAAAAAAGAAACAAGTAAATATTTTATTATATTTGTACAGTTTAAACTTTAAAAATATGGTAGTAGAAATTGTAAAATATATAGATGTTCTTAATTCAATAGATGTACATTTGAAAAACTCTCCTTTTAAATTGAATTATATTATTGAAAAATTAGGCTATAAAGAAAATACTTTTTTTAAAAAATTAAAGGAGAAAAGGTTCAGTCCAGAGGAACTTTTGAAGATTTCTGAGATTATAAAACCTGAAGAATATCGAGAGTATGAAATTCAGAAAATGATTGAGGAAGGTTTTAAAGATATGAATGAAGGTCGCGTAAGAAATTTCAATACTGTAATGGAAGAAAAGCGTAGTAAATATGCAAATTGAAATTACTGAAAAAGCAGAAAAAGATTTAGAACAAATTGATGAGTATGTCTTGAATCGTTGGAGCAATAATGTTCTTATGGATTTTTATAATAAATTCGAAAAGATAATAGAAAATATTGCAAGCGGAAAAATAGTTTATCAGATCCACGAAAATACCAACTATTCAAAGGTTTTAATTACCAAACATAATATGCTTGTTTATCATAAAACAGAGAATAAAATTACGATTATTCGTATCATTAATAATTTTCAATCTGAAGAAAATAGGAAGGTTTTATAATTTGTTTTTCGTAACTTTCTAAAGGAAAATGATACTAATTATTAAACATTAAAAAATTTAAACTATGTCATATTTAGGAATTTTAGCATTTTTAGGAGCATTAATCTTATTTGCTTCTTTCTTTATTGTAAAACAGCAAACTGCTGCTATTATTGAGCGTTTCGGAAAATTACAATCGGTTCGTCACGCCGGTTTTCATTTAAAAATTCCGGTGATAGACCAGATTTCTAAGCGTATTAATCTGAGAATTCAACAGTTGGATGTGATGATCGATACCAAAACGTTGGATAACGTTTTCGTGAAAATGAAAGTTTCTGTGCAGTATCAGGTTATCAAAGACCAAGTTGCAGATGCCTTCTATAAATTGGAATATCCGGAAGGACAGATTACGGCTTACGTTTTCGATGTGGTGCGTGCCGAAGTTCCAAAAATGAAACTTGACGATGTTTTCGTTCGTAAAGATGATATCGCGATTGCCGTAAAAAGCGAACTTCAGGAAGCCATGCAAAGTTATGGTTACGACATCATCAAAGCATTAGTAACTGACATTGATCCGGATGAACAAGTGAAACATGCGATGAACAGAATTAATGCTGCAGAACGTGAAAAAACGGCTGCAGAATACGAATCTGAAGCTCAAAGAATCAGAATTGTTGCCGTAGCAAAAGCTGAAGCAGAATCTAAAAAACTTCAAGGACAAGGTATTGCCGACCAAAGAAGAGAAATTGCCAAAGGTTTGAAAGAATCTGTAGAAATGCTGAATCACGTGAATATCAACGCTGCGGAAGCCTCTGCCTTAATCGTGGTAACACAACATTACGATACACTTCACTCTGTTGGAGCGAATAACAGAAGTAATTTGGTTTTATTGCCAAACTCTCCAACAGCGGCAAGTTCTATGTTGAATGATTTGGTGGTATCAATGGCGGCAACACAAAAAATGGATGATTTAACGAAAGGTAATCTTCCAAATCCGCCGAAACAGCACGGTCACGGATAAAAATTATTATAAAAGAACGCCTCGAAATGGACTGCCCCCAAAAAGTTAGACACTTTTTAGGGGCATTTTTTATGGGGAAAAGTAAATATTCAGTAGACTTTAAATTAAAAGCTATAAAGAGATATCACAAAGGTGACATTGGAACAG
>JAEXAR010000025.1 GCA_023394415.1 Bacteroidota bacterium
CTCCTTTGGGTATTCCTGTTGATTCAAATGGTTGCCCAGTTTGTTCAGCGCCACTGATGACAACTATTAATATTCAGGAAAATGATGCAGAAATTAGTATTTCCGGAGGAATAAGTCTCTAATAATCTTGAGTAGAATAATTCAAATTATTGGGTAAATCAAAGGTGGTTACATTTCCAACATTCTGATTTAAAATATTCCACGTTCCTGAAGCCGTTCCAATTTGCAGAAGGTAGGAAGTTGCACCAGTAACGGCAGTCCACGAAAAGTTTGTTGCGATGTCAATATTCGTTGCACCGTTCGCTGGAATTGTTGCTGATGTACAAGCTGGAACGGAAGGTGTAATTATTTGCTGCAATTCATAAGCTCCGTAATCTACCGCAATTCCGAATAATCGAGGATTACCATTCAAATCTGTTGAAGCTGTAGCATTGGTCGGGGATACCTGATTGTAAAGAGTGTTATTTCCAGCATTAATAGCTGGGCTGCTTGTTTGAAGAGTAAAATTATTGGTGTTATTGACAAATTGAGGATTTACTCCAATCATATTGTTCGTTCCTAAATTATATTCTTGAACGATGTTTCGTCTGATGTCTTTTTCACTACCATCATTTGAATTTATACCAGTAGACGGAGAGATGTCCGAAAAATAGTCTGCAGCTTTGGGTGTATTTCCATAAAATATGGAATTGTAAATGCTTGTTAGATAAGTGGAAAATTCATTTGTAGCAAATCGACTATGCCCAACTGCAGTATTGTTATTGTTGACAAAAGTAGAATTGGTGACTTCTAATTCTTGATTATTGTAAATTGCGCCACCAAATCCGGTTGCTTCATTATTGTTAAATAAACAGTTGATAACTTTTGTTACATCACTATTAATTAAAGCACCACCATCACCATTTGCCGTATTTCCGATAAAATTACAATTGATAATAGTGTTGCTAAAATATCTTGCACTAACTGCGCCTCCGCCCGCATCACTGTGATTATTTTCAAATGTTGATCCCTCAAGTCTAAAATTTTGTCCCCATGAATACACTGCACCTCCAGTACTCGATGAATTATTACTTACAAATCGGCAGTTCCTTATTATAACATTTTCATCCCAGTTGTGGATTGCACCACCGCCATTAGAATTAGCTATTGTTTGTGTATTATTTTGGAAAAAACAATTTTCTATAAGCTGTCCGCCACCGTGCCAAATAAAAATAGCTCCCCCTCCTCGATCTGCAGTAGATATGTTATTTAAGAAAGTACAATTTCTGATGATTTGATCAAAACCTGTCAATCTCAATGCGCCACCACCATCATTAGTAGTATTTACTGTTCCTGTAACAAAACCGTTTCTAAATTGGATGCCGTCAATCACCCCATTATCTGATTCAAAACGCATAATTTTCAGGGTGTTCTGCCCATCGAAAATTGTGATGTTATTTTGCCAATCTCTTTGATTGAGTGCAGTTTCATTTCCGGCAAAACCTCCATAAATATGTAAATTATACTGGTCAGGATTTAAGGTTCCTGAAATTAAATATGTTCCTCTCTTAACCCAGATTTGATTATTGGCATTCGCATTTGCAATTGCATTCTGCAACGATGAGGCATTTGCCCAAGAAGAACCATTACCAGAACCACTTGGCGTTGGGGCAACACGAATAACTTGTGCCTGTGACCATAGTGATATAAAGGTAAAGAGTAATATATGAAACCTGAATAATTTTTTTCTCATAAGGAAATACGCAAAATTAAGCAATACTATTCTCAAGAGAATTTACATATGTTAAGTATTAGAAAAAAAACTGTAAAACAATTCCAGTTTTTTTCAAAATTATTTCTTTCCTGCAGCCTGCATAGGATTAATAGTTCCTCTTCCGGCGCCTCTTGCAGCACCTTGTTTTTGTTTAAATACCTGGAACTTGGATGTTGGTGCCGGTATTTCACCCCAGAAATTATTGGTTGTGTCGATGTCCGCCGTCTCTTTCATGGGATCCAGCTGAACAGATTTCAGTTTTTTATCAAAAAAGTAGGTTAGTGAAACGTTTTTCTCGTTGTGCCTCCAAACCTGCGCCGCACGTTTATCGCGAAGTTTTGTTCCGTCTTCAAAAGTAAATTCAAGAATAATTGGCATCACCAAACCGCCTTTGTTTGTGAAATCTATTTGGTAAGCATTAAGATTCTGAAGTTTTGCTCGGTCTGCAGCACTTACATTTTCGAAAATATCAGCCTTGAAAGTATATTCTTTCACATTATCCACCTTTTCCTGACCTCTGTCGTAGCGGTAATAAAAATCCTGAAGACTTTTGTCTTTATCTACTTCAAATGCTATTTTTTCTTCGCGGTTGCGAACCTTAGAAATGTCATCAAATTCATTAATGTTTGGTTTCTCTACAGTATATTTTCTTTCAAAAGGTTTTGCAGGAGAATCAAAATCCGGAGCTGCCACAGAAACTTTGTCAATAGAAATATCAACAGGGTCAATTCCGTAGAACCAGCCTCTCCAGAACCAATCTAAATCTTCACCGCTGGCATCTTCCATCGTTCTGAATAAATCTGCAGGTTCCGGATGACGGAACGCCCATCTTTGAGAATAGGTTTTGAATGCTTTATCAAACAAATCTCTTCCCATAATGGTTTCACGAAGAATATTTAAGCCTGTTGCAGGTTTTGAATAGGCATTCGGACCAAAACGGGCAATGTTTTCCGAATTGGTCATAATAGGTTCCAATTCATCTTTCGGAAGCTTCATATAATCTACAATAGTATGAGCGGGACCTCTTCTGGAAGGAAATTTATTGTCCCATTTTTCTTCAGTAAGATATTCAACAAAAGTATTCAAACCTTCGTCCATCCAGCTCCATTGTCTTTCATCTGAATTGATAATCATTGGGAAGAAATTGTGACCAACCTCATGAATAATTACGCCAATCATTCCGTTTTTGGTTCCTTCGGAATAGGTTCCGTCTTTTTCAGTTCTACCGAAGTTGAAGCAAATCATCGGATATTCCATCCCATTGGAAGCCTCGATAGACTGTGCTACAGGATAAGGATAAGGAATTGTAAATTCAGAATACGTTTTAATGGTATGAGCAACCGCTTTTGTTGAATATTTTCTGTAAAGTCCATACGCTTCTTTTGGATAAAGACTCATCGCCATAACCTGGTTTTTGTTTTCTGGAATGGTAACTTTCATACCGTCCCAAACAAATTTTCTGGAGGATGTCCAAGCGAAATCTCTAACATCATTGGCTTCAAAAACCCAAGTTTTTCTAGCTTTTGATTTAGATTTTTCTGCTTCCTTAGCTTCGTCTAAAGTTACAATTTCCAAGGGTTCAGAAGAATTTTGCGCTTGCTGCCACCTTGCAAACTGCGCTGAGCTTAGCACATCTTTGAAGTTTTTGCCCTGTCCTGTAGCTGCTACAATATGATCAGCCGGAACGTTCATAGAAACTTTATAATTACCAAATACTAAAGCAAATTCACCTCTTCCTGTAAACTGATGGTTTTGCCATCCTTGAAAATCAGAATATACGCACATCCTTGGGAACCATTGTGTCATAGTATAGACATCGTTTCCATCTTCCGGAAAGTTCTCGTAACCGCCACGACCTCCATATTTCATACGGTCAGAAATATTATAATTCCAGTCGATTTTGAAGGTGTATTTTTCGCCTTTTTTCAGAATTTTAGGTAAATCAATACGCATCATCGTCTTGTTTACCACATATTTCAAAGGATTTCCTGCTGCATCAGTTACTTTTTCAAGATTTACGCCTAATCCATTATCTTTTACAGGTAATTCTGCTGGTTTTAGGTTTTCAGAACTTACCTGTCTTGGAATTTTTGATGAACCGCTGTAACCCGAATTATTTACGGAAGAATGCTGGTTCTCATCTAGTTGAAGCCAAAGATAATCCAGATTATCCGGTGAGTTGTTATAATAAGTGATTGTTTCCGAAGCTTTTAGTTTTCGGTTATCCTCGTCCAGATATGCAGAAATATCATAATCAGCACGGTTTTGCCAATAGCCTTGTCCCGGAGCTCCAGAGGCTGTTCTGTAAACATTGGGAGTCGGTAAAATAGTGCCGAGTTGTTCAAATTTATTGCCGTGATTGCTGCCCGGATTGTTTTGGTGGTTTTGGGCGTAACCTGCTGAAAAACAGACTGAAAAAGTAAGGAAAAATGCTTTTAATTTCATTTTGAAAAGGCTTTAATAAAAGCAAAATTATTAATTATACAGACATATGTTGCAAAAAAATGTAAAATGTTTCGAATTTAAAAAATATTATTCCTAAATATTTAAGAATAGTTTTAAATAAGTTAAATTTGAAAAAATTAAATTTCTATGAAAAAATATCTGTTGTCTGCCCTGATGTTTTCTGCATTGATGTTTGGACAAAACGCTTATTTTACGACAGACCCTGTATTAACTCCCGATGCTTCCGAAGTTATTTTTGCATTTGACGGCGATCTTTGGAAAGTAAAAACTAATGGAGGAGATGCCTACAGAATTACCGCAATGCAAGGTGAAGAAAGCAATCCGCAAGTTTCGCCCGACGGAAAATTTCTGGCATTTTCTTCCACTCAGTTTGGAAATAAAGATGTTTTTGTAATGCCTTTAAATGGAGGCGAAATCAAAAGACTCACGTATCACGAAAGTCAGGATGAAGTAGAAACTTGGGATTGGAACAGCGACAAAATTTATTTTGTTTCCAACAGATATAATCGTTTTACAGAATATTCCGTGAGTAAAAATGGTGGAACTCCGGTTCGTATCATTCCGCAAATTTTTAATACGGTTCACGATATTGCTTTTTCTCCGAATGGAGATGAAATGTTTTTTAATGAAACTTGGGAAAGTAAGAATTTCGCCAATAGAAAAAGATATAAAGGTGCGTACAATCCTGAAATTCAGTCTATTAATTTGAAAACCAATGCGTTAAAAAAATATACCAATTACGAAGGAAAAGATTTTGGAACCACGATTGACAAAAATGGAAACATCTACTTTAAATCCGATGAAGCAAACGGAGAGTACAATCTTTACACCTTTAAAAACGGAAAAAAAACACAGTTGACGAATTTCGACACTTCCATCTTCTTTCCAAATGTGAGTGCGAACGGAAAGAAAGTCGTTTTTAGAAAAGATTATCAAATCTATGTGTATGATACAGAAACCGGGAAAACTACAAAACCGGAGATTCGTATTGCAGTAAATCCTGTTTTAAATCAGAATCAAAATTTTTCAGTTAAAGGAAAAATTACATCTTTCGATGTTTCGCCAAACAAAAATCTTATCACATTCGTTTCTCGCGGTCGACTTTTTGTGTCCGATATCAAAGGAAAATTAGTAAAAGAAATAAGAACCGATGGTAATGAAGCCATTGATGAAGTGAAATTTTTAGCAGACAATAAATCGGTTATTTATACCCAAACCGTAAAAGGTTATCACAACATTTTTGTAAAGCGCGTTGATGATGATTCCTCGCCAAAATCTGTAACCAATAACGTTTGGAAAAACAGAAATCTAACTTTGAACAGCAACCGAACCAAAGCAGTTTTTTACAGCGGAAAAAAGGAACTTCAACTTTTAGATTTGAAAACATTAACAACTGAAACCATTGCCAAAGATGAATTTTGGTCGTTCCGTGGAAGCGAGCCGCGTTTTTCGCCCGATGATCAATATGTGATTTACTCGCCGTATCGAAATTTTGAGCAGGAATTGATGGTGTATCACATTCCAACCAAAATTTCAAAAAACATCAGCAAAACCAAAGTTTCTGAAAATGATGCGGTTTGGTCTCCGGACGGAAAATACATTTATTTCGCTTCCGACCGTTTGAATCCGAGTTATCCTTTTGGAACTTCGCAGCAACACATTTACAGAATTCCGCTTCAAAGAATTGATGATAAATTTAAAGGCGACAAATTCGATGAATTGTTTGCAGAAAAAAAGGAAGAACCAAAGGTTGAAAAACCCGACGACAAGAAGAAATCGGAAAAAACTGCAGAAGAAAAGAAATCGGAAACGAAACCTAAAACTGCTGTAAAAATTGAATTCGATGAAGATTTAATGAAAAGAATTGAAGCCGTTGGTCCAACTTTCGGCGAACAGCAAACGCCTTATGTTTATCAAAAAGAAGGCAAAACGTATGTCATTTATCTTTCCAATCATCAAGGTGGAAAATACCAACTTTGGAAAACCGTTTTTGAAGATTTTGAAGAACCGAAAACCGAAATCATCAGTTCTAAAGAAATTCGAGATTATTCTATCATTGAAAATGCAGGACAACTTTATGCGCTTGTCAACGGAAGCATTCACAGTTTGAATCCTGACAAAAATGCCTTGGAAGAAATTTCGGCTGACCATAATTTTAATAAAAATCTTTCTCAGGAATTCAATCAGATGTTTTATGAAACTTGGGCAAGTTTGGAGCAAAATTTTTATGATGAAGATTTCCACGGTGAAAATTGGAAAAAACGCCGCGACCAATATGAAAAATATTTGCCTTATGTGAATAACAGAAGTGATTTGAGGCTTCTCATTAATGATTTATTGGGAGAACTCAATACTTCACATTTTGGTTTCAGTTCAAGAGGAGAGGAAGAGAAGTTGCAGTTTAGCACTAAAACTTTAGCGCCCGGAATTGAGTTTGATAATGAAAATCCTTACATTGTAGAACGCATCGTGAAAAAAGGTCCTGCAGATTTAAGCAGAATAGATTTGCAAAAAGGCGATGTTTTAACGGCTGTCAACGGCGTAAAAGTCGATAAAAATCAAAATCGAGAATTTTATTTTTCAGTTCCGGCAAATCGTGAAGAATTGAGTTTAGAATTTATGCGTGGTTCAAAAACGTTTAACGTGAAAATTCATCCTTCCGGTTACGCAAAAGTTTCCGATTTAATGTATGATGAATGGCAGAAAAACAATGAAAACTACGTGAACAAAAAATCGAACAACAGCATCACTTACGTTCATATGAAAAATATGGGTGGCGACGAACTCAATAGTTTCCTGGAAAAAATGTTACGTGATGAAGGTGACAGAAAAGGTTTAATCGTAGATTTACGTTTTAATACCGGTGGAAATGTGCATAACGCTGTGCTTCAGTATCTTTCGCAAAGACCATATATGCGTTGGAAATACAGAGAAGGACAGTTGACAATTCAGCCGAATGTTGCGCCAAGTTCTGACCCAATTGTAATGCTGATCAATGAACAGTCGTTATCTGATGCAGAAGTGACTTCCAACGGATTTAAAGAATTAAATTTAGGAACTTTAGTAGGAACCGAAACGTACCGTTGGATTATTTTCACCACTGCTGGAAGATTAGTCGATGGTTCTACATACCGACTTCCAAGTTGGGGAACGTACACTTTAAGCGGAAAAAATCTTGAAAAAACAGGCGTAAAACCGGATGTTTATGTGGAGGAAAATTTGGTTGACCGCATGAAAGGAAACCAACCGCAACTTGATAAAGCGATTGAGATTATTTTGAGTAAAAGGAAATAGAAATCTTTGAATAAATAAAAAATCGGGAAATTTTCCCGATTTTTTTTATTAAAATACTTAACTAATAATTAATCTGAATTATTAAAATTAAAATAATGAATATTAATTCAATAATATTTTTAAAAACGCAAAGAATTATTTTATTAATCCAATATTTAGCGAGCAAAGATTTCGCTAAAGCGATGATGAAGCGAACGCTTAATTGCGAATTTGTTTACTTTCTTTGCTTACTTAATATTTATAAAGCATTGAAAATCTTTGCGTTTGAAATGTTTATGGAATTCGCTGTAAAGTCATTTGCAAAGCCAAAGCAAAAACACAGGAAGAAACAAATAGAATCCAATCTCTATTATTGGCTCTTAAAATAGAAGTCAAAATAAAACTGATAACCAGGAAAATTATCACAACAACAATTTGCCCAAGTTCCAAACCAATATTAAAACCAAGTAAAGGGATGGCGATGCTTTGTTCTTTTGCCATCATCATTCTCGCCGTATTCGCAAATCCCAAACCGTGAATAAGTCCGAAAAATAAGGCTAAAAAATAGTTTACAGTCATCAAACTTTTCGTTTGATTTTTTAATAAAATATTATCCAAAGCCGTAATAACAATTGTCAATGGAATTAAAAATTCGACCAGATTTGAAGGCAGTCTGTAAACATCCAAAACACTCAATGCTAGTGTAATGGAATGTCCTACTGTAAACGCTGTGATTAGAATGATGAGTTTTTTTAAATCATTAAAAGTGTAAGCCACAATCAATGCTAAAATAAATAATTGGTGGTCTAAAGCATCCCAAGAAATAATGTGTTCCCAACCGAGTTTTAGGTAGAATAAAAAATCTTTCATTTTCAAAGTTAAAGTTTAATTTTTTTCAGCAGCGATTATACGAATTTATTTTAACTTTGTCCGCAATATTGCATCTTATCATCAAATCATTCAATGAAATTTTTATTAGCATTTATTTTTTTGTTTAGTTTTTCAGCATTCAATCGTGCAGAAGATATACATCCGTATCACGTTGGTTCTGTTGAATTTAACTATAATTCAAAAACTAAAACTTTTGAAATTACCGGACGTTTTTTCTTAGATGATTTAGAGAATGGCATCAATAAAAAATTTGGCACCGTTTTACATTTTCAAGATGAAAAATTTAAAGAAAAAATGAATGAGACTGTTGAAAAATATATTTTAGACTATTTGAAACTAAAAGCAGATAACAAGTTATTGAAAATTAAGTATTTAGGTTACGAAGAAAGCAGCGAATCTGTTGATGTTTTTCTGGAAAGTGAACCGGTAAATCCACCAAAAAAAGTGGAAACGTCCGTAAGTGTTCTTTATAACTTATTCGATGACCAAATGAATATCATTCACATCATCGTTAATGGTAAACGTCAAAGCCACAAACTCAATTATCCTGATCGTTATCTTTTCAAGAATTTTTAAATGAAATAATTTGAAAGTTTTGATGGAGAATTATGATTCTAAAAATGACTAAAAAGTCTCATTGAACTTCACGCAAAAATCCTGCAAATCCGGGAAGAATTTTTCGTAATGTTTTTCCAGTTTCTTTTTATTATGCTGAAAAAAGCCGTAAACCGGAGCGTTTTTATCTAAAAATTTTGCGCGGTTTTGAACATTTTTGATGCTGTATTCCATTCCCCAATCAAAACGGTAGTTGTACAACCAATTGTCTTGCTGCATTCTAGGCAGAACCTGACGAAAATTATCTGGGAGAATATTCTCATATTTATAAAGCACTTTATAAACATGTGCTGTAAAATCACGCCATTCCTGTTCTGTTTTGATGTTTTCGTCGTGCGCTAAAAAGTAATCGAAAACCACATCCACAAATGCACCAGAATATAATCTCGCAATCGGATGAAAGATTTTTTTTGCATCCTGAACTGCAGGATGAACATCCGTAAACGCATCAATCGCTCGATGCAAAAGAATTCCTTGCTGAATTCCTTCGGAAAATTTCTTTTTTTCTTTATTTTTTATAAAATCGCCAATAATGTTTCCCACGATTTGTTCGTCGGTAAAGGAAAGAAAACTGTGGGCGAGCAAATTCATAGTTATAAATCGAGAACGATTTTCAAATTTCTTTTTAAACTAGAAATCTGATTTTCATTTAATTTTCCAATTCTTTTAATGAATCTTTCATTGTCGATGGATCGAATTTGATCAATCAAAATATCGGAATCTGTTGTTAATCCATTTATTTTAGCATCCAAACGCAATCTTAAAATTTGGGAATTTTGAAGGTTTGTAGTGATGGGACAAACGATGGTGGAAGGATGGTCAACTTCATTCAAATCGTCTGTCTGTAAAATCACAACAGGACGAACTTTTCCTGCTTCAGTTCCAAATTGTGGATTTAGGTCTGCAAGCCAAATTTCATTCTGGAATCTCATCTTTTAAGGCCTCAAATTCTTTTAAAACTTTCATAGATTCTTCACGAACAAGCAAAGATTCTTTTCTTAATTGTTCACGTAACGCCGCTTTTTGTTGTATTTTATTATAAAAGTCTAATGCTTCATTAATGTAGCGATTTCGTGGTTTTTTTCTTTTTTTTAAGATTTCTTCAGTTTCCTGAAAAATTCCTTCGTCTATTTTCAAAGATATGGTTTTCATATAATTTTGTATATCTAAAAAGTATATACAAATATAATGCAAAATTTAAATAAAAAAATAATCTCAAAATAAACGTTCGTGAAACTCCTCAATTTTGCTTACTTCTTCAATTTTGATGGCAAACTTTCGTTTCGGAATTTTGTTGAGATTGGAAACAAAAATTTTGTCGTAACCTAACTTTTCTGCTTCAGAAATTCTCTGTTCTATTTGTGGCACTGGGCGAATCTCACCGCTCAAACCAATTTCGCCTGCAAAACAGTACTTTTCTGAAATCGCAACATCGTCATTGGAGGAAAGGATGGAAGCAATCACCGCCAAATCAAGCGCCGGATCGTCGGTTTTGATGCCGCCGGTAATATTCAGGAAAACGTCTTTTGCACCCAGTTGAAAGCCTGCGCGTTTTTCTAAAACTGCCAGAAGCATATTCAGCCTTTTGCTGTCGAAACCGGTGCTGCTTCGTTGCGGCGTTCCGTAAACGGCAGAGCTTACCAAGGCCTGAATTTCGAGTAACATCGGTCGGTTTCCTTCCAGAGTAACGGCAATGGCGTTTCCGGAAAGTTCTTCGAATTTTTTGGTGATGAGGATTTCGGAAGGGTTTTTAATTTCCTTTAATCCCTGGGCAATCATTTCGTAAATTCCGATTTCTGAAGTTGAACCGAAACGATTTTTATTAGCACGCAACAATCGGAAAAGATGATTTCGGTCGCCATCGAAATTCAGAACAACATCTACCATATGCTCCAAGACTTTTGGTCCGGCGATTTGTCCGTCTTTTGTGATATGACCAACTAAAATGATGGGCGTGTTGTTTTCTTTTGCAAATTTTATCAGTTCGTTGCTACACTCACGTATTTGGGAAACAGTTCCGGGCGAACTTTCCAATAATTGCGAATGTAATGTTTGGATAGAATCGACAATCATCAAATCCGGCTGCAATTTTTTGGCTTCGTGAATGATTTTTTCTACGGAAACTTCAGTGAAAAGAAAGCAGTTTGGATTTTGAACATCGGTTAATCTGTCGGCTCGCATTTTAATTTGTGAAGCACTTTCTTCGCCGGAAACATAAAGGATTTTTTTCTTCATTTTCAGTGCGAGTTGTAGCAGAAGTGTCGATTTTCCAATTCCGGGTTCGCCACCGATAAGAATTACGGAGCCAAGCACAATTCCACCGCCAAGAACTCGGTTTAATTCTTCAGAAATGGTTTTGATGCGGGGTTCTTCATTGGTTTCAACTTCGATGATGTTGATGATGTGGTTTTTCTTTTTTTCTAAAGAATTTTTGGGTGCTGATTTTTCTACAATTTCTTCAACCAAAGTGTTCCAAGAACCGCAGTTTTTGCATTGTCCGTGCCATTGCGAAAATTGTGTTCCGCAGTTTTGACAGTAATATGCTGTTTTTAGTTTAGCCAAAATTTATAAAAGATTTGATGTTGCAATTTACGAAAAAGGATGGCTTATTTTGAGGTGCTAGATTTTTAAGTATAAAGAATTACAGATAATCTTAAGTGATTTGATTTTAGAATTTTGTATTTCAAAGATAAACGTTAGTGCCTTTGTTTATCTTAAAAAAAGCGTCAAATAAATCGAAATTTCTTCGTTTAACTTTGTGTTTGAATAATTATCGCAAAGTAATACAAAGGGTTTTTAGTAAAATTATTCTGTATTAGATATACAAAGGCGCCAAAGCTTATCCACGTAATACGATGTTATAATACAAATAGAATTTTCTTATGGAAATCATTAATAAATATCTAAGTTTCTATGTGGTTAAAAAACAAACCGCCAGATAAAAATCCGGCGGAAATATAGAAGGAATGTATATAGAATCAGCACGAGGCTGACGATTGCGAGTGTTCTGTGATTTAGATGATTAAAGTTTTATTATGTTAAATCAGAATATCAAATTTTTTCAATTTTTATTAAAATTCTTAATTCATAGCCCTGATTGAACGGTATGTTTGAGCTCTTTTTGTTTGATGTGAAACCCTTTCAGAGTTTCAAACTCTGAAGGGTTGAGGTTGGCACAAAAAAGCGAGTAGTAAAAGCAGGTTCCCGGCTCCTAAATATTTTAAAAAATTTTAATTTGCCTCATCTTCAAAATTCCTTTAACTTTGCCCAAACCTAAATCTAATGAGTAAAAAGAACACGAAATACATCTTCGTAACCGGAGGTGTGACATCATCTTTAGGAAAGGGGATTGTCTCTGCATCGTTGGGACTGCTCCTAAAATCCAGGGGTTTCAATGTTACCATACAAAAACTCGACCCTTACATCAATATCGACCCCGGAACTTTGAATCCTTATGAACACGGTGAATGTTATGTTACCGAAGACGGCGCAGAAACCGATTTGGATTTAGGACATTATGAGCGTTTTCTGGACGCTCCGACTTCCCAAAACAACAATGTTACCACCGGAAGAATTTACCAAACCGTTATCGAAAAAGAAAGAAAAGGCGATTTTCTCGGAAAAACAGTTCAGGTTATTCCGCACATTACCAATGAGATAAAACGCAGGATTAAAATTCTTGCCAAGCAAAACTACGATATTATCATTACGGAAATTGGTGGAACAGTTGGCGATATTGAGTCGCTTCCTTACATTGAATCGGTGAGACAATTGCAGTGGGAATTAGGAGAGCATAATTCGATGGTTATTCATTTGACGCTTTTGCCTTATCTTGCAGCTAGTGGCGAATTGAAAACCAAACCTTCGCAACATTCCGTTCGTCAATTGATGGAAAGTGGAATTCAGGCAGATGTTTTGGTGTGCAGAACTGAACATAAAATTCCAAAAGAACAGCGCGCAAAACTCGCTCAATTTTGCAACGTAGATGTGGAAAGCGTGATTGAATGTAAAGATTTGGAAACTATTTATGAAGTTCCGCTTTATTTGCAGAAGCAGAATTTTGATGATGTGGTGCTGAAAAAACTCAATCTGAAATCAGACAAAAAAGCCGAACTGAAAGATTGGAAAAACTTCCTGAAACGCTATCAAAATCCAAAAAAATCCGTAGAAATTGCTTTGGTTGGGAAATACGTTTCTTTGCAAGATTCTTATAAATCAATTGCAGAGGCGTTCATTCACGCCGGCGCAGAATTGGAAACCGAAGTGAAAATCCGTTGGGTTTACAGTGGCGAAATCACAAAAGAAAATGTAGAGGAAACCTTTAAAGGAATTGATGGAATGTTGATTGCGCCCGGATTTGGAGACCGAGGAATTGAAGGTAAAATTCTTTCTGCAAAATACGCAAGAGAAAATAATATTCCGCTTTTAGGAATTTGTCTTGGAATGCAGATTATGACGATTGAATTTGCACGAAATGTTTTGGGACTAACAAAATCAAACTCAATGGAGTTTGATACTTCTACACCGGATCCTGTAATTTCATTAATGGCAGACCAGAAAAATGTGGTTGATAAAGGTGGAACAATGCGTTTGGGAGCTTGGAAGTGCTCATTAAAGCAAGGTTCAAAACTGGCAGAAATTTATGGTTCAAAAAATATTTCTGAAAGACACCGCCACCGTTATGAATTCAATTCAGATTATCAGCACGACTTTGAGAAAAATGGTTTAATTCCGACAGGTTTCAATCCTGAAACAAAATTGGTGGAAACACTGGAATTGAAAAATCATCCGTTTTATGTTGGTGTACAGTATCACCCCGAATATAAAAGTACAGTTGAAACGCCGCATCCTTTGTTCATTGCTTTTGTAAAGGCTTGCATTTAACCACAAAAGACAAAAAAGAAATATTTTTCCAAACTTTAATTTAAAGAACGCAAAGATTGAAAATCTTTGATTTTCTCTATTGTGAACTACAAAAAGGAGTTTTCAGATAAACTATTCCTTATATACTTTTGTGTCTTTTGTGGTTTTAAAGAAAATAGGAATTCCGAAAAAAATCAGTAATTTTGTCACCTTTAATTTTCAGGATGTTAGCGGTATAACATTTGAGAAAAATTTCAGACTAATTAATAAAATTCAAAATGCAACAAAATAACGGATTAGATAAAAATCAGTTAATCAGTTTTATGCTGTTCTCATTGATTATGCTTGGGGCAATGTTCTATTTTCAGAACAAACAGGCAAAAGAAGAGCAGCTGAAAAATGCACAAAATCCAAAAGTAGAACAGGTAAATGCTGCCGCTAAACCTTCGGTTGCAGCTAATCTTAATACCAATGTTACGCCTTCATCCATACAAACCGTAAATCTTGCGAATGATGAACTGAAACTGGAATTTTCTAGTTTGGGAGGTCAGCTTTCAAAAGTAGAGCTTAACAAATACAAGGCTTATGACCATAAGACAGATAAGGCGGATTTACCTTTATACCTTATTAATAAGAATAATTCGTCTTACGGTTTTCAGTTTAAAGACAAAACCGGGAAGGTTATTAATACCAAAGATTTAGTTTTCACGCCGGCAGTGAACGGAAATACAGTAACGCTTACCAGTAATCTGAACGGTGCAACAGTGCAGTTTATCTATACTTTGATGCCGAAATATACTTTAGATTTCAAGGTAAGAACCCAAGGACTTTCGCAGTTGGTTTCGGATGGTAAAGCCAATTTTGTTTGGGATTATCAGGTGAGAAATCTTGAAAAAGGAAGAGCGCAGGAACAAACACACTCCGAATTCTCTTATGCTTTTGATAATTACGGTTCTTATGATTATGACGGAAGAACGACTTTGGATGAAACCGGTGAAACTTTAAACTGGCTTGGTGTTAAGCAGCAGTTTTTCTCTTCGGTTATTGAGGCTAAAAACGGGTTTACGCAGTCAACCGGAAGTCAGGATATGATTGAAGAAGGGGAATATCTGAAGAAATTCAATTACAACGGTCAAGTTCAAATGTCAGGAAACGAACTCAATCAAGATTTTACTTGGTATTTCCTTCCGCTTGATTTAGAATTATTAAAAAAATACAACAAAAATTTTGATGAAATTCTGCCTTTAGGTTGGTCGTTTATCGGAACTTTGAACCGATGGTTTTTTATGCCGGTTTATAATTTCATCGCATCTTTTGGTATTTCAGCAGGCTGGGCTATTTTCTGGCTTACCATTTTGGTAAAACTAATCTTATCACCAATTATGTTCAAGCAGCATAAATTGAGTGCTATGATGAGAGTTATTCGTCCTGAAATTGATGAGGTGAATGAAAAATACAAAGATGCTGATCCAATGAAACGTCAACAGGCAACTATGGATGTTTACAGAAAAGCTGGTGTTAATCAAATGGCAGGATGCTTGCCAGCGTTATTGCAAATCCCAATTTTTTATGCGCTATTCCGTTTTTTTCCGAATTTTATTGATTTAAGAGGGAAGAGTTTTTGGTTTGCCAAAGATCTTACGGCTTATGATGATGTGATTAAATTACCTTTCAGTATTCCTTTCCTTGGGGATCACTTAAGTATTTTTGCTATTGCGTGTACAGCTGTAATTTTGATTTATACCATGCTTACAGCAGGAAATATGCAACAGCCTACAGCACCTGGAATGCCTAATATGAAAGTTTTGATGTACATTTTCCCAATTACATTCTTATTTTTCCTTAATACATCAGCGTCAGGTTTATCTTGGTATTATTTCGTTTCGAATGCCATTAATATTGTTATTATTTTGGTTATTAAATACTGGATTTTAGATGAAGATAAGATACATGCTCAAATTCAGGCTAATAAAGCACAACCTAAAAAAGAAGGGAAATTCCAGAAAAGGATGCGCGAAATGATGGAACAAGCACAAGCTCAGCAGCAAGCACAAGAGCAAGCAAGAAAACAAGTTGGCAAGAAGAAATAAAATAATTTTTAGTCTAAGCGAAGTATAAAACGTAAAAAAAACGGAGTATTTTTAATATTCCGTTTTTATTTTTTCATAAATTAACTTGAAGGATTTACGGTGGTGTTTTGTTGGGCCGTATTTCATTAAGGCTTCTTGATGTTCTTTGGTAGCGTAGCCCATATTTTTGTTCCAGCCATAACTCGGAAATTCCTCGTGAAGTTCAATCATCAATTTGTCTCTGTAATTTTTGGCTAATATGGAAGCCGCAGCAATAGATAAAACTTTAGCATCTCCTTGAATAATACATTGATGCGGAATGAAATTATAAGGATAAAAACGATTGCCATCTACCAAAATTAATTCAGGAACAGTTTTGAGTTGATCCAAGGCCAAATGCATCGCGTGGATGCTGGCATTTAAGATGTTATGTTGATCTATAAATTCTGGTGATAGTTCAGCTATGGCAAATTCTTTTACATTATCTTTTATATAACTATCAAGTTGTAAGCGTGTTTTGAAATTTAATTTTTTAGAATCATTAATTAAACTTTGTTCAAAATTTTCGTCTAATATAACAGCTGCAGCTACCACCGGACCACATAAGCATCCTCTTCCCACTTCATCACATCCCGCTTCTATATAATTATTTGTCCAGCTTTTTATTAAATTCATAAAAAATATGTAAAAATCAATTGTTAAATTACAAATCTATTAAAAATAAAAATTTTTTAAGAATTTTTTAACGATTTATTTGGCTGGTTTAACAAACTTTTGCATATTTGCTACATTGAAAAATTTAATTTGATATGAAGAAACTAACAACAAGTGTTTTAGTAGCGGTTTTGTCTTCATCTTTTGTATTTATAGATGCACAGGTAAGAGATACTACAACTAAAACTAAAAACATTGATGAAGTGGTAGTTACGGCTCTAGGTATTAAGAGAAAACCAAAAGAGTTGTCGTATTCTGTATCTAGTGTTAAAGAAGGTGACTTAACGGCTACCAACTCTACAAACACTGCTACAGCTATGGTGGGAAAAGTATCTGGTTTACAAATCAATGTTGTAAATAATGGTGTAAGCCCTGATACACGTGTAGTATTAAGAGGTAACAGATCGTTACTTGGAAACAATCAAGCTTTAATAGTTGTTGATGGCTTCCCAGCTCCAAGAGGGGTTCTTGATCGTATAAATCCAGATGATATCCAAGAAGTTACAATTCTTAAAGGTGCAAACGCTTCTGCTTTGTACGGTTCTGAAGCTGCTAACGGGGTTATGGTAATCACTACAAAAAGAGGTAAAGGACGAATGAACGTTAATCTAACTTCTTCTGTGGAATTAGAAAGCGTTGCGTATATGCCTGAATTCCAAGATCAGTTTGGTGTAGGTGGTTTCCCTGATGGGACGCTTTATCCATTAGAAAATGTTAACTGGGGTCCAAGATACGATGGAAGAATGGTAGAGGCAAGCGAAACTTATGCTAATGGTGATGTTTGGATGATACCTTTTACTCCTATTAAAGATAACCATAAGAGTTTCTACGATGATGCTTTAAGCTATAGAAATGGTGTATCTATTTCAAGCGGAACTGATGATTCTAAATTTTTATTCTCTGTAGATTTCTTGGATAAAGCTGGTGTTGTTCCAAAAGATCAATACAACAGAACCAATGTAAGATTAAATGCGGGTAAGAAATTAGGGAAATTTGAAATTAATAGTAATTTTTCTTTCTTCAGTTCTAAAACTGATGTAGTTGCTGATGCTGCTGGTAGACAAGGTAGACCTTTATACTGGAACATTATCAATACGCCTCTTCACATTCCAATTACTCAAATGAAGAATTGGAGAGATGGTTATTATACGAGAAATGAAGTCTCTTATTACAGATTCTATGAGAATCCTTACTTTATTGTTGATACACAAAGAGCGAGATCGAAATTTAATGAATTTACCTTTATTGGTGATGCTAAATATGATTTTACTGACTGGATTTCATCTGTCTTAAGAGTAGGTTACACATCGAGTAATGGGGTTTCCAAAACTAATTTAGGGGCTTATAAATACGCTTTACACGTGCCGCATCCATACAGTGAGATGGATGAATATGGTGCGTCAACTTCAGATGCAATGAGTAATTTCACTCGTTTAAATACTGATTTTATTGTTACGATTGATAAAGATCTCACAGATAAGTTGAATTTAAAAGCTAATTTAGGTACATCTGCAAGAGTGGATAATTCGAATTCTATTAATGTAGGAGGTTCCAACTTAATCATTCCTGATTTTTGGAATGTTTCTACCAGAACAGGTGAATTGACAGGAGGCCAATCTTCTTATGATTATAGAAAAATTGGTGCTTTTGGGGATGTTACATTAGGTTTTGGTGATTGGTTATTTATTAACGGATCTGCGAGAAACGACTGGTCTTCTGCATTAAGCATGACAGATAATTCTTTCTTCTATCCAGGAGGAGGTGTATCCATCATTCTTTCTCAATTGGCACCTGGTATGGTATCTCCTAAAGGAATTACTTACTTAAAGTTCAGCGCCAACCTTACTAAATCTGGTAATGACCCGGCAGCTTATGCTAATACATCAATTTTCGGTTCTCAATCTGGTTTTCCATATGGATCTATTGCCGGTTTAGGACAATCAAACAGAGATGTTGCAGCTAACTTGAGACCTGAATTTACAACATCTAAAGAGGCTGGCTTAGAATTTGGATTCTTCAGAAACAGATTAACGGGTAATGTAACAGTTTATCAAACCAATACTGTAGATCAAATTATCCCTATTAACATTTCTTCAGCTTCTGGGGCAACTTCATTTATGACAAACGTTGGAGAAGTTGAAAATAAAGGTTTAGAATTTGACTTAAATGCTGATATCGTTAAAACTTCAGATTTCAGATGGAATTTAGCAACTAACTTTTCAACTTACCAGTCAAAAGTTGTTTCTCTTGCTGATGGTGTTGATGAATTAAGTATTGGTGGTTATGCATCTGCTAATATCGTTGCGCGAGTTGGTGAAGCCTATCCACAAATTAAAACTACGGCTTACGAGAGAGATCCTCAAGGTAGAGTAATTGTTGGTGCAAACGGTGATCCAATCCAAGCCACTGACATGGCCGTTCAGGGTAAAACAACACCTGATTTCATTGTTGGTTTGAATACTACTATAGATTTTAAGAGATTTAAGCTTTATGCTTCTGCAGATTACAGAGAAGGTGGAGTTTTCTTTAATAATCTTGTAGATGCCATGGAATTTACAGGCTTAACCCAACACAGTGCCACTGCTGGAAGGCAACCTTTCGTATTTCCTAATTCATCTTATATGGATGGTTCAGGAAATTATGTTGCAAACACAGACCGTTTAACAAGTGGAGGAGGTAATGCTTTTTGGGATAAATATAATGAGGTAAAAGAAAACTATGTGTTTGATGCGTCATATATTAAAATAAGAGAAATTTCTCTTTCTTATGATTTTGATAAAAACTGGATTTCATCTTCGGGACTAAGTGGTTTATCAATAGGTATCTATACAAGAAATCCATTTACATTCAGACCTAAAGCTAACGTCTATACCGATCCTGAATTTAACTATAGTACAGGAAACGTAATTGGTATTGGTGACCAAAGACAAGGCCCACCAACAAGAATATTAGGATTTAAATTAACTGCTAATTTTTAATTAAAATATGAAAATAAATAAGAAAATAACAAAACTTTTTGCGTCAGTCTTAATGCTTGCTGCATTAACGGGATGTAAAGATGAGTTTTTTGATGTAAATGCAAACCCTAACAATCCTGCTGTAAGCACACCGAAATTAACTTTGCCGGTTGCACAGCAAGAGTTAGCCGTAATGCATGGAACAAGATTAACTTACTTGGGACAGTTTATTATGTACAATTGGGCAACGCCATCAAACTGGTCTGCTAACCAAGATTTTGCAAGGTATAATATTACAGCAAACTTCTATGGTGATATCTTTGAAAACTCTTATACGGGTCCTTTAAAAAACCTCACTTATGTGGAAAATTATAATGATGCTACGGGTGTTGTAGATTATTCTCTTTATAAAGGAATGTCTACCATTTTGAAGGCTTTCCAATATCAAACCTTAGTAGATTTATATGGAGACGTTCCTTATACTGAAGCAAACTTAAGAGGAACAAACCCAACACCAGTTTATGATAAAGCTGAAGATATTTATAAAGATAATATTAAGAAATTGACAGAGGTTGTGGGAATGCTTTCTGCTGCACCAGCAAATGCTGAAAATCCTGGAAACCAAGATATCATGTTCCAAGGAAATGTTACAAAATGGCAACAATTTGCAAACACTTTGAAATTAAGATATCTTTTAAGATTAACGAACACAGGACAGGATGCTTTAATCACAGCTGGTATTCAAGAAATAATGGCTAATGGTAAAGGATTTATTACTTCTAATGTAGTTGTGAACCCGGGTTATGTTGATAATGCTGGAAAACTTTCTCCATTTTATGGTTATTTCCGTAATGCAGCAACAGGTGCACAATCTGACAGGGGAGATTATACTGTAGGAACAGATTACACGATCAACCTTTTGGATAAAAACGCAGACCCTCGTCTAGAAAGATTGTATGCGGAGTCATCAGCTGGGCATGAATATAAAGGTGTATGGCAAGCGGACAACTTACCGGGTAAAGGTTATACTTCTAATGATCTTTCTAAAGTTGGACCTGGTCTCATTAAATCTCCAACACAGGATCAACCTTTGATGCTTTTGTCTGAAGCTTTGTTTTTGCAAGCTGAAGCAGTAGCTAGAGGTTTCATGGCGGGTAATGCTGAAACACTTTACAATAAGGCGATTACTGAATCTTTCAAGTTTCTTGGAGTTCCTGAGGCTGAAACAGCTGCTGCCACTTATTATGCACAGGCAATACCAAATGTAAACTATGCTACCTCTCCAAACAAGGTTCAAGCGATCATTACTCAAAAATGGATTGCATTAAACGGGACATCTTCTGTAGAATCATGGATAGAGTTTAACCGCACAGGTTTCCCTGCAGGTTTACCATTGCCAGAAAGTACAACGAGAACAAACAGACCATATAGGTTGTTGTATCCATCTTCAGAACTTTCTAGAAACGCTAATAACGTTCCTAAACAAACAGCTGATGATGCGTTTACATCTAAAATTTTCTATCAAAAAAAATAAATTAGATTAGAATATGAAAAATATAGTTTTAAAATTATTTGTACTTCTAATATCAGTTTTTGCTTTGCAATCTTGTTTATTAGATGATACAGTAAAAGATTTCGGACAAGGACCTATTGTAACTCAATTTCCTTCCGCTTCTGCAACTGGTAACTTCCTGCAGGATGGTTCAGGTAAAGTTTATGATTACAAAGTACCCATTCAATATTTTGGAACAGATAACACTCCATTATCTCAAGATGTTACTGTGACTGTAGCAGTTGCTGCTGATTCTCAAGCTAAGGAAGGAGTTCATGTAACTATTCCTAACAAAACAGTAATTATTCCAGCTGGATCAAATGTCGGGGAATTGCTAATTAAAGTTAATTCTGACGTATTAGAAGCGAGTAATCCTCCAATTCTAAAATTGCAAATTGTTGAATCTTCTCAGAAAGTTTCTAGTAATAAAAACATTACTAATATTAAATTGCAAGCTGTTTGTCCCTCCAATTTGGCAGGAAATTATAATTATGTAAGAGCTGACGGAACAGTTATTAAAGCTGCAACTATTAAGTCAACAGGTGTTGGTACTTATGAAGTTAGTGGGGATGCTGCTTTTAGAACGAACTATCCTTTCAACTTTAGTGATGTATGTGGTAAAATAACTGTTACAGGAGGTTATTTAAATGATAACTTTGGTATTCCTGTTAGTGGTTCAGGAAGCGTTGATAAAGCAACAGGTAAAATTACAATTACTTATACAGCAGAAGGTTATTTTGAAAATAGAGTAATGACTTTAGTAAAACAATAATTAGGTTTTATATTATTTTGAAAGCCGCTCTTCGGAGCGGTTTTTTTATTTCCGTATATTTGCAACTCAATAAACAGCGATGAATATTAAAGATACACTCCAACAGAAAATTTCAGAAATTATACAATCTACCTATCAAATTAATGATGTAAAACTTGAAATTCAGGCCAATAAATCAGAATTTGAGGGCGACTTTACAGTGGTGATTTTTCCTTTGGTTAAACTTTTGAAAAAAAGTCCAGACGTAATTGGAATGGAATTAGGAGGCGCACTTTCTGCACAAACGGATTTGGTTCAAAACTTTAATGTAGTAAAAGGATTTTTAAATATAACTATTAATAATAATTTCTTTATTGAAAATCTGAAGTCCGTAAGCGATAACTTTGGTAAAAAAGGAGATAAAAACCAGACCGTAATGGTAGAGTATTCTTCTCCAAATACCAATAAACCTCTACACTTAGGCCATATCAGAAATAATCTTTTAGGGTTTTCAGTTTCTAAAATTTTGGAAGAAGCAGGATATCATGTTATTAAAACTCAAATTATAAACGACAGAGGTATACATATCTGTAAATCGATGTTGGCTTGGGAGAAATCCGGCAGCAACGAAACTCCTGACACCAACAATATTAAAGGGGATAAATTGGTTGGGAATTATTATGTGGAGTTTGACAAAGCCTATAAATCCGAAATTTCTAAATTAGTAGCCGAGGGTACAGATGAAGACGTAGCCAAAAAGCAGGCTCCTTCAATTATGGAAGCACAAGAAATGCTGATAAAATGGGAAAAGGGAGATGAACAGGTAAGGAATTTGTGGCGTACAATGAACCAGTGGGTTTATGACGGTTTCGCAAAAACTTATCAAAGGCTGGGGGTAGATTTCGATCAGGTTCAATACGAGAGCAATACGTATCTATTAGGAAAAGATTTAATTCAGGAAGGCTTAAATAAAGGTGTATTTTTCAGGAAAGATGATGGTTCTGTTTGGGTAGATTTAAATGATGAAGGCCTGGATCAAAAATTGTTGCTCCGTTCCGATGGAACTTCGGTTTATATGACGCAGGATCTGGGAACGGCTGTTGAACGATTCAAGGAAAATAACATCCAAAAACTGATTTATACCGTAGGAAACGAGCAGGATTACCATTTCCAGGTTTTGTTTAAAATCCTTAAAAAATTAGGTTACCAATGGGCAGATAACCTTTACCACCTCTCTTACGGAATGGTTGAATTACCGGAAGGCAAGATGAAATCCAGAGAAGGAACCGTTGTTGACGCCGATGATTTAATGCAGGAAATGTACGAAACAGCTAAGGAGAAGGCGCAGGAACTCGGCAAACTTGAAAACCTTAATGAAGAAGAAAAAGAAAAATCTTACGAAACTGTAGGTTTGGGTGCGCTGAAGTATTTTATGTTAAAAGTTGATCCCAAGAAAAAAATGCTATTCAACCCAGCAGAAAGTATTGATTTCAATGGTAATACTGGACCTTTTATTCAGTATACATATGCCAGAATTCAATCGCTGCTTGCTAAAGCCAATTATTCTGGTGGGGAATTTTCAAAGGATATACAGCTTAATGAATATGAAAAAGAACTGATTATGCAACTGGCAAATTATAGAGATATCGTTGAAAAAGCTGCTGAAACATTAAGTCCAGCGCATATCGCCAATTATGTCTATGATTTAGTGAAAGCCTACAACTCTTTCTACCAGAATAATCAGATTCTTAATCAGGAAAATCAAGATACGGTTCAATTCAGGTTAAATCTTTCACAAATTACAGGAAAGACCATTAAAAAGTCGCTTGAACTTTTAGGAATTGGAACTGTGAACAGAATGTAAGAAAATAAGGGCTTTCAAATATTGAAAGCCTTTTATAATAAGCAAAAAAGCCTTCTGAAACTTCAGAAGGCTTAAATGGTAGACCCACAGGGATTCGAACCCCAGATGACTGAACCAAAATCAGTAGTGTTACCGCTACACCATGGGTCTGTCCTTTTTAGTGGTGCAAATTTAATAATTTTTTCTAAATTACAAAGCATTTAAATTTAAAAATTTATTTTTACACTAAAATCCATCTTCAGCGAATGACAATAGATTTTAAAAATCTCAATCTGAACGAATTAAAGTCTCAAAATAGTTTTGAAGAAAAAATACTTTCTTTTATTAAAGAATGGTTTTCAAGTTCTCCAAGTGTAAAGGTACAGACTTCAGGTTCTACAGGAACACCAAAGATTTTTGAAGTAGAAAAATCAAAAATGCTTAATTCTGCAAGAATGACGTGCGATTTTATTGGATTAAAAGAAGCTGACAGTGCTTTGATTTGCCTTCCGATTGAATACATCTCAGGAAAGATGATGGTAGTGCGTTCTATCGAAAGAAAACTTAATTTGTATGTTAAAGAACCTTCAACAAAACCTTTGGGAAATTTAAGTGAAATTATTACGTTCTGCGCTATGACACCTTTGCAGGTTGAGAATTCTTTAGACAAAATTTATTTAATCAAAAATTTAATCATTGGTGGTGCATCAGTTTCAAATAGTTTAAAGGTTAAAATTTCCCAAACACTTAAGCACTTTAACCCTTCTACTAAAGTTTATGAAACCTACGGAATGTCTGAAACACTTTCACACATTGCTTTAAAAGAGATTTACCCAAAAGAGGAGGAATATTTTACCACATTTGATAGTGTTGAGATTTCTCAGGACGAAAGAAATTGCCTAAAAATCTATGCCCCACAACTCAATTCAGAAGTTTTGCAAACCAATGATATTGTTGAATTAAAAAACCATAAACAGTTTAAGTTCTTGGGAAGAGCTGACAACATTATCAATTCCGGAGGCGCAAAGATTTATCCTGAAGAAATCGAAAATCTTGTTAAAAGAGAAATTCCCAACGAAGTTGTTGCAATTGGAATACCGGATGAAAAACTTGGGCAAAAACTTTTTTTAATTGTTGAAAGTAAAGAAAGTGAAGACCTGAAAAGCCAAATTTTGAATATCCAATTCCCAAAATCATTTCAAAAACCTAAAGGAATTATTTTTGTTGATAAAATCCCCAGAACTCACAATGGAAAGGTTAACAGATTAGAATTAATAAAAAGTATATTATAATTAGACCATACAAATTTTACTTCCCTTTAATAGTTTCACAAGAATATAGAGAAGATATATAAACTACTTATGAAAGATTTCACCACAGAGCTTACCTTCAAAACCTCGCGCAGTAGCGGTGCAGGTGGACAAAACGTCAATAAGGTTGAAACAGCAGTAACCGTGATGTGGAATGTTGATGAAAGTGAAATGTTTAATGACGACGAAAAAGCATTAATACAACAAAAATTAAAAAACAGAATCAACGTAGAAGGCATTTTGCAGTTTACAGTTTCAGAATCCAGAAATCAGCTTCAAAACAAGAAAATAGCGGTTGAGAAAATTCTTGAAATGGTTCATAAATCATTAATCATTCCTAAAAAAAGATTAAAAACCAAGCCTTCAAAAGCTCAGGTTGAGAAACGTTTGGATACCAAGAAGAAAATTTCTGAAAAAAAGGAGAATAGACGCTTTCGATTGTGATATTTTGCTTTCAGTAGAAATATTGGCTATCTTTGATGACTTAATTAAAGTGGTAAGTAAAAATGGTTTCGTTTGTATTTTCGACAGTATACAATGATTCGTCAAAACTTTTGTCGGCACTACTTTATTTGCATACTGATGCTTTTTTGAAAAATTTCAAATAGTTCATCAGCTAAATCCTGTCCAATTCACGGCAGGAATTTTCAAAATATTTCATTTTTTAATATGCTTTACAAGGGAAAATCATTTTCCGTGTGAATTATTGCAGGCATATCTTAATTTTTTTAATTCATAAAACAATGTCAGAACATATTATATTAACCACAGGAATTTACGATGCTATTAAAGATCACGTAAGGAGAAAGAAAGTAAGTATTGAAGAAAAAATAAATTAATTGCAGAACTAAAAACTGCGAAACAGGTTTTACGCCGAGATTTACCTAAAGATGTAGTAACTGTAGGTAAATGGTAACCGTGAAAGACCATACTTTAAATGATGAGAAGGAATATATTTTTGTTGCTTCAAACCAAGCAAAGCTTAAGAAAAATAAATATTCAATACTTTCAGATATTGCCTTGGCTACAGTAGGTTACAGAGTAGGAGATGTTATCAATTGGCCTTTTAAGAACGGTGAACGAAAGATTGAAATACTTAATGTAGAAAACTGACAAAACTAAATTTTTAGTTCAATTATAAAAAAGTACAACCCTTCCGAGTTGTACTTTTTTAATACATTTTTCTTACAATTCAATTTCCTTTTAATTCAACATTTATGTTATATTTGGCTACTTTAATTTTAATATTTATGAAGAAAAATCTACTGATGCTTGCTCTTCTTGCAGGTTCTGTACTGGGATTTGCTCAGCAAAAAATCACCGTAATTCCATCTATTGGTTATGCTTGGCGTGTTGTGAAAACGGCTGATAATATGCCGGCAGATCAGAAGGAATATGTAAAAGGTCTTAAGTCAGGTTTCAATTTTGATATAGCTGCCTATTACCGTGTAAACAATGCAAGTGGCATTGGACTTAAATACAATCTTTATACGGCTTCTCACACGGGAACCTTTAAGGTAACGGATAATACGCAGAATGAGAGTGTATTGTTTAGTAATTTTAAAACGGAAGACAAAATTTCTTTTATTGGCCCGGGTTTTATCTATACTAATTTTGAAGAAGCTGTTAAGCATAAATTGTATTATGATATGGCTGTAGGTTTAATCAGCTATGTTTCAAAAAATGATTTGGTAGAAACAAAGGGTTCCAATTTAGGATTGGCAGCAACAATTGGCTATATGTATCAAGTTTCACCTGCGTTTATGATTGGACCTCAATTTTCATACACGGGAGGAGTCTTAAAAAAATATAAAATCAATGGTACCGAAGTGAAGTTGAACGAAGGTGAATATGAAGGTCTTCACAGAGTTGCAGCAAGTTTAGGAGCCACTTTTAGGTTTTAAGATTTCCTGCTTCCAACTTCGGTATCAAAATCTTATCTTTGCTAAAATTTTATAAAACAAAATGAGTTACACGATTACAGAATTTATCGAAAAATACTATCTGCATTTCAACTCTGCGGCTTTAGTAGATGCTTCTAAAGGTTATGTTGCACACCTTAAGGATGGCGGTAAAATGATGATAACACTTGCCGGAGCAATGTCTACGGCTGAACTTGGAAAAATTCTTGCTGAAATGATCCGTCAGGATAAAGTGCATATCATTTCCTGTACCGGTGCCAACTTAGAAGAGGATTTAATGAATCTTGTGGCACATTCTCATTATAAGAGAGTTCCAAATTACAGGGATCTTACACCTCAAGAAGAATGGGATTTGCTGGAGAATGGGCTTAACAGGGTAACAGATACTTGTATCCCGGAGGAAGAAGCGTTCAGAAGACTTCAGAAACATATTGTGGAAATTTGGAAAGATGCCGAAGCTAAAGGCGAAAGATATTTTCCGCACGAGTATATGTACAAAATGTTGCTTTCAGGAGTTTTAGAACAGTATTACGAAATCCCTAAAGAGAATTCTTGGATGCTCGCAGCAGCAGAGAAGAATCTTCCGATTGTGGTTCCGGGTTGGGAAGATTCCACAATGGGAAATATATTTACCAGTTACTGTATAAAGGGAGAAATGAAGCCTTCCACAGTGAAGTCTGGTATTGAATATATGATGTTCCTTGCTGATTGGTATCCAAAAAATTCAGGAGGTAAAGGTGTTGGGTTCTTCCAAATTGGTGGTGGTATTGCAGGAGATTTCCCAATCTGTGTGGTGCCAATGCTGTATCAGGATTTAGAGATGACGGATATTCCGTTTTGGTCTTATTTCTGCCAAATTTCAGATTCTACAACCTCTTACGGATCTTATTCGGGAGCCGTTCCAAACGAAAAAATTACTTGGGGAAAACTGGATATTACCACACCGAAATATATCGTTGAAAGTGATGCAACCATTTGTGCGCCATTGATGTTTCAGTATATTTTAGAAAATTCATAATTATATCCAAAATTCTTTTCTAAAAGAAGAATTAGTTAGAAAGCATTCCGTTTGGGATGCTTTTTTTGTTAGAAGCAATTGGATTTCCATTCTTTAGAACTTACGGACCGGCTTTCCACTACAATCTTTTTTTATAAAAAGGATTTTCGTTACAATCCGGGCTATAAAGGGTTTCTGTTCTTCGGATTTCGGGGGCATTTCTAACCTTACAAAATCCTTCATTACAAAATCCTTCAAGGATTTGAAATCCTTGAAGGATTAATGAAAAATACTTACGGCGCAGCTTTGCTGCGCCGTAAGTAAACACCCCAAAATTCAAACTTTATATTCGAAACAAAAAATCCTAAATTTGAAAAATGAACGACTTATTTAAACAGCAAGTTTTTGAAATCATCCGCCTTATACCCGAAGGTAGAGTAACCAATTACGGAGCTATTGCAAAAGCTGTAGGTTATCCCAAACATTCACGACACGTAGGGAAAGTATTGAGCGGTTATGATGAAGATTTTCCGGCGCATCGTGTTTGCAATTCGTCAGGATATATTACAGCAAGCTGTTTGAGTGATTTTGTAAGTAAATTAAAAAGGGAAGGAATTGAAGTGAAGGAACATAAAATTCAAAATTTTAAAAATATCTTTTGGGATCCTTTAAAGGAATTGTAGAGTCCTTCAAGGATTTATAAAAACCAATTACGGCGCAGCAAAGCTGCGCCGTAATTGGTTTAAAAAGATAAAAAACTATTTCTCGTTCATCGATTCTTTTACTTTAGCTTCCAGTTCTTCTGCTAATTCAGGATTGTCTCTTAAAACATCTTTCACAGCATCTCTTCCTTGTCCAAGTTTGGTTTCCTCATAGCTAAACCAAGATCCGCTTTTCTTTACAATACCCATTTCTACGGCAGTATCCAGAATTTCACCTGTTTTGGAAACACCTTCACCATACATAATATCAAATTCAGCCATTTTGAAAGGTGGAGCTACTTTGTTTTTCACAATTTTCACCTTTACGCGGCTTCCTACTGCTTCATCACCTTGTTTAATTGGGGCGCTTGCTTTTCTGATATCAATTCTTACCGAAGCATAGAACTTCAAAGCATTACCACCGGTAGTTGTTTCGGGATTTCCGAACATTACACCTATTTTTTCTCTCAATTGGTTAATGAAAATTACGGTACATTTTGTTCTGGAAATAGTGGCAGTCAATTTTCTCAAAGCTTGCGACATCAATCTTGCGTGAAGTCCCATTTTTGAGTCTCCCATTTCTCCTTCAATTTCAGCTTTTGGGGTAAGAGCTGCAACAGAGTCAATTACAACGATATCGATGGCTCCCGAGCGAATCAAATTGTCTGCAATTTCTAAAGCTTGTTCACCATTATCCGGTTGTGAAATAATTAAATCATCTAAATTGATTCCTAGTTTTGCCGCATAATGTCTGTCGAAAGCGTGTTCCGCATCTATAAATGCTGCAATTCCTCCTTGCTTTTGGGCTTCGGCAATGGCGTGAAGGGTTAACGTGGTTTTACCTGAAGATTCCGGACCATAAATTTCGATCACTCTTCCTTTAGGATAACCGCCAACACCAAGGGCAATATCCAAACCAAGTGAACCTGAAGGAATAACTTCAATAGAAGTATCTACAGAATCGTCACCCAATGTCATTACGGTTCCTTTTCCGTAGGTTTTATCTAGTTTTTCAAGCACTAAAGCGAGTGCTTTTTTCTTATCGTCTGCTGAACTCATTTAATAATATTATTTTTTCAAAAATACGGAATTAAATTTTTTGTTACCACGATTACCCGAATAATTATTGATAATTTTTGTAGCAATTTTTTAAAAATAATTCTAAATTAATAGTAGAGCAATTTATCAATAAGAATGGGCTTTAGCTCACTTTGGAAAATATCAATTCCTATTGGCTTAGCCAAAATTTATTGTTCAATTAACGAAAAGAAATACTGTTCCGAAGTTTCTTTCGGGATGACCAATCTAATAATGAAAATCTTTTGGCGTGTGTTTAATATAATCATCCAATACTTTCATTTGATTTTTATTGCCTAATTCAACCAGCTTGTTGTAGCCTTCAGGTTTTTTAATGTCGAAACTTTTTTGTGAAATTTTATTAGCCTGAATAACCATTTTTGGAAATATGGAAGGGAAGGAAACGGCTGGGATTCTTAGTCTTTCATTCACTTCTTTATCCAACATAAACCAGTTCATACTCTGATGAAGATTAAGCAATAATTTCCGCTGGAATTGAAATTTGTAAATGGTGTTTGTTAAATTTTCATCGAGCAAAGCCCTTGCAAGTTGAACAGAGTCTTCATCAGATTTGTCCTGTAAAGAACTCCATAAATAAAGTTGATTCACCGCTTCCTGTCTATTTTCTGGCAAATATTCTGCTGGAATTCCTAAAAGATAACCAATATATTTCCAAAGGTGAAATACGCCTTTTTCTTCATCTTCTGTAATCTTAATCCCCAGTTTTTTCAATCCTTGCATAAAAACCAACGAAAATCCGGTGTATGTTGCAATCATATCCCACGAATTAATGGGTTCTCCCCATTTTTCATAGTTCCAATGTTCTACTTTCTTTTTGATGGTAAGCCTTGCGTATGAATGCATCAATCGGGTTCTTACAATAAGTTGGTAGGCTTCGGAGTTTGTTTTTAAAGCATTTTCTCTCGTTACATGAACCCAGAATTCCAAAGTGTCTTTCAAACGTTTCACGGCGCCTTTTTTTAAAGCTCCTGTGAAGATGAGTGGTTTATTGAGGTAAGCATAATCGTAACCGCCCATTAATGTAAAATCCCTAAGGATAATCAAAGCGTTGGTTCCGGTGCGCATATTGAAACGAGCACCAATGTTTGCCAAATCTTCATCAAACCAATTGGGAATGTTCTGCATTTGCAGAAACATCCTCTTTAGGCTTTCAGGTGCATTATCACTTTCGGAGATTTTATTTTTTGTATAGGATTGTACCAAAGCACTTGCTTCGTTGTAAGGTAGCTTCAGGTAAGTATCTTTTACAACATCGTCGCCAAGCTCATCCACTTCGTAATAAAGATGCGAATATTTTTCAAAATTCTTAATGTTAGGTGTAGTTCCGGTCCAGTTTATAAGCTCTTTGCCGTTACCTTCGTTCCAAAATTTTTTAAAATGTTCGCTGTTGTAAAAAATGGGTTTTGCCTGCATTATTTTTGTTTATAAAGAAAGTAAGTGGCGATTCCTGTTATGATAATTTGCGGAACTAAAGATAATCCTCCAAAACTTCCCCCTGTTTGAAAAAAGCCATAACTTCCTATGCTTGCGGATGTTCCTGTAGGATAATCAACACTGTTTGGTACTTTTAAAAACAATTGAATGGTTATTATTGAAATAACATAGAATATGGAAGTATAAGCTAAGGTTTTGCCTAAATTTTTAGTTTCCAAAATTAAAATTACTGCAGCTAAAAATGGTGGAATTGTTACCAAATGATAAATAATCCGTTCTATAACAGTTGGTGTTGCATCCAGAAACAAAAATTGTCGTATCGCAAACTCAGAAACCAAAATTTGTAAAATTAAGGCAATGATAATGGTGAAAATCTTCATATCAATAATTTTTGTGGGCTGTTTTTTTACTTGAGATAAATGCAATTTTCACGCCGCATCCCGCAATAGGGATAGTAGTGGAAATCCTTTTTTTTGAATGGAAAAAACCTTGGCAAAAAAAGATTGAAACGAATAGCCCGACCCGAGATGCTGGTTTAGAAGTTGGCGAGGGGATTGCCCATTTTAAATCAATAATTATACTGCAGTTTATTTACAAAAAAAACCTCTCGAAAATTCGAAAGGCATTTTTTATTGATTTCAGATTCTAAATTTATAGGGAAGCTGAATGTACCAAAAGATCCGTCAATTTATTAGAATATCCGGTTTCATTATCATACCAAGATACTACTTTCACGAATGTTGGAGAAAGCATAATACCTGCGTCTTTATCGAAAATAGATGTTCTCTTGTCGCCAATAAAGTCTTGTGATACTACTGCATCTTCAGTGTAACCAAGAATTCCTTTCAATTCACCTTCTGAAGCAGCTTTCATAGCAGCAGCGATTTCGTCGTAAGAAGTTGGTTTTTCTAATCTTGCAGTAAGGTCAACAACAGAAACATCAGCCGTTGGTACTCTGAAAGACATCCCTGTCAATTTTCCGTTTAGGGAAGGAATTACTTTACCTACTGCTTTTGCAGCTCCTGTTGATGAAGGGATGATGTTTAGCAATGCAGAACGTCCTCCTCTCCAGTCTTTCATAGAAGGTCCGTCAACAGTTCTTTGGGTTGCTGTAGTAGCGTGTACCGTTGTCATAAGTCCTTCTGCAATTCCAAAATTATCATGAAGTACTTTTGCTAAAGGAGCAAGACAGTTAGTTGTACAAGATGCATTAGAAAAGATTTTTACATCATCCGTAAGTTCTTTATGGTTTACACCCATTACAAACATTGGTGTGTCATCTTTTGATGGTGCTGAAAGAACTACTTTTTTAGCTCCAGCAGCTAAATGTTTGGATGCACTTTCTTTGTCAAGGAAAAGTCCGGTAGATTCTACGATGTAGTCTGCACCAACTTCGTTCCACTTCAAATTTGCAGGATCTTTTTCGGCGGAGATTCTAATTTTTTTTCCGTTCACTACAAGGTCATTACCTTCTACTTTGATTTCACCGTTGAATCTTCCGTGGACAGAATCGTATTTCATCATATACGCCATATATTCTGCATTGATGAGGTCGTTGATACCAACGATTTCGATATTGTCTCTCTCGAGCATCGCATTGAAAACTAATCCTCCGATTCTCCCGAATCCGTTAATACCTACTTTAATTGTTGACATAATAATTTAAGTTTTAATTGATTTTAAATATTATAAAGCCAGAATTTCAGAAATCTGAAGTAAATCCTGGTTAATTTCATTGTGTTTTTTTATGGCATCTTCTATTGGCGTATACACCAACTGGTTGGAGCGAATGCCTGCCATTACATTAGTAAGTCCTTTCATTAAACCTATTACTGCACCATAACCAAGTCTGGAAGCTAAAACTCTGTCTGCACAACTTGGAGAGCCACCACGCTGGATGTGTCCAAGAATGGTAATTCTGATGTCGTAATTAGGATATTTTTCTTTTGTTTTTTTAGCCAAATCATATACATTACCCAATTTCTCGCCTTCTGCTACGACAACAATACTGGAATTTTTTCCTCTCTTATTAGATTTTTCAAATGTATTGAAAAGATTTTCCATGCTATCGTTTTGCTCCGGGATAAGAATGTCTACTGCTCCTGTTGCAATCCCACTATTTAAAGCGATAAATCCTGCATCGCGTCCCATTACCTCAATAAAGAAAATTCGACTGTGTGATGTTGCAGTATCACGAATTTTATCAATAGATTCCATCGCTGTGTTCAGCGCAGTGTCATAACCAATCGTAAAGTCTGTACCGAAAATATCATTGTCAATAGTTCCGGGAACAGCGATAACTTTAATGCCAAATTCTTCACTAAAAATTTGTGCACCAGTAAATGTACCGTCTCCTCCAATACAAACTAAAGCTTCAATACCATTGGCTACACAATTATCATATGCTTTTTGTCTTCCTTCTTTCGTACGGAAAGCATCAGAACGGGCAGATTTTAGAATGGTGCCACCAAGATTAATGATATTGCTTACAGAACGCGGTCCCATTTTGGTGAAATGCGCTTCAATAAGTCCGTTATAACCTTCGCGTACGCCTACTACTTCCAAACCATGATATGCAGCGGTTCTTACCACTGCACGAATCGCAGCATTCATTCCGGGAGCATCACCTCCGGATGTTAAAACGCCTATTTTTTTGACTCTTGAATTAATCGTCATATTTACCTGTTTCTTATGAGAGCAAATTTACGAAATAAATAGGAATTTTTTTTTAATGATTTTAAACAGTTTATTACTTTGGAAATTCATATTTTTGCTCAATGCTCAGAAATAAAACTTTACAAAAAACATTGTCGCTTCTTTTAGTTGCGGCATATACTTTTGTGGTTTTGTTTTCTGCAAAATTTCACACGCATACCCATAGTTTTTTTGGAAGTGATAAGTTTCAGAAATCTGATAAAATTGCTTCAGTAAAGACTCATAAATCAAAAGAAAATGATTGTGTTGCGTGTCATTTCTTAAGCAATAAAATCACATTTCCTTCAGAAGATCTTCAACTTTTTAAGCCGGAAAAAAAATCTGGTTCAGAAGCATTTTTTTCAACTTCAGAGAATGAATTTCTAAAGGATATTTCCTATTTTAATCTCCGAGGTCCCCCAATAAATTTCATTTAATTATTACATTTCAGGTATTTTTTGTTTCCGAAATTTCGGATTCATCTTTATTTAATTAAATCAAATGAAATTTATCATTCAGATTTTGGTAGTCCTTTTAGGAATTACCAATTTGTCTGCACAAAACACCTACAAAGTTCAGGGCTTGGTTGAAGATTTTCACAACAAAACTGTGCTAAAAAATGCGCGGATAAAAATTGGAAATCAAAGTACACTTTCAGACGAAAACGGCAAATTTATTTTTAATGTTGTAAAAGAAGGCCAATACAATCTAAGCGCTGAACATCCTAATTGTGAAGGTTTTTCACGGGAAATTTCTGTAACGCAAGATGTGTTCATAACTGTAAATATGGAGCATCATGTGGAAGAAATAGAAAGGGTGGTTATTACGGGAATCCGAAAACCATCAGGAAGTGTTGTTATTAAAACGCTCAGCAAAGAAACGATCTCTAAAAATTCAACCGAAAATCTTGGGAATATTCTCACAAATATTTCCGGTGTAAGCGCATTGAAAACCGGAAATAACATTTCTAAACCCGTCATTCACGGGTTGTACGGAAGTCGCGTTTCCATCATCAATGACGGTGTGAAAATGTCTGAACAGGAATGGGGCGTAGAACACGCACCAAGTATTGAAACCAATGCTTTTGAAAGCATCAGCGTTGTAAAAGGTTCGGGTGTTTTGAAATACGGCGGCGATGCTGGTGGCGGCGTTGTTGTTTTGCAACCTAAAATTTTTCCGGCGAGAGATTCAATAATGGGCGATATTTCTGTTTCGGGAATTTCAAACGGACGTGGAATGAAAATCGCTGCAAACCTTGCTGAAACTTGGGAAAACCGTTGGTTTGTGAGAACGTCGGGAACGTATCAAAAACTAGGCGACCTTTACATTCCAAAACACACGCTTCAAAACACCGGAACGCAGGAGAATTCTTTTAATTTTTCTTTTGGAAACCGTTCTTTTATTCATGGTTTTGAAGTGAGTTACAGCGGTGTACACCAATATTTTGGGATTTTCCGAGGTTCACATTTGGGCGGTCCTGAAGATTTTTACAATGCGATTAATTCCGGAGAGTCCGCGTATTTGGATAATTTCAGTTATAAAATTTTGAGTCCGAGGCAAGAAGTCGGTCATCATATTGCAAAAATTGAGGCTTACAAACGCTTTTACGGTTTCGGAAAATTGTCGTTTCATTATTCATTTCAATTAAATAACAGGAAAGAGTTTGATATCAGACGTGGCAAACTCAATACACTTCCATCAATGGATTTAAGATTGATAACCCATAACGTAAAATTGGAACATCTCATTGAGCGTGAAAATTGGCAATTGGAAAGCGGAATTTTAGGAGCATTTCAGGATAATTATCCAAATCCTGCAACACAAGCACGAAGAATTATTCCCGATTATTATAGTTATGATGCCGGTGCATTTTCAGTTTTTCATTATAAACTGCATGAAAAGTTGAATACTGAAGCCGGAATTCGCTACGATTTCAACCGTTATGATGCTTACAAGTATTATGATCAAACCGATTGGGAAAAACGCTTTGAAGCGCAGTTTTCACAGTTTGAAGTTAAAAAAAGCGGCAGCCGTATTTTAACGAGACCTATTTTAAATTATCATCACATTTCCGCGAATATTGGGTTAGATTACAAACCTTCGGAACATTTGGATTTTAAAATTAATGTTTCCAGAGCGAGTCGAACGCCGAATGCAGCCGAATTGTTTGCTGATGGTTTGCATCATTCCGCAGCCATCATCGAAATTGGAAGTTTGAAGATTGGGAAAGAAGAAGTATATCACATTAATTTTTTAACCAAAGCAAAACTGAATGTTTTGAAAGGTTTGCAAATTGAACTGAATCCTTATCTGATGCATTCTGAAAATTACATCAATCAAATTCCGACGGGAATTCAGAATTCTAATCGCGGGATTTTTATGATTTGGGATTATCAGCAGACTCAAGCCCGAATTTTTGGTTTAGACGCGGATTTGGAAATGAATTTCAAGGAAAATTTTAAATGGAATTCACAGTTCAGCACTTTGCGAGGCGAAGATTTATCGAACAAAGAACCGCTGATTTTGATGATGCCAACGAATTTCAGAAATGCTTTGGAGTATCAAGTGAAAGACAAAAACAATTTCTATTTGAAAATCGAAAATGAAACATTCCTAAAACAAAATCGTTTTCCGGTTCGAAATGTAGACTTGAATTTGATAGAAAACGGACAATTGGTAACCAAAACTTTGGACACCAGTTCTACACCCGACGGTTACAGCGTTTTCCACGTTTCTACAGGCGCAGATGTGCTAAAGAATCTGAATGTGAATTTCAGAATGAACAATATTTTTAATACAGAATACCGCGAATATCTCAACCGATTAAGATATTTCGCGCCGGAATTGGGCAGAAGTCTGATTCTGACTTTAAAGTACAGTTTTTAATCAATCTTATAAATTTAATAAAAATGAAAAATATATTTTATTTAACGCTTGTTTTGTTCGCTTATTTATTAATCTTTTCTTGTCGTGGAAACGATATCCCTGAAGATACCCACGAACACGAGGAAGTTGAAAAAGTTACTCTGACCATTGTTGAGAAAAATAACGCTGCAAACACACAAACCATCTATTATATCGGCGGAACTGCTGACAAAAACATCACGCTTCAAAACGGGAAAACATATGTTGTAAATCTTGATTTTTTCACGAAACATAACAATGCTTATGAAAGTATGTTGGATGAAATTATCCAAGAGAAGGATCAGCATTTTATCACTTATGAATTTGCAGGCGTTCAAGCCAATGTGATAAGAACAGCAAATGATATCATAAGAACAGATGGTAAAAAAATGGGAATGAAAACAGAATGGGCTGTAACTAGTGCGCCTTCAAGTGCAAAAGTAAATATCAAATTGTATCATGGCTCAACCTCTGTAAACGATAATTCACCTTCTGCAACCAATCAACTCGGAACTGTAACCGGAGGAGAAGCAGATGTAAACGCACTTATTACGATTCAGTAATAATTTTTTTAAAAGTTTAATGGAGTCCGGCAATTTTGCCGGATTTTTTTAAGAATAATAGTTGTTGATTATGAAGATTATTTTAATAAAAATTCCTATTTTTGCGAACCCAATTTTTTAATAAAAATATCTTAAAATATAATGAACGTTACAGCACAAAATCACGATGAAGTAAGTGCATTACTTACGGTTACGATTGATAAAGCAGATTACAAAGACCAAGTAGAAAAGCAACTTCACAACTATGCGAAAAATGCGCAAATTCCTGGTTTCAGAAAAGGAAAAGTGCCAATGAGTATGGTGAGAAAGCAGTATGAAGCTCCGATTTCTTTCGAAGAGATTAATAAGCAGGTTTCTGAAGCGCTTAATAATTATGTGAACGAAAACAATCTGAAATTAGTAGGTCAGCCTGTTCCGGTTCCTGTTGATGATTTAGATTTTAATGCAGAGCAGCTTTCTGTAGCTTTCGAAGTAGGTTATGAGCCTGATTTCAAAATTGATTTGGCAAAATACGAAGCGCCGCACTACAAAGTAGAAGCATCTGACAAAGAAATCAACCAAAGCATTGAAAATATGCAGAAAAGATTTGCTGAAAGAGAAGAGCAGGATAAAATCGGTAAGGATTCTTTCGTAGCAGTTCAGGTATCACAAGTTGTAGAAGCTGATGCTGAAGGTGAGCACAACCACCACCCAAAAACGGTTACCGTTAACAAAGATAACAAAGAAGCTTACGATTTAGTAAAGAAGCTAAAGAAAGAAGACACTCTAAAGGTTTCTAAAGCTGATATACAAGGTAATGAAGAGTTGGCAAAACAGTTAGGTTTCTCTAAAGAAGAAGCAGAACACCTTCACCACGACGAGTTGGAGCTAAAAGTGGTTGATATTTACGGATTAAATCTTCACGAGCTTAATCAGGATTTGTTTGATAAAGTATATGGCGAGGGAAATATAACATCTGAAGAGGAACTTAAAAGTAAAGTAAAGACAGAATTGGATGAATACTTCCAACAGAATGCAGACGTACATTTTGTAAACAAAATTTTGGAGCAAGTAAACGAAAAAGAAGAAGTAAAACTTCCGGAAACGTTCCTTACAAAATGGTTAATGTTCAGCAACCAAAACATTACTTCTGAAGAGCAAGCAAAAGAAGTTTTGGAAGCAGAAAAAAATCAGGTGAAATATCAAATTATCGAAGGTAAATTGATGAATGATAATGATATTAAGTTAGATTACACGGATGTTTTAGCACAGGCAGAACAATTGGTAAGAAATCAGTTGGCTATCTATGGAATTCACCACTTACCAGATGAGGAAATACAGAAGTATGCTGTTGAAATGTTGAAAGATCAAAACCAAGTACAACAAATTTCTTCTGAAGTTGCAATGGCGAAACTGAAAGATGTAATTCTTGAGAAAGCAACTAAAAAAGAAACAGCTATCTCTCACGATGAGTTTTTGGAAGAACTTAAAAAATAAGAATTTTAAGAATATATAAAGACCACTGATTTTTCAGTGGTTTTTTTGTTTAAACTTTATAAAAAATTTAACAATTTGCATTTGCATGCTCCGTATTTTAATTGTTATCTTAGATTTCACTAAAAGCATAGTTATATGAGGAAATTCTTATTATCGTTCTCACTGTTCTTATTGATGGTGGGAAATCTAATCGCACAGACTATTCCAGTGGATAATTCTGTACGGATTGGCACACTTCCCAATGGGATGAAATATTACATCAAAAAGAATGTTAAACCTGAAAAAAAAGTGGAAATGCGTCTTGCAATAGATGCAGGATCTGTACTTGAAGATGAAAATCAACTCGGTCTCGCTCACTTTATGGAGCATATGAACTTCAACGGAACCAAAAATTTCCCGGGAAATAAATTGGTTGATGCATTACAATCTGTCGGAATTAAATTTGGACAACACTTGAATGCTTATACCAGTTTTGATGAAACAGTTTATATGCTTCCTGTTCCTTTAGATAAACCCGGAAATCTGGATTTAGGACTAAAAGTAATGGAAGATTGGGCTTTCAACGCACTTTTAACCGATGAAGAAATCAATAAAGAAAGAGGCGTTGTTCTAGAAGAATTGAGACTAGGATTGGGTCCTGATAAAAGAATGATGGATAAATGGTTGCCGAAAATGGCTTACAACTCACAATATGCGAAACGTTTGCCAATTGGTTCTAAAACCATTCTTGAAACCTTTAAGCCTGAAGTTTTGAGAAAATTTCATCAGGAATGGTACAGACCAGATTTAATGGCATTGGTGGTTGTAGGTGATATTAATGTTGATGAAGTGGAAGCAAAAGTGAAGGCCAACTTCGGCAAGTATAAAAATCCTGCAAAACCAAGAGAAAGAACCGTTTTCTCGATGCCTGATCATAAAGAAACTTTGGTTTCTGTAGAAACTGATCCGGATGCTACCAACTCACAAGTACAGTTTGTAATGAAAGAATCTGGTGTTAAAAAACCAGATGTAACCGTTGCCGATTACAATAAAGGTATCGTTCGAGGTCTTGTAAATACAATGCTTAACAACCGTTTAAGAGAATTAACGAATTCTAACAATCCGCCATTTACATATGGATATGTGAGTTATGGCAACTTCTTGAGAACGAAAGAAGCGTTTTCTGGTATGGCGATGACTAAAGACGGAGGGCAAATTGCTGCTTTGAAAGTTTTATTGGAAGAAGTGGAGCGTGCAAAACGTTTCGGGTTTACTCAAACTGAACTAGACCGTGCAAAATCGCAGGTGCTTTCAAATTTGGAAAGAACTTATAATAATAGAGATAAGACGGAAAGCTCTATGTTGGTTGGTGAATATGTGAGAAATTTCCTCGAAAAAGAAGCCATTCCTGGAATTGCTTGGGAATTCGAGCAAAATAAATCGTTTTTACCATCTGTAACACTGGCACAAACCAATAATGTAATTAAGGAATTTGTAAATGATGAAAGCCGAGTTGCGGTAATCACAGGGCCAAAAAAAGATGGAATCAGTTATCCAACAGATGCACAGGTTCTAAAGGTTTTTGATGATGTGAAAGTTGCTAAAATTGAACCGTATAAAGAAAAAGCTACTATTGCCAATCTTGTAAAACCTTTTAAATCTAAAGGTAAAATTGTAAAAACAGAAACCGATGCTAAGCTTGGAACTACCACGCTTACCTTAAGCAATGGTGCAAAAGTCACTTATAAGAAAACTGATTTTAAAGAAGATGAAATTCTATTTTCGGCAAGAAGTTTAGGTGGATATTCATTGCTTTCGGATGCAGATTATATCAAAACGCAGTTTGCATTACCTGCACTTGCAGAAGCCGGTGTAAATGGGTATAACAAAAATGATATCAGCAATTATCTTGCAGGTAAACAAGTAAGTGTAAATCCATCTATTGGAGGTTTAACAGAAGGTTTAAGCGGAAGAACGGTTCAGAAAGATTTTGGAACGATGATGGAAATGATTTATGCTTATTTTACAGGTTTAAACTATGATCCCGCTGCTTTTAATGCTTATAAGGATAAACAAAGTGCATTTTTAACAAATTTGGTTTCAGATCCTAATTTCTATTTCCAAAGTGAATTCCAGAAATTCAGAAATCAGAACAATCCAAGGTTTACAGGTCTTATCCCTCTTGAAAACGATTGGAAAAAAACAGACTATAAACGCGCTTACGATTTTTATAAAGAAAGATTTGCCAACGCTGGAAACTTTCATTTCTATTTTGTGGGCAATATAGATGAAGCAAAACTTAAAGAATATGCAGGGCAATATTTGGCAAGTTTGCCTTCAACCAAGAAAACTTCAACATTCAAAGATACAGGCTACAAACCAGTTTACGGAAACTATACAAAGGTTTACAAGAAAGGTAAAGATCCGAAAAGTATGGTACAACTCATTTATGGAGGTTTGGCTAAATACAATGAGAAAGAAGATTTAGCATTACAAGCACTTGGTGAAGTTGCCACTATAAAAGTGATTGAAAAATTAAGAGAAGAAGAAGGTGGCATTTACGGAGGTGGTGCAAGAGGAGGAATGAGTAAAGTACCATATGGTTCTTGGTTTTTCTCAATCAATTTTCCTTTAGGCCCGGAAAATGTAGATAAACTTACCAAAGCAGCTCTTACAGAAATGCAGAAGTTGATCGATAATGGTCCTGATCAAAAGGATTTGGATAAATACAAAGAAGGCGAACTGAATGATAATAAAACGCAACTAAAAGATAATAATTATTGGTTATCTAACCTTGCAAATTATCAGCTTGAAGGCGGTGACAGATATGAAATTTTAAATTATGAAGCAGCAGTAAAAGCCTTAACTGTAAAAGATTTGCAGGCTGTAGCGAAAAAGTATCTTACTAAATCTAACTTAATTTCAGCTACATTAATGCCTGAAGACGGTTGGGAAGCTAATGTAAAAAAAGAAACAAAACCTGTGGCGTCTGCAACTCCTGTAACCGCAGTTAAAGATTTAACAGTACAACAGGTTATTGACCATTACATCACAGCTTTGGGAGGAAAACAAAAGCTTGAAACCGTAAAGTCTATTAAATCAGTTTCAACCATGAAAGTTCAGGGTATGGATTTGATCATAACTACCTTACAAATGGCACCAAATAAAATGAAAATGACTCAAAGTATGATGGGAAATGAAATGGGTGGAAGCGTTTTCGATGGTGAAAAGGGTTATATCTCACAAATGGGGCAAAAAGTAAATTTAACGCCTGAACAGGTTAATCAATTTAAAGACAAGAAAATGTTTGATGCTCTTTCTATGAAAGCCTCTGATTATAAATCTGTAGAAAAAATAAGCGAAAATGGTAGAAATTATTATGTTTTAACTTCTGATAAAGGTAAAACGTATTTTGATGCAGAAACCGGATTGCTTTATCGTGGTGGTGCTGATATGGGAGAAATGAAAGTTTTGGAATACAAAACGATTGACGGAATAAAAGTTCCTTCTAAAATGGAAATTTCCGCTATGGGACAGAAATTAGAAATGAATGTTACAGAGGTAGTCCTTAACAGTGGCGTTTCTGATGCAGATTTTAAATAATAAATAAAAAAATATAATTAATTGAAACGGGCTTTAGCCCGTTTTTTTATGTCTTAAGAAGGGGTTTGCCAAAAAGTTTAGATATTTTTATTAATGTATAATCTTCGGGCGGCACGTTTTGCGTGCCGCCCGAAGATTATACATTTTACATCTAAAGCGTAAAGTTAAAAAGCGTCTTGTTTTCCACTAAATATCGTTCCAAATCGGGAATGTTTTTTTCGCAAATATGTATATCGGCATATACAGTAAGGTGTTGATTTTCCTTCTTTTCGATTCTAGTTTCTACAACGTGACGGGCAATTTTCTTCACCTCATTCAGAATTTCATTTTTTTTGTCGTAGTTATCGTAAGCAATTTCAAATTTCAAAACCTTTGAAGAGTGTTGTGGAACTAATATTCTGTTAACATACCTAGTGATATAAATAATAGCAAGTGCACAAAACAGAAACAGAAATCCAAGTGTTGCCTCACCAAAGCCTATTGCCATTCCAATTGCGGCTGAAATCCAGATAATTCCTGCTGTTGTAAGACCATATACATTAAAACCTTCTTTAAAGATAACGCCTGCACCGAGAAAACCAATTCCGGTACTGATGTTTGCAGCAATTCTTCCCGGATCTGAAGTGCCAACACCAACTTTAAAAGAAATGATGGTAAAGAGGGCAGAACCTAAGCAAATAATGGTAATGGTTTTTAAACCTGCAGATTTATCTTTTAGTTCTCGCTCAAAACCTAAAATTAATCCTGCAATAGTTGCATAAAGTGCCTTATATAAATCATTAGCTTCTACTTGATATACTAAGTCTGTAAACATGTTAGGTATTATTGGTTATAATTTGGTTGTAATGAATTCGAATACTTCAACATTCATTTCTATATAGAACTTCTAATCAAAGATTAAAGTTAACAAAAAATTAATATGGTGATAAAAATGTATCGGCACGCAAAGCGTGCCGATACTTTTTATATTCTTTAAACATTTAATTTCCAAATTCTTTTTTCCACTCATCTGCAGCTTCACATAAGGTGGTGTAAAATTCTTCTCCATACTTTCTAATTAGCGGACCTTTCAGAAATTTATACACGGGAACCTGCAATTCTTTTCCCAATTCACAAGCATCACTACAAATAGTCCATTCATGATAGTTTAAAGCTGTAAAAGTTGAATATTCATTCACACGGATAGGATACAGGTGGCAGGAAATGGGTTTTTGCCAGTTTACAGCACCATCTTCGTAAGCTTTTTCTATACCACATTTGGTGATGCCTTTTTCATCAAAAATAACATAGGCACACTCTTCACCATTTACCATGGGTGTTACAAAATCTCCATCGCTGGGATCTACAGTCCACGTTCCTTGTTCTTCCAATGCTTTTACGCCTTCAGGACGAAGGTATGGTTTTACCTTCTCGAAAATTTCATCAAGAATTTTGGTTTCATCTCTATCGAGTGGTGCACCTACATCACCTTCTACACAGCAAGCACCTTTGCATTTTGTAAGGTTGCAAACGAATTCTTCAGAAAAAATATCTTCAGAAATTAATTTATCTCCAATCTGAACCATTTGATTTTAAAAATTTAAAAAAACTGTAAATAATTTCCTGCTTTATACAAAAGCAAACAAATAATAATAAACCATAATCCTATTTCTTTCATCCAATATTTAGGAAAATAACGCAGCATCCTTCCTAATATGATACTTGCAGGGAAAGCCAGGAGCAAAAGATATTCATAACGCTCTCCCATATACAAAACAATCGTGATCAATTGTGCTAATGTAAAAATGAGGATGAAAGTATATTTAAAACGACTAATAGGACTTTTAGCATTAAAGTGATTAAAGTGATCAATGACGGCATAAACCATTAAAGCAAATATGGGGAACAGAAAATAAACCGGATAAAAATCGGTCATCGGCTTCCCAATATCAATAGGAAAATAGCGGTTGTCGAAAGTTGTGTAACCAATAAAATACATCGCACATAGATAAGCTCCAGCCATAAGGATCATCCCAAGAGTAAGCCTGAAAATATTGAGTGGAATATTTTGGGAAGTGGCTACAATGTGAAGGATTACAAAAATCAGCATTGGCCACGTTGTAGGAAGAAATATGAAATTGACAACTAATATCGCCCCCACCAATACATATGAACGCTTACGGAAATGCTCTTCTGTACTCGTTAAAATTAATAAAAGGAAGGAATTGGTAAGAAGTGAAAAAGCAATTCCAATATCTAGATCTCCCGGATAAAGTGCAAATACAAAAAATGTGTACAAAAAAAGTGGTAGGTGAGTTTGGTATGTTAAATTAATCTGATTGAAAACAAAATATGCCAATGCTACACCGCAAAAAGTAACCGCTGCTGAAATTCCATCTAAAAAACTGAAATCCAGAACATTAAACGCAATTACCACAAAAAGAAGGAAAATAATGTAAACCGGTATGGAAAAAATATTGCTTTCTTTTGAAAGTAATTTGAACATTTTTTATAAATTTGTGCAAAGTTAATTTAAAAAAGGAAAATAATGACATCTTTCTGGTTATTCTTAAGCGGTCTGTTCAAGTGGTCATTCGGTTTTTATGATGCTGTAGGCAATGTTATGAACTGGATTTTATTTTTAGTTGCATCGGCATTGTTCATCTATTGGTGCTGGGAGCTTGTAGTTCCACTTGGTAATAATAAGGACAAAGATTATACACCGCCATCACCAGAAGCTCGTCCATATTATGATCCTGAAATTATGAAAAAAGGTTAATTAATTGATAGTAAAAAAAAATACCGTTCTAGATAACAGAGCGGTATTTTTTATTTCAAATATTCAGTTTTTATAGGTGGCAAGGGATTACCAAAACCGGAATTGTCGAACTTTTAGTTAAATCTTTTGTAAGGCTGCCTACAAAAACATCGTAAATTCCGCTTCGTCCGTGAGAACCCATTACAATATAATCGGCATTTTTTTCATCGGCAAACTCCAAAATTATTTCTTTGGCTGAACCTTGCTTCAGAAGATGCTCACATTCAACACCTTGTGCAATGATTTTCTGTTGCAGCGTATTAAGTTGCATCAATTCCTCCTTTATCTCGTTTTGCTCCACTTCCGGAAAATACTGAAAGCCCATATCTCCGATAGCAAAACCAATATCCGAAGGTGCTACGTGAATCAGGAATATTTTCCCATTGGTTGCTTTTGCAAATTTCACTGCACCATCCAATAATTTCTCTGTAGAATCTGAAAAATCTACCGGTAAAACAATATGTGTCATAGCTTTTAAATTTGTTACTTAAAGGTACGAATTATTACTTAATTTTCAAATTATTTAGGAACCGTGAACTTTTTTCTTTGATCTGATCTACTGGAGTTTTTGTAAATAATTTTATTGTATATTCATTGAAGATTTCAGATTGTTTTTCGTCATCAATGCACTCGCAATGCTGGCAACCACAAGTTTCATATCCGGTGAAAGGTCTTTGCTGATCCATACATTCCCGTTATGAATGACCGAAAAGGCACCAATTGATTTTCCGTTCTGTACCAGTTCAAAACCAAAAGTTTTAGTGTCATTGGTAAAGAAATTATTATTGTCTAGAAATTTTGTACCATTTATTTTAATTTCATTACCTTCATTATCAATAGCATAGCCATAATCAGTTTCTGTTTTCAAGGCAGTTCCCGTATTTTCATTGGAGATAAAAACCTTCCAAACCTTACCACCTTCTGTTGGTGTAATCATCGCTAAAAATCCGTTTTGGAAGCTATTGAAGTATTTTTCAAACCCTCTCAACAAGTCAAATTCATTATTGTTGTAGAGATTCATAGCAAAAACATCTGCGCTTTTGCCTTCCGGAGTGTTTTGTATAAAGCTTATAGCTTGTTCAGCCTTTGTTTTGCTCACTCCCAGCAAAGTAACTTTAGATGAGGTGGAAATTCCACGTTTTACTGGACTGGTATAGTAATTTCCAAAAGTAATTTTTTTATTAATCAGGAATCCATTGTTACCGCTTACTCTGTAGATGTCTGCATTATTATTTAAATCGTTTGAAACTTTTATGTCTCTTGTAGAGCAAGAAAATAACGTAAGAATAAGGCTTAAAGTGAGTAATTTAATTTGAGTTTTCATTTCGTTTAATTTTTAGGTTTCTATTTTGTAGATAAAATAGTTTGCTAAAGGTTAAACAAAAAATTAAGAAAATTTTAAGAAAAAATTATAAAACCCTGATACTCAAAACCTTTTTTTCTTCCAAATAGGCCTCTAAAATATCATTCTCGTTTACTTTTCCTACACCTTCCGGTGTTCCTGTGAAAATAATATCTCCCACACGAAGTGTAAAATATTTTGATACAAATGCAATAATATCATCAAAACTAAACATCATATTTTTGGTGTTACCATTCTGTGCTTTTTCTTGATTTTTCAAAAGTAAAAAACAAAGATTATCTAGATCGTAACTGTTTTTATTGAAGAAATTTCCAATTACAGCAGAGCTATCGAATCCTTTGGCAAGTTCCCAAGGTAAACCTTTGGTTTTTAGTTCGCTTTGTAAGTCACGAGCTGTAAAATCTATTCCTAAACCAATTTCATCATAATGTTTATGAGCATTTTCTTTCTGAATGTATTTACCACCTTTTGAAATTTTTAGAATTACTTCCAATTCATAATGCACGTCATTTGAAAATTCTGGAATATAGAAATCGGATCCTTTCAGAATGGCTGTGTCCGGTTTCATAAAAATAACCGGTTTTTCCGGGATTTCGTTGCCGAGCTCTTTGGCGTGTTCGCTGTAGTTTCTTCCTATGCAGATAAGTTTCATTTCTGATGGTTTTAGTTAGATGTTAGATTTTAAATGTTAGATTTTAGATGCTAGTTGTTATATATCATTAAGATTATTCTGAAGCATATTTTAATAGTGCATATTTTGCCTTAAATTGATTTATCAATCCTTAATACCCTTAAAGCCTAAATTTCCTTAATGTTTATAAAAAAATCCAAGCTAAAACTTACTTTTCAATTGTATACCCGTTAAAACCTTCTTTGTATATAACGGAAAATCAGCATTTTGTATCCAGCCGTAATAACCCAAATCCTTTTGAAAAACATCTTTCACACGGTGCCCTTTATATTTCCCGAAAGTAAAAATTTCCTTCTCCTCATCGTCAAATGCAATAAATCCTGCTAAATCGGCAAAACGATTATGATAAGAAAAATCACTTAAGCCTGCAATGTCATTTGGTAAGTCTTCATAATAGGCAACCTGAGCATTTAAAACTTCAAAAGTTGCCAATACATCGGCTTCTGCAGAGTGAGCGTTTTCAAGTTTTTTTCCGCAGTAGAAATGATAGGCAGCAGTAAGGTTTCTCGGTTCCATTTTATGAAAAATCGTCTGTGCATCTACCAGTTTAAATTTGCTTAAATCAAAATCAATACCTGCACGCAGTAATTCTTCAGCCAAAAGTGGAACATCAAAGCGGTTCGAATTGAATCCTCCTAAGTCACAGCCGGAAATCATTTCCATAATTTTCGGAGCAATTTCTTTAAATTTCGGAGCGTCTTTTACATCCTCATCACTTATTCCGTGTACAGTAGACGCTTCTTTTGGGATATACATTTCAGGATTTACGAGCCAAGTTTTGCTTTCACGCGAGGCATCTGGATTCACTTTCAGGATGCAGATTTCAACGATGCGGTCTTTGGCAACATTGGTTCCCGTAGTTTCCAGATCAAAAACACAAAGTGGTTTATGGAGTTTTAAATTCATTGTTGGAGTTATAGGGTAGTTTTTACGGGTTGAACACGAATGTAGAAGCCCGATTTAACTTAATTGTTTTTGAAAAATCAGCGATACTAATATATAATAAACAATCACCAGAGGAATTCCCACAGTTTTGAAAATTAATAAAATCAGTATAGCCCCGATTAATAAAACGATCTTTGGGATATTGTCTTTTATGGCTTTCGATTTAAATTTCATGGCGATCATTTTGATGGGTGAAATTAAAAGCCAAGAACTTAAAGCAGTTACAGCAAGCATCAGTAAAGGATTTGCACGCAGGAAACTATAATTTCCAACTTCGTTCAGCAAATAAAACATTCCAAAAATCAAAATGGTATTGCTGGGTGTATTCAAGCCTTTAAAATAATACTTCTGTTCATCATCAATAGTGAAAATAGCAAGCCTTAGGCAAGAGAAAACAGTAATGAAAAGCCCCAAATATTTTATGGCAAATGGTAGGGTTATTCCCAACAATTCACTTCCGAATGGTTCAAGCATTTTGTACATCGCCACTCCAGGAAGCAAGCCAAAACTTACCATATCAGCTAAAGAATCGAGTTGTGCACCGAGAGTAGAGTTCGATTTCAGGGCGCGCGCTACAAATCCGTCGAAAAAATCTAAAACCAGCGAAATGATAATACACAAAGCAGTAGTTTTGTAATCCCCATTCACTAAATGAATTATACCTATGCTTCCCGAAAAAAGATTGGCAAGCGTAAACATATTGGCGAGATTGTTTTTGAAAAAATTCATATAGGCAAAAATAAGGTTTTATTACTGAAAATCAATTGAGGTAATGATATTAGAATAAATGTTTAAACAATTGTTTGAATAATTTGATTTTGGCAACCCTTTTGGATAATATGATTTGAATAATAATTTATTTGGCGTTTAACTTTTTTTAATTACTTTTATCAAACTGAAAATATTATTAACAAATAAATAAAAAATTGACATGAAGAAAATGTTATTTGCTTTCGTAGCACTATTTTTTGCAACTTTATCTTTCGCACAAATTGAAGGAAAGTGGAAAACTATTGATGATGAAACCGGAAAAGAGAAATCTGTTGTAGAGATTTTCAAAAAATCAGACGGAAAATATTATGGTAGAATTCTTCAATTATTGGCAAAACCAGAAAACAACAACTGTGTGAAGTGTACAGACGATAGAAAAAACAAACCATTAGTTGGTCTTGAAATTATCAGAGGTCTTAAGAAAGAGGGTAACGAATTTACCGGAGGTACTATCACCGATCCAAAATCTGGTAAAACTTACAAGTGTACCATTACAAGAAATGGTACTAAACTGAATGTAAGAGGATATGTAGGATTCTCCCTAATCGGAAGAACACAAACTTGGCATCAGGTTAAATAAAATTTAACGATATAAATTTTAAGTGTAATAAGTGATGGAAGCAGTTCAGAAATGAGCTGCTTTTTTTTATTTATAAAAATTTTTTATGTATACAATAAAATTAAATTCACTAATTTTGTAAACTTAAAATTTTAATCAGAAATGGCAGAATATACTTTTCGTGAGGTTATTGCACAGGCAATGAGCGAGGAGATGCGTAAAGACGAATCCATTTACCTAATGGGTGAAGAAGTTGCAGAGTACAATGGTGCTTACAAGGCATCTAAAGGAATGTTGGCAGAATTTGGCCCGAAAAGAATTATTGATACACCTATTGCAGAACTTGGTTTTGCCGGTATTTCTGTAGGTGCGGCAATGAACGGTAACAGACCTATTGTTGAGTTTATGACCTTTAACTTCTCGTTGGTTGGTATTGATCAAATCATCAATAACGCTGCTAAAATAAGACAAATGAGTGGTGGACAATGGAATTGCCCAATCGTTTTTCGTGGTCCTACAGCTTCTGCAGGTCAACTTGGTGCAACACATTCACAGGCTTTTGAGAGTTGGTATGCCAATTGTCCGGGACTTAAAGTTGTGGTTCCTTCAAACCCTTACGATGCTAAAGGTTTGCTGAAAACCTCTATTCAAGATAATGATCCTGTTATTTTCATGGAATCGGAGCAAATGTATGGTGACAAAATGGAAATTCCTGAAGAAGAATATTATATCCCAATTGGAAAAGCGGACATTAAGAGAGAAGGTAAAGACGTAACTTTAGTATCATTTGGTAAAATTATGAAGTTGGCAATGCAAGCTGCTGAAGATCTTGAAAAAGAAGGTATTTCTGTAGAAGTAATCGACCTTAGAACTGTTCGCCCTTTAGATTACGAAACTGTTTTAGCTTCTGTTAAAAAAACAAACAGGCTTGTGGTGCTGGAAGAGGCTTGGCCTTTCGGATCAGTTGCTTCAGAAATTACTTATATGGTACAGCAAAAAGCATTTGATTATTTGGATGCACCGATTAAGAGAATTACAACTCCTGATGCACCTGCACCTTATTCATCAGCACTTTTTGCAGAATGGTTCCCAAAACTGGAAAAAGTAAAAGAAGAAATAAAGAAAGCTATGTATATTAAAGCATAATAGATAAAAACTCTCGAAATGGACTGCCCCCAAAAAGTTAGACACTTTTTAGGGGCATTTTTTATGGGGAAAAGTAAATATTCAGTAGACTTTAAATTAAAAGCTATAAAGAGATATCACAAAGGTGACATTGGAACAG
>JAEXAR010000032.1 GCA_023394415.1 Bacteroidota bacterium
ATTTTGTAGTTTTGAATGAGATTGTTCATGTATTTAATGACTTGGTAATCAATTAAATATACGGTTTTTTAATCAAATGAACAATCTTTTTTCTTTAAATCTCTAAATGCACAACAGGTTTATTTAGAAAAATTGTAACTTTGCAAAGCAATGAAAAAAAAGCTTCAGATTTTTGTAATGATTTTGGCATTAGGAATGTTTATCCTTCCTACACAAAATCTATGGTCGCAAACTACTACAATGGAGTGTTGCCAAACAAAAAAAACTGATAATAATTCGTGTCACGACACTAAAAAGCAAGATTCAGACTGTTCTAAAAATCATAATACCCAAGAAGGATGTACCGATAATTGCTGTACCAACTGCAATGGGTGTCATTCGTTCTTCGTTTCTGTATTCTTAGCTTTTGAAAAACAAAAACCCAATTCATTACTGATTACGGATTCTAAAGCTGATTTCAACTATAGAAATCCCCATTTTTCAACATTACTTCAGGAAATCTGGCAACCGCCTAAAATAGCTTAATTATTAATGTACAGCCAAAGAAATGTTTTTTTGGCAGATCAAATGATTCAAATTAAAATCATTTAATAATAATTTAATGCTATTTAAAATGAAAAATAATCTTAAAACAGGATTAGCTATCCTGTTCCTACTAATATTTCAAACATTTTTATTTGCACAAAATACCGGTAACTTTTTAGTAAAAGGTAACTGCAGCATGTGTAAAGACCGAATTGAAAGCACCGCAAAAAAATCCGGTGCTAACACTGCCGTTTGGAATGTGGAAACCCAAACCTTACAAATTGATTTTGATGACAATAAAATTTCTGCCGATGCTATTTTAAAGAAAATAGCGGAAGTTGGCCATGACAATGAAAAATATACCGCTTCTGATGAAGTTTATAAAAATCTTCCCGGATGTTGCCTTTATAACCGCGAACCGTCTTTTCTGAAACAAAACTCATCTGTACCCACAGAAAAAAAAGAATTTTTTGTGAAAGGAAACTGCGGAATGTGCAAAGATCGTATAGAAAGCACTGCAAAAGCTGCCGGAGCAACCTCTGCAATCTGGAATGCAGAAACTCAAAAAGTTAGTTTAGATTTTGATTCAACTAAAATAACTGCTGAAGCTATTCTGAAAAAAATTGCTGATGTAGGCCACGATAATGAAATGTTTAAAGCACCGGACGAAGTTTACAAAAACCTCCCGGGATGTTGTTTGTACGACCGAACCACTTCGTTTGAAAAACCTAACACGAATGTACATGCTGATGCCGGCAGAACGGAACAGCCAAAAGAGGATTTCAGCAGTCACGAAGAGCATTTTGATAAAACAATAGAAGGCGTGACTGTGACGAAAGCACAGGCTGCAACAGCCATTGATGGTAAAAGTGCAGGTTTAACCTTCAATATTGGGCAAAAAGAACTTCTAAAAGCTGCATGTTGTAATTTATCTGAAAGTTTTGAAACCAACGCAACCGTAGACGTTTCCTACAGCAACGCCGTAACCGGAACGAAACAGCTGAAAATGTTAGGGTTGGATCAGAAATACACCTCCCTTACCAAAGAACTTCTACCCGAAATCAGAGGTTTGGCGAGCGCTTATGGTTTAAATTTTATTCCGGGCAGATGGATTGGCGGAATACAGCTTACCAAGGGCGGAAGTACGGTTACGAACGGCTATGAAAGTATTACTGGGCAGATAAACACCGAACTTTTAAAATCTCACGATAAAGCAGAAACCACATTAAATCTTTTTGCAGATATAAATGCTAGAACTGAAATTAATCTCACCAATACATCCTTGATTTCTGATCACTGGAACCAGAGTATTTTGCTTCACGGAAACGGAACTTTTGCAAAGGTAGATTCCAATGATGATGGATTTTTGGACCAACCAACGGGAACACAATTAAATGCAACTTATTTATTGAATTACAGTGATTTAGACCATTCGGGTTGGGGAACGCACTTCGGGGTTAATGTCCTTCAGGACAAACGAATTGCTGGGCAAATGGATTTCAATAAAACATTGGACCAATCCGAACAATCGTCTTATGGTGTAGGGATTGATATTTCAAGATTTCAGATTTGGAACAAAACAGGACACATTTTTAAGGGTAAACCTTACCAAAGTATTGGATGGATGAATCAATACACCTATCATCAGCAGAACAGTTTTTTTGGATTGAGAGATTACAATGGTAAGCAGAACACGTTTTACTCTAATTTAATTTTTGAAAGTATTTTTGGTGATACCAATCACAAGTATAAAACCGGAGCAAGCTTTCTTTACGATAATTACGATGAAGATTATTTAACGCAAAATTACAAGAGAACCGAAACCGTTCCTGGATTGTTTTTTGAATATACTCTAACTGGGTTGAAATATACTTTGGTTGCAGGTGCAAGAGCTGATTTTCACAATCTGGCCGGGACACAGTTTACCCCAAGGATTAATTTTAAATATGATTTTACCCCGAAAACCATTTTAAGATTATCCGCAGGGAAAGGCTTTCGTACTGCAAATGTTTTTGCGGAAAGTCAGGGGTATTTTGCATCAAACAGAACTGTTGAGATTCGTAACAATGGAGGAAACATCTACGGACTTAAACCGGAAGTTGCTTGGAATTACGGTGCAAGTCTTCAGCAGGATCTGAAAATTTTTGGAAGAAAGTCTACACTAATTGCCGATTTTTTCAGAACTGATTTTTCAGATCAAGTGTTACTGGATTTGGATCAGTCACCACAGAAAATTGTTTTTTATAATTTAGAAGGAAAATCTTTCGCCAACAGTTTCCAAACACAATGGGATTTAACACCGGTAAAAAATTTTGATGTACGTTTGGCTTATAAATATTACGATGTACAAGCAGATTATGAAGGAGGAAGAAGGGAAATTCCATTTATGGCAAAACATAGAGGTTTTGTAAATCTGGCCTATGCCAGCAATAAAAATGACAAAGGTGGCTTCTGGACATTCGATACCACATTAAACCTGGTTGGAAAGCAAAAACTACCGAATATGAACGCTAATCCTTCTGAGTTTAGGCTGCCGGAATATTCTGATCCTTATTCTACTTTGAATGCCCAGATTGCTAAGAATTTTAATGAAAAAATAAGAATCTATCTTGGAGGTGAAAACCTTACCGGAACGATGCAGAAGAATCCTATTATTGATGCTAAAAACCCTTTCGGAAATTATTTCGATGGAGGAATGGTATATGCTCCTATAATGCCTGCAAATGTTTATTTGGGTGTAGATTTGAAGTTTTAGTTTGTTTGAATTTTAGATTATATCAAAATAAAAGGCGTTCAAAAATTTTTTGAGCGCCTTTAATTTTTATTACAGCGTAATTAATCTAAAATCTGAAAAATTAACTCAAATTTATTACATTAGATGCGCTAAAATCAATAAATGACTTCTATAGTAATCAACATCGGTAACACCAACATCCGTTTTGGATTATTTGATGATGATAACTGCGATATTTCGTGGATCATCAATACAAAGCCATATAAAACTAGTGACGAGCTTATTCTTCAGTTTATGATGATGTATCAAACCCATAAGATTGAAGCAGAATCGGTTGATAAAATAATCATTGGTTCAGTGGTACCTCAGATCACGCAGGATGTCATCAGAGCCATAAAAAAACTTCATGGAAAGTCCCCGGTTTTGGTGGACAGAAATACACCTTCAGGAGTTCAGGCAAAATCAAAACAAATGGGTACAGATATCTATGCAAACTTGGTGGCAGCGCATAATCTTTATCCTGATAAAAAGAAGATCATCATTGATTTTGGTACTGCGCTTACCGCAAGTTGTATCGCCGAAAATGGTGAAACTATTGGTGTAATTATCGCACCCGGAATTATAACATCTCTTAATTCTTTGGTTGGACAAACCGCTCAACTCCCCGAAATTGAACTCGTAAAGCCAAAATCAGTTTTAGGTTTAGATACAGTTTCTTGTATGCAAAGTGGGATGGTTTACGGCTTTTTAGGAATGGTGGAAGGTTTCATCGAGAGAATTAATGATGAGGTTCAAGATGAATGTTTCGTGGTTGCAACCGGTGGTGTTTCCCATGTCTATAAACCATTAACGGATAAAATTCATGTAGCAGACCGCCTTCACACATTAAAAGGGCTTTATTTTCTTGGTAAGGATTTGTAAAAGTCAAAATAATTCAACTCAAAAAGATTATCGCCGCGTAATTCAATCAAAAAAAATCATCCAAATCTATCTTTTTGATTTGAAAAAATCAAGAACTATTTGTGAGCATTCATTTTCTAGAATTCCGGTTAGGACTTCAGTTTTTGGATGTAGGGATAGATTTTTATTGATAAATCCACGCTGATCGTCTCTGGCACCTATCACTACTTTTGATATTTGCGACCAGTTCAATGCACCTGCGCACATAACGCAAGGCTCCAAAGTGATGTACATGATACAGTTTTGAAGATATTTTCCGCCCAAAAAATTGGCGGCTGAAGTGATGGCCTGCATTTCAGCGTGTGCTGTAACATCGTTTAGGGTTTCTGTAAGATTGTGTGATCTAGCAATAACACGGTTGTTAAAAACAATGATACAGCCTACAGGAACTTCATCTTTCTCGAAAGCGGCTTCAGCTTCCTGAAGAGCCAATTTCATAAAATATTCGTGGGTAAACATAAAAAAAGCTTCAGTACAAAACTAAAGCTTTTTATGGTTTTATAAAATATATTAGAATCTATAACCGATTCCCAACATTCCTTTTCCTGTAATTACGCTGTCTAAATTTTCGGTATTTCCGAATCTTCTGCCAATACCGCTACTTGCTTCGAAAACGATATTTCTTTTCACCACCCATTTTCCACCAAAACCAACTCCAATCCCGACAGTAGTGGCTTCATAGGTTTGTGGTTGATTGTTAACCCAATAACTTTCAGACTTTGAATAAGTTATCGGCACAAAACCTTCAACAAAAAATCCTGAAGCGAATTTTTTACCAAAATACATTCTGTAAAAAGGAGAAATTTGCCAAACGTTCTCCATATCACGTCCCAAGCCAAAGATAGCATTAATACCAAGACCAGCATCCTGATTCAAAAGTCTTTCGTAAGTAATATTGGCTGCAGGCGCTGCTATTAAAAAAATAGGATCAATCATAATGTCGTTCATCCCTTGCGCTGTAGGTGTAGATCCATCATAAGTTTGCGCAGTCATAGTTTTAATACCAAAAGCTAACGTTAATAGTAGTACTAGTTTTTTCATGAAATTTTTAATTTTAATTATACTCAAATATAATCTTAAATTTTGTAATAAAAATTAATTAAAATCAAGTAATAAAAAAACCTCTGAAAAGTTCAGAGGTCAATATAGGTATACTACTTTTTTAAAATCCTACAGAATTGGTTTCTTTTCCGCGGATGAAGTTCATTGTTTTCTGTTGCCCTTTATAAGCAACATTTACTACATTCAACTGTTTTGGATAGGTTTCAAGCAGTATGGCGTTTCTTATTTTAAGTTCGTTAATGTCACTTACACCTCCGGTTTCAAAATACACCCAAACCGATTCACCATTAACCTGACTTCCAGTGAAAGTTAAGGTTTTTGGTTGTCCGTTTACGTAAACATCAAAGGTTTTATTAACATATTTTTTTACTTCAGCTTCAAAGCCTGCTGTTTCCGGACGGATTTTGATGGCATTTGAAATATGGTCGGTGTTGAGCTTTGTAGTGAACTTCAAAGTTTTATTGCCGTCAACATAATCCACTTTTGTCATTGATGAGAAAAAATCTGCCGCAGCAAAACTCATCATCACAAAAAATGTTAAAATTGCGAATATGTAAAGATTTTTCTTCATTTCTGTTTATAAATTACAAATATATAATTTACTTTATATTCTCAAATATAATGCCAACTAGAAATTTACATTGATAGAGTATTTATCATAAAAGGCCTTAATATGTGCAGCAGCTTCGTCAGCTGTATCTACAACACGATATAGATTAAGATCCTCTTCGGATATCATTCCGTTTTTCAATAAAGTATCTTTAAACCAATCTAATAATCCACTCCAAAATTCAGAACCTACTAAAATAATTGGGAATCTGGCGATTTTTTGAGTTTGAATTAAAGTGATGGCTTCGGAAAGTTCGTCTAAAGTACCAAAACCTCCCGGCATTACGACAAATCCTTGAGAATATTTTATAAACATTACTTTTCTAACAAAAAAGTAATTGAAATCCATAGAATAGTGCTTGTCGATATATGGATTAAAATGCTGCTCGAAGGGAAGTTCGATATTTAAACCAATAGATTTTCCACCGGCATTTCTGGCGCCTCGGTTTCCTGCTTCCATAATTCCAGGACCTCCACCTGTGATGATACCGAAACCTAATTGTGTAATTTTTTCAGCAATATCTACTGCAACCTGATAATATTTATCTGTTTCCTTCAGTCTTGCCGAACCAAATAGTGAAACGCAAGGGCCAATTTTTGCGAGTTTTTCGTAACCATCAACCAATTCAGCCATAATTTTAAAAACCATCCAACTGTCTTTTGTAATGGTCTCGTCCCAAGTTTTTTCCTGAAAATGGCTTTGTACACGTTGATCAATTTCTAGTTCAGTACCTGTAATGATTTTAGTTAAGCCCTTTCCACGTTTTATTTTACTCATAATTTTATTTGAAAAATTGTTCTGCTTCCAACACAGATTCTGGTCTGCCAACATCTACAAGTCTAGCGTTGTGCTCGTAACCATGTATTTTTTCCGTAAGCATAAGATCCAAATATTCTTCCATAATTGAAAACTTTCCTGTTCTTTTTATTTTCTTAAATATTTCAGGATTAATACAGTGAATTCCGCTGAAAGCAAGCGCTTTAAATCCCTTGTTGAATTCTGCCAACCTTTGTTCTCCGGTCTGTACATTAAGCCAACCTCGAAGAATCATATCCTCATTAAAAAGGAGTTTCCGCGAACTGTTTCTGTCAGAAACGGCTAATGTTGCAAAATCCTCATTTTTCTGATGATAATTCACAAAATTTGTGATATTAAGATCTGTGAGGATGTCTGCATTCATTATAAGAAAATCCTCTCCTAAATCTAGAAGATTTCTTGCAAAAACCAAACCACCTCCTGTTTCAAGCAGTTCATCGCGCTCATCTGAAATTTCGATTTTAGCATTGAAGTTATGATTCTCCTTCAGAAAATCAACGATTTGCTCACCAAAATGGTGAACATTAATCACAAAATCGTTAATGCCGTATGACTGTAAATATTTTATATTTCTTTCAAGCAAGGGAACGCCGTTTACTTTCACCAAAGCTTTTGGGTGATGGTCGGTAAAAGGTTTTAATCGTGTTCCTTTTCCTGCTGCAAATATTAGAGCTTTCATTTTTTAAAAGGTAATTGTAATAGATTATGAGCAAAATACATATTGCTCATTTAAGCACTACAATGATTGAGTTGTAGTTGTTCGTCGTGGTTTATGGTAACTTCTACTTCCGGATATTTTTTTCTGATAAATTCTGCTGTTTTCTCGGCAGCATAAACCGATCGGTGTTGTCCTCCGGTACATCCGAAATTGATTTGCAGATGTTCAAAATCTCTTTCAATATAGTTGTCAATTGTAATAGAAATGAGATTTTGAAGGGTTTCTAAAAACTTTGGCATTTCAGTTTTTTCTTCAAGGTATTTTTGTACGCCAATGTCTTTTCCGGTTTGTGACTTGTATTCTTCAACTCTCCCGGGATTCAAAATTCCTCTGCAGTCGAATGCAAAACCGCCGCCGTTACCACTTTCATCTTTTGGAATGCCTCCTTTTTTGTATGAAAAACTGTGAATTTCTATTTTTAGTTTGCTCATTATTACTTACTCAATTTTTTTATTTTTTCTTCTGTTTCTTTAGAACTTATTGCTTTGACATTCTTTTTTACCATTAAAATATTTTAGAATTTAAGGGTTTTAAGTTTCAGATAAATCTGAATTAAGCGTTATGCATAAGTAGTTTATGAATTCTTATAGCTCATAACTCATAAATTTCTTGAGGTTAAATTTAATCTTTCAATTTTTCTATTTTTTCTTTTGTATCAGAAGTATTTAATTTTAATATTAAAGCTTTTAATTCAGGATAAAGGTCCATTTGATCCCAAGTTTCCGCAGTTGCATAGAGGTTTTTAATGCCATTATCAATGCTTTTTATAAAATGCTCCCTCTTTTGTACCAATCCTCGAAAACCATAAGCGCCTAAAACCTGCAAGTTTCTTATCAGTCTTATCGGTAACACAGACTTTTCTAATGATCGTCTTTCATATTCATCTTCAAATAATGAAATATAAAAGTGCAGCATTTCTTTTTTGAAATCGTCAGGGAAGTTGGCTTTAGCCTGAAACAGAAAGGAAACGACATCATACATCGCAGGACCTTCCATAGCAGCTTGATAATCGATAAAAAACACATCATCTTTCTCATTCACCATGATGTTTCTGGCCTGAAAATCTCTAATCATGAGTGTCTTAGGTGCTAAATTTTCAATCTGTTCAGCAAGATTATTAAACTCTTTCAGCAGGGATGATTTATGATAAGGAATTTCCAAAATATCTATAAAAAGAAATTTGAAATAGTTTAAATCGTTAAGTATAGGAATGTGATCAAACTTCTCATACTCGAAGGTTTTGGTATAATCAATATGATTTTTTGTGGCAATCTGAAAATTATAAAGATTTTGTAATGTTTTCTTAACCAAACGTTTTACCCTTTCGCTTAAACCTTCATTTTCAATAATTTCGGAAAAAGTGTTCCCGCCAAGATATTCTTGAATGTAGATTTTCCTGTCGTTTGAAATTTTGAAAATTTTTGGAGTGTTGAGATTTAGTTTAGAAAATTTTTCAGAAAAATAAAAGAAACTTTCGTTCTCGCGAAGGTTATCATTATACGTTACTACAAATTGGGCATCATCAGTTTTAGCAATGAAATTTTTACGTGAAGAACCGCTTTGTGGTAAAGCAAAAAAACCGGAGGTTTTACCGCCTGAAAATTCATCAAAAAAATGTCTTTCTTCTTCCAAAACTTTAATGTATAGGTACAAATATAACAATTTGATGGCGATTTTCTATATTTGCAGTATGTTCAAAGATTTCAAGCCCGTGCTTATTATTTTATTAAGGTTTCTCCTCATTTACCTTACGTTTTTAGGCTTGTATCAGATGTATCTTAATTATTTTTCTGGGCAAGGTTTGGATCCCGTTTCCAAGTGGATTGCCAACCAAATCACAGCAGTGCAAAACGGATTAGGCTATCAATCTGTAATGGTAGATCAACCCGAACGCGAAACTTCGTGGTTTTTTGTAAATGGCCAATATCGTTCCCGAATGGTAGAAGGCTGCAACGCTATTTCGGTTATGATTTTGTTTTTGGCTTTTATATTTGCGTTTTATAATGGCCTTAAAACGTTTCTCTTTGCAATTGCGGGACTTGTTATTCTCCATATTATGAATGTTTTGCGTATTGTAGGTCTCAATTTTGTTATTATTGAGTATCCAAAATACATTAAGATTGGACACGATTATTTTTTTCCGGCAATCATCTATGGAAGCGTAGTGATATTATGGTTGATTTGGATTAAATTTTTTACTAAAAAACCCGTATCAAATGCTTAAGTGGATTTTAGTCATAATAGGAATATTGGGTTTAATCGGAGTTCGTGCGATAGAAGACCGGGCTTTTTATGATCCTTTCTTACAATATTTTTCAGTAGCAGACAAGAAAGCGCATTTCCCTGATTTTGAATGGTTTTCATTAATTTTAAATTACATTTTCAGGTTTTTATTGAATTTGTTATTTTCAGCAATTATCATTCAGGCTCTCTTCCGAAACAGGCAATGGACGGTACAAGGTTTGGTTCTAATGACGATAGTTTTCGCCATCACGCTCCCGATTTATCTCTATTGCATCCAAACAAAATTCGAAATTGGCTACCTCTTTTCCTTCTATATGAGGAGATTTGTAATACAGCCTTTAATTCTGCTCTTAATCGTTCCGATGTTTTATTACAGAAGAAATTTATTGGTGAAAAACTAAATTTTAGGAGCAGTATATTTCAAGTTTTATAAACGATTCGGTCCGGTTTTCCGCTATATCTTTTTTTTTGTTTTCTGAAAAAACAAAAAAGGATGCCGCTACAACCCGGGCTATTTACTTCTCACGGTCTTTTTTCCGACTTAATTCTCACCATTAAGCTATTTTAAAGCTATTTTAGATTTTAAGAGAATTTAAGTTTCAGATTAGTCGGAATACAGCATTGGCTTTGAATTCCAAATAAAAAATCAACTCTCCTTTGTATGTTTATCCGGTTGTGAAATGGTTTTTACAGTCCATTCAACTTTTTTCGCAAAAGGATTCTGACGCACTTTACATTCCGCTAACTGACAAATTTCACAAGAAAAAGGCTTACAATCATCCATATGAAAATTAAATTCCACATGTCTTTCGGTACTTGCTGCAATTTCTTTAATCATCGTTTCCATTTCTTCGTGGGCTTCTCTCAACTCAAAATACCAAGGCAATGTGATATGTCCATCCAGATGAAGCTTGCTTCCGTGCTGCTGAATTCTTACATTATGAATATCAACCCATTCTGGTTTGCGGTTTTCGTTCAAAAATTTTGCAAGACGATTCACCATTTCCAAATCTGCCTCGTCCATAATTCCGCTTAATGCCTTGCGAATAATTCCGTAGCCAATAAACATAATATAACCACCAAAAATGATAGCAACGGCAGCGTCAATCCAGTTTAAACCAGTAAAGTAAACCAAAATCAAACTGATTACAACGCCTGCGGTAGTAATAGTATCGCTTTGAAGATGCTTTCCTGAACTTTGCAGTACCAAAGAATTTTCTTTCACACCTTTTTTGTAGGAAATGTAACCCATTAAATAATTGATGATGGCGGTTGCTGCAATGATGAAAATTCCGGAATCCAATTTTTGAAGTGTATTTCCGTGAAGAAGTGAATCTGTCGCCTGAACAATAATCATAATTCCCGCAAAAATGATAAGCGCACCTTCAATTCCTGAGGTCACGAATTCTACTTTTCCGTGCCCGTAAGGATGATCGTGGTCTTTAGGTTTTGCCGCAAGATATAGAGAATATAGGCCCATAAATGCGGCGATAATGTTCACAATACTTTCCATTGCATCAGAAAAAACTGCGTCGGAATTGGTGAGATGCCAAGCTATTAATTTTCCAATAAATAAAATAACGCCTACAATAGCGACGTTCCTCTGGAAATTAAATTTTTGCAGATTTTGGGTGTTCTGAACTTCCATACTCTGAAGTTTTATGTTTGAGGGTTCTAACAAAAAATCCCGCACAATGCGGGATTTTAATTTTATACAAATTTCTGTTTTACGAGATACTCTGCGATTTGTACTGCGTTAGTTGCAGCACCTTTTCGGAGGTTGTCTGCTACTATCCAAAGGTTTAAAGTTTTTGGTTGGGACAAATCACGACGAATTCTACCAACAAAAACATCATCTTTTCCTTCAGAATACAGAGGCATTGGATAAATCTTGTTCTCTACATCATCCATTACCACCACGCCAGGAGTTTCGGAAAGGATTTTCTTCACTTCTGCCAAATCAAATTCATGTTCAAACTCGATATTTACACTTTCGGAATGTCCACCCTGTACAGGAACTCTTACCGCTGTTGCCGTAAGGTTGAACGTATCATCACCCATAATTTTTTTAGGCTCTTTCATGAGTTTCAATTCCTCTTTAGTATAATCGTCATCTGAAAAAACATCACATTGTGGAAGTGCATTTTTGAAAATTTCGTAAGGATACACTTTCGCCACAGAATCATCGCCTTTAATTTCAGCATTCAGTTGATCCACAGCATTTTTTCCGGTTCCTGTAACCGATTGATATGTGGAAACAATCACACGTTTTACATCATATTTCTGGTTCAAAGGATGAAGCACCATTACCAACTGAATAGTAGAGCAGTTCGGATTTGCAATGATTTTGTCTTCTTTTTCCAAAACATTGGCATTGATTTCCGGTACTACTAACTTCTTGGTAGGGTCCATTCTCCACGCAGAAGAATTGTCTACCACGAAAGTCCCTGCTTCTGCAAACTTCGGAGCCCAATCCAAAGACGTTCCGCCTCCCGCTGAAAAAATGGCAATTTCCGGCTTCATTTCCACCGCATCCTGCATAGATACGATGGTGTAATCGCTACCTCTGTAATTCACTTTTTTCCCTACAGATTTTTCGGATGCTACGGGAATTAGTTCTGTTACCGGAAAATTTCTTTCCTCCAAAACTTTCAACATCACCTGACCTACCATTCCGGTTGCGCCAACTACAGCTACTTTCATTTTATATAGTTTGTTAGTTCAAAATTGTTCAAATTGTTCAAAATCGTTGAGTAATCCAAATTTTATCGGTTTACGACTTGTACTTAGAGCCTTTTAAATCGCTTTTAGATAAATAATCCATCAAGTTGCTGATTTTAATACTTAATATTTCGGATTGATTTTTCAATTTTTGAAATGTTTCTTCCGAAATGAATTTTCTATCTAATACTCTATAAAGTTGCGAACGTGTTTCACCACAAGATGCTTTGGCAATAGAAAGAAACTGTACAAACTCTTTATTTCCGTTTCTTTCAAATCCTTCAGCGATATTATCCATTACCGAACCTGAAGAACCATCAATTTGGTTAGACAGTTTAAAGTTATTTTTCAGTCTTGTCGTTTCAATAATCTCATAAATGTCATTGCAAAAAACTCTTGAAAGTTGCCAGATTTCTAAATCTTCAAATTTTCTTACTGCTGCCATAACCAAGTTGAACTATTTTAAACCAAATTGAACCAAATTAAATGGTTATTTATCCAAAAAGTCTTCCCCATTGGAAAGCCCAAAGCATCAAAGCTACAGCGATAAGGCCCATAATGACGTTCCCCATTGTCAATTTATCTTGTGTCTTAAATTTTTTGTTCAAAATTGTTAAAAGCACAGCTGCAATAATCATTGCTGTAGGATGCTCAACATAGGTGTTTCTAGAAACAGAATCGCTCATTAAAGTTCCGGCTTCTTTCGCTTGTTTAAAGCCAGGTGAGAAGAAAAATAACATCACTAAACCAACTAAAGCTTGCAAATGAAAGAAAATCATCGTGAAAAGGGTGGATTTTCTTAAAAGTTTTGAAATGTTACCGGAATAACCGAACATAGTTAATAGCAAAGCCACTACAAAAAGAGCAATGAGTACTAAAAGTAAATAAGCAAATCCTCTGTGTGCCTGAAGCATAATGTAAAACGTATCCATATTTTATTTTTAAATGATTAACTGCAAAGATAAAAAAATCCCGACAATTGCCGGGATTAAAAAGTATTGTATAAAACTTTTAGAATGAATATTTCATACCGAAAGTTGCGCTCCAAGTTGTAAATCTTGAACTCATCGGTCTGTAAGGTGCGGTTACAAGGTTTGTACCATCTCTCAACATTTGGAATGTTGGATTTGCACTCACAGATCCAGTTCTTGTTAATACAGCTCTACCATTTGAAAGGATCTGATCTTGGATTCCCCATTCAGAGTTTAACAAGTTACCAAAGTTAACCACATCAAGAGTTAAAGATAGTTTATGACCTTTATCAAACATATCTTTGAACAAGTCTTGTGTTAATCTAACATCGAATCTGTTTTTCCAAGGCATCAAGAATGCGTTTCTTGGAGTGATTTTTCCTCTGTAAGATTCTAATCCGTTAGCAGCTACAAATTGATCGAAAGCATCTCTCTGTTGTTGAACTGTAAATAGAACTACGCCTTTACTATCTTTGATATCTGTGAAATTGATCTCAGAAGTATTTGTTGGAATGTAAAGTAAATCACTGCTGATACCATCTCCATTCACGTCGTTAGAATAGTAGTAAGAATATCTTCCTTGATGTGCACCATTGTAGTAAACCCCAAGAGTAGTATTCTTGAAAGTATAACTTAAAGTACCAACAACACGGTGAGGAATAGCAAAATCTGAAATTCCCAAAGTTTGCTCATTAGGATTATCTACTGAAGGCAAGTTAGTCCAAGAAGAAAGAGCCTGAGATCCAGGATTACTTGTAATATCTTTCGCATCAGAATAAGTATAGAATGCTGAACCTGAAAGTCCGTTCCAAGGTCTTAAGTTAGCTCCGAAAGTTGCAGAGAATGCATATCCTTTTTCAGTAGCATTTGTAAGTACAGTAATGTTGTTTGCTCCAATTTTATTGTTATATTGGTATGAAGCAGTTGTAGGATAATACTCACGATCTGCATAAGTCATTCTTTGACCTGTTGGTTTTCTGTTCGGGTTATGCTGGTAAACTCCATTTACGTCTTTAGTATAAAGTAAATCAGATACTAAAGTGATTGGTGAATTAGGAATTTTAAAATCAACACCAAAACTTGATCTCCATACAGATGGCATTTTGAAGTTATCATCCACCAATGCAACTTCTCCAGGGACACCATTGTTTGGAGAGCTGATGAATACGTTTTCTCCGCCTGCAGGAACATTGTTTATGAAATAATGAATGTCTTCAGGATGGAATCTGATATTTTTTAGCCAAGGAGAACTTGAAGATGATGATACTGAATTTTGAATTACACCTGCGTTCGTCGGCATATTTGTTAACCATACGAAAGGAATTCTACCAGAAAAGATACCGGTACCACCTCTGAAAATCAATGATCTGTCACCAAATGCATCATAATTGAAGCCAAATCTTGGAGATAACTGGATTTTTGATTTAGGCCATGTAGAAGATGAATACGTACGAACAGTACCATCTACATCTAATAATTCTAAAGCATCAATAGAAGGATTTGCAGTAAGATCATTCAAATAGAATGGTTTTTCTGCTCTTAAACCTAAAGTGAAGTTGAATTTATCAGTCAATGTAACTCTATCCTGAATATAAGCAGAACCTAATCCGAAATCAACTTTTGAGTAAGAATCTTGACCTGCATAAGGGTAAGTTAATGCAAAAACAGATGGTGCAACTTCCTGTGAAGTACCTGTCTTAAGGAAATCAGCCAGTGAGTTATATCTGTAGTAACCAGTACCGTATCTCATGAATGAGTTACCGAACTTCTGCACTTCATATGCTAAACCTCCGGTGAACGTGTGCTTACCGGTCGTGTAAGTAAGGTTATTAGTGAAAGAGAAGTTATCATTCACTACATCATTAAGATAAGAGAATAATTCGGTACCAAAGCTGATATAGTTTCCACCGCCTTCCCAGATATCAACAAATGGGAAAATTTTTGATGATGGGCTGGTTCTTGTGGTTTGAATTTTAGAATAAGTGAAAAGGAGTTTGTTAGAGATTTTCGAATTAAACGTTGAGTTTAATTCAGCTGTGAATGACTGCACTTTATCACTGAAACCGTAGTTTCCACCTTCGAAAGTCATAGAGTTTTCACTAATTCTGTTCCATCCTGAACGTGGGTTTGGAGCAGAGTTTCCGTTTGCCAACTGCAAAGAAGTAGCATCTAAAATGTTATATCTGAAAGCAGCCTTGTGCTTATCACTGATGTTCCAGTCTAATCTTGCGAGGAATTTATCACCATTCTGCTCTGCTTCATTAGCATACCCTTGATATCTTCCAGGATCGTAGCCCCAAGTGTTAATTAAGTGATTTCTTACTGCGATAAGGTCACTTTCTCTAACTCTTGAAATGTTACTAGCAACATTGGCTACTCCGTCTTGAGATGCTTTCCAAAGGTTAGCTCCTGATGCATTTGCACCGGTAGCCGTTTCTCTTTCAGCACTGATGAAGAAGAATAATTTATTTTTAGCAATTGGACCGCCAATTGTAAGACCGTTTATCAATCTTGCTCCACTTAATTTATCGATATTGTTTCCGTTGATTTTCCAACCGTTCAAGTCTTTACCATTATAGTAACCGTATAATGAACCATGAAATTTGTTAGTACCAGATTTTGTAACAGCGTTGATACCTGCACCTGTAAAACCAGACTGTGTAACATCAAATGGAGCAATATTTACAGAAATTTCCTGAATAGCATCCAATGAAATAGGCTGGGCGTTACCTCCCGGAAGTGGATTAGAAGATAGTCCGAAACCGTTGTTAAAGTTAGCACCGTCAATCTGAAGGTTATTATATCTAGCATCTCTACCTGCAAAAGAAACACCGTTTGCTTGTGGCGTTAATCTAGTAAATTCTGTTATACTTCTAGTAGTTTGAGGAAGTTCCTGAATTTGCTTTTGTCCAACGTTTGTAGCGGCACCAGTTTTATTTTGGTTTGTAGTAGATCTTGCACCAGTTACTACAACTTCTGCAATATCTTTAGTCTTTACTGAAGAACTTGGGTTTAGCACAAATGGCTGACCTAGTTCCAAGTATACATCATCATAAACCTCAGCGGTTTGTCCTGGTCTGCTTACTTCAATTTTGTAAGGGCCACCAACACGCATGTTAGTAATGTTAAATCTTCCTGATTGGTTTGCAACACCGGTATAAACTGTACCTGATGGCAAGTGTGTCGCAGTAACTGTAGCTCCTGCAGACTGACTGATTACACCCTGGATACTACTCGTAGTAACCTGTGCGTGTAAAGTTCCGTAACCCGCAAATGCTATTGCAGCAATAAGAACGGATTTCTTTAATGGACTAAAATTCATATCTATTACAATTTATAAAAATTAAATTTTCACGGTGCAAAAGTAATTCTAAATAAGCAAGGCTATATTAACAAAATGTTAATTAATAAAATTTTGTTAATATAGCCTTGTTTGTATTTGATTATCAGACAATTTATCTTTCAAATCTGACTTTTAGATTTTCACAAAGGTATTAAATTATTTTCAATAAAAATCGTATATATTATTTATGTCATAATTTGCTTTTAATCTTTTATGGCTTTTAAACTAATATCAATATTCTCGGCAGAGTGTGTTAATGCGCCAGCAGAAATATAGGTTACTCCGGTGGAGGCGATATCTTTCAGCATATCACGTGTTACACCTCCTGAAGCTTCACTTTCGCATTTGCCATCAATCAGTTTTACTGCTTTTTTCATGGTTGCCACGTCCATATTATCGAGCATAATTCGGTCAACTTTTGCATCTATTGCTTCTTGCACTTCCTCCAAGTTTCGGGTTTCTACCTCAATTTTCAATTTCTTTTTGTTTTTTTTGAGGTATTCTTTGCACATTTTTACGGCATTGGTGATGCTTCCATTATAATCAATATGATTGTCTTTTAACATTACCATATCATACAAACCATATCTGTGGTTGGTTCCGCCACCGATTGCTACCGCCCATTTCTCACAGATTCTAAAATTTGGGGTGGTTTTTCTGGTATCCAAAAGCTTGGTTTTAGTTCCTACCAATCTAGAATCCCAATCGTTTGTAAGAGTAGCAATACCACTCATTCTTTGCATACAATTCAATACTAATCTTTCGGTTTGTAGGATGCTTTGTGCTTTTCCGGTAACGATAAAAGCAATATCACCCACTTTTGCAGATTCTCCGTCTTTAATCAGGACTTCTACAGACATATTTTTATCAAAAGTTTTGAAGATAAATTCTGCCAGTTCTACACCTGCTACAATACAATCTTGTTTAATAATGCAGCGTGCTTTCTGTATCAAATCTTTCGGAATGGTTGAAAGCGTAGAATGGTCGCCATCCTGAATGTCTTCTTCAAGAGCGTTTTTTATAAATTCTTTTAAAGCTTTGTCGGTTACGTATGCGGGTCTTTTCATTATTTCTATTTTAATTTCCTGAAATCGTTAAAGGCTTCGTTGCCAAGTCTTTATTGTAAAAACTTCCTTTATTTTCTTTCATTTGAAGGGAATGTTTAATGATAAGATAAGAAACATTCACCAGATTCCTCAATTCTGAAAGTTGTGGCGAAAGGATGGAGTAGTTGTAAAGTTCGGTTACAGCTTCAAAGATTTCGCGTTGTTTCTTTTTGGCAAGCTCAAGCCTTTGGTTACTCCTTACGATGGCAACCAAATCACTCATCAGTTCCTGAAGCTGCCTTCTTAAGTAACTTACCATTACCATTTCATCGATGATTTTCATGCCGTCTTCATTCCATTCAGGAATATTTTTTAAATCCTCGTAGTTGAAGTTGTCTTTCTTTAAAAGTTCAACCGATTTCATTGCAGCATTATGCCCGAAAACCAAACCTTCAAGTAATGAGTTGGAAGCTAATCTGTTTGCGCCGTGTAAACCGGAATTGGTGCATTCGCCAACGGCAAAAAGGTTTTCTATAGAGCTTTGTCCATCCATATCCACATCAATCCCACCCATAAGATAATGGCAAGCCGGAACTACGGGAATAAGTTGTTTGAACGGATCAATTCCTTCATCCATACATTTTTTATAAATATTCGGAAAATGCTCAATGAATTTTTCACGATTCATGTGTCTGCAATCTAAACCAACATACTCGTCACCGCTGGTAATTAGTTCGTTATCAATCGCTCTGGCAACAATGTCTCTGGATGCGAGTTCTTCACGCTCATCGTATTTGTGCATAAAAGCTTCACCATCTTTTGTGCGAAGCTTTGCACCATCACCACGAACTGCTTCAGAAATTAGGAAAAGCATTCCATCGTGTTTAGAATACATTGCTGTAGGGTGAAACTGGTAATACTGCATATTAGAGACTTTTCCTCTTGCTCTGTGAACAAAGGCAATTCCGTCGCCGGTTGCAATTATAGGATTGGTGGTGTTTTTATAAACGTGTCCTGCGCCACCGGTTGCTACCAGCGTTATTTTCGCGGTTATTTTTTTAATTTTTTTACTTTTCTCATCCAGAACATAAGCGCCGTAACTCGTAATGTCGTTCAAATCGAGTTCTTTACCCGGAACCTGATGCTGTGTGATTAAATCAACCACATAATGATGGTCTAAAATTTCGATATTAGGAGAATTTTTTGCGGTTTCCAGTAGTGCTCTTTCAATCTCGAAACCAGTAATGTCTTTATGGTGAACGATGCGATTTTCAGTATGTCCGCCTTCTCTTCCGAGTTTGTAATCGCCGTCGTGTTCTTTATCAAACTGTGTTCCCCAATCTACCAATTCCTGAAATCTGGCGGGACCTTCCTTAATGACCATTTCCACTACTTCACGCTTGTTTTCTCCATCTCCGGCGCGCATGGTATCATCAATATGTTTCTGGAAATTATCTTTATCGAAATCGGTAACTACAGCAAGTCCGCCCTGTGCATATTTGGTATTGCTTTCGTCTTCATCGGCTTTGGTTACGATGGTGATTTTGGTATCCGGCAACTGCTCTGCAATTTTTATAGCATAAGAAAGTCCAGAAATTCCCGAACCAATGACCAATACATCTGCTTCTGTCATCTACTTTTTTTAATTTTTGATTGTTTCAGGTCCCGATGTATAAGTTTATATTTTGTTGGAACAGGAAACAGAATGTTTTTAATTCAACTAAAATTCGATTTTAAAATTATAAAAACCTGAACAATTTTTCATCCGGTTTTCTCACTTTTTTCATATTCTGAAAGGGGTCATCTTCTGCACGATATCCTAATGCTAAAGTTACGGTAACGCTTTCATTATTGGTGTCGAGCTCAAGTATTTCTTCTATTTTTCCTTCTTTAAAGCCTTCCATAGGGCAACTGTCCACTTTTTCCAAAGCAGCCGCAAACATTAAATTGGCTAAAACGATATAACCTTGCTTTTCGTTCCAAGATTGCATTTTATCTTTTTCAATGTTGTCTTTGTAAAGTTTAATGCTTTTTCTGAAGGGTTCCAAAGTTTCTATTTCTACCTCACGCACCTCTGTGATGTGTTTGAAATAGCCATCAACATATTGATCTTCAATGTCTTTTTTTGAAGTAATGATGATAAGGTGTGAACACGTGGAAACTTGTGATTTATTGTAAAATGCTTCGTGAAGTTTGGTTAGATTTTCATCGCTTTCTATCACATAAATCTTGTAAGGTTGAAGACCGAGAGAACTTGCAGAAAGTTTACCTGCTTCCAATATGTCTTTTAAAACTTCAGCAGGAATTTTCTTTTTGTTGAATTTTTTTACGGAATATCTCCTTTGAAGGGCTTCGATGTAATTCATATAACAAAGGTAGCAAATTTGATGCGAGATATGATTGGAATGTGGGATTCGAGTTTTTAGTTTGAGATTGTAAGACTAGATTGTTGTCTATAATAAGTGAAGTATCTATCCTAACTCCTAAAACAAGCCACCACTATTCTGATTTACAAAACCTTCATCAATCTCAAGATTCTGATTGCTGCAAGCCGCAACTGCAAGTTTATCACAGATTTCATTTTCAGGATGTCCTGCGTGTCCTTTAATCCAATGGAAGTGAGGCTTGTGCTTTTTAAATAGAGGAAAAAACCGCTGCCATAGATCCGGGTTTTTTACGTTTTTATATCCTTTTTTTATCCAGCCGTAAATCCAGTTTTGATTGATGGCATCTGCAACATATTTACTATCAGTGTAGATGTGAACCTCGTTGTCGAAAGTTTTTAATTTTTCTAAGGCAACAATAACCGCTAAAAGCTCCATCCTGTTGTTGGTGGTTTTTTGAAAACCTTGAGAGAATGTTTTTTCATAATTTTCCTGCGGAATGCGCATCAGGATTCCGTAACCGCCTTTTCCGGGGTTTCCGCTGCAGGCACCATCGGTAAAGATTTCTATTTTATACCCCAAGTGAATTTTTTAAAAAGGCATTCCGTTGTCCTCATCTTCATCCTCAAAATCATTCATCGAGGATCCTGATAATCCTGAATAACTGGAATTGTCAGGCAAATCGAAGGCTGCTCCCGGTTGTATTGTGGTTTTAAGTCTGTCAAACCCGCTTGGTTCATCCTTTTGTCCGAAATTGGAAGGTTGGTAACCAAAGCCACTTCCAAACGCTTCCAAATCAGCAAATTTCCCAAGATTTTTGATGAAAGCTAATCTTACATCAGCGGTTGCACCATTTCTATGCTTGGCAATAATGAGTTCGGCTTGGTTTTCTGTTGGGGTTTCTTCACCTTCCGGATCGTTATCCCAATGGGTAATTTTATAATATTCCGGTCTAAAGATAAATGATACAATATCAGCATCTTGCTCTATCGCACCGGATTCACGCAAGTCTGAAAGTTGCGGTCTTTTTCCCGGTCTTGTTTCCACGCTTCGGGATAGCTGAGAAAGTGCAATTACAGGCACGTTCAATTCTTTGGCAATGGCTTTTAAAGATCTGGAAATCATTGCAATTTCCTGTTCACGGTTTCCGGCGCCTTTTCCTCCGGAATTTGCAGTCATCAATTGAAGGTAATCTACCATAATGATTTTCACACCGTGCTGCATCACCAATCTACGGCATTTTGCCCTAAAATCGAATACAGAAAGCGAAGGAGTTTCATCTATGTAAAGCGGAGCATTTTCCAGAGCGGAAACGTTGGCAAAAAGTCTTTCCCAATCTTCATCAGGCATTTGTCCTTTTCTAAGTTTTTCGGATGATATTCCGGTTTCAGAGGAAATCATTCTGGTGATTAACTGTACTGAAGCCATTTCCAGAGAAAACAATGCTAAAGGAATATTATGTTGTACGGCAATATTTCGCGCCATTGAGAGTAAGAATGCTGTTTTTCCCATCGCAGGACGTGCTGCAATGATGATGAGATCTGAGTTTTGCCAACCTCCAGTTTCTTTATCCAAATTCGCAAATCCTGATGGAATCCCGGAAAGTCCTTCTTTGTCTTTTAAAGCTTTGATGGAGTCAATAGCCTGTTTTACAAGGGAATTTGCGGTGTCGAATCCTTTCTTAATGGTTCCGTTTGTGATTTCAAAAAAGGATTGTTCTGCTTTGTCGAGCAGTTCAAAAACATCGGTAGATTCTTTATAGGAATTATCAATAACGTTGGCGGAAACGTTAATTAAGCTTCTCAAAATATATTTTTCGAGAATAACACGCACGTGATATTCGATATGTGCGGAAGAACTAACGCCCAAAGTCAATTCAATAATATAATGGTCGCCACCTGCAAGAGATAGTTTTTCTTCTTTTTTAAGTTCCTGTATTACGGTCATTAAATCAACAGGATAATTACCCTCATACAATTTTAAAATTGCGGAAAAAATGACCTGATGCCTCGGATCGTAAAAAACATCAGGTTGAAGAAGGTCGATAGAATAATCTAGACCTTTTTTATCAATCAAAAATGTTCCGATAACGAGTTTTTCAAAATCTACTGCATTTGGCGGTAGTTTTCCTTCTGAAATTGAGAGTTCCCGCGCAAAATTACCGTGTATAAGAGACGATAAAGTTTCCTTCTGAGCCATAAGGCAAAGATAGAATTTTTAGAAAATTAAGAAGGTTAAAATACTAAATTAGGGAAACAATTTTTAATTGCTTTGATAGCAGAAGATTAGGTGAAATTTTATTTGTTAGTAACTATAATACTTATCAACAAAAAGAAAATACCAACAAAGGTTTAACGTTTCTAATATTGCATTTTCCTTAGTTTAGGAAAATTTCTACCAACGAAAAGTGCAATCAGCACCGTCATTGTGCCACCGAAAACAACAGAACGCACAACACCCAAAAGTTTGGCAGCAACACCACTCTCAAACTGACCAAGTTCGTTGCTGGACATTATGAAAATTGAATTTACACTTAAAACACGGCCGCGAATATGTTCCGGCGTTTTAAGTTGAACAATCGTACCGCGAATAACAACAGAAATTCCATCCAATATCCCACTTAAAACCAAGAAGAAAAACGACAGCCAATACCATTTTGATAATCCAAACGCAATGATGCAAAGTCCAAAGCCTGCAACTGCGAATAACAAGATTTTGCCTTGATTTTTTTTGAGCGGAATGAAACTTAAAGTAATGATAATCAGCATGGCACCAATGTCTGAAGCAGCGTTGAGAAACCCGAAACCTTCAGCACCCACTTTCAGAATGTCCTTGGCAAATACCGGAATCATTGCAACAGCACCTCCAAAAAGAACCGCAAACATATCAAGCAGCAAAGCACCAAGAATTTCACGGGTTTTGTAGATGTATTGTATGCCTTCTTTCATACTTTCAACAAGTTTAATTTCTTTACCTGTATTTTCAGAATAATGTCGGTTGATATTCCAAAAGAAAAATGAGGCAAAAACCATTATTACAACAATAATATTCAGCGTATTTGAAATCCCAAACCAATGGATAAAAAATCCGCCCAAAGCATGACCTGCAACTGATGCTGTAAGGAATGTGGCTTGATTGATGGTAATGGCAGATGCAAGTTTTTCTTGCCCCACAATTTTAGGAATCATCGATGGAATGATGGGGCCAAGAAAAGCACGGCAAATCCCGGTAAAAAATATAGTTCCGTAGATGAAATAAGTAATTTGCTGATTTGAAAAATGATGCAAATCTTTCTCATAAAATGCTAATAATGCTAGTAGACTAATGAGAAAGACGTAGCAATAATTCATAATGAGAAGCAATCGTTTTTTCTCGGTGTTATCTATAACGTGTCCTGCATAAAGCGCAGAACTCACTGCAGGAATAACTTCGGAAAGTCCTATTAACCCAATTGCAAAAGGATCTCCGGTAAGCTCGTAAATCCACCAACCGAGCAAAGTTGCCAACATTCTGAAAGAAAGGATAAGGAAAAATCTTCCTGTCATCAAGTTTCTGAATTCAGAAATTTTTAAAGTTTGGATGGGTTTATGAGAAATCATCGTGCAAAAGTAAACGATATAATTTCAAATCTCAAATTTCATATATCGAATTGAAAAATTCTATTTTTGCGTTATGAATTGGATTTTACTTATCATCGCAGGATTATTTGAAACAGGATTTGCAACCTGTCTTGGTAAAGCACAGGAAACGGGAGGCAAAGAAAGTCTCTTTTGGTGGGTTGGTTTTGCTGTGTGCCTTTTCATTTCAATGTTTTTGATGTATAAGGCAATTTCTGTTGGCAATAATCCCATTCCCATAGGAACAGCTTACGCAGTTTGGACAGGAATTGGCGCTGTTGGTGGCGTTTTAGCCGGGATTTTCATTTTTAATGAACCTGCAACATTTTGGCGGATGTTTTTTATCTGTACTTTAATCGCTTCGGTGGTGGGATTGAAGGTGGTGAGTAATTAAAATAGTTTCAGTTTGTTTTAAATTTTTCCAAAAAATCTCCAATCTTCCTGTCGTTTGCCAACCTTGGAATTTTGTTCTGTCCGCCAAATTTCCCTTCCGATTTAGCATATTCTTGAAAGGCATTTTTCTTCAGTTTGGTAATGATGAGAGGTTGAAGCACATTTCCTGATATTAAATCATCATAGTAAGTATTGCGTTGACGCATTTCATCATCCAGATTTTTTTTGAAGGCATCTAAATTTTCAGGTTCTTTTTCAAATTCTATAAACCATTCGTGATAAGGCAAACCTTCTGTTGGATTTACTTGTGGTGCAAGATGAAACTCTGTAATCTGGGCAGGAAACTTTTCTACGGTCGCTTTCATTGCATCTTCTACTTCAAAAGCAATAACGTGTTCTCCAAACGCGGAGGTGAAATGTTTGGTGCGTCCGGAAACCAAAATGCGGTGCGGATTTTTAGAGATAAATCTTACTACATCACCGATTGAATAAGACCAAAGCCCTGAATTAGTCGTTAAAATCAGTGCATAATCTTTGTTGAGTTCAACGTCTTTTAATGTCAAACGTTTTGCATCGGGTTTTCCGTAAGATTCCAAAGGAATAAATTCATAAAAAATGCCGTGATTGGTAAGTAAAAGCAGCCCATCTTTAGTATAATCATCCTGAAAAGCAAAAAATCCTTCACTCGCAGGAAATGTTTGAATGGTGTCTATTGGTTTCCCAAGCAGTTCGTTCATTTTTTCTCTATAAGGCTCGAAATTTACACCTCCAGTTACAATGAGTTGCAAGTTTGGGAACAGCTCTGTTATTTTTTTTCCGTTGCGTTCAATCAGTTTTTCGAAATACATAATCAACCAAGGCGGAATTCCGGAAATTAAAGTCATATTCTCCTTTTCGGTTTCCTTTACTATTTCGTCCACTTTTGTTTCCCAATCTTCGATGAGGTTGGTTTTAAGACTTGGCAGACGGTTTTTTTGTAAATAGTTTGGGATGTGGTGCGCTACAATTCCCGAAAGCCTTCCGGTTTTAATGCCATTTACTTCTTCCAGTTCCGGACTTCCCTGCAGGAAAATCATTTTTCCGGTTACAAAGTTGGCATTCCCTTTTTGGTTAATATAATGAAAAAGAGCACTTTGCGCTGCGGCAATTTGATAAGGCATGCCTTCTTTAGAGATGGGAATGTATTTGGAACCGGAAGTTGTGCCGGAAGTTTTAGCAAAATATTCCGGAGTATCAGTCCAAAGGATATGACGCTGTCCTTTTTTTACTTTTTCGATGTAATGTTTTATGTCTTCGTAATCTGCTACAGGAACTCTTTTTTGGTAATCTTCAACCGATTTTATTTCCTCGAAAAGGTGTTCCCTACCAAAAAGAGTTTTTTCGGCAGTTTTTACCAATGACAAAAGAAGTTGTTCCTGATCTCGAACGGCATTTACTTTATAATCATTCGTTTTGGAAACGTGATTTTTAGCCCAAATTTTAGCGGCAATTTTTTTCAGAAGATTCAGCATACGCAAATGTATAAAATTGAAATAAAAAACTTCGCCTTGTGAGGCGAAGTCGAGAGTCATTTATTAACTTAAAATACTTGTTTAGCATTTGGTTATAAAAATATTTGCAAATTGCGTGCTATAAGTTGTTGTTTTAGATAACTTTAACACATTTATGATGAATTTAATAATTGGAAAAATTATCTTAAAATCTTTAATTGTATTTTTGCATCGCAGAACGGTTCCGGAGAAATCCCGAAACCGTGTTTCTGTTTTGTATAAAATGATTAAATGCAGTTAAAATCCATCAGTGAAACCTTGTTACCCGATCTTCTAAAAAAGAATTTCGGGCAGGAAATATTTAGTGAACTTGAAAAAAATCAATGGGTTTCCATAAAAGGTTTTGCAGGTTCCGCACCATCAGTTTTTGTAGCAGAACTCTTTTTAATTCAAAAAAAGACGATTCTTTTCCTTTTGAATGATAAGGAAGAAAGTTTGTATGCCACTTCAGAGCTGGAGGAACTTTTGGGAAAAGAGAATGTACTTTATTTTCCGCCTTCGCATTTGGAGCCTTATCAGATTGAGAAAGTGCAAAATGCCAATCTGGTTTTAAGAACTGAAGTTCTGAACCGTTTGAATTCCGAAACAAAACCAAAAGTAATTGTAGCACCTTACGCTGCATTGAGTGAAAAAGTTTTGAAGAAAGAAGATTTCAAGGCTATATCTCATAATATTAAAGTGGGAGATACTTTGGATTTTGATTTTGTTGATGAGCTTTTAACCCATTATCACTTCAACCAGACCGATTTTGTTTCGGAACCCGGCGAATTTTCTGTAAGAGGAGGAATTGTGGATGTTTTCTCTTATTCTAATGAAGAACCTTACCGAATCACCTTTTTCGGAAGCGAAGTAGAAAGCATTAAAACGTTTGACATAGAAACCCAACTTTCAAAATCTAAAATTGATAAGTTTCAGTTGGTTTCTAATATGAATTTTACTGTTTCAGGTTCTAAAGTTCCTTTTTTTGATTTGCTTAAAAATGACAGTGTTATTGTTTCAAAAAACGCTTATTTAGGAGAAAAATATATCCGAGAATATTATGGAAAAGCGGAAGAAAATTTCGAAAAATTAAGCAAAGAACTAAAACATCAATCACCGGAAGAATTGTTTATCACGGAAGAAATTCTTTCACAGAATCTTAAAAAGTTTAAGTTAGTTGATTTCACATCACAATCACTACCAGATTCTGTTCATAATGATAATGCGAAAAACTTGGTATTCAACCAAACTTCGCAGCCCAGCTTTCACAAAAATTTCGAGCTGCTTGCAGAAGATTTAAAAAACAAAAAAACAGAAGGTTACGAAACCTGGATTTCCTTTTCTTCTGAAAAACAAAAAGAAAGACTGGAAAGTATCCTCGAAGAAATTAACCACGAGAATGATTTTAAGTCTTTCAAATCCGAATTGCACGAAGGCTTTGTAGATGCTCACCTAAAAATTTCGGTTTACACCGATCATCAGATCTTTGACCGCTATCAAAGGTTTCAAGCCAAAAATGCATTTGCAAAATCGGAACAACTTACTCTTAAAGACTTAATGTCACTTAAAATTGGCGATTATATCACGCATATCGACCACGGTATTGGGAAATTTATGGGTTTGGTGAAGGTCAACAATGACGGAAAAGTGCAGGAATGTTTTAAGTTGGTTTATAAAAATCAGGATTTGCTGTATGTTTCCATCCATTCACTTCATAAAATCTCAAAATATACAGGTCCTGATGGTAAGGAGATCATGCTTTCAAAATTGGGTTCTCCTGCATGGAAATCTTTAAAACAAAAAACTAAAGCGAAAGTAAAACAGATCGCCTTCGATTTGATAAAACTTTATGCCCAAAGAAAAACGGCAAAAGGATTTGCTTTTACTCCAGATTCATACCTTCAAAACGAATTGGAAGCGAGCTTCATTTACGAAGATACACCGGATCAGGAAAAAGCAACAGTGGATGTAAAAAAAGATATGGAAGCGCAAACCGTTATGGATAGATTGGTTTGTGGTGATGTTGGTTTCGGGAAAACAGAAGTTGCGATTCGTGCAGCCTTCAAAGCGGCAACAGACGGAAAACAGGTAGCGGTTTTGGTTCCCACCACTATTTTGGCATTTCAACATTACCGTTCTTTTAGAGAAAGGCTAAAAGATTTTCCGGTGAATATATCTTATCTCAACCGTTTCCGTTCTGCAAAACAAAAATCTGAAACCAAAGACGGTCTCAAAAATGGGACAATAGACATCGTTATCGGAACACATCAGCTGGTAGGAAAAGACATTGAGTTCAAAGATTTAGGACTTTTAATCATTGATGAAGAGCATAAATTTGGCGTTAATGTAAAAGACAAACTCAAAACGCTGAAAAATAATATTGATACACTAACCCTCACCGCAACACCTATCCCGAGAACTTTACAGTTTTCGCTAATGGCAGCAAGAGATTTATCGGTGATTAAAACGCCTCCGCCAAATCGACAACCAGTTGATACGCAAGTGATTGGTTTTAATGAAGAAATTATTCGTGATGCAGTGTCTTATGAGCTTCAGCGTGACGGACAAGTATATTTCATCAATAATAGAATTGAAAACCTGAAAGATATTGCAGGGTTAATTCAACGTTTGGTTCCTGATGCGAGAGTAATTACAGGTCACGGACAAATGGAAGGTAAACAACTGGAGCAAAATGTTTTGGATTTTATGGAAGGGAAATACGATGTTTTGGTTTCTACAACGATTGTAGAAAGCGGTGTAGATGTTCCGAATGCGAACACTATCTTCATTAATGATGCACAGAAATTTGGAATGGCAGATTTGCACCAAATGCGTGGAAGAGTAGGACGTAGCAACCGAAAAGCATTTTGCTATCTCATTACGCCACCTTACGATATGATGACTTCTGATGCCAGAAAACGTTTGGAAGCAATTGAGCAGTTTTCGGATTTGGGCAGTGGTTTTCAGATAGCCATGAAGGATTTGGAAATTCGCGGTGCAGGTGATTTGTTGGGTGCTGAACAGAGTGGCTTTATTAATGAAATGGGTTTTGAAACCTACCAGAAAATTATGCAGGAAGCATTGGAAGAACTCCAAAACGATGAAGAATTTGAAAACCTTTTTGAAAACGAGGAAGAACGTAAAAAGCTCATCAATACGACAAAAGAAGTGAATATCGATACAGATATGGAACTGATGCTGCCTGATTCTTATGTTCAAAGTAGCGAAGAACGATTAATGCTTTACCAAAAACTCGCTGAACTTCCTAACAAAGCTGAACTTCAAAGATTTGAAAGTGAATTGATAGATCGTTTCGGAAATTTACCGCAAGAAGCCAAAAATCTCTTAAAGTCTGTTGAATTAAAATGGCTTGCTGCGGATATAGGGTTTGAAAAAATTGTGGTAAAAAGCGGAATTTTCCTTGGATACTTCCCTTCAAATCCGCAAGATAAATTTTTTTCCAGCGAAAAATTCAGACATATGATAACCTATTTGACTTCAAATCCTGCTGAAGCGACTTTGAAAGAAAAGCATTCTAAAGAAGGGAACCAATTGATGATGCGCAAGGAAAATGTAAAAAATGTAGATAAGGTAACGGATGTTTTAGAAAGAATTTTAGGGAAATAAATTTAAAACCATATTTTTGTTATTATCAGTTTTAACTATTAACTATTAATTTCAGCTAAACGTGAAATACCTCATCATCGGTCTCGGAAACAAAGGCGAAGAATATGCAGAAACCCGCCACAACATTGGTTTTAAAGTAGCCGAAAAAATTGCTGAAACAATTGAAGCTCCTTTTAAATCAACCAATTTTGGTTGGCTTGCTGAAGGCAAATATAAAGGCCGTAAAGTGTTGATTTTGAAACCGGATACTTATATGAATCTTTCCGGAAAAGCTATAAAATTCTGGGTGCAAAAAGAAAATATTCCGCTCGATAATATTATGGTCATTACGGATGATTTGGCTTTGCCTTTCGGAACTTTAAGAATGAAAATGAAAGGTTCTGATGCTGGACATAACGGACTAAAAAGCATCCAGGAAGAGCTGCAAACTCAGAATTATCCACGTTTAAGATTTGGGATTTCAGCAGAGTTTTCGGAAGGAAGACAGGTAGATTATGTTTTGGGAACTTGGAACGAGGAAGAAAAAGAAAAACTTTCAGAGAGAATCGAAAAGTTTTCAAAGGCGTGTCTATCATTCGTTTTTGCAGGAATACAAAATACGATGACGGCTTTTAACGGGAAGTAAAAAGCCCTGCAAATTGCAGAGCCTTTTGAAATATTTAATTAGGAAATGAATTGTTTTATATCCAACTTACAACACCACTTTCAACATCATAATTGGCGCCTACAATCAAAATTTTGCCTTCTTTTTCCAAATTCCTTAGGGTGGAACTTTGGTGTCTAATACCTTCTATCGTTTGTTTTACATTATGATGATTCAAACGTTCCAAAAGCGAGTCGTTTGCAGAACTTCTCTCTTCATTTGGTTCTAAAATATCGTTAATAATAGGATCAAAATGGTAAATCAAATGGTTAAGATTATCCATTCCTAAATCTTGAATTTTTGCAGCATCAAGCCCACCTTTTAAAGCGCCACATTTGGTGTGTCCTAAAACCACAATTAATTTGGAGCCGGCAACATTACAGGCAAATTCCATAGAGCCTAAAATATCTTGGTTGGCAAAATTTCCGGCAATTCTGATGCTGAAAATATCACCCAAGCCTTGGTCGAAAATCAACTCAGCAGAAGTTCGGCTGTCGATACAACTTAAAATTGTTGCAAAAGGCCATTGTCCTTCTCTGGTATCGTTCACCTGTTCAAGAAGATTGCGATTTACTTTTAAATTTTTTACAAATCTTTCGTTTCCTTCTTTTAAAAACTGAAGGGCTTTTTCCGGTGTTATAGTAGCTTGTGTTTCTAAAGTATGTGCTTTCATAATTTTTATGATTGATAAATTTGTTAATAATTTTTTTAATTTTTAAGTGACTTATTAAAATTGGACTTCTAAATAACTCTTCTGTGCGTAATAAATATATGCGAATGTTGATCTTGTGCGTAATCTCTATAGGTTGTCCTAAAGCCTTTTAGTTGCACATCAATATCATCTTCTTTTGCTCTTACATTGGCAAAATCTGAGATCAGTTCGATAATGTCATCCGAGATGTAAGAGGTCTTGTTGGCATTGATGATAATCTTAGAGTTAGGCTTTACATTTTTCAAAGTTTTTTTGATGGCAGCTTTGTTTAGGAAGGATACTTCTTCAGCCAAATCAATTGTGATTTCGTCAGCATCTTCCAACTCTTCGCGGCTTAAGTAATAAGCTCTTTTCATGTTTCCTAATAGAAGAAAAATAATGCTGATAACCAATCCCAGAGCCACGCCTTTTAATAAATCTAAAGCGACTACCGCAATTACAGTTGCAATAAATGGAATAAACTGATATCTTCCTTTGGCTAAAAAGTGCTTCAGTTTGGCAGGGCTTGCAAGTTTGTAACCTACCATTAAAAGTACTGCAGCCAGAGTTGCTAAAGGAATTTTGTTGAGCAAAAAGGGAATGGTAATTACGCAAACCAATAATAAAACGCCATGAATGATTGCAGATAATTTACTTGTTGCACCTGCATTTGCGTTTGCAGAGGTTCTTACCACTACCGAAGTCATCGGTAAACCTCCAATAGCAGAAGAAATGAGATTTCCAATTCCTTGAGCTTTCAATTCAAGATTGGTATCGGTAATTCTTTTGTGGGTATCCATTCTATCGGCAGCTTCAATACAAAGCAGTGTTTCAATAGAAGCAACTACAGCAATCGTAGCTCCTAAAATCCAAACTTTTGCGTTAAGGAATCCTGAAAAATCAGGAAAAGTGATTAAATTTTTAAAATCTTCTGCTGTTTGAGGAACCGGAAGTGTAACCAAATGTTCATTAGCGATCCCTAATGATGTCCCTTTGAAAATTTCATTAAAAACAATTCCTAAAATTACAGCAACTAAAGCTCCAGGCAACATTTTCATCTTTTTTAAAGAAGGAATTTTATCCCAAAGAATAAGAATTGCTAACGAAATAACGGTCACCAAGATTGCACCTGGAGAAATTGCTCCCATTAAATCTGAAAAATACTGTTGAAGATTAAATCCGTCAAAAATTTTAAGATTACCTTGGAAATCCTTATCGTATCCCAAAGCGTGAGGGATTTGTTTTAAAATGATGATGACACCAATTCCTGCAAGCATTCCTTCGATAACGTTGTTGGGGAAATAATTGGAAATACTTCCGGCTTTTGCAAAACCTAATCCCAATTGTATCAGTCCTGCGATTAATCCTGCTGCGAGAAAAAGTTCAAAACTTCCCAAGTCTGTAATTCCACCTAAAACGATGGCAGCTAAACCTGCTGCAGGTCCTGATACGGAAATTTGAGAATTACTCATTAATCCGATGACAATACCACCGATAATTCCTGCAATAATTCCTGATAAAGGTGGTGCTCCTGATGCTAAAGCAATTCCTAAACACAGCGGAAGTGCTACTAAAAATACGACGATACCTGATGGAAAATTCTCTTTAATGCCACCCATTAAGCTTTTTGCTTTTTTCATTTTGTGAAAAATATGTTGATTAGATGATCCGACAAACCATGCCGGATTGATTGAATATTAATTTTTAAAATAAGTAGATAGCATCTTAACTAAATTTAGAAAGACACAATTATCCTGTTAAATCCTAAAAATTAAGCTTCAGGTGGCGGAGAAAATATAGAAAGATAAGGCGATAGATGAATGTTTTCATCTTGTAAAACAAAGGCCTTTCTGTAAGAATTAGATTCGAAAAATTTAATAAAATCGTGAACGTTTAAAGTTTTCGGAATTGTTTTTTCGTAAACGATAAGTGATGTAGAAGAGTGATTTTCTTCTTCCGAAACAATCATATTGGTTTGTGGTATATCAAAGTTGAAAACCTCAGCAATGCATGGTAAAGCCGTGAAGTTTACAAAGATAATTAAAACCAATATGTTCCAGAATTTTTTCACAATTTTTTTAAGATTGGTATGCAAAAATAAAAATTGAAAGGAAGAAACCAAAATAAATTATAGATCTTTTCTAAACATTAACAAATTTTAATATCCAAAATCTATTTTACATCAAATTTCTGTTCTTTTTCCTGCTCATAACCCAAGGAGAATTGGTGAGGTCGTAAACCTTTTGTATATCAGAGAGAATTTCTTCAAAATCAATATCAAGATCGATTAATTTTCCTGTTTTCATATCGAAAACCCAGCCGTGAACTATAGGATAATCATCTACAATATACCGTTCCTGTACGCAGGCCATTTTAATAATATTAATGCATTGTTCCTGCACGTTAAGCTCTACAAGTCGGTTGTAACGTTGGTGATTACATTCAATGGCATCCAGTTCTTTCTGGTGAATTCTGTAAACATCACGAATTAGCCGAAGCCATGGGTTCAAAAGTCCCAAATCTTCAGGGCTCATTGCAGCTTTTACACCACCACAACCATAATGTCCGCAAACAATAATGTGTTTTACTTTTAGATGTTCCACAGCATATTGCACTACAGCAGTTGAATTCATATCCAAAGTATTTACAATATTAGCGATATTGCGATGTACGAAGACCTCTCCGGGTTTTAGCCCCATCAGTTCTTCTGCTGTAGCACGACTGTCGGAGCAACCGATATAAAGGTATTCAGGGCTTTGTCCGGCTGCCAATTTTTCGAAGAAGTTGGCGTCTTTTCCTAATTTTTCTTCAATCCATTTTTTATTATTCTCGAAGATGGCTTCGTATGATTTGCTCATATTTCTACTTTTGATTACAAAAATAATTAAAAAACACAGCAGTGTATAAATCAATTTCAAAGTTATATTTTTGTAGGTGGAAAACATTAAGATGAAAGATATATTTAGCAGAATTCTCCCCAATATTACAGAAGAAGATTTTAATAAGAATTTTCAGGATTTGGCGATCGACAGTATTGATCTGGTTTCTATAAGAGTAGATATCGAAAACAGGTTAGGACGCATCATACCAAACCAAGAATGGTTGGCATTTAAAAATCTTAAAGACATACTTGCTTATAGTAATAACGCTTCTCCTCTTTCACAAAGCGGTACTTCTTCAGAAGTTAAGACTAATGATATTGTAAAAAACTTTATTACAATGCCTCAGATGTGTTTGGAAGCCCTTTCAGAAAATTGGTTGTTTAAGGAATCCGGAGATTTACATTGGGATTTACTTTGTAAAGGACTCAATACGTCTTCTTCTGAATTAAAGGATGATTTAGGAAACCGCCTTTATGCAACATTTGTGAGGATCAGGATTGATGGCAGTGGAAACTTAAGCGAATTTGCAGAAAATAGCCCTTACGAATTTGATGCTGAACTCTCCCGATTTGGTCTCGGTATGTTTTTCAGTAATATTAATTTTAAGTCTTTAGATAAAAGTATTAAGGTTGATATGATGACGAGTTTTTCTATAAGAAAATCAACTGGGGATAATAAAAGTCTTGCAAAAAGCCAACCTTCAGTAGAGCATTGTCATATACCGCAAAGTGCTGAACTTCCAGTTTTTGGCAATGAATATAGACTCATAAAAAAAGAGGAGCTAAAAACTTTTTTTTATAAAGATTACATCTTTAATATTTCACAGGAACGCATGTTCGAATATGAATATTCACTAAATCCATATTATGACTTGAATGGTGTTGGCCTTCTATATTTTGCTTCCTATCCTGTAATTAGTGATTATTGTGAATTGCAATATTTCAACTCAAAAGGGACTGAAAGGTGGGAAGAGAATTATTTTACACTCTTCCGTGATGTTATGTATTACGCCAATTGCGACTCCAGAGATAAAATTATTTATGTGCTGAATACTGTTGAAGAATTAAAGGATAACAAAATTAAAATAACTGCAACTCTTTACAGAAAATCTGATGAAAAAATGATGGCCAGAATCTTTACTGTAAAACAGAAAAGAGCCTAGATTTTATTATTAATATAACCTTCAGTTGCATTCGGTATTGAAAAAATACGGCAAGGATTTCCCATAACCATACAGTTATCCGGAACATCTTCGGTAACATAACTGTTAGGAGCAATGATGACGTTGTTGCCAATAGTAATTCCTCCCACCAAAACAGCATTAGGCCCAATCCAAACTTCATCACCAATAATAGGTGAACCTTTAAATTTTCCACGGTTAGATTGTGCGATGCTTACACCCTGCGCAATGTTACAGTTTTTGCCAATTTTTACTTTTGGATTGATGACAACCATTCCCCAATGACCAAGGTAAAAGCCTTCTCCGATTTCAGTTTCCGGATAGATCTGAAAGCCGTATTTTATTTGATGGTGTCTTAAAATGAGTCTCCAAAACATCCCTTTTAAAGAGGTTTTCGGAAATTTCTGACACTTTCTTAAAATATAAACAAAGTGGAGGTTAGGATTGATGCATTTTGCCCAAATTTCTGAAGTGGAAAGCCATTTTCCGCTTTCCCTATAAAAATCCTTTTGGATGATTGTTTTGCCTTTCATTTTGAACAAAGATAAAAAGAGAAATTAATAAAGAAAAAAAGATTTATAGTTTGGCGAAGATTTTCTGAATCCTTCAAAGATTTTAAATACTTGAAGGATTATAGTTCATCAATAATTTTGCAGATTTTGTAGATGGAATTTTCCAAATTGAACGGCATTTCATAATGTTGAAGCTCGTTTTGATATGCCTCAAAAATCTTGGACTCAACCAGTGCTTTTTTCATTCCTTCATAGATGCCTTCCTCGGAGTTTTCTATTATTAAACCAAGTTTGCCATCCTCCAACATTTCTCTAACTCCCGAAACATCGGTGGCCACAATATTTTTCTTTAGTGTTATTGCTTCAAATAAAACTGTAGGAAAACCCTCATAACGCGAACTCAAAACGAAAAAATCTGCCCTTTTAAAATAAGGATAAGGATTTTCTGTGAAGCCTAGCATCTCTGCTGTGTTTTCAATTTGTAGTTCTTTTCTTAGGTTATTGATAATGTCAAAATCACGACCATCTCCGAGGATTTGAACACGATGATTTAATCCTTCATCCAGTAAACGCTTATGCACTTTTAACAAACGATCGAAGCCTTTCTGTGGAAAAACGGTGCCTACTGAAACAAAAACGGGAGCATTATCAACTGTAATTTCAGCTTTTGGTTTCGCTTCTTTAGATTTAGTTATAATTTCCTCAGTGTCTAATGGGTTGTATATGCGGATTATACGTTTTTTTTCATCTTCATTTTTTGCCAAACTTTCAAAATCATTTTTAATGTGTTCTGATATCACTAGTATTTTATCAAAACCAAAAAACTTTCGAATTTCTTCATCAGTGTAATGATGAAAATGAGTTTTCCGAAGATCGTTGTGAATCCAAACGATTTTTTTTGAAGTTTTGAGTGGCGAATTCAAAATTTCATCTCTAAAACCGTGAATTGCAGCGAATTCAATATCGTAATTTTTATTCTTTAAAATTTTAGAATAAAAAAGTTTTGGAAACTTTTTTAGCAACGATTGATAAACGACGCGAAAGGCTTTTTTCGGAATGTCCTGTAATCTGTTGGTGGTAATCATTTCACCTTTATTAAGGTACAAAACATTAATCCACTTTGGAACTTCCCGCAAATATTTCCCGGAGTAAAGATTTAGAAGTAAATCTATCTCATATTTTTCCTGTGGAAGGTTTTTCAGAAACGTCATCAACACTTTTTCTGCGCCGCCATGACGCAGAGAACCAATTCGGATAAGGATTTTCTTTTTGGTCGCCAATGATATTATTTTTTTGAAACTTCTTTTACCGGTTTATAGGTTTTCGGTAAGTTCTTTTTAATGTGAGATTCCAGAGCCGATCTGTTAAGCTCTAATTCGCGTGGATACATGATATTGTTGGCGAGAAGTTTGTCGCCATATTCTTCAATGGTGCAAATATATCTTGCGGGAACACCAGCCCAAACAGTTCCCGGAGGTGTTGAAACGGTAAGGATGGAGCCTGCACCTAAAACACAATTGTCGCCCATCTCTACTCCGGGCATAATAAGTGTGTCCACACCGAGCAAACATTCTTTTCCTATTTTAATTCTGCCGAACGTTCTTACATCCTTGTATTTTTCAAAAAAGTGAAGTGCATTTTGTCCTCCGTCGTGATTAACAAATCTCACATTATTAGAGAAAATAGCACCGTCGCCAATTTCTATAAGAAAAGGTTCTGTCCCAAATTGTGGCACCTCAACAAAACGAACATTTTTGCCAACCTTCAAGCCTTTAGCAATACAGATTTTCAGATAGATTTGCTGTATAAAATATTGATACGAAGTATGTATTTTTAGTATTAAACGGTATAAATAAAGCATCACTTTAATTTTTAATCAAGTTAATGAGAATTTCTTCAACATCTTTAAAAATCTTTCTATTGTCAAATTTTCCTTCAATATTTTTTAGATTTTCTGAAATTTTAGACACCAAAACTTTATCCTTCAAAAATTGTTTCATAGCAAGATATATTTGCTCTGTATCATAATTGATAAGAGTACCTGTAACGCCATCGTCAAGCATTGTAGAAACGTCTCCTGTATCGGTTGCAATAGAGGGTTTTTGTAAAATTAAGGCTTCTGCCAAAACCAAAGGCCAAGCCTCAGATTCTGAAGGCATGATAAAAAAATCTGCTCTTTTAAGGTAAGGATATGGGTTCATCCTGTTTCCCGCAAGAATAAAGGTGTTTTCTACTCCTGCATCTTTAATCTGTTTTTTTAGGTTTTCCCGCTCTTCACCATCACCCAGAATGATAATACTGTGTTGTATTCCCTCTTTTATAAGTTTCGTGTGAGCTTCTATTAATTTATGATAGCCTTTTCTGGTGTGGAGTCTACCTATAGATATGAAAACCGGTTTATCTTCCGGAAAATCAGTGATGTCTTCTAAGGATTTTTGTTTTATTTCTTCTATTGGGATGGCATTGATGATGACCGATTCTTGAGGATAATTAAGATTTGGATAGGTGCTGTGCATTAAATTCCTTACTCTTTCAGAACAATACACCATATAGTGAAACTGTGGAAAATGCTTTAAAATATCAGGTACCAAAGGCTGTAATTTTGGGACATTAATTTCAGAATGAAACCATCCTACTTTTTTAGATTTTTTGTTTGAGGAATTCAGTACCGGTTCGAAATCATTGTAAGTCATCCCAATTTCAATATCGTAATGCTCTTTAAGGATTTCACTGTCAATAATTTGAGGGTTTTTGCGGTATCGGTCAAGTTGTTTCTTCCGCTTTAGCAATTGTATTTTTTGGAATATCGGATTTTTAGAAAAATCTTCTTTACCATCAGTAAGATAAACCTTTCTTACGTGAGGAGGAAATTCATCTCGCAACTCACCCTGGTTTAAGCTTAAAAGAACGGTCATCTCAAACTTGTCCGGATTAAGATTGTTAAGAAGACTCAGCATAACTTTCTCTACGCCTCCCATTTCCATAGATCGGTGGCGGAAAAGTATTTTTATTTTTTTGTTTTCTGACATTCTAAAATATCTTCTGGAAAAATAATCTTATTTTTTGCTTTATCCTGTAAGGTAAACTGTTTTGATAGGATAGCAATTTAAAAATCTCTTCTGAATTGTGATAAGTTTCAGGAATCGCATTGCCATTTATGGTTTTCAAACCACGTCTTTTCATCGCAAGCCAAATGGCTTCACCCCAATATTCATAAGATTTTTTCTTGTTTTCATTTTGAGAGATTCCTCCAGCATGAGCACGGTACAGATAATTGGGCTCATCTATGAATTTCACATTTCCTTTTTCATACATTTTGAGATATAAATCTTGATCTTCAGAAATTTTCAGTTTGGAATTCATTTTTTCTGTTCGTAAATAAACGTCCCTGCGAAAACATACAAAATGGTTGATTTTTATAGGACAATTGAAAAAAAACGGATCATCATTTACTACTTGTTTGGCTGATTTTGACACCTCAACTTCATTCAGAAATTCATCACATTTAATAAATCTGGAATAGGTAAGAACGGTGCCGCTGTTTTTTTGAAACTCATTGATTGCAGTAGCGAGAGCCGTTTTCTTTATGGCATCATCAGGATCTACAAAACCACAAATATCACCCGTTGCAAGCTCTATAAGTTTTGATTTTATAACTCCAACACCTTCATTTTTTGGGTGTTCATAAAGTTTAAAACGATTATCATCTTTTATTAAATCTTTAATAATTTCAAGAGAGTTGTCGGTTGATTTATCGTCCAAGATAATGGCCTCCCAATTATTATAAGTTTGTTTTACAATAGAGTCGTAACAGGTTTTAAAAAACCGTCCGTTGTTATAATTGGCAATTAGGATTGAGAATTTCATGGACAGATAAAAAATTATAAACGAGCATCTACCAAGTCTTTATCGTAAATTCCTTTACAATCGTAGAAGACGCTTTCTTTTTCTTTTAAAGCATTAATATCAAGAGTCTGGAAATCTTTATGAGCTACTGCCAAAATGATGGCGTCGAACTTTTGTCCTGTTAACTGCTGATTGTCTTTAATAATTTTTATACCATACTCTTCCTCCACTTCTTCAGGATTTGCCCAAGGATCAAACACGGTAACATTACTCCCGAATTCTGACATTTCTTTATGGATGTCAACCACTTTTGTGTTTCTCACATCTGGACAGTTTTCTTTAAAGGTAACGCCTAAAATTAAAGTTTTTGAATTTTTAATCTGAATACCTTTGCTAATCATCAGTTTTACCACTTTATTGGCAATAAAACTTCCCATTTGGTCATTAACACGCCTTCCGGAAAGGATGACGTTTGGGATGTAACCTACTTGTTCTGCTTTATAGGAAAGGTAATAAGGATCTACACCAATACAATGTCCGCCAACGAGACCCGGTTTGTATTTAAGGAAATTCCATTTGGTTCCTGCTGCTTCCAAAACTTCATTGGTATCGATGCCAAGTTTTTCAAAAATGATGGCAAGTTCATTTACAAAAGAAATATTAACATCGCGCTGGGCATTTTCTATAGCTTTTGATGCTTCGGCAACTTTGATGGAAGTGGCTTTATGAGTTCCCGCCTCGATGATGGTTTTGTAAAGCTGATCTACTTTTTCAGCAGTTTCAGGTGTAGAACCGGAGGTTACTTTTTTAATCTTAACAAGAGTATTGACCTTATCACCAGGATTAATCCTTTCCGGTGAATAGCCTACAAAAAAGTCTTCATTAAATTTTAAACCGGATTCTTTTTCTAATATTGGTACACAAACTTCTTCGGTGCATCCCGGAAATGTTGTGGATTCGTAAATCACAATATCTCCTTTTTTTAACAGGCTTCCTATGTTGGTGCTGGAAGCGATCAAAGGATTTAGGTCTGGTCTTTTAGAACTGTCAATCGGTGTAGGTACTGTTACAATATAAATGTTGCAGTGTGCAATATCATCCAAATTGGTGGTTACAAAAAGACCTTTATCATTAGGGTTTAAGTCTTTAACAAGAACTTCTGAAATTTGCTCTGTTGTAGTTTCCTTAGTGTGATCTTTTGCGCTATTAAGCTCCGCAATCCTTTTTTCCGAAATATCAAAGCCAACGGTGTGGAAATGTTTTGAGAATTCTATGGATAATGGAAGTCCTACATATCCTAAGCCAATTACAGCAACCTTATAATTTGTATTCATTTGTGTTTATTTGATAAACTATTGCAAAGATAATCTGTTTTTTAAAAATAAATTAAAAATTACCTATTTTTGCAAGTAATAAAATAAACACAGTGAGTGAATTAGTAAGAGTTGCTAAAACTTTCGCCGGTTATCTTAAAAGACCGGATTTGTATCCTGAATTAGGTCGCAAAATTTTGAAAAATATCTTCAACAGGAAAAGTGCTTTCCGAGGAAAAGAAAAAACATTAGATTGGGCTTCGTCACAAGCAGTTACACAAGCAGAAGCCATAAAAACCCTTTTTGGGATAGAGATGCAGCTGTTTTCTGATATGTTTTCTAAAGAACTTTCTGCTGCCCAACAAAAAGAGAAAGACTGTCCTATAAAAATGGGTGGTGCCGGTGCTCTTGAACTGATTTATTATGCATGTGAATTTACTAAAGCTAAAAAAGTAGCAGAAACTGGGGTTGCTTATGGATGGTCGTCTTTTGCCGCTTTAATGTCTTTGCAGAAAAGAGATGGAACTTTGTACAGTTCAGATATGCCCTACTTAAGTCAGGATGGTGATAAATATGTGGGATTGGTGGTTCCGGAGGATCTTAAGAAAAGCTGGAGGCTTTTCAGACACGCTGACAAAGAGTCTTTACCTAAAATTTTCAGTGAAGCCTCAGTGTTGGATGTGGTACATTACGATTCTGATAAAAGTTATGAAGGAAGAACTTGGGCTTACGGTGAGCTGTATGAACACTTAAGAAGCGGAGGAGTCTTTATGAGTGATGATATTGGGGATAACTCTGCATTTCAGGATTTTTGCGAAAGCAAAAATATAAAACCAACTATAGTTGAGTTTGAAGGGAAATTTGTTGGATTTTTTATAAAATAATAAATTGTATATGAAGTACCTCTACAGATGTCTGTATATTTTTCTAAACGTCTTAGTTGTTCTCTCCATTGTTCAGTATCCGATATCCAGAGATGATTTTTACTATTTAGACAAAAGCGTTAACTCCTTTGAGGAAAGTTACAATTCTTATTTCGTTTGGGTGGCAAGACTTGGGCAATTTGTTTGTGGTTATATAGAACGTAACACAATCCTAATTCCAATTTTTGGTTTTTTGCTATTTAATGGTTTCTTTTTGGTGCTTTTTTTACTGATTATAAGGCGTTTGCCAAAATTAAGTGATGATCAGGACTTTCGGAAACTTTTAATTTTTTCCTCCGCATTTTTTGTAATAATGGGTTATTTTGGGGTAATGTTTTATTATAAACCATATTCCACAAATTATACATTTCCGTTAATTTTCTATATGCTGATTGTATATATTATTTCAGAATTTTTTATTTACAACCAGAAATTTAAGAATTACAATATTTTGACATTCATTATTATAGGATTTTTTGCAGGGATGTGTAATGAACATGTTCCGCCTGTAATTTTAGGACTTTTTGCACTTTTAATAATATTCAAATTAGTCAAAACCAAAGAAATTAGTTATAAAATTTTAGTGCTTTGGATTTCCACTTTTTTGGGATATTGCTTTTTGTTTTTTGCACCTGCAAACAGAATGCGAGCTAAAAAATCGAACGTGAAATATTTGGAATACAATTTTGATTTGTTTTTTCACAAATTCAAGGAAATTCTTAACATCTATTATTATCGTAATTTATTTCTAATTTTGGCTTTGGTTATATCGTTTGCACTTTTTTTATACTTCCGAAAAAAATATTCAGGTAAAGATTTACAGCAAATTTGTCTGACTCTTATTTTAGGATTTGGAGGGGTTGCAATTTGCCTTTTTTCACCATTAATTGGAAGAAGATTATTGTTTTTCGCAACTACCATGTTTATAGTTTCAATATTTCTTATTTTTAGAAATCTGAAAGATTTTTCTTGGGTGAAAATTTTAAGTAAATTCTTGATCGTTGTAAATTTTATTTTGGTTTCAATGGGTTTGTTTTTCATATTAAATGCTAAAGAGAATTCTCTTAAAATTCTTTCAGAAATTGTAACTAAAAGCAAATTATCCAAAGTTATAACGCTGGAAAAATCTTTTGATTTTTATTATAAAGGTGATCAATTCAAAAGGATTTATGATATGATTTTTATAGATCGTGGTGATAAATATCTGGATAATGACCCTAGTAAGGATACATCTGTTGAAAGAAATATTAAGATGTATTATAAAATAGACACCATCAAAACATCAGAATAAATTTTGAATAATCTAGTAATTATCATCCCATGTTACAATGAAGAGAACAGACTTCCAATAGATCAGTTTGTGGATTTTTTGAAAACACATGATGTAAAAATATGTTTTGTAAATGATGGAAGTAAAGATGCAACAGAGCACATATTGGAACGGATGAAAAATGACTTTCCGGCTAAAGTGTTGGTTTGTAATCTTATGAAAAATAGCGGAAAAGCCAATGCAATTTACGAAGGCTATCATTTTTAAAAAAAACGACAGAGTTTGATGCCGTGGCTTATCTTGATGCAGATTTGGCAACACCATTATCCGAACTGATGAGAATTTCTAAATATCTCAATGACGATATAGAATTCGTTTTTGGTTCTAGGGTTAACCGTATTGGAAGCAATATAGAACGCAAGTTACACCGCCATTTAATTGGAAGAATGATTGCGACCATAATAAGCAGTGGAATCCTAAAAATACCAATTTATGATTCGCAGTGTGGTGCAAAAGTTATGACTAAATCCGTAGCAGAAGCCGTGTTTTCTAATAAATTTAAAACCAATTGGGTGTTTGATGTGGAATTGATACAGAGGCTTCTGAAGTTTAAAAAATCTTCTGATATTAATCAATATGCAAAAGAAATTCCTTTGGAAGTTTGGACCGATATAGGCGACAGCAAAATAAAGCCTAAGCATTATCTGCAAATTATTAAGAACCTTTTACAGTTGTATTATAGCAAATAAAGGATTTCTCGGGCATTCTATTTAATTTCGTACTTGCTATAAAATTAATTATTCAATACAAATTCTGGTGATAAATATTTCTTTTAAAATCAATTGTTTACCATAAATTGTTTCTGAAATTCTTATTATAAAGTCCTGAACGTATACTTTGGAAATCAACTATTAAATATTTTAAAATCATCCCCCATTTTGCTATAAAAGGCGCTCCTGCAATTTGATAACTCCTCTTTAATCTGGCGATATGTTGGAGGTGTTTTTTTTCCATGGAACTTTCTGTACGCGCCCATTTTTCAACTTCACCCCAAAATTTGCCCATAGTTTCTGCGGGGCTAACCTTTTTTGAATCAATTTTAGAAATTCTGTTTTCGGCGTGTATGCCTCGCATTGCAACAGGTTGTTCAATAATCCCGGGATATAATTTGGTGTAATAAGCAAGCCTTATCATAAAATCGGTATCTTGATGAAGCCTTAAAGTTGCATTTATTTTTAAATTGTTTTTTTCTAAGGCTGACTTTCTAATTGTTAAAGTGTCTATACTAAAAAAACCAAAACTTCCCAACAATCCGATTAATCCCTCAAAGATCTTATCAGGATGATGTTTCTCATAAACAGTCAGCATTTTATCTCCATACACAGGATAATATTCTTCTTTGGCAATTTCAGAATGATAATGGGTTCCCAAAGCTCCATACACACCATCCACTTCAGGATTTTCAAAGAGTTTTTTTTCAGCATCAAACCTGTTTGGCAAGTAAAAATCATCAGCGTCTAAAAAAGCGATAAAGTCTCCCGTTGCTTTTTCTATACCAAGATTTCTTGTAGCTCCAGCTCCGTGATTCCCTTTGTCAGGATGTTGGTAAAGTTTAATTTTATCGTTTTTTTTCTCTAAATTTTTACAAATCTCTAAGGCATTATCCGGAGATTGATCTTCCACCAAGATGATTTCGTGTACAGCATCAAGAGGTAAAGCTGAATTTACAGCCTTTTCAATATATTTTTCAGCATTGTAAACAGGAATGATAACAGAGATTTTCATGCGGAACGTGCGAATATAGTTAATTGATATAATTTACCTTTTTAGGACAGTGAAACGGTATCTGGTCTTCAGGATTTCTGGTTTAAAAAAAGCGGTTAAAAAAAACAATACATATTTTTTCCATCCTTTTTTCAAAGATAATTCAAAAGATTTTCTTTTCAGGAAAATATGATTTCGAAATTTGCTTGGTAAGTCTTTATCCTTAGACCATTGAAAAACAGAATCCCACAGCAGGAATTGTCTTTGGTTGTATAAATCGGAATATTGTTGAATTTTAGTAATCCGGTTGTCATCATGAACTCCGCGAACGGCAAATGCTACGGTGATATTTCCAGATTTTAAATGACAGTTATATGCCAATTTAATGATGAAATCGCTGTCCTGATGAACACGAAGTTGTTCGTTGAACTTTAGATTATTTTTTCTGATACTTTTATTCCGGATTGTCAATCCGTTGAGGTGGAAAAAAGTTCCAAAATCGTTTTTCAATCCCAATAATCCAAAAAAGACATCTTTTCCTTCTGCATGTTTTTTTACAGTTGTCAATTCAGTATTTTTGAATTTTTGCTGAAATTCCTCTTTTCCTTTTTCGGAATAGAATTCCGTTCCGATCGCATTAAAAACGCCTTCAATTTTTTCGTTCCTAAAAATTTCCTTTTCCGCTTCGAAGCGGTTCGGAAGATAATAATCATCGGCATCCAGGAACGCAATAAACTCTTGGGTTGCTTTTTCTAATCCCAAATTTCGAGTTGCTCCCGCTCCATGATTACCATGATCGGGATGTTGAAAAAGTTTTACTTTGGGATATTCGGTTTGCAAAGTTCGGCACAACTCTAAGGAATTATCTGTTGAAGCATCCTCAACCAAAAGAATTTCTTTCACCTCATCCAAATTTACAGCAGATTCCACCGCTTTGCGCAAGAAAGTGGCGGCGTTGTAAACCGGTATGATTACAGAAATTTCCAAGATAGAATACTTATTTAGTGGATTAATTGTTTAGTGTGATCTGCCCACAATGCCAATTGCAGCAGGTTCCAATGTTTTTTATCTTTGTTCAAATATTTTTGTGCGGTAGAAAAGGTAATGAAATCGAACACTTTCGACGATCTGTTTTTCAATAAATCATCCGACAATTCCATCAAACTTTTTTCCTCAAACCATTTTTCTACAGAAGAACCAAAGCCCTGTTTGTGTCGGTTTCGGATGGTTTCCGTCCAATAATTACCTATTGCTTCTCGAAGGATGATTTTGTCGATTTCGGAATCGAGTTTCAAATTTTCCGGAAGTTGTATACAGAATTCTGCGAAATCTTTATCTAAAAAAGGAGTCCGAACTTCCAGTGAATTTGCCATCGCCATTCGGTCGGATTTCACGAGCATATTTCCTGGGACGTATTTTTCTAAATCCGTTCGCATAATATCGTTCAACGAATGTGGATTTGCCTTGAAACTATACTGTTGATGGTATTTTGCGTTTATTCCCAATTCTGCGATTTCTTTAGCACTGAAAAAATTCCTTACGCTGTTTTGATGGAAATCGAAAATATTTTTATGCGTAATATTTTCACGGGTTAAATAAGATGTCTCCCGGAATTTCCCATACTGCTTCAGTCCAAATTTATACAAAATATTGTTGTAGCTGAAATGGTTTTTCAATTGATTTTCAACCGTATAAAAACTATAGCCCCCGAAAAGTTCATCGCCTACATCTCCAGCCAAAACGACCTTAAGGTGACGAGCAGCGGCTTCACAAATTTTATATTGCGGTACATAAGACATATCCGAAAAGGGCTCATCAAAAAATTTGGAAACCTTCAAGAGTTCCTGTGCAATATCACCTCGGTTTTCATGTATTTCCAAATGATTGGTTTTGTATTTTCTGGCAATTTCTTCAGCAAAATTAAGCTCACTATTTTCACCGGAATATCCGAAACTTATGGTGGTTTGTCTTTCCAAAAACTCACTTGCTATAGCAACAATGGTTGAGGAATCTAATCCTCCGCTGAGGAAACTGCCCACTTCCACGTCTGCTATGATTTGCTTTTTCACAGCATTTTTCAGTAAGGATGAAAATTCTTCTTTAGCCTCTGAAAGACCAATGTTTAAGTCTTTTTCAGGAATTTTATAATATCTTTTTACGGAAATATTCCCATTGGAATATGTTAAAATATGCGCAGGTGCAAGTGTGAAAATATTAGAAAAAATGGTTTGCTGCGAACTTACATAACCATATTGTAAAAAATGATAAAGTGCTTCTTGATTAATTTTAGGTTTAACTAAACCGCTTTTTAAAATGGCTTTTATTTCTGAAGCAAAAATAAATTCGCCGTTTTGTCCTTTGGCATAAAAGAAAGGTTTTTCACCAAATCGGTCTCTAGCACAGAATAATTCCTGTTTCTTTTCATCCCAAATGGCGAAAGAAAACATCCCCGGAAGCTCATCTATCAAAGTTTTTTCATTCTTTTGATACATAGCAAGAATCACTTCAGTGTCCGAAGTTCCACGATAAGGATATGGGTATTGATTTCTTATTTGTTGGTAACCATAAATTTCACCATTTAACACAATACATTCATTTCCGGTATTTGAAAACATTGGTTGTGCTCCGGTTTCCGATAAATCTACAATTGATAATCGTCTATGACCAAGAGCGGCATGTTCAAAAAACTCATGTCGTGCAGAATCGGGACCGCGATGTGCAATGGCATCGGTCATTTTTTGTATTTCATTTCTGTAGTTTACTGCATTGGGTGCAATAATTCCGGCGATTCCGCACATAATTTTTTAAATTTTATTGTTTTTTAGAGCGTAATAACGGTATCTGGTTTTTAACAATTTTGGGTTTATAATAGCGTATCTTACGAAATTAAAATATTTTTTAATTCCCGTTTCGCTGGCTACTTTCATATACAGGTATTTGTACTTGAAAATTTCTAGGATATCTTTTGGAATTTTAGTTTTTTTGCCCCATTGATATAATGATTTGAAAAGCAGTGAGCGGTGATGAAAAAATTCTGTTGAATGGTTTTTAATTTTTGTAATATTATTATTTTCGTGGCCGGTTCTTACGGCAATAGGAATGTTAACGGGTGCAGCTTTAAGATAGGCGTGATAAGCAATTCTATTAATAAAGTCATTGTCTTCGCTTATCCTTAACTCCTCGTTTAATCTTATTTTGGGGTTTTCGAGAGATTTTTTCTTAATGGTAAGAGCAATCATCGAAAAAAATGTACCAAAGCCTTTATTCTTTTCCGTCAATCCATAAAAAACATCCATGCCTTCGGCTTCATAAAAAACACCTGTAAGTCCATTGCCTCCAAATTTTTCCAGATATTGTCTTTTGCCTTCTTCGGTCACAAATTCTGTACATATTGTTCCGAAAACACCATCAATTTTTGGATATTTAAAATATTCACGGTCGTAATCAAATCGATTGGGAAGCCAATAATCATCTGCGTCCAAGAAAGTTATGAATTCTTGTGTAGCCAAATCAATTCCAAGATTTCTGGTGGCTGAAACCCCATGGTTTTTTTTGTCCGGATGCTGTAAAGCTTTTACAATACTATATTTTTCAGAAAGTTCTTTGCAGATTTCGAATGAGTGATCTTTTGAACCATCATCGATCAATAAAACCTCCTTTACTTCAGGAAATTGAAGAACAGAATCTACTGCTTTTGCAATAAATTGTTCTGCATTATAAACGGGTATGATTACTGATACATCCAAATGGCTAAACATTAAAAGGTTATAAACTTTGTGAGAACTTTATTCAAAAAACTTTTTGGTTTTTTTTGAATCATTTTCAATGCAAAATAACTAATGTTGGCATCATATACAAACCTCTTTTGATAATTGTTTAAAACGGATTTCCGGTAAATTTTCCTTATCTCCTGATATTTTACCTTCCAAAGCTTTTGGTTTGCTATAATATTGGGGTTCTTTAGAAAATAATAGTGTTTTTCAAAAAGTCTTACAATTAATTTTTTGTCGGTTTTTTTAAATTTTTCGTGGGTTTCTGATAGATGGGCAATTTGCTTCATGATGTAAATCAATGAATCGATATTTTTATCTGTAACGCTGGCTGTGATAGAACTTGCGTTGCCTTTATAGTAGTTTACAACCTCTTCAGGTATGTATTTTACCTTGTTGGCTTTCATAAAAACCTGTAGTGACCAAAGTTCATCTTCGTGCAGCAATTTTGGTACAAACTCAAACTGGTTCTTTTTTACAAAACTAGTTAGATATAATTTGTTCCATACTACGGCTGGGATTTTTTCTTCTAAATAGGCCTTAAAAACCTCTTCACCATTAAAAACCGTTATGCTATGAAGTTTTTCGCTAAATTTTGCCGGAACAATTTTCCCATCTTCAAACTCATTATTGACGTTTCCGAACACAATTTCTGTCTCACTATCGGCTGCATTAATTAGGTTTTGTAATACATCGTTATTAGAAAGAGTGTCATCACTGTCTAAAAAAAATAAATACTCTCCTGAAGCCATTTGTAATCCTGAATTTCTTGCAGAAGAAAGACCGCCATTCGTTTTTAAATGGTAATGAAAGCGATGATCGGTTTTGCAAAAGTTTAATAAGATTTCAGCAGTATTATCAGTACTTCCATCATCAACCAAAATCGCTTCCCAATTTTGGAAAGATTGTTTGATTACAGATTTCAGGCAACGTTCAATATATTCTTCCTGGTTGTAACACGGTATGATTAAAGATATTTTTGGCGTCATTTCAGATCTGTGGGGTAACCTTTATAGAGATAATAGTGTTTCTTGAGAAAATTTTTTATTTGATGTTTCTTCTTATAGAGTTCTCCTTTTATGATAAGTGATACCTGTTGTGCATTTAGCACAAATTAATTTTTATTTTGTTTAAACTTCTTTTGAAAACGAAGAAATTCAGATACTGAATCATCGTAAAAGATGTTATTTTCGATGCTATTCTTGTAGCTAAACCTTGAAAAGTTTTTGCTAAATTGATATGAATATTAAACTGTCCGTTTAGTTGGGAAATTGCCGTTTCAATACGCTTTCTTATTTTAGATTTTGTCTTAGAAAATGTCACAAAATCTTTTTGATTTTTTCGCATAGGAACGGATAAACTAATCCTGGAATGATTGAATAAATCAAGCTGTAACTCCTTACTAATATATCCTCTATCACCGATTAATAAACAGTTTTCGAAATCATGTTTAATGTCATTGAGATAGTTCACATCATGAATATTTGCAGGTGAAAAATCATAAGAATGAAAAATTCCGTTTTTGTCACAAACCGCATGAAGTTTATAACCAAAATACCTCGATTTTTGTGCTGCACAATAACCAAAAGCAGGTTGAATTTCATCTGTAGAACAAATTTGGGAACGATTCGCTCTACTAATTTTACAAATTTCAATGGGTGTGGAATCAACAATGAAAACATCGGTAAAATCAGAAAATTTCTCACTCAAAGTTTGTCTGATTTTTTCGATATAGAAAACAAGTCTTCTTTTCCTTTTGTTGTATATACTTCTTTCTATTTTGTTTTCCAGTTCAGTCCCTGAAATGACTCTAAACAGTTGTAGTTCAGAGTTTATTGACATGTATTCTGCAGTAATATTTAAGGCAACAAGTTCCAAGTCAGAAAGTTTTGGCATTCTGATTTGCTTTGAAGTTTTGATATGGTGGCAAGTTTTTGTCAACTCTTTTAAAATAATTTTGTAGTTTTGAATGAGATTGTTCATGTATTTAATGACTTGGTAATCAATTAAATATACGGTTTTTTAATCAAATGAACAATCTTTTTTCTTTAAATCTCTAAATGCACAACAGGTAAGTGATATGTATTTTGAAGGTATCGAAAACGAGTTTTCATCGTGTTTATTCCAACGCTCACAATAGTAATCAGTTTCATCATATATTTTGCGATAGGGTCCGTCAAAATTTCTTATTGGGCATACTACTTTTGTGTTTTCCTTTTCGCCGAGCCAAGCAACCCACCAGGAAAATGTTGAATTACTGATGATAAAATGATCAAAAAGACTTGCTAAGGCCATTTGTTCTATGGCTGAAAGCCCTTCCAAAAAATAAGCATTTTTTAAAAACTGAAAATGATATTTACAGTAATCAGGATCATCACTGGTGAAAATGATGTTATAATCTTCAAAATCAGGAAAATGCTTTAGTAATGCAGAGAAATAGTATTTGTAAGATGTTTGGAAATAATATTTATTGTCAACAAAATCGCCACGTCTTATAGTAATGAGAATGGTTTTTCTGCTGAAAAGATATTTAAATTTTTCTTTTAAATCGTCCTGGAAGTGTTTTTTAAATTTAAAAACGTGCTTGATATCAACCTCTTGGAAATATTTTTCCGTCTGCAGCCATCCTTCTAGATTATAGTTCCCGTCCCCAAGTTTCCAGTCGTAATAACTAAACTGTTTTTCTTTAATCTGTGTCCAATTTTTAGCATCCGCTTCTGATAAAACCGGTAAAGGTCTCTCTAAAAATTCAGAATATTTCCATGCCGGAAAGCTATATTGGTGTCCATTCTTATCGGCAATACCAATACTGGAGGCAATCTGAAATAACTGATTTCCTAAATTTCCCTTTTCTCCAAGTCGTAAGAACGTTATCATTTGTTGATCACCTTTTGGATGTTATCTTTAAGTTGTTCTATTGTTTCCCAAATTAGTACGGCAGCATTGTCCTGAAAGGGACGTATTTCTGCAAATTTTTTAAACTCTTCATCTGAATTTTGAATTCTTTCTATTTTCTCTAATGCGGCAGAATTATCACCATCTTTATTGTAGAAAATAATAGCGTCATGATTTAAGATTTCGGGCTCGGGATAATTGTCACTTCCCCAATAAATAGGTATACAACCGGATCTTATGGACTCAAAAGGTTTTTCGGTAACATAACCCTTGGCGTTCGAGTTCTCCGGACAAATGTTGAATTTATAATTTCTTAAAAAAAGCGATTTATTATCATTATATTTTTCGAAGAGTTCTTGGGTGTTGTTAAGAAATTTGCCAGCACAATCTACATTGGAAATTTTATTAAGATCGGTGATAATATCTCTCCTCAATCCATTGTTATCGTGGCGCGAAATGTTGCATGCAAATCTCGTTCTGTCAGGATTTAAACGATTTGCTGAGTCGTTATAAAGTGCTATAGTTTTCTCCAGCTCTTTGAAGTCGCTTTCAGGTGACACTATCCGAAGAATCCAAAATGGAAGCCTCAGATAATTTTTTTTCTCAATATCATCAAACCCTAAAGCCAAATCTACTTTGTTACCATAGTACTTTTGATAGCTTTTTTGTAATAGATAAACATTTTCGCCGGTATAGAAAATGCGTGGTCTTTTGGTGAGATATATCATTTCTTCAAAACCAAATACAGAAAGTAAAGTAACCTCTTTTTTCGTAGGATTTAGTTTATGATGATTGATAAATCTGTAAAGCCAATAATCTTGAAGGCTTTTTTCATCCCAAAAATTATAGAATTTTAAATCACTGTCCTTACTTTTGTTCTGTTGCTGTTTGAATGTTTTGTAAACGTGTTGATAATACCAAAATCCTTTTTTCATATGTGTTTTTGGGGTTAAGCTTCTAAATTACAAATCCATTTTTCACCAATATAGATGTTTTCCTGTGGTACACCATAAATTTCTTTTTTGGGACTAAGGTATTGGTATACATTTTTTACATTTCCTCGAAATAAACATATCCACATGGCAACATTTCCACTATTTAAAATGATTGTAGAGCTTTGACTGATAATTTTAATAATTGATAAAAAAAGAATCGCTTGGTTTACTTTTTCTCCTTTTTTTACTTCCTGCCCTACATGTTTGTTTTTATTGTGGCTAATTTTTAAAATATTCTCAAAGTACAATATATTGGGATAATGTTTAGAACAATATTCATAAAATTCTTGCTCATCGCATTGTATTAAGATTTGTTTTTCGGGAAATTGTTCTTTTACATCTTTTATTTTAGACAACATTTCTTCATAGGTAGGGATGTTGGTTTCTAAAGATTTATCATTGCCTCTTAAATAAACCGCTATAGTATTTTCGAGATTCAAGTTATTTTCTTCAATCAGTTTATTGACGGTGTTTTTTACTCTATTTGAAAGATTAAAATATGTGTTTATTAATGGGTTAGTAGTTTCAAAATTAATATCAGCATAGTTACTAAATTGCATTTCTTCTACCGCCTTTGTTAATTTTATTTTTGGTGATGAAAATTTGGGACGTTTTTTCCTTTTGAAAAATAAAGGGGTAACATCTTGGTTGATATCATCTTTATATTGAAGCCATGTTCTTGTGGAATCAATATGAGGTAAATAACCCGTTTCATTATAATGCTGCTGAATCTTTTCTAAAATTATAGAGCAACAGCTGAAAAAGCCGGCATTATGTTTAATGATAAGATTATTGTTTTTATAAAAATTTCTATAAAAAAAACGTTTTATTTTAGTGTTTAAATCAGTTGCACTCTTTATATTCATAGGTTTTATTTCAAATAGATTAAACCACTATCATTGATTTTCATAACGCGTCCGGTTCTCATTTTTAAACCTTCAAAATTTATTTTAATTTTGGATGTGGTTTCCATGTAGCCCTCTTTTCCTGGGTCACAAAGGAATAAAGACATAAAAAGACTGCCTTGATTAACGTTTTCAGGTAAGGTAATAACTTGGTTGATAACAAAGGATCCGGTTCCGAATTTTTGAGGCGCACCATTGTAATGGCCCGGTGAATAGAAAGCTAAAGGCGTATCAAAATTATTATAGAAAGCAGCCTCAACATCAAAGTTCATAGGTGCATCGGTATAACCTTCTATCTGTAAATGTAAGAGATTTTCATCGTGATTTAAGAATACCGAAGTAGATTCGCTGCCATTAATTTTTATATCTTTTATATGTAGATTTGATCTGGTTTTAACCAAATCTATAATTCTTTCATCAGTTTGGGTTTTTTCGTTGGAGTAAAGTTCTATACAATCATCTATATTGCCCTGATGCTTTATAATACCCTTCTCCAAAAAGATTCCATTATTGCACAACTGTTTTATAGATGCCATATTGTGACTTACAAAGAGTACGGTACGTCCTTCCCCATGAGACACATCGCCCATTTTCCCCAAGCATTTTTTTTGAAATTCGGCATCCCCCACAGCCAAAACCTCATCCACGATTAGTATTTCGGATTCCAGATGTGCGGCAACGGCAAACGCAAGACGCACATACATACCTGATGAATATCTTTTTACAGGCGTGTCGATGTATCTTTCTACGCCAGAAAAATCTACGATTTCATCAAATTTGCGGGTAATCTCTTTTCGGGTCATTCCTAATATCGCCCCATTTAAAAAAATGTTTTCGCGTCCAGTCATTTCAGGATGAAATCCTGTGCCAACTTCTAATAAAGAAGCGATCCTTCCATTGGTTAATATTTTCCCTGTTGTTGGCTTTGTAACTTTACTCAATAGCTTTAAAAGTGTTGATTTTCCGGCACCGTTTCGTCCAATAATTCCAACCGCATCGCCTTGTTCAATTTCAAAATTGATATCGCGTAGCGACCAAACGTAGTCGGACTCACTTTTTGAGGTGCGATCATTCTCTTCACCAATTTTAAGATAAGGATCTTCTTTCCCGGTAAGTTTAGCCCAAAACTTATTGAGATCGTGAGAAAGAGTGCCGGTTCCCACTTCACCCAAACGGTATTGTTTTGCTATGTTTTCAGCTTTTAAAGCAAGCATTGATTTTTAGTTTTAAATTTGAAGATTGTGATGATGAAGTACGCTGTCTTTCTTTACAAAAACCAATTCTACAAGCCAAAGTAATGGCGTTTTTTGGAACGGTCTGTTTAAGTCGGTAATATCAAAAAGTTGATATCCTGCATCATCCATTTTATTAATCATTTTCAGAACAGTGTTTTTATAGTTTTTGCATCCAACTGCTGCTTCTACCATAAAAATTTCGGTTTTTCCATACAAATCTGTCGCTCCGTCAATCACTTCAAGATCTAAACCTTCAGCATCTATTTTTACCAAATCCGGATAAGAAAGATTGTTTTCCTTTATGATTGAATTTAAAGTCTTAATAGGGACTTCAATTTGCTCTAATCCTTGTTCTTTGGCATCCTCCTCACTATAAATGAAAGAAGAGCTATCATCTCGACGATGAAGGGTGAATTTCAATACATCATTTTTATCACCCACGCCTACAGGGAGATAAGTTATTTTATCATTTAAAATATCCTGAAATTTATATTTTAAACTTTCTTGAGGATCAATCATCAAAACCGAAACATCTGGGAAGTAGTTTAGGATTTCCTTCGTCCAAGCTCCGGTATTGGCACCAATATCAATGACAAATTTGGGTTTGTAACCTGCTTCTTTAAGAGTAAGATAAAAGTTTTCTAAAAGACTTTCCTTGCTGTAGAAACTGGCGCCTCGAAATTTATTGGTTTTAGTTATTTTATAACCCAGAAGGTTAAATAATTTTTGTATTTTATTCTTCATATTTGAGTTTTTCTTTATTTGTTTTTTATACCGTATCCATAAAACCTTTTTCTACTTTATTGAAAACCAATGTCCCTATTAGAAGTAAAAATAAAATAAGGATGCTACTGATAACCAGTATGGTAGGTGAGAAATCGCCAATTCCCATCCATCCATATTTAAAACATTCAAAAATCCCGGTTAAAGGGTTGTACATGGCTAGTTTTGCCCAAATTCCTTTTAATTCGGAAAGAGGATAAACTACTGGTGTTGCATACATAAACAAACTTACGCCAAAATTCAGCAACATCTGTAGATCTCTGTATTTTGTAGTAAGTGAGGAAAAAATCATACCAACACCCAAAGCAAATGCAGCCATTAGAACGATTAAAAAAGGCGTAGCTAAAATCCAGATATTGGGTTGTATTTCAGCCTTAATGAGGTGATAAATCCAAAAACAGAGAAATAATAAAAACTGCACCCCAAACTTCATCAAATTTGATAGTACTATAGAAAGAGGCATCACCAATCTCGGAAAATACACTTTACCAAAAATACTGGCATTAGCTGTGAAAACGGTTGAAGTTTCAGTAAGGCTGCTGGCAAAATAATTCCACAAGGTAACTCCGGCCAAGTAAAAAAGAATTTGCGGAGCGCCATCAGTAGAAAGCTTTGCAATATTTCCAAAGATAATAAGGTAAACTAAAGTGGTAAAAATAGGATTGATAAAAAACCATATCGGTCCCAAAATCGTTTGCTTAAAACTAGATACAAAGTTTCTTTTCACAAACATGTATACTAAGTCTTTGTATCTCCAAACCTCTTTTAGCTTGAGGTCTAAAAGAGAGTGGTCAGATTGTATGGTTTCTGTCCAGCGCTGCTGAGGATCATTCATTTGTGTAGAAATTTTTACTGAAATTTAAGAGTTTACCGTTCTCCTTCCAATTGATTTATAAAAGAATCCCTGTTGTTCAGGAATTTCAAGCGGGAACATATTTCTGCCATCAAAAATGGCTTTGTTTTTCATTTTTTCGGCCATTAATTTAAAATTCGGATTTTTAAATTCAGGCCATTCTGTTGCTATCAGTAAGGCATCTGCATCTTCTAAGGCTGAGTACATGTCGGTTGCGTATTCTATTTGGTTGCCAAGCATTTTTCTTACATTTTCTTCGGCAATCTTATCGTAAGCAGTTACTTTTACTCCTTTTTCGAGCAAAATCTTAATGTTATCGAGTGAGGATGCTTCCCTAATATCATCCGTATTTGCTTTAAATGCCAGTCCCCAAAGTGCTATTTTTTTACCCTGAAGATTTCCGCCAAAATATTTTTCAATATCTGAGACCAAAATCACTTTCTGTGATGTGTTGACATTTTCTGTGGCTTCAAGAATCTGGAAATCAAATCCTTCCTGTTTGCCGGATTTTATGAGTGCTTTTACATCTTTAGGAAAGCAGCTTCCGCCATAACCAATTCCAGGAAATAAGAAACGGTGTCCAATTCTGTCATCACTTCCCATCCCCAAGCGCACTTTATCAACGTCAGCACCAACTTTTTCACAATAATTGGCAATTTCGTTCATAAACGTAATTTTCACTGCGAGAAATGAGTTGGCGGCATATTTGGTGAGTTCCGAAGATTTTTCATCCATAAAAATAATCGGAACGCCGGTATTGGTGAAAGGCTGGTAAATTTTAGCCATAATATTCTGTGCTTTTTCAGAACTTGAGCCTACTACCACACGTGCCGGATTCATAGAATCTTCTACAGCAAAGCCTTCCCTTAAAAACTCAGGATTTGAAACCACATCAAAAGGGATCTCTGTTTTGGCAGCAATGGTTTCACGTACTTTATCAGCGGTTCCAACAGGAACGGTAGATTTATTCACGATCACCTTATATTCCGTCATGAGTTCACCAATTTGCTTGGCTACGGCAAGTACATAAGAAAGGTCTGCAGAGCCGTCTTCACCAGGAGGAGTTGGCAATGCAAGATATATTACTTCGCTTTTATCAAGCGCCTCTTTTAAATCGGTTGTAAAAAAAAGACGGTTGGCCTGTATATTTCGCAGGAACATTTCTTCAAGGTTGGGTTCATAGATTGGTACTATGCCCTTCTTCATTCCTTCAACTTTCTTCTCATCAATATCTACACAGTATACCGAGTTTCCGAGTTCTGCAAGGGTAGTGCCCGTAACCAGACCAACATAGCCTGTGCCGACAATCGTAATATTCATTTATAAATTATAAATTTCTGCAAAATTAAGAAATTAACCATAACAATACGTTTTATATATCATACTTCTTAAATAATAAAGAATATAGGGAAAAAAGGTAACGCTCTATATAAATTTAATCCTCAATAATTATCGGGACATCAAACACTTATTCACCGTTTTAGCGCATGTTATTTTGTGTTTTCCAATTATTTCCATATATTTGCAGCGGATTTACGGGAAAATAGATGAAAAGGCTTCGGAAGAAAGCCTTTTTTCGTACCGATAACTCAAAATAATTTAAATGGAATTTAGAAATAAGATAGAGCAGCTGCTGAATGATTTCCTAGCCGAAAGAAATGATTTATTTCTTATTGATCTCAAAATATCTGCGTGTGATGATATTACTGTGATTTTGGATGGTGATAATGGTGTTACACTGCAGGATTGTCTGGATGCAAGCAGAGCCATCGAATTTAATATGGATCGTGAAGAGCACGATTTCAGCCTGCAGGTGATGTCTGCCGGATTGAGTGAGCCTCTTTCTATGCCGAGGCAATATGCCAAAAATATTGGAAGAGACTTAAAAATTTTATTAAATGATTCTTCTGAAATTGAAGGCGAACTTGGAAATCTAGATGAAGAGAAAATCACACTCATTCTAAGATACAGAAAACCAAAAGAAGTAGGAAAAGGAAAAATGGATGTGGTGGAAGAAAAAGAAATACCATATTCAAACATCAAAAAAGCAACAGTAGTAATTAAATTTTAATAATAGCGGGAAGTTGGGAATAAGAAGTGTAAAACAGATTGTACCAACTGCACCAAAATTTCAAACTTTAAACAAAAATTAAGAATGGATAATATAGCTTTAATTGAAGCATTTGGTGATTTTAAAGACGAAAAAAGCATCAGTAAGATTGATTTAATGGCGATTATTGAAGACGCCCTTAAAACTTTATTGAGAAAAAGATATGATTCGGACGATCATTTTGATGTGATTGTGAATCCGGATAAAGGAGACTTTCAGATTTTTCTTAATAAGACCATTGTTGAAGATGAAATGTCTGAAGATGATGATCTGGAAATCGAAATCTCTGAAGCTAAAAAAATTGATCCAAGTTTTGAAGTTGGTGAGGAATATACAGTTGAAATTCCAATCGCACAGTTGGGAAGAAGAAATATCCTGACATTGAAGCAGATATTGGCTACGAAACTTCAAGAACATAACAATGCAGTGCTTTATGAGCAGTTCCACGACAGAATTGGGGAAATTGTAGTGGGCGAAGTGCATCATATCCGTCACAAACACGTAATTTTGTTGGATGATGAAGGAAACGAATTTATTCTGCCTAAAGAAAACCAGATTCCTTCAGATTTCTTCAAGAAAGGAGAAAATGTAAGAGCTATTGTCGAAAGTGTAGATTTCAAAGGTGCGAAACCACAGATCATAGTTTCCAGAACAGCGCCGAAGTTTCTTGAAAAACTTCTTGAACTTGAAATCCCTGAAATCCAGGATGGAACCATTATGCTTAAAAAAGTAGTGAGAATTCCTGGTGAAAAAGCGAAAATAGCAGTTGATGCGTATGACGACAGAATTGATCCTGTAGGAGCTTGCGTTGGGGTAAAAGGTTCTAGAATTCACGGGGTAGTTCGTGAACTTAAAAATGAAAATATTGACGTTATCCAATGGTCTAAAAACCCTGAAATTATGGTGAAAAGAGCTTTAGGAAACGTTACCATTAATAAAATTGAAATCAATCCTGAAGAATCTTACGCATTGGTATACACACCGGTTGAAGAGATTTCTAAAGTAATTGGTAAGCAAGGACAGAACATCAGATTAGCATCTTGGTTGAGCGATTACGAGATTGATGTTTACAGAGAAACATCTGAAGATGATGACGTAGAACTGGATGAATTCTCTGATGATATTGAACAGTGGGTTCTTGATGAATTCAAAAAAGTTGGCCTTAATACAGCAAAATCAGTATTGGATAAAGACACCGAAAGTTTGTTGAATATGACTGATCTTGAGGAAGAAACTATCGAGGAAATAAAACAAATCCTAAAAGAAGAGTTTGAAGATTAATCATTTTGAAATTTGATGACACCATCACCACGACTTTTCACAAAATTTTAAAAATATAAAAAGTAACATTTATAAATGCCAAAAATTAGATTAAATAAAGCGGTAAAGGAATTCAATATTTCGATGTCCAGACTTGTGGAATTTCTGCAGGCCAAGGGCTTCGAGGTAGATGCAAACCCCAACGCTCAATTAGAAGAAGCGGCATACTCTGCACTGAAAGTTGAATTCGCTAAGGACAGCGAACAAAGAAAAGCTTCGCACGAGGTGGTGATCTCCAAGGTTCCGGAAGAAAAACTGGAACTGGAAACGGAAGAGAAAAAACCTGAAGTGATCAAGGCAAAAGCAACGCTGAGACCGGAAACCAAAATCCTGGGTAAGATTGACCTTAACCCTAAAAAAGAAACTCCGGATGAAAAACCTGCGCCCGAACCTGAAATTCAGGAGAAGCCCAAAGCAGAGGAAAAGAAAGAAACAAAACAGGAATTCAACATTCTTGGTAAAATTGATCTTTCGCAAATTGAATCTTCTTCTAAACCAAAACCAAAATCTCAGCCTGTAAAAGAAGAGCCAAAAGCTGAAGTTACAAAGGAGGAGCCAATAGCTGAGGCGCCACAAACCGCAGTGCAGGAGGAAAAACCGGCAGTACAGGAACCTGAGAAAATTGAAACCCAGTATCAAAAACTTGACGGCCCTAAAATCCTGAAAGAGAAAGTAGACCTTTCCCAGTTCCAGACCAAGCCAAAAGAGGGCGGCGCCAATTCTCAGAAAAGGAAAAGAAAGCGGATAGAAAAACCGGGAACTGCGCAGACAGGCAACAGCCAGGGTGGAAATCAGCAGGGCAACCGTCCGCAGGGGCAGGGTGGAAAC
>JAEXAR010000039.1 GCA_023394415.1 Bacteroidota bacterium
TTTGTGGCGTCAATATCACTGCAAAAGCACTTCACAATTTTTTTGATCTCGTAATCGCTTAATTTGCTATATTTAATCGGCATTTGAGAACAAATTTATAAATTTGTTCTGGTCTTAAGCCTATTAAAATTAATTACCACTATTTTTTATCGTTTTTTATACCCTTTTTTTTGTATTTTAGTGAAAGCTTTGATTTTTTGAAATTTTACATTAAAAAATTTACATCCAGTATATGAATTTGAGATTTATACTTCTTATCGGCTTTCTTTTTTGTATGCCCTATTCAGCACAGGATTTGCAGCAAATCATTGAGAAAAAGAAATCCGAACTCAGTAAAAATCCCGACGATAAAAAACGGGCGTCCATTTATTCCGATCTTACTTGGTATTACGCCAGTGTTTCGGTGGATTCGGCACTTAGTTACGGCAAAAAAGCCATTTCGGCAACGGAAAAATTGCAAGATTCTGTTTTGTTGGCGCAGGTTTACAGTGATTTGGGAGCGGTTCATTTTCGAAATAATGATTTCAAAAATTCAGAAAAAAATTATCTGAAATCTTATCAAATCCGCAAAAAACAAAAGAACGCAGCGGGAATTGCAAAGCTCAATAATAATTTGGCTTCGGTATATCAAAGTAGTTTTCAGTACAACAAAGCGATGAAAATGTACTTGGAAGCTTTGAAATATTTTGATGCGAAAGGAGATGTGCGAAATTCCAACATCACCAAGGCGAATATCGGACTGCTGTTTGTGGATTTAAAGGACATTCGCAATGCGATCAAATACATTACAGAAGCGATCAACTATTTTGAATCTCAAGAAAGAAGCGTGGAAATAGAGAATAAGCTCTGCGAAAATTACCTCAACTTGGGAAAGGCATTTCAGATGCAGAAAAATTATTCCGAAGCGGAAAAACAATATCAAAAGAGTGCAGCAATTTGTAATAAAATCGGGAATAAACAGGGAATATCGTTTGCCAATAGAAATTTGGGAAATCTGTACATCCTTCAACGAAAGGATTCTTTGGCGCAAGTAAATCTCCAGGTTTCACAAGAAGTTCGGGAAGAATTTAATTCTAAAATTGATCAGGAAAGCAACAGTATCGATGTAGCCCAAAGTTTAATCGTAGAAGGCAAATACCAAGATGCAAAACGAATGCTTTTGAACATTTTGACAACTTTTGAAAAAGAAAAATCTAAAGAAAATCAGCTTTCTACCTACAAACTGCTTACAAATGTTTATCATAACACCGCGCAGCCGGACAGTGCAGAATATTATTTTGAAAAATATATCGCATTAGATAATGAATTGGTGAATACCAACGTGATTTCCAGTACCGCAGAACTCGAAAAAAAGTACCAGACATTGAAGAAAGATTCCGAAATTCTTCAGCAGAAATCTAAAATATTTAAGAGAAATGTTGCAATTTCTTCGTTGGCCGCTTTGCTTCTTTTTGGTTTTGTTTTTTACAGAAACCGTCAACATCGCCAAAAAGTGCAACATCAAAAAGCCATTCTCCATCAGCAAGATTTAGCTACAAAAGCGGTAATAACAGCCGAGGATAACGAGCGGAAACGGATGGCAACACACCTGCACGACGGAGTGGGACAACTTTTAATGGCGGCTAATATGAATGTGAGTGTGTTGAATGAATATAAAGACCATCCTGAAAATTTTAAAAACATCACTCAGAAAATATCGAATATTCTGTCGGATGCAATTGCAGATGTTCGTACGCTTTCGCATCAGATGATGCCGAATATGTTGATTAAAAATTCTTTGGCGAATGCCTTGAGAGACCTCATCGAGAAAACATCTACGCCGAAACTCGCCGTTAATCTTCAAATTGAAGGCCTCGAGAAGGAAGTCGATCAAAATATTCAGGTGACGCTCTACAGGATTATTCAAGAATGCATTAACAATACGGTTAAACATTCGGGAGCTGATAAAATCGATATTTCTGTGATACAGTCTGACAAAAAAATTACCACAGAGATTAAAGACAATGGCAAAGGTTTTAATCCTTTAAAAATTTCTGAAAATAAAGATGGAATCGGCCTGCAAAATATGAAAGCGAGGATTGAAATGCTGAAAGGAAAAATGAGAATTGATAGCGCTGCAGATCGCGGTACACAAGTTTTTATAGAAATACCAATCGTCTAATTATTTTCTTATGAAAATTGCTATAGTTGATGATCATCAGATTATAATTGACGGAATCGAAATGCTTCTCGGTTTGGAGAAAAATATTACGATTCTGAAAACCTATACCGTTGCCTGTGATTTTTTGCTGGATATGCGAGAAAGGAAGATTACTCCGGATTTATTGTTGATGGATTTAATGATGCCCACGATGAACGGATTCGAATGTGCGAAAGTCCTGAAACACGAGTTTCCCAATCTTAAGATCATTATTTTATCGATGAATTGTGATCCGAAAGTAGTTTATGAATTGGTGGAAAAAATAAAAATTGAAGGTTATCTTTCCAAAAATGTCAACAGACAGAATCTGGTGCGTGCATTGCAGCAGGTACAGTTGGGATACATTCACCTTAGCGATGAAGCAGAAATGGCATTGAACCAATTTAAGCGAAAAATCATCGATTATCCTCAAATCATATTGACCGCTCGCGAGAAGCAGATCGTTAAATTAATGATCGACGGACTCACCAATAAAGAGATTTCCAATGCACTATTCATCAGTGAAAGTACTGTAGAAACCCACCGAAAAAATATCTACCGAAAAACAGAAACCCATTCGCTTCCTAAATTAATTCAAGCGGTTGCCAATCTCAATTTATTGGCAGATTAATCTTCGATAGCTTCAAAAATACCCTTTAGAGGGTAGATTGTCATCTGGATTTTGAGATATTTTTATCTCGTAAAAAAAATCACAGACTATGACAACAAAAATTATTTTCAGTACGGCAGCCCTACTTTTAGGCGTTGCCACCTTTGCACAACAATCCTCTTTTGATATCCTGGAAAAGGATTATGAAATCTCCAGAAAAGCAAAAAAAGGCTATCTCGGTGGAGTAGAACCCACCGGAAATGGAGGTTTTGAAATGGTGTATTTCCTGCCTTCAAGCAAAAGAAAAGTAAAAATTGAAACCTACACTTTCGACAAAGATGCCAATCTTGTCAACACCCTAAAAGACGAATGGGATGTAGAGAAAGTGAAGAAAAAATGGAAATTTTTCAATTTTAAAGGCGACGAATATATCACTACGGCAGCTTCGGTGAGCACCAATCTTACCGGAAAAATGATGTTTAAAAAACGCGAAATCAAAGCGAAATACAACTGGCTTGCCGGAGATTATGTGAAGCGAATAAAACTCCTCGACAAACAAAAACTCACCAGTGAAAACGGGGAAGAATATCTCTTCAGCGGTGCGTATGAAGTAGAAAGAGACAGTGCGATTTATGCGCTCGCGTACCCTTATACCAAAGGTGCTTCCCTAAGTAATCTCGATTTAGTGAAAATCTCAAACAGCGGAGAATCCAAAAAAATAGCTTCTATTGCAACGCCAACTCCTTTGAAACCGATTTTCTCCAAACCTTTAATGGACGACAACAGCCGAGACGTTTCCAATGACGATTTCCCTAGAGATTGGATTGTGGTTTTAGCACCAACAAAAGCTTACGGAAAAAGCAATGCCGGAAATCCAAACCAACTGACCTATCTTCGGATTTCACCTGAAGGCGCCGTGAAGGAACAATTTAATTTCTCTGCACCTACAGCTGGTTTCCGTATTCTTAATGCTTATAACAAAGGAAATGAAGTGATCTTGTACGGTTTAGGAATTAAAAAAGAAGGAAAATATGCAGACGAAATCTTAGGAGCTACCGTGTCGCCATCAAGTATGGATGATGAGGAACAAGCTGCGGCTAAATCTACTGGAGGAATGCTCGGAGGAATCGGAAAAATGGCGAATATGGTTTCCGGAAAAGACGATATGGCTCCGTCACAGCAATCACTGGACAATGCCTTGGACGAAAAAAAATATGACGACTTTATCATTGCAAAAGTTTCTGGGGGAAATGTTTCTTTCATTAAAGCGACGCCTATGGCTGAACTTAACCAAAAAGCAGTTGCCGGTCCGGACATGAAAAAAGCTTTGGAATTTGACGGTAAAAAGTTTGTTACCAATAATTTCCAAATCTTGAAAGATGGCTCGATGATGCTGAGTGTACAGGATTACAAACCAGAAGGAAAAGGTATCGGACTTCCGGGTGGTAAAATGCTGGGCGCATTGGCAGGCGTTTCTACCAGCAGAAGCGGCGACAGCTATAACCGAATTTATAAAGGCATGTATCTGTTGCATTTTTCTCCGGACGGAAATTTGGTAAGAAACTACACCGTGCAGCTCGATCAGAAAAATAAGAAAGGATTTTTCAATAATTCACCGATGACCGCAGATAATTTCCCTGCCGTAGGATATTTAATTGAAAGCAAAGACGGGAAATCTGTTAACTGGATTATGGAAATTGTGAAAGCCATTGATAAAGACACCAGTTTTAGTTCAATGACCAATTTTTTCACAGGAACCACCACCAATACCACTACCACCACGTATTCACCTTTCTATAGTATTGAATATGGTAAAATTGATCTTGCTACCGGAAAATCTTCAGAGTTTAGAACGTTGGGTGATTTAGAGAAAAAGAAATATTACCTCTACGATAAGCATAACCGCATACAGATTGGCGACTATATTTATTTCTTCAGCGAAACTCCGAACGGCGACCGACTTTTGGTTTCCAGAATGGATGTGAACCAATAACAATCTGTGATTCCGTGCCTGCTTAGCTTCGGTTTCCGGGTGCGGTTTTCTTTTAACCAAATTAAAATTTTATATTATGAAAAATCTGTTTTTTTATTTCAAAACCTTGGTGGTATTGGCTGTTCTATTCATTTCGTGCGACCGTAACAGTGACGAAGAAACCACAACTCCTGCCCCAGCTGCTGGTGTACTGCCAAAAACCATATTAGAAACTTTCAAAAGTCCCTCCGGTACTTCTAATTTTACCGTTAGCTTTTATTACGACGGAAACAAGATTAAAGAAATCACCTCAAACCCGAACCCGGATATTGGCAGCGCAAAATTCACTTATACCGGAGATAATATTACCAAGATCGAAACCTATGTCAATACCGCATTATCGCAAACATGGACGCTGGAATATACCAATGATAAGTTGACGAAAGCCCTAACCAATGGCGCCACAATGCAGTATACCTACAACTCTGATGGGACCGTTACGGTGGATGAAACCTATAGTAATTACGGAAACTCTACACGTATTTATTCATTAAACGCTGATAATTCAGTTAAAATAGTCACTGATCCTTACAGCACTGCACCATCTACCCAAACCAGAAGTTTTGATGATAAGAAAAATATATTTCTGAATATTACCGGTCTTAATAAAATTGTGAATGCGGATAGGTTTTTCAAGTATCTCTTTCCAGGTAAAAATAATCTGTTGTCTATAGAAAACAACGGAACTGTACATAGTACGTATGTTTATGAATACAACGGTGAAGGATACCCCAAAAAAAGAACTATGACAGCGGGCAGCCGCACCCTAATCTGGGACATTTCTTACTGATTATTTTTCTGTAAATAATTTCGGAGCGTTGGGAGCTCCTTATTTTTCGAAATCAGAATATCAGTTTTTCTTAAAAATAAATATTAACTCTTTAGATTCTTACTTATGAAAACAATGATCAAAACCATCGCGTTAATCGCAACAATGATGTTCTTCTTTACCGCGTGCAGAAGCGACGATAACACCAATAACAGCAACGCAACTTCCACAACTGCAGGATTTACGTGGAGGGAAGACTCTCAAACCGCGCCTGAACAAAAAGCTTCATCTGCCTATTTTCAAGGGAGTTCCATTTTCGCACTTAATGCTTCTAATGCTACGGTGTTCGAAATTAATCTGATGAAAAGTTCCGCGGTAGGAACCCATACTTTCGACGGCGATTACATCAAAGGTACAGCTCTGGTTTACGTCACCAAAAATTTCAACGCTACCGGTGGAACCATCACCATAACTGAAAAAACGGGCTCCAAAGTTTCAGGAAAATTTGAAGCTACCGGAACAGGAAACGGAATTACAAAAGTTTACGGAACGTTCACAGATATTCCGGTGAAATAAGTACTATTACAAAACTTAGCCAAAGTTTTTGAGCTTTGGCTAAGTTTCATCATCAAATAAAAAACAGCTACAATGAAAAATTTCTATTTTTTGGCAATATTCTTTATCTCCGTATTTGGAAATGCACAGGTTACAAAAATTTTTGAATTTACAGACACCAAACTTCTGCCGCGCTATCTTGAAAAACAGAGAATGAAGGAATGGAAGGGAAAAGTTTTTTATCAGGGAAAAGGAATTTCTATTTCTTCACCATACCATTATAAAACCTGCAATCTTGTGGTTTCAGACGGAACACAGGCCGGAACTAAAATTCTTAAAGATCTTGCAGGAGCTACTGAGTACGATACCAATATTGTGCAATGGGCGGCCACAGACAATTACTTATATTTTGTACATAAATTAAATCTTGGTGGCTATCAGCTTTGGAGAACCGACGGAACTCCGGAAAATACGATCAAACTGGACGAATCTATCAATGGAGCTTCTAATGTATTAACCAGGAGTTATATATGCATTGGAGGTGCTACAATTGATGAATTTACGGATCCTCAAAATTCATATATGCAATATCAGGACAATTTTGAAGAACAATCAAGGACTATAGGAGATAAATTTTATTATGCAAAATTTGATCCTACGGATAAAGTTTTTTATATGTATGAAACAGATGGAACTTTGGCAAATACTAAAAGAGTTCCGGGGAATTACAGTTATAAGTACGATAGAAATATGGATTATTTGGCTTATAACAATAAACTTTATTTTAGAGGCGCTGTTTCTTATCTCTATTACGGCAATCCAAAACAAAGGATAACATACTTTGAATATGATGGAACTACAACAAAAGAAATTCCACTTTATGCAAACCGTTTGGGAACCGTTTTCAATGGAAAATTATATTATGAAAACGGAAACTTCGAAATTCGCTATACCACAAATCCAGGCGTAAGCAGCACACCTGTTTATAGTGCACCTTGCACAATGGGAAGTTCGGGGCCTGATAATAAATTTAAAAAATTTCAATATAGAAAAACAGACAATTATATGCTGATAATGGGTAACAATACCTGTGACAATAACATTTACACGCTGGATAAAAATAATGTGTTAAAGAAAGTGCCATTACCCGCAGATAATCAGATAAATGAAATAATAATAGGAGATAACAATGTATATATTCTTTCCACAGACTTTGTTTTGAAAACTGTGAATGGTAATTCTTATTGGGAGAACCAATACACTTACAACGTTACAAATATAAACTCCGATTTGTCATCCATTAAAACCACAAAAGCTTATTATGGATTTTTCTGGGGGAAAGTGCTCAATAACATCTTATATTTTTCGGATTTGCCGGAAAAACAAAATGGCCTTACTCCAAATGGAAATAATATAGAACTTTATAGAACCAACGGTTCCACGAGCTATATGGCAGTAGAAGTAAATAAGGGAGAAGGCCAGGCTTATAACTGGGAAACTGGACAATATTTTACTGCTAAAAAACCAACACAACCGCGTAATTATTTTAAACTCAACAATCAAATTTATTTTATTGGCGACAATGATAACAAAACAAGTTTATATTCCATAAATCCCGACTTTACTTTTACAAATCGCAACGCAAATAACAAGTGGTCTGATAATGAAAACTGGGCAGGACAGATTGTGCCATTTGAAGCGGATGACGTAACCATTTCAATGAACGCAAATCCGGTTATTGATGGAAATGCTGCCGCAAATAATATGACTGTGAATGCACCAATTAATTTAACAGATGGAAATCTAACAATTGGCGCCAAGCTTGACCTTGGTGCTAAAATTACCTTAAACAACAATTCCCTAAATTTAAAAGGTTCTGAAGCTCAAATCACTGGCGGCAACTCCACCAACTACATCGTGACCAACGGAACTGGAAGCGTAAATGTTGAAAATCTAAATTCCGCAAGAGGAACTGTAAACTTACCAATCGGAACGGCCACGAACTATAATCCGGTTTCCATCGCAAATACCGGAACTTCCGACACTTTTTCAGCGAGAGTTTCCGATGGAATTGCCAACACTACGAATGGCGCGGTAAACGCCACCTGGGAAATTTCCGAAGGAACTGCAGGTGGAAGCAATGTGAGTTTAACTTTAGGATGGAATACTTCCCAACAAAACGGAAGTTTTGATGCTTCAACTGCGAAAGTCGGGCATTATCTTAACGGTAACTGGACTGAGGAAAATTCGGGGGCGGTTTCAAATAATTCTATCACAGCCACAGGAATTTCTTCTTTCTCACCATTTGCCGTGATGAATTTCGGAGCTTTAGCTGCTACAGATTTTTCAAAATCAAAAGTTTTAATTTATCCAAATCCTTTTAATGAAAACCTAAATATTTCAACAGAAAATGCTGGAGTAGTGCAATTCTACGATTTGAGCGGAAAACTAGTTTCAACATCAGTGTTGGCAAAAGGAGCAAATTCTTTGAACAAATCTTCGCTTGCAAAAGGCGTTTACATTTATCAGATAAGAAATACGATTGGAGAAATTCTTTCTTCAGGGAAAGTGATTAAAAAATAAATCAAAACAACCTTGCCAAGTTTATGAAAATTTTGGCAAGGTTTTTTAAAAATCTAAAATACTATATAATGAAAAAAATATTATTATTTACAATTTTATTGAGCTTTACAGTACAGGCACAGGTTACGAAAGTAATGGCTGATTTTTCTTTCACACAGCTTCCTCAACTCGGAGATTCCTCACCTGCAACGGCAAAAATATGGAAGGATAAATATTTTTACATGCATGCCTTTAACTATACTGATAATTCCAGAACCCGTAATTTACAGATGATTGACTACTTGAATCCATCTAATTCAAAACAGATTTTAGATTTTAAAAGTGCAGACAATCTGATTATCGGCGAAGAGATCGTGCAATACAAACCGGCAGAAAATTATATGTACTTTATTATACGTAGAATAAAAGACCGCTATAAACCATCTTACCAGGAGTTTTTTGAATTATGGCGAACAGATGGAACCCCTGAAAACACAAAAAAAATTGATGAAATAAGTGCCACCACAGAAAGCAGCCTTAATCTAATAAACTTCGGGAGTCAATATAAGTATTATAACAAAGTTGAATACCCTACCAATATTGGGAACAAATTTTATTATACTAAATACGAAAATTACCGCTTCTACTTGTACGAAACAGATGGAAATATTACCCGAAAAATCTCCACAACATACAGTTCTGCTTATTACCCAAAAAAACCTATGGATTTTTTAACTTTTAATAATGAACTTTATTTCGTTTCTAACGGCAACTTGCTCGTAAAATATGACGGTACCAACTTTACCGAACTTGCCAAAATCTCTATTTCGGATTTAGGAATGATTCTTAACAATAAACTTTATTTCTATGCATTCAACTGGAAACCCGCTGTAGATCCAGGAATGCCGGAACCCACTTCTGCTTTCATATGGAACAAGAAAGGTATTTATGAAACTGACGGAACAGTAGCCGGAACCAAAGAAACCCATGTTGTAGATGCAGGAACATACAATAACGGCGAACCTATTTACAATGCGATCTTCAAAAAAACAGACAAATTTTTTATCATTCCGGATTATGATTTAATGGGAAAAAAAATTCTGTTCTTTGACAATAACTTTAATAAGAAAGAAATTACACTTCCTGGAGGCTATGTGCTTTCTTCTGTTGAAACTGATGGGAAGGTAATTTATGCAATTCTGCGAGTAGAAACTCAAAATATATTTGATAAATTTTTTAAGATTAATGAAGATGGAAGTTTAGGTCCTGTTATAAATAGCACTTTTTTTGGAACTCCATTTAAGAAAAATCTTTTTTATGCTGGAAAAGGTTCAGCGGCAGATGAAGAATACAATTATGAGCCATGGAGATTTTCTGCCAACAATATATTGGAAAAATCTAAAATTGCTGAGATTAATACGTCAAGCAGTTGGGGACCAAACTCTTTATATTATGGCAATGCGAGTAAGCCGGTCTATATTTTTGAGACATACGATGAATTATTTTTTTTTGCCACCGATGCCAATAAGAAAACCAATCTTTATAAATTCAAAGGAGATTTTACATTCAATAATTCCACAAATGATGGAAGTTGGAATACCCCTTCAAACTGGAATGCTAATACCCTCCCAAATTCAACAGATTTAGTGACTATACCTCAAAATTTTTTACCAAAAATTTCCGGTTCTGCAGCCGCGGGAAAACTTAATCTTTCTTCAAATCTTAGCTTAGAAAATGGAGATTTGTTAATTTCAGAACAATTAAAAATTGAAAATAATTCTAAATTAACGCTTAATGCGAATCAATTATATTTGATTAACAAGTCGTTGATTATAGGGGATGAAAATAACTACGTTATCACCAACGGAACTGGTACCGTAAATGTTGAAAATCTAAATTCCGCAAGAGGAACTGTAAACTTACCAATCGGAACGGCCACGAATTACAATCCAGTTTCCATCGCAAATACCGGAACTTCCGATACTTTTTCAGCGAGAGTTTCCGATGGAATTGCCAACACTACGAATGGCGCGGTAAACGCCACCTGGGAAATCTCCGAAGGAACTGCAGGAGGAAGCAACGTGAATCTGACTTTAGGATGGAATGCATCTCAACAAAACGGAAGTTTTAATGCTTCAACCGCGAAAGTCGGGCATTATCTTAACGGTAACTGGACTGAAGAAAATTCGGGGGCGGTTTCAAATAATTCTATCACAGCCACAGGAATTTCTTCTTTTTCGCCATTTGCAGTAATGAATTTTACAGCTTTAGGAACGTTAGATTTTTCAAAATCAGAGCATGCAGTTTATCCAAATCCTTTTACAGAAATTTTGAATGTTGATGTTAAAGAAAACGCGACAATTTCCATTTTCGATTTGAGCGGAAAACTGGTTTCGATTCATATTTTGAAAAAAGGCAGAAATGAAATCAACAAAGCTGAGCTTCAAAGAGGAGTTTATATTTATCAGATTAAAAATACAAAAGGGGAAATAGTTTCTTCCGGTAAAATAATTAAAAAATAAATTTAAAAAATCATGAAAGTATTAAAAAACCTTTTAGCAGTATTGCTAATGCTGACAATTGCAATGTCTTGCGATCCAAATGATCCGGTTATTGATCCGGGCGCTCCAACAAGTGAACTTAAACTTTATCTTATTGATACAGCAAAAATTAACTCCATTAAAACGGACGGAACTTCAGAACAAATTTTAATCAACAGAAAATTCAATACTTCAAGTTATATTTCTGGATTATGTTTTAATAATGAAGGCACAAGAATGATTTATGTAGATGTACAAAATCCAAATTTTACCGGTATTAAATCAACGATTAGATCTGCAAATTTGGATGGCAGTGATGATAAAGAGATTTATCAGGTAATGGACGATATGCAAATAGACATGATAAAGGTTACAGATGATAATAAAATTTTTGCCATACAATCAAATGGGCCGTTGAATAGTATTAAAAACATCACTATGAATTTGGACGGAACAGGAGTTCAGGTTGTTACAGGATATCGGATTTATACAGATATTACAAAAAACAAAAAATATGCTATTTCCAGAAGTGGTTCGGGAACTAATCCGAATCGTATTTCAATAATAGATTTAACTGGAGATGCTGGAGCTGGTTCTTTATATATGAATGTTGATTTTCCGGATTTTCCTTATAAAGGTTCTTTCAGTAATGATGGAAAATATGCGATTATTCCTTTTAAAGATGGCGCAAATCTTAAATTGAGAGTTGTTGATATGGTTGCAAAAACTTTTACTGATAAAATAATCAAATCAAATTACACAGGAAGCTGGGCCTACCTTTTTGCAAGATTATCCAACGACGGAAAAAAACTGGTTTATACCATTGCAGGAGATACACCAAAATCTGAAACAATTATTTTCAATTTATCGGACAATACCAGCAGCTCCTTTTTAAATAACGATGATAATATATTCGAAGTTTATCCCTATTAAATTTTAAATACGTAAAATGACGTATTTGCAAAATTTTTGAAACTTCATAAACCTGTACATTCTTAATAGAAGTAATGAAGGAGAAGATGAAGTAATTTTTTTCAATTTTTTTCAATACTGTCCTAAATAAAAAAACAGATATATTTTATGCACATATAGATAGTCGCTCCTTAAAATAGCATCAACAGACTGACAATCAGTAAATTAATTGTAATTTTTCTTGTTTTTCTTTGCAGGATTTCGTATCTTGGAGCATTAAAACCTTGCAAATATGTTGGGGAAAAATCCAAAAAAGCAGCCAGAATTATTCCGCCCGATGTTGGTGGATTTTATTGATGACAAACACGAACTTGTTCTACTTTCCGAGAAGATAGATTGGGATTATTTTGAGAAAGAATTTTCCCCGCTATATTCCAAGACGGGCAATCCGAGCCATCCGATTCGCTTTATGGTGGGCTGTCTGCTTCTGAAACACCTTTATAATTTGGGAGATGAGACCCTTGCTTCCGCCTGGATCATGAACCCCTACATGCAGTATTTTTGTGGGAGGGTTTTCTTTGAGCACCAGTTTCCCTGCGATCCGAGTAACTTCGTCCACTTCAGGAAAAGAATTGGAGAAAAGGGGATTGAGAAAATCTTCTCCTACAGCGTAAGGATGCACGATGCAAAGACCAGTACATCGAACTTCGTGCTGTCCGACACCACCGTTCAGGAGAACAACACCACTTTTCCCACCAATGCGAAGCTCTGCAAAAAAGTAATCGACTACTGCAACAAGATAGCCGAAAACGAGGGCATAAAGCAGAGGCAGAGATACACGAAAGTCAGCAAGCAACTGGTGCGCAACACCTACAACGGAAAACATCCCAAGCGGGCAAAAGCGGCAAGGAAATCTCAAAGACAGCTCAAAACCATCGCCATGAGACTGATTCGTGAATTGCAACGGAATTTTAATGCAGAACA
>JAEXAR010000043.1 GCA_023394415.1 Bacteroidota bacterium
AGGTTTAGCTACAAGAATAGCATCGAAAATAACATCTTTTACGATGATTCAGTATCTGAATTTCTTCGTTTTCAAAAGAAGTTTAAACAAAATAAAAATTAATTTGTGCTAAATGCACAACAGGTTAAATAATAAAAAAAACCACCAAAAGTGGTGGTTTAATATCTAAATTCAATTATTTAATATTCTAGTTTTGTGCTAAAGAAGAATAATCAATGCTGTTATCGTTTACAATTCTTTTAGCAAATCTGAATTTTGGACCCCAGTAAGAATCACTTAAAGGCGAAATCATTACACCTCTTGAGGTAGAAGCGTGGATAAATCTTACCTCACCATTTTCATTAACGTCGTGTACAATACCTACGTGTGATATTCTGCCTCCTCTTGAGAAAAATACTAAATCACCTTTTCTCATATTTTCTCTTTCAACTCTTTCCCCTTCCTGTGCTTGTGAAGCAGCTACTCTTGGCAAATGCATCCCCATAGAAGCTCCGAAAACTGAAAGAACAAATGCTGAACAATCGATACCGCTTCTTGTAGTTCCGCCGTATCTGTAAGGTGTTCCCAAATAAGATTCAGCCTCTGCAAGCATTTCATCCATTTTTTTCTCGAAAAGAATAGTCTTTTGGATTTCAGCGTTTTTATTAGCCTTTTCAATATTAGCTAAAGCCATATCGATTTGCTTTGCCGGAGAAATTTCCTTTTTAGATTCGTTTAATTTATTTGGATTAATAGATGCAAGTTTGGCATCAGTTTTGTATGTTATTGGTTGAGAGACAACGTAGTTGGTAACGCAAGATTGTAGTGAAAATACAGAAGTAATTACAGTAAGATACAATAAAACTCTTTTCTTCATATATATTTGATTATCTGTGTTAAAAGTTATATTTACTTTCGATTGACAAGGCAAAAGTAGATAATAGCTGAAAAAGACAAGGTTTTTTGAATTTTCAAAATCCTTTTTTTAACACATTTTAACATATTCTATGGGTATGTTAAAGAAAAATAAGCCGCAAGCCCTTTATTTAGGCAAAGCGGCTTTTTCGTTTGTTAAGATTTTTTAACATTTATCACTAAAATCTATTAATTATATAAACAGCAACTATAATTATATAATAAGAAGGAGTTTTGAAATTATATTTTTGTTATACAGTTTAGGATACAAAGCAAACTCTTTTCTTCTTATATATTTGATTAGCCCTTGTAATATCATTACGGGGCAATTTTTCTTTTCATAAAGCATACACTTTTATCATTTCCTTTATATTGCCCATAGTTGTCGGTTATTTTATAACCCATTTTTTGATAAAGCTTTATGGCGTTGTATAATTGTGACCCTGTTTCTAAAATGAAAGTGTTATATCCAATTTCAAAAGCCCATTTTTCCAGTTCTTCTAACATTGTGCCACCAACATTACGATTCCTAAATTCAGGAAGTGTAAACATTCTTTTTATTTCTACAATTTCTGTATCGATTATTTTAAACGCACCACAACCTACAGGCTGATCATCAATGTAAACTATAACACAGTTATCCAATTTGATTTGATTAAATTCCCGATAGAAATCATCCGCATCACCATTGTAATCTGATAGAAATAAATCTAATTGTTTTACTAAAAATATAAAATCCGGATCTGAAGAATTTGTTCTTTTAATTTTCATAGTTATAAAAAAAATCCTGCTGTGTAGCAGGATCTAAAGTTTTATCTGGTAAACAGTAATTCTCTGTATTTCATCATCGGCCAAAGTTCGTCATCTACCATCATTTCCAGAGCGTCACTTGCCTCACGGATTTTATCAAATCTTGGTTTCACATCATTGCAATAAGTGTCTGCTTGTTTTTGTCCGTGCATTTTAGAAGCATTTTCCTTTGCAGCAAGCAATTCATCTACGCCGACTTTTATTTGTGCTACGTTTGCAGAAATTCCTCTAATTAAATCCATTTGCTCCTTAGCCAAAGGTTGAAACTCCTTATCGCCAAAAATTTCTTTCAAACCTTTTACGTTATCAATCAATCGATTTTGATAGTTCAATGCCGCAGGAATAATGTGGTTTCTTGCAATATCTGAAAGTACTTTCGCCTCAATATCTATCGTGGTTGAATATTTTTCAAGTTTGATTTCGTTTCTCGCCTCGAATTCTCTTTGACTGTAGATTCCCAATTCTTCGTAAAGATCAATAAACTTTTTATTCAATTCATTTTTAAGAGCTTCCGGAGTAGTCTTTAAATTATTGAGACCACGTTTTTTGGCTTCTTTTGCCCAATCGTCAGAGTAACCGTCTCCTTCAAACATAATCGATTTGCAATCTTTGATGTATTCTCTTAATATATTGAAGATGGCTTCATCTTTCTTAAGGTTTTTCTTATCAATCAACGCATCCACTTCGCGCTTGAAAGTTTTCAATTGTTTTGCTACAATAGCATTCAGCACAGTCATTGGTCCCGCACAATTTGCAGAAGATCCTACGGCACGGAATTCAAATTTATTTCCAGTGAAAGCAAATGGTGAAGTCCTGTTTCTATCGGTATTATCCAATAAAATTTCTGGAATTTTACCTACCACATTCAGTTTCAGCTCTGTCTTTTCTTCAGGTGAAAGTTTTCCATCTGTCACTTTTTCAAGTTCTTCCAAAACGCCGTATAACTGACTTCCGATAAATGCTGAAATAATTGCAGGTGGCGCTTCGTTTGCGCCTAATCTATGATCATTGTATGCAGAGGCAATACTTGCTCTCAAAAGATCAGAATACTCATAAACCGCCTTCAGCGTATTTACAAAAAATGTCAAAAACTGAAGATTTTTTTTCGGATTTTTTCCCGGACTTAAAAGGTTTTCGCCAGTGTCAGTAGCCAAAGACCAGTTGTTGTGTTTTCCGCTTCCATTAACCCCTTTGAAAGGTTTTTCATGAAACAAAATATGGAAATGGTGTTTGTGAGCTACTCTTGCCATAATATCCATCAATAAAGAGTTATGGTCTACAGCAACATTGGTTTCCTCAAACATTGGTGCAAGCTCAAACTGGTTAGGAGCAACCTCGTTGTGACGTGTTGTTACCGGAATTCCCAGTTTCATACACTCAATTTCCAGTTCTTTCATAAAATTCATTACTCTTGTCGGAATGGAGCCGAAGTAATGATCATCCAATTGCTGTCCTTTTGCCGGAGAATGCCCAAGCAAAGTTCTTCCTGTAAAAACAAGATCCGGTCTTGATGCGTATAATGCGCTATCTACCAAGAAATACTCCTGTTCCCATCCCAAAGTTGCAGTGACTTTTGTAACACTTTTATCAAAATAAGCTTTACAAACGTCGGTAGCAGCATCATCCACAGCAGAAAGCGCTCTTAATAAAGGTGTTTTATAATCTAATGCTTCACCTGTATACGAAATGAAGATAGACGGAATACAAAGAGTTGTTCCAATAATAAATGCAGGAGAAGTAGGATCCCAAGCAGTGTAACCTCTTGCTTCAAAGGTGTTTCTAATGCCTCCATTTGGAAAAGAAGAAGCGTCCGGTTCCTGTTGAATAAGCATTCCGCCATTAAATCTTTCAATAGCACGATCACTTTCAAAAGGAGTGAAAAAAGAATCATGCTTTTCAGCTGTAGAACCCGTTAATGGCTGAAACCAGTGTGTATAGTGTGTCGCGCCCTTCGATAAAGCCCAATCTTTCATAGCTACAGCAATCTGATCAGCAATATTTCTAGGTGTTTTTGAACCTTTCTTTATGGCATCCTGTATAGATGTAAAAGCTTCTTTAGTGAGGTAAGCCCTCATAGTTTCTTCTGAAAATACATTTTCGCAGAAAAGCTCTGAAAGTTTTTTAGGTACTTCCACAGCGTTATCCTTTCTGTAGTTTTTAAAAGGAAGTTCTGCAAGCGCTTTGAATCTTAATGTTGACATTTAATATTGTTTTTGATGATGCAAATTTATATAAAAAATCAATTCAACAAGAAAAAAGTATAAAATTTTAGGGGGTAGCTGTTAAAATTTTGATTTTTTATAATTTTCAATGTGTAATATTTGGGGTGTTAGGCGTAAAAATTAAAATATTAAGACAAAATCAAAATATAAACATTATAAAGAAATTGTATAACACATATATATAATGATGACATTAGTTTTGTCCCATTATATATAATTATGAAACTTAAAACTTCTGAACCTTTCTGGCTGGTAAAAAACGGCATTATTGAAAGTTATCCTTCATTAAGGGAAAATATGGAAACCGACATCCTGATAGTTGGAGGGGGAATTACCGGAAGCTTAATCGCACATCAGTGTATTAAAGATGGACACAAAACCATCTTGATAGATAGGCGTGAAGTGTGTAACGGAAGCACATCCGCTACCACTTCTATGCTACAGTACGAAATAGATGTTCCGCTGTATGAACTTATTGAAATGATAGGACAAGAAGCTGCTGAAAAAAGCTACTGGGCATGTTTTGATTCAATTAATGATTTACAGAAAGTTTGCATGGAAGTAAAATCGCAGGCTGGATTTAAAAAGAAAAAATCTTTGTATTTCGCAGCATTAAAAAAAGATGTATCCTGGCTGAAGAAAGAATTTGAAGCGCGTAAGTGTGCAAAATTACCTGTAAAATGGATTGAAGCTGATGAAATAGAAGAAAAATTTGGAATAAAACACACACACGGAGGAATTCTTTCAGATCAGGGAGGAAGTATTGATGCTTTCCGTTTGGCACACGATATATTAAAGTTCAACCATAAAAGGGGATTACAAATTTTCGATAAAACCAATATTTCGGAAACGCAATATTCAAAAAAAGGCGTAAAAATTACCACTGAATACGGAAATGCTATTAAAGCCAAAAAAATCATTTACTGTAACGGATTTGAGAGCACTGAAATCATCAAAGAAAAGTTCGTAAATCTTTTATCAACCTATGCTATTGTTGGCGAATGTTCAGAAGAAGGACAACCATATTTAGAGAATATTTTAATCTGGAATACTGCCGAACCTTACATCTATCTGCGTATCACAGATGATAATCGTATTTTAATTGGTGGTGAAGATGAAGATTTCATTGATGCGAAAAAGCGCGATGCCCTTCTTGATAAAAAAGCCACAAAACTTCAGAAAACACTAAAAAAATACATTCCCGAGTACGATATGCGCATCGATTTCTCTTGGGGTGGAACTTTCGGAGAAACTAAAGACGGACTGCCTTATATCGGGGAGCATCCTGATTTTCCGGGGGCTTACTTTGTTCTTGGATTTGGAGGCAACGGTATTACTTTCTCTGTAATTGGAATGGATATGGTTTCAAAGCATCTCAATAAACAGGAACACGAACTTTCTGAATTTTTCAAATTTAAACGCTAAATGATGATTTTTTTTTAATATAGAGAAGCATTGGTTAATTTTTTTTGATACTAAATACATTCCGTTGTCATCAGGATTAAAAATAAAATAATTTCAAATTTTTACGATAAACAAGCCTTTCACGGAGTTATTTCAAAAAATAAAAACTTAACTCCCATGACTTCTGGAGGTTTAAGATGACATCAATCGTGTCAAAATCTAAAAAATTCATAAATCATTAATTTTAAATTTATTAACTTTGTGCGTCATTAATTATAAATTTAGCAAAAACGACATATAATTTATGGCAACAAACTTACGAGCACGCGAAACTACAGAAGCTATTGAAAGGCTTTATGTTACCATGCGACACCTTTTCTACAGGGGCTTTTTTAAACCGGGAGGCGTTTCCGGCGAAACCATACGAAATCTTTTAATGACCATTTCTCCCGAAATCTACGGTTCAATGAGTATTTCGAACAAAGTAGAACTCGATGGGCTTTTATATGTTCTCGATAGGCTTCCGGAAGGGATAGAAGAAACAGCTTTCGTACACCTTACTTCAGACGAAGGTTTTGAAAAGGGAAGTTTTGAGGTAATTGTACCGAAAAAAAGAAGGAGAAATTGCTACAGAATTGATGAACACCAGATGAACATTGAAGTTCTTCTTGGACGTTCGGAAATCTATGATATCTTGACGCATCTCACTTTTCTTTATATTGAAGCTGATAAAATTCGTGAATTGGCTTATAAAAAAGATGAAGATTACAAGCCAACCAGAACTTGGACCATTATTGAAAATGTTGCAAAAGGTGAGAAAAAATTAAGCCGCAAGGAAAAAGAAGTTGCACTTATTCACCTTTCTTCGCTTTTGGGAAGAACATTTGATGAAGTTCTGAACGCTTACAACAGCTTTGGAGACGATAAAAATCCGGATCGCCTTTTCAAAATCATTTACTATTTAGGTAAAAACAGTTTGGAAGACTTGCGCGGAATACGAGAACGAGAAATTTTCTTCAGTGCCATCCTTCGCGAACGTGTTGGTCACCACCTTTTTGGTGAAAGATGGGCCAATAAAGTGAAAGATGTTTTAGCTTCTAACGGACTGCATATGAAACCTCTTCACATTATTTCCGCCAATATGCATTCAGTAAAAAACATGCTTTACGCCAATGATTCGGTTGGTAAGAAAGCTTTAAAAGAAGTAGATTATTCTCTGTATGAAGAAATAAGCAACAAAAAGGTTTTACAGGAAAAAGTATTGAACCATTCACAAAAATCAGGTTTAATATATATTGATGACGATAGCGGAAGTAATATTGATGTTCAGATTATTGATTTAAGCAAGACTAATCTTAAAAACACGCCTTTTGCAGGAACAAAATACTCCGGCGAAGATGTGATTTTGGTTTTCGATTACGCTTTTGGTGAGCAGGCTTTTGAAATTATGGATGAATTGCTTCGCCCTTATCAATTCAATGGTGAAGTGTACACGATGAAAGTAAAATCGGTTTCCATTATGGGAAAGGCAGGGATTCTTACCGGTAGAAAAGGAGACATTATGATTCCAACATCCCATATTTTTGAAGGAACTGCAGATAATTATGTTTTTGAAAACGCTTTGAAACTCGAAGATTTTGAAGATGATGAAATAAAGGCATATGAAGGATCAATGATTACGGTTCTCGGAACTTCACTTCAGAACAAGGATATCCTTTCATACTTTATGAACACTACTTGGAAAGCTGTTGGTCTTGAAATGGAAGGTGCTCATTACCAAAAAGCAATACAAGTTGCCAGCAAAATACGCCACCACATTTCTCCCGATTTATTTGTGATGTACGCATATTACGCTTCCGATAATCCTCTGGAAACCGGAAGCACACTTTCTTCCGGCGGACTTGGTCTTACCGGTGTGAAACCGACTTATATGATTACCTACAGAATAATTGAGAAAATTCTGAATTCTTCGAAATAAAAAAAATAGGCTGTCCTTTTGAGACAGCCTATTTTTTATCAATTATTAACCTCTTTTATTATGAATTCAACCATCTGGAAGAATTTAAATATCCTTGATCCGGATAGTAAATGAACAGCACGTTTTGTCCTTTAATTGTATTAATAATTGGCGCTGCCAAATCTCTGGGAACTGCAGGACAACCCCAACTTCTTCCGATTCTTTTATGTTCTGCCGCAAAAGCTTCGCTCACATAATCTGCACCATGCATCACAATCGCTCTTTGTAAGGCAGCATCATTATATCCGGCATCTTTCCCTAAAAGTCTTAAAGAGTAGCCATTTTCGCCTTCATAAGTTGTATTCGTCACATAAAAACCTAAACTGCTCTGGTAAGAACTTTCAATATTAGAAAAGTTTGTTGCAAACTCTTCTCCTGTATTTTTACCATGTGCAACAAGAGAGTTGAATAGGATATTTCCGGTTTCCGTATCAATGACCCAAAGTCTTTTGCTATTAGAAGAAAGCGAAAAATCACAAATCGTTAAAAGCTTTGTAGATTCATCAATTTCTCCAGCTTTTTTTAAATTATTGAAACCTGTTAATGCTTTTTCAAAAACATCAAAATTTAGTTTATTCTTATTGCAGAAATCTATTTTTTCATATAATGATTGAGCTGCCGAGAGTGTTTTTACTTCCACAGGCTTTGAATTATTTATTCTCACAGGTGCAGCTAAAGTATCTTTTTTTATTACCTCTGCTACACTTACAACTTTATCGGATGAGATGTAAGATGTTGCCACAGTAAAGATAACCACAAGGGTTAGAACTAATTTCTTCATCTAAATATATTATGTTAACTTAAATATCGGCAGCAAAAATATAAAAACATAAATATCAGATGGTTAAAATGTAAAATTTTAACTTAATTTTATAAATCCTTAACTTTTAAACTGGAAATTTTTATAAAAGAAATCTATCATTATTTCTTATCCGGAACAAAATCCAAGCTGATAGAATTCATACAATAACGCATTCCTGTTGGTTCTGGTCCATCATTAAAAACGTGCCCTAAATGAGAGTCGCAACGTTTGCAAACCACTTCTATTCTTTCCATACCATACGAGGAATCGCGTTTGTAAGCCACTCCGTTTTTATCCGCTTCAAAAAAACTAGGCCAACCGCATGTTGACGCAAATTTCTGATCACTTTTAAATAAATGGTTTCCGCAGGCAGCACAATAATATTCACCTACCTCATCAAAATTGTTATACTTTCCTGTATGCGGACGCTCTGTTGCAGCCGTTCTTGCAATATCATAAAGTTCTGGCGAAAGTACTTTTTTCCAGTCTTCATCATTCACATTTATCTTTGTGGTATCGGTTCTGGAGAAATATGGATTGTTTTTTGCTGATTGATTTTCCATTGAAGCTGATTTAATAGGTTGATTCGTCTGCGAGCAAGCTTGCAGCAATGTAAGAAGGAGTATGAATTTTAACATCTTCATTTTGAAAGGATGAGAATGTGAAGTTGGAAGTTACTATTGTGTTTCCTCCACATTCCGCTTCAGCCAAATTTACTAATTTTGTTTTTAATGAACAACGAGCAAAAACGCAAACAACTCCGCAAATACAAAGCATTCGCTACAGGGCTTTTTGTTCTGATGGCGGTTATCTTTGTGATAACAACCATTCTTCAGAAATCTGATAACTCTCACTGGATTGGTTATGTAAGAGCTTTCTCGGAGGCAGCAATGGTAGGAGCTTTAGCCGATTGGTTTGCAGTGACGGCTCTTTTTCATCATCCTTTGGGTTTGAAAATTCCGCACACCAATTTAATTCAGAACAAAAAAGAGCAAATTGGCGACAATCTTGGAAGTTTTGTGGTTGGGAATTTCCTATCTCCCCAAAACATCCGCCCTTATATTTTAAAGCTAAAATTGTCTCATTTTGTAGGTGAATGGCTTTCAAAACAGCGAAATCAAGAATTACTAATTAAAGAAACTTCGGTAATTGTTTTGGATATTCTGCACAAACTGGATGATAAAGCGGTGGTGAATTTTATATCGAATAAAGCCAAAGAAATGTCTGAAGATTTGAAAATCAACCAAATTGTAGGCAACGGACTGGAATATATTTTGGAACGAAACGATCACCAAAAACTCATTACTTCCTTATCGAAACAGATAAAAGATTATGTGCTGAATAATCAGGAAATGGTGCGTGAAAGGGTGAAAAAAGAAAGTTTCGCATTAATTCCTAAGTTTGTAGACGATGCAATTGCTGATAAAATCACTTCCGGGCTTTCAAGATATTTTGATGAAGTGGAAAACGATATTGAGCATTCTTTAAGACATGAGATTACCAAAAAACTTCTTGTTTTTTCTGAAGATTTGAAGGAAGATGAAAAATGGCAGGCTGAATTTCAAAGTATTAAAGACAGTTTCCTAAAAGAGGAAAAAATCCACCAATACTCACGAGATATTTGGAACTCCATTAAAAAATCAGTGACTAAAGAACTTGAAAACGAAGAATCTGCTTTAAAAAACTATATCCGTAAAAATATTGGAGAACTTTCTCATAACCTTCAGAATGATGAAAAACTTCAATACAAAATCGACCATTGGATTCGCGTTACGGCTTATAAATACATCCTTAAAAATACACACCAATTCGGAGATTTAATCTCTTCAACTGTTGGCAATTGGGAAGGCAAGGAACTCTCCAACAAACTGGAACTGGAAGTGGGGAAAGACTTACAATTCATTCGTGTTAACGGAACTCTGGTTGGAGGTTTGGTTGGTTTGGTGATTTATACCATTGTCCATTTTTTTATATAATCTCTCATCGATTTAATGAGAAAAATTTCATTCTGTCTCGTCACATTCAGAATGAGAAGCTCCTAATAGCTTTCTAAGATTTTTTGGTTAATATCTTTAATCAATTTCGGACCTTCGTAAATAAATCCTGTGTATAATTGTACCAAACTTGCGCCGGCTTCTAATTTTTCAAGAGCATCTTCTGCTGTGTGAATGCCACCAACACCAATGATTGGAAATGCTTGTCCACTTTTTTCAGAAAGAAAACGAATCACTTCTGTAGAACGCTTCGTTAAAGGTTTCCCAGAAAGTCCACCAGTTTCTTTTTTATTTTCAGATTTTAAGCCTTCACGGGAAAGGGTTGTGTTTGTAGCAATAACGCCTGCGATTTTAGTTTCTTTTACAATATCAATAATGTCAAGAAGTTGTTCATCAGTTAAATCCGGAGCGATTTTTAGAAGAATTGGCTTCTGTTTAGGTTCCGAGAGATTCATTTTTTGAAGCTCACCTAAAAGTTTCGTTAAAGGCTCCTTGTCCTGAAGTTCTCTTAAATTAGGCGTATTCGGAGAAGAAACATTCACTACGAAATAATCTACATAATCAACCAGTTTTTCAAAACAAATTTTGTAATCATTTACAGCTTCTTCGTTTGGTGTTATCTTGTTTTTGCCAATATTTCCGCCGATAAGAACGCCTTTATTGTTCTTCAAACGTTCTACTGCAGCATCAACTCCACCGTTGTTGAAGCCCATTCTGTTGATGATTCCCGAATCTTCGATCAGTCTAAAAAGTCTTTTTTTATCATTCCCGGGTTGTGCTTTGGGTGTGAGTGTCCCAATTTCGATAAAACCAAATCCTAAATCTGAAAGTTCTTTGAAAGCGATAGCGTCTTTATCTAAACCTGCAGCTAAACCAACAGGGTTTTTGAATTTTAACCCAAAAACTTCACGTTCCAAACGAGGGTCTTCAAAAGGTTTTCCAAGAAAATATTTGGATAAGAAGCCGAAATTTTTCAGCAGTGAAAAGGTAAGATGGTGGGCTTTCTCAGGATCAAGATTAAACAGGAAAGACCTGATGATGCTTTTATACATTAGAAAAAGAGGTTTTGCAAATTTACTTAATTTAGATATTAATCAAAAGCTGGAAAGATGATAATTCAAATAAATTTTTAAATAAATTTGTTTAAAAGCAAAATAATGCCTTATAACTTTAAAAACACACTGCGTCTTCCGAAAGAAGAAGATGAAACACAAACCTACGCCGAGATAGAAGAAGGCGTGTATTTTCGGGGACACAATCTTTGGCTATTGGTACTTTCTATGGGTATTGCGTGTGTAGGTTTAAACATCAACTCTCCGGCAGCAGTAATTGGCGCTATGCTTATTTCTCCATTAATGGGACCAATTGTAGGCGTGGCATTTGGACTCTCAATAAAAGATAAAGGCCTTATAAAACTTTCTGTGTGGAACTGGGCTATTATGGTAGGAACCGGACTTTTAGCTTCTACGTTTTATTTTATTATCACCCCTTTTCATTCGGAAACCTCACAACTTGCAGCGTTTAAAGATGCTACGGTTTTCGATTGTTTCCTGGCTCTTTTTGGGGGATTTGCATGGTTTTTGGGCATTACGAGAAAAGAAGCGATTAAGGTAATTGCTGGTGTTGCTGTTGCTACAGCATGTATCCCTCCACTTTGCACGGCTGGTTATGGTTTGGCTAATATGAATTGGGAATATTTTTTCGGCGGTCTTTATTTCTATCTTATTAATTGTGTGTTTATTGGTGTTGCCACTTGGATTTCAAGCATCGTTCTTGGTTACCAAAGGTATTATCTGGAAAAAGATAATAAAATGAACAAAAGTGCTTCAATCCTTGTAACCGTACTTTCAATTTTGGCTGTATTACCAAGCCTTTTCTTTACCATTAAAAAATGGAATGACGAAAATTTGAAACAACGTGCCGATAACTATATTAAGCTTATTCAGGATAAAAATCCTGAGATTGCTATTGTACCTATAAAGCTTTTGAGAAAGAAAAAAAGAAATACCTTGATATAACAATCCTTAACGACAGCTCTTTCATCCCTAAAAATCAACTTATGCAACACGATTCTTTGGTAAAAGACATCAATTTGATTTGGCACTATTCCAAAACTTCGGGCGACAACAACCAGATTAATTATCTTCAGGATCAAATTAATGCATTAAGGTTGCAACTCGAAAATCAAAAAAATCAAAATATTCGTATCGAGAAGGGGAAAAAATAATAAAATTAGGCGGTTTATAATGCTTTTATACTTTGAAAATAGATTAGGCAATCATAAAATCATTAAGTTTCATTAGTGCTTAAAATTCCCTATTTTTGCACAAATTCTATTACGATTATGGCAAAGCAGGAAGATGTTTTCAAGAAGGTGATTTCTCACGCTAAAGAATACGGTTTTATTTTTCCAAGTTCAGAAATATATGATGGATTATCAGCCGTTTACGATTACGGACAAAATGGGGCTGAACTAAAGAACAACATTAAACAATACTGGTGGAAAGCAATGGTACAGCTTAACGATAATATTGTTGGGATTGATTCTGCCATCTTAATGCACCCTACTACTTGGAAAGCTTCAGGACACGTTGATGCTTTCAATGATCCTTTAATTGATAATAAGGATTCTAAAAAGCGTTTCCGTGCAGACGTTTTAATTGAAGATTACTGTGCAAAATTGGAAGACAAAGCACAAAAAGAAATAGATAAAGCAGCCAAGAGATTTGGCGACGCTTTCGATAAAGAACAATTTGAAAACACCAATGAGCGCGTATTAGAATACCGTAAAAAATACAGAGCCATACTCTCCAGAATGGCAATGTCTTTGGAAAATGAAGATCTAGCAGATGTAAAAGCTTTAATAGAAGAGCTGGAAATTGCAGATCCTGACACCGGCTCTAAAAACTGGACTGATGTAAGACAGTTTAATCTCATGTTTGGCACAAAACTCGGCGCTTCCGCAGATAATGCGATGGATCTTTACCTACGTCCTGAAACAGCACAAGGGATTTTTGTAAACTTCTTGAATGTACAGAAAACTTCGAGACACAAATTGCCTTTCGGTATTGCACAAATTGGTAAGGCTTTTAGAAATGAGATTGTTGCAAGACAATTCATCTTCAGAATGAGAGAGTTCGAGCAGATGGAAATGCAGTTCTTCGTACAACCGGGAACCGAACTGAAACAATACGAAGAATGGAAACAAAAACGTCTCAATTGGCATTTGGCACTTGGTTTAGGAGAAGAAAATTATCGTTTCCACGATCACGAAAAACTGGCTCATTACGCTAATGCTGCCGCTGATATTGAATTCAAATTCCCATTTGGATTTAAGGAATTGGAAGGTATTCACTCCAGAACCGATTTTGATTTAAATGCTCACGAGCAGTATTCCGGAAGAAAACTTCAATATTTTGATCCTGAAAGAAACGAGAATTACGTTCCATATGTTGTAGAAACTTCAATAGGATTAGACAGAATGTTTCTGGCTTTGATGTCGCATTGTCTTAAAGACGAGGTTTTGGAAGATGGCTCCGAAAGAACCGTACTTTCTCTTCCGCCAGCTCTTGCTCCGGTAAAAGCAGCCATTCTCCCTTTGATGAAAAAAGACGGACTTGGTGAATATGCTGAAAAAATCTTTAATGATCTGAAATATGATTTCAATCTTATTTACGAAGAAAAAGACAGTATTGGGAAGCGTTACAGAAGAAATGACGCAATTGGAACACCGTTCTGCATCACCATTGATCACGAAACTTTAACAGATCACACAGTAACTTTAAGAGATAGAGATACTATGAATCAGGAGCGCGTTGCCGTTTCAGAATTAAGAAGAATTATCGACGAAAAAACCAATTTCAGAAATCTTCTTTCTAAAATTTAACTCTATAAAAATATTAATACAGGCTCCGAATATTTCGGAGCTTTTTTTATTAAATTTGTTTAAAATCAACACCAATGAAATTTTTAAAAGGAGTTCTGTTTTCTGCTGCGGCCATTATACTCCTCGCCTATATTACAGGAACCAATTATCTTTTTAAAGGCATTGCAAAAACTTATTTGAGAGGTGAAAACAGTGCTACTATTAATGATGGTAGTCTTTTCCCAAGTCATAAAGTTGTAGGCGCTGTAGCAAAACCTTGGCAAAAAGATGAACAGTACAACAGAAAAAAACTACCTCAACTACTCTTAAGTGATTTAAATAATACCAAAACAGCCTCACTCCTCATCGTAAAAAACGGAAAACTACTTCACGAAGAATATTGGGATGGTTATACGAAAGATACCAAAACCAATTCTTTCTCAATGGCTAAAGCCGTTACTGTAATGCTTTTAGGGAACGCGATTGATGATAAACTAATTCAATCTGAAAATCAATATTTCTATAACTTTTTTCCTCAATTTAAAAATAAACAGTTTGGGCAAAAACTCACTTTGGAGCATCTCGCCAAGATGGAAGCGGGTTTAGATTGGGATGAGGATTACAAAAATCCTTTCTCTCCAAACGCAAAAGCCTATTATGGCAACAGTCTGTCAGAAGCCGTTTTACAAAAGAACTTTAAGGAAAATCCGGGAACAAATTTCGAATATCAAAGTGGCTCTACACAATTATTGGGTTTTGCAATCGGAAAAGCAGCCAAAATGCCTCTGGCAGATTATCTTTCCAAGAAAATATGGAAACCCTTGGGTATGGAACGCAATGCTGAATGGAATACGGATGAAAACGGTGTTGAAAAAACATTCTGCTGTATCAATGCCATTCCACGTGACTTTGCCAAACTTGGGCAATTGATGTTAAACGACGGAAAAGTAGATTCACTACAGCTAGTCAATAAAAATTTTGTTCAAAAAATGCGCACCCCAACCAAACTATCCAACGAAGCTTACGGTATGGGAATTTGGATTAATAATGATGCTAAATACAAACACTATTATTTCTGGGGAATGCTTGGTCAATACATCATCATTGTTCCTGAAAAACAAATGGTTATCGTAAGAACCGGCAGCTATGACAATCAACCAAAAGATAAAAAAGGCAGACCAAAACAGGTAGAATTTTTGGTGAATCAGATTATTGAAAATTATTAAACCACCTCCCTTAATACTAACGTCCGATTATGATAGTATTGCACTTAGCCGTAATATAAATTTGGGCAATTTTTTGTAAAGCCAAGCTTCTCCCAAGTTTTTTACAAAACCGGGCTATACGTTACAATCTTTTGTGCCTCGCTTTTACCTGTCTTTACAAAAGGATTTCCACTTCTATCCCTATTGCGAAAAATATTCCGTAAATTTGAACCATTCTAAATAAGAGTAATGTTCGATATACAAAATATACGTTCCCAATTCCCCATTCTTGAGCAGCAAATCAACGGCAAACCTTTGGTTTATCTAGACAATGCTGCAACATCACAGAAACCCTTTTCAGTGCTTAATGCTTGGGAAAATTATTATAAAACACTCAACGCCAATGTTCATCGTGGTATCCATACCTTAAGTCAGTTAGCAACCGAGGAAATGGAACTTTCTAGAAGAAAAATCCAAAAATTCATTAACGCCAAACACGAATATGAGGTTATTTTCACCAGAGGAACAACCGAAAGCATCAACCTTTTGGCTTATGCTTTAACCAATGAAATAAAATCCGGTGATGAAATCATCATTTCACATCTGGAACACCATTCCAACATTGTTCCGTGGCAAATGCTCTGCGAAAGAACCGGCGCTGTACTGAAAGTTATTCCGATGGATGAAAACGGAATTCTTCAGCTCGATTTTTTAGATTATAACCTTAACGAAAAAACTAAAATCATCTCTGTAAATCAGGTTTCAAATGCTTTGGGAATCGTGAATCCGATTGAGGAGATAATTTCAAAAGTTAGAAAAAATTCCAACGCTTACATCGTGATAGATGGTGCACAATCAGCACCTCATTTCAAAATTGATGTTCAGAAAATGGACTGTGATTTCTTTGCGTTTTCGGGACATAAGATGTATGCACCAATGGGAGTAGGAATTCTTTACGGAAAAGAAGACATTTTAAGAAAAATACAGCCTTTTCACGGTGGTGGCGAAATGATTGAAAGGTGTTCTTTTGATAAAACCACTTATGCAGATTTGCCTTTTAAATTTGAAGCAGGAACACCAAATGTAGGCGGAAATATTGCTTTGGGTGCAGCTGTAGATTTTATTGAAAGTATTGGCCACGACAACCTTCAAAATCACGAAAATGCACTTTTAGATTACGCTCAAAAACAGCTTTTTGAAATTGAAAATCTGAAAATATACGGAGAAAAAGCAAAAAGAGTTGGCGTTGTATCCTTCACTTTGGAAGGCGCGGGAATTGCATCCGATACGGGAATGATTCTCGATAAAATGGGAATTGCCGTAAGAACCGGACATCACTGTACCCAACCTATTATGGATTTTTTTAATATTGCCGGTACCGTGCGTGCAAGTTTTGCAGTTTATAATACTTTTGAGGAAATTGATGCTCTTGTGGAAGGCGTAAAGAAGGCGCAGAGCATGCTCATGTAATATCCAATAATAATAAAAGCGTTTCAATTGTTTGAAACGCTTTTTTGTTTTTATCTTGCAACATCACTCATGCTCAATCCCTGCATTCGTAAGCCATATTTCCATTGTACATAGGCAAAAACCTGATAAAGTTTATACTCGAATTTTAATCCATAATTTTCTTGTGGATTGTAATCAATGGAAGACTCAATAATATTTCTATATTTCCCTCTGTAATAATAGCTGTTCCATTCGCTTACCAAGAATTGGTTTTTATTTTTCAAGTAAGATTCAGAATACATGCTCATCGGTTTCGCAATCGCATGAAGAAAATAATCATATTGCGTGTCAAAAACCTCGATATCCCACTCTCCATCATCATTTTTTTCCGGCTTCATTATATTTTGGTTATCAGCTGTTGGCTTTTGAGGAGCACAACTGATGGTAAAAGTCGTGAGTAATAAAAACAAATAAATTAAATTTTTCATAGTTTAAAATGATTTTATTATAAATCAGCAAATTAAGAGCCAAAAAAACCGCATTTCTGCGGTTTCAATATTTTATTTTTTTATAAATTCTCTTTGCACTACAGATACTGCAGGAAAGTGGTCGCTGTAACCTCCTGTATACACATCGCCGTTCCAAGAACGGAATGGATAACCTTTCCATTGTCCTTCTCTGTTAATCATATAAGGTGGCGCATAAATCTCTGCTTTAAAGATTGAATATTTTTCATTCAACTTATCTGAAATCAAATTTTTTGAAACGATAATCTGGTCAAAAAGATTTGGTGCATCCCTGTAAGCCAATGATGCAACACCGGCTTTGTAAAGTTTCGTCATTAAGTTATAGTAAGGATATTGCTCCGAGAGTTCTTTTGGGTCACCTACAGCAGCAAGATATTTTTTAAGAGACGGACTCACAGGATCATCGTTAAAATCTCCCATCGCAAAAAGTTTAATCTCCGGATTTACTTTTCTCAATCTGTCCATTTCTTTTTTAAGAACTGTTGCCGCAGCATTTCTTCTCGCCATTGATCTCGCTTCCCCTCCACTTCTAGAAGGCCAGTGATTCATTAATACTCCAACTTTTTCACCATCCAAAAGTCCTTCAGCAATTAAGATATCACGCGTGTAAGATCTTTTCCCTTCATCATCAAAGTTCACAACTTCTTTTTTATAAGTTGCTGTTGGGATAAATCTTTTTTTCTGGTAAATGATAGCCACGTCAATTCCTCTTGCATCATAAGAGTTATAATGGATAATGCCATAATCGTATTTAGCAAGGGTTGGATGTTTCACAATAGCTTCTACAACCTGACGGTTTTCTACCTCAATAAGTCCTAAAATTACCGGTGCGTTGTTCGTGTATTGTCTACCCAGCTCGGAAATTACTTTAGTAACATTGTTAAGTTTATGGTTAAAGACTTTAGTATTGTAATTTTTGGCACTTTTAGGCGTAAATTCATCTGCTAAAATTTGGTGACGAATGACTTTCTTACCAATTAGAAGAGAGTCGCTCCACACACCTTTATAATCTTCTGTTACAGGAAGATATTTCAAAGAATCAATTGGTACACTGCGGTGAAATTTTGGATGGTTTATTGGTAGCGTCCCATCGATATAATCGGCGGAAGCTATAGTATCCCATACGTTTTCTACGTTTAAAAAAGCTACTGTTGCCCTCTGCACCTGCTTTTGAGAGAAAACAAAACCGAAGCTTAAAAGTGTAATAAAAATAAATAATTTTTTCATTATTAATAATTGTAGTTGCAAATTTAAACAATCTGTAGGTTAGATTAGATAATTACAAGAAAATTAAATCAGGTTAATAATATTTAACATAATAATTACATAAAATATAAAGTTTAAATACAGAGTAATTACTTTAAAAATTAGTAAATTTGCATCCCAACATTTTAGTAAGTAAAAAACTGAAATACAATTTTTTAAATCATGATAAAAAAATTATCACTAATCTCACTTTTCACATTGCTTCCAGCTTCTTTTTACTATGCTCAAACTACGGTTTATGCATACGTGAAAGACGCACAAGGAAACCCGGTGGAAAGAGCAGAAGTAGATTTAGTACAGTCATCCGATGATGTTACGGCAGATAAAATCGGATATTTTCAATTTGTAAACCTACAACCGGGACAATATCAAATTATTGTTTCCAAAGGTGGTTTAGAAACTAAAACTGTAGATTTCACCGTTACTGCCAACGAAAAAAGAAAAGATTTAGGTGTTATAAGCCTAGTTCCTGCTGCAACCACCTCTGATTTGGGTGTTATCGTTATAGATGATGCGGCAGCAGATGATGATGGCAGCTCAATGCAGCCTACTGTTGGTTTATTGAGTTCCGGAAGAGATGCCTTCCAGAATGCAGCTGCTTTCGAACTTGGAGCATATTGGTTCAGACCAAGAGGTGTGGATAATAGATATGAGGATGTTTTATTCAATGGAGTTTCCATGTCGAAAAATGATGATGGCCGTGTTGATTTCAGTAACTGGGGAGGATTAAATGATGTTACAAGATACCCGCAGGAAAACATCGATAATATTGCTCCTTCTGAATATGCATTCGGAAATTTAGGTGGCTTGGTTTATTATAACACCAGAGCCTCCAACTACAGAAAAGGAACCTCATTGGCTTACTCATTCACCAACAGAAGCTACAGACACAGAGCTATGGCAACTTACTCTACAGGTATGACACCAAGTGGATGGGCTCTTACGCTTTCAGGAAGCAGAAGATGGGCAGATGAAGGAGTAATTGAAGGGACTTATCAAGACTCATATGCAGGATTTATTTCTGTTGAGAAAAAATTTAGCGATAGATTTTCAATCAATTTAACCTCTTTTGCTGCTCCAACTTACAGAGCATCAAACAGCCCAAATACACAAGAGGCCTATGATATTATGGGTAAAAACTATAATTCATACTGGGGATGGCAAGATGGTGAAAAAAGAAATTCAAGAATTAGAAGAACTGTAGAGCCTATTACAATGCTACAGTTTTATAATAAAATTGGTAAATCTTCCAACTGGAACAATACTTTCTCCTATCAAATTGGTAGAGATGGAAGAAGTAGGTTAGACTTGTTTCACTCTGCAGACCCAAACCCTACCTATTATAGAAAATTGCCAAGTTATGGTTTGGTAACAGAAGATGAATTTATCGCTAAAAGCCAAATCAATTGGTTTGACCTTTACTCTGCCAACAAAGAAAATTATGATATTGGCGCAAGATATACAATTGTTGAAGATGTAAATAAGGATAAGACCTTTAATTATGTTTCACACTTCGATACTAAATTTAGTGATAACTGGAAATTGAATCTTAACTTCAATCTACAGAAATTAAAATCTGACAACTTCAGAAACCTAAAAGATTTATTGGGAGCACAGTATGCTAATAATCAGGATGCTTTTGGCGGAGATCAAAGCTATGATGTAGATAATCCTAATACCAAAGTTTACGAAGGAGACAGAACCCAATATTCTTATGATTTATTCAGAGACAGCTATACCTTCAACGCTTCTACTGAAGTAGATTTAACAAAATGGAATGTTATGGCTTCAGTGGTTGGTGGTTTTTCTCAATCGCAAAGAAACGGACACTTCAGAAACCACTTCTATCAAGATAATTCTAAAGGAAGAAGTGCCATTTATAATGCCTATGATGCCGGTATCAAAGCAAGAGTAACCTATAAAATTAATGGGAAAAACTTTATTGTTTACAACGGAACTTTATTCAGTCTTGCACCAACGCTTAACGAGATTTTCATCAACCCGAGAGTTAATGATTTTGTAACTCCTGGTCTTGACAATCAAATCATTAATTCAAATGAGTTGAGTTACATTTTAAGAGGTCAGATTCTTAAGTTAAGATTATCCGGATATTTAACAGATGTAAGCAATGCAACGGAGATTTCAAGATATTTTGCTGAAGGTCTTCAGTTGGGCAACACCGTTACCTCAAACGATGCGTTCGTTGCGGAAATCCTTTCAGGAATGAGCAAAAGATATAAAGGTGTTGAACTTGGTGCTGATTTGAAAATTTCACCTACTCTGAACATTATTGCCGTAGGAAGCTATGGAGATTATACCGTGCAAAACAATCCGAATGTTTACGTAAGTATCGATTCGGACAGATATGCAAGAGGTTACGAAAGCTTAGGAAAAGCCAACATAAAAGGTTATAAAATTGCAGGAACTCCGCAGAAAGCTGCATCTTTAGGATTTAGATACAACAGCCCGAAATTTTGGTGGTTTGGAGCATCTGCAAACTATCTTGCAGATCAATATCTTGATTTTTCGGTACTTAACAGAACTACCGGATTCTATACAAACCCTTTAACAGGTGACAATTACACAGCGTTTACTGATTCCCAAACGGGTGTTGCAATTCCAGCTGCTACTTCAGAAAACGTTGCAGCCTTATTGAAACAAACCAAATTCGATGATCAGTTTATGCTTAATGCTAATGCAGGCAAATCATTCCAATTTGGAAAATACAGAATGGGAATTAGCCTTAGTGTTAATAATATCCTAAATAACAGAGACTATGTAACAGGAGGGTTTGAACAGGGAAGAAAATCAAATTTCCGTGAATCCTTTATTGAAAGCCAAAGAGAAATACCATTATTTGGACCAAAACTTTGGTATGACAGAGGCACAACATTCTTCACAAACGTTTACTTAAGATTTTAATATTTAAATATTTAAAAAAATGAAATTTTTAAATTCATACATAAAATTTTTTCTGGTAATCTTTTCAGCATTACTGGTAACAAGTTGTGTGCACGATGATAAGTACGACACGCCAGACCTGTCTACCTATCAGTGTGGCGATCTGAAAGCCACAAAAACTTTGGCTGAACTAAAGGCAATGCCACAAAACGTAACGATTACAACTGATGATATTGTAGAAGGGTACGTTTCTTCATCTGATGAAACGGGCAACATTTATAAATACATCTATATTCAAGATAAACCTGAAAATCCAACACAAGGTTTAGTCGTAAGTGTAGATGCGGTTAGTACATATAATAATTTCCCACAGGGAGCAAAAGTTTATATAAAACTGAAAGGTCTTGCTATGGGAACATATGGAGATTTTGTACAATTAGGCGCAATGAGCGATAATGGCGTTTTCGGTAGAATTCCTGAAAAATTGTTGCCTACTAATTTTGTAAAATCTTGTACTGAAAGAGCTACTATTGTTCCTAGAGTTATGACTTTAGCAGGTTTCAATGATGCTTTGGTTGGCGCATTAATTCAGGTAAACAATACCGAATTTATAGAAAATAATCTATGTATGCAGTACGCTCCGGATGGACAAACCGTAGACAGAACTTTGGGAGAAGGATGGAATATTTCCTCAAAGAGATACACAACAACAAGAATCGTCAGAAATAGTGGTTATGCAACTTTCGCCAGCAAAAACTTACCTTCCGGTAACGGCAAATTCGTTGGTATCTTAAGCAAATTCAGAACCACCTATCAACTCTATATTGTAAGGGATACTGACTTGGAAATGAATGGACCAAGAAAGGACGGGAATGTAGCTTCTTGTGTTGCAGATCCTACAGCAACAAAAATGAATGTGGCGCAAGTAAAAGCACTTTACAACTCCACCACTAATCCAACCTTGATTACGCAAAACGCTACTCTTACCGCTAAAGTTATCGCAAACGATGAAACAGGAAACCTTTACAAGTATCTTTATGTAGAAGATGCTACAGGCGGTATAAGAATTAATATCAATATGGTTGATCTTTATCTGGATAAGAGATTCCAAGTTGGTAGAATGCTTACCGTAAACCTTAAAAATTTATATGTTGGTGATAACGATGGCGAGATTCAACTAGGTGGCCTTTTTAACGGAAGAGTAGGACAAGTAGAACTCGTTAATGTTTACAAACAGTTCTTTGCAAACGACACCCCTATCACTAATGTTACTGCCACAGAAAGAACGATTAAAAGTCTTACCACAAATGATGTTGGAAGATGGATTAAAATCAAAGATTTACAGGTTAGCAATTTAGATTTGTGGAAAAACTATGCGGATGGTACTTCTGAAACCAACAGAACATTGGAAGATTGCAACGGTAGCAAAATTACCTTAAGAACTAATGGTCGTGCAGATTTTGGAACCAGAGACGAACCTCTATTGGCCAACAACGTACAAATGGACACAGGAAAAGGAGATGTTTATGCCGTTGTACAAGCTTTTAAAGGAACTTATCAATTAAGAATTACAAAATTGAGAGATATTGATCTTGATAATCCAAGATGTGATGGAACATTGCCTCCAAAATTGAAATTCACATCTCTGTTTGAAGATGCTTTCGCGGATCTCACTAAATGGAATGCAGTAAGTATAACAGGAACCCAGGGATGGAGAACACAAACAATCTCGGGCAATACTTTTGCAGTAATGAGTGGTTACCAAGGTAGTAACTTTGTAAATGAAGACTGGCTGATAAGCAAAACTTCTACAGAACTGACAGGCTATAACAAGTATTTCTTGTCTTTTGATAATGATAAGAGATTTGCAGGTAATGATTTAGAAGCTTACATTACTGAAAACTATACCGGTAATCCTGCTACAACAACATGGGTTAAGCTAAGTCCTAATTTAGATAATGATGATACTGCATATGGTTGGGCGAACTCAGGAAATATTGACCTTGCTGCTTATGCAGGTAAGAAAATATTTATTGGCTTCAAGTACACTTCTACAACCTCTGCAGCTGCTACTTGGGAAGTAGATAATGTGAAAATATCTGGTGCTAAATAAAAGCTCATTTAGATTTATAAAAAAGACCGCAAATTGCGGTCTTTTTATTTGGTATAAAGTACTTCTAAATATTCCATTTTCGGTATCATTCTGGAGCCCAAACTTTCAAGGTGTTCTGAATGAATTTGACAGTCGATCAACTCAAAATCAGTTTTATATTTTTCTACAAAGTGAATAAAGCCTGCTTTAGAAGCATTGCTCACTTTTGAGAACATACTTTCGCCACAGAAAACTTTATTCACCACCACACCATAAAATCCACCAACCAAAACACCATCTTTCCAAACTTCAATACTTTTAGCCTTGCCTTCCTGATGTAGCTTTACAAAAGATGATATCAACTCTTCAGAAATCCAAGTTCCATCCTGGTCTTTTCTTGGTACATCCATACATGCTCTCATCACCGTTTCAAAACATTGATTTTCAGAAAATGTAAAAACATGATCTCTGAAAATTTTATTCATTGATTTTGATATTTTTAACTCTTCAGGAAAAAGCACAAATCTTGGATCAGGACACCACCACAAAATCTCTTCACCTGGATTATACCAAGGAAACATCCCGAGTTGATAAGCCATCCAAATTCTTTCTGTAGATAAATCACCTCCATACGCCATTAATCCTGACAAGGGATGATAACTTGCAGGATCGGGAAAAAAAATTTCGTTTTCGCTTAACTGTACCATAAAAAAATCCTACTGTAAAAGTAGGATAATTATTTATTTTTGATTTGTTGCTTAAAATGGTAAATCATCATCTTCATCATCAGCAAAAGGATTTTCAGTAGCCGGAGTTGGAGAAGTATTTGCTGCAGGTTGCGCTTGTGTTGGCTCATTAAAATTGTTGCCTCCAGAAACCTTCTCCAATCTCCAACCGGTAATTGAATTAAAATATTTGGTTTCACCTTGTGGTGAAGTCCATTCTCTACCTCGAATGTTGATGCCTACTTTTACTTCCTCACCTTCTGAAACGTTATCCAACAAAGAAATTTTTTCTGATAAAAATTCGATGCTAATTGGTTGCGGATATTGTTCCTGCGTTAATAATATCATTTCCCTTTTCTGAAAACCACTAGCAAACGTTTGGGTTTCAAAGAGTTTCTTTACTGTGCCTTGTAATTCCATATATCTAAAAACTTAAGAATGTAAAAATAGCAAAAACCAAATGAATTACCGAAAATTCATCACCTTTAATTCTTAAAAAATATTTTTGCGAAAAATTTGTTTTTAAAAGTAAAAAAACTATATATTTGCACTCACAAAAAAGAAGAGAAGTTCTTATACAATGCGGATGTGGTGTAATTGGTAGCCACGCCAGACTTAGGATCTGGTGCCGTGAGGCGTGGGGGTTCGAGTCCCTTCATCCGCACTTTTGTAAAATTTCTAAAATCAAATTTTAGAAATTTTTTTTGCGAAAATAGCTCAGCTGGTAGAGCACAACCTTGCCAAGGTTGGGGTCGCGGGTTCGAGTCCCGTTTTTCGCTCAATTTCTACTTCGCCCTGGTGGTGGAATTGGTAGACACGCAGGACTTAAAATCCTGTGTCCGCAAGGACGTACGGGTTCAAGTCCCGTCTGGGGTACACAAAACGCTGTTAATCATAGATTAGCAGCGTTTTTGCTTTTAGGAATGGGTTTGTTTATTTTATGTAAGCGAACAAATCTAATAATTTATTAACGCTTTTCGGAAACATAATTATTATGAATCATCCAAACTTCTGTTGAGAGTCAAATATAGCCCTGATTGCAATGGAAATCCTTTTGCTTTTCTTTCATATAAGGAAAAAGCAAAAGATTGAAATGAAAAGCAGGTTCCCGGCTCCTAAAAAAAATTTTTATTCCCGATTGTAATCGTTATTTTTGCTTGCTAATTCCCCTTAAAAATGTCAGACATCATACAGCTTTTACCGGATCACGTTGCCAACCAAATTGCGGCTGGTGAAGTGGTGCAAAGACCAGCTTCTATCGTAAAGGAGCTCTTGGAAAATGCTATTGATGCGCAAGCGACAAAAGTGGAACTGATTGTACGCGATGCAGGAAAAAATCTTGTACAAGTGGTAGATAACGGCTTAGGAATGTCGGAAACCGATGCGAGAATGGCTTTTGAAAGACATGCCACTTCTAAAATAAGAACCACTGACGATATTTTTAAAATTTCATCAAAAGGATTTCGGGGAGAGGCATTGGCTTCTATCGCTGCAGTAGCCCAAGTAGAACTAAAAACTAAAAAGCAAGGTGCCGTTGCCGGCACCAATATTTATATTGAAGGCGGAGGATTGCAGTTTCAGGAGCCGGTGCAAACGGCAGAAGGTTCTAATTTTTCGGTAAAAAATCTTTTTTACAATGTCCCTGCGAGACGTAAGTTTTTAAAAAACAACAATGTAGAGTTTCGTCATATTATTGATGAGTTTCAGCGAGTGGCTCTAGCTCATCCAGATATAGAGTTCGATTTATTTCACAACGACGATATCATTTTCCGTTTAAGGAAAGGAACACCCATGCATCGAGTGGTGGAAATTTTTGGGCGTAAACTCCAGCCACTTCTCATCCCGATAAAAGAAGATTTAGATTGGATTAAACTCCATGGTTATGTTGCAAAACCCGAAGGCGCTAAAAAAGTTCGTGGTGAACAATTTTTCTTCGTGAACAACCGTTTTTTTAAAAGTCCATACCTTAATCGCGCAGTTCAGGAAGCATTTGAAGGGCTTTTGCTGCCAGGATATTTGCCTTCATTTTTTCTTTTTCTGGAAATTGAACCCGAAAAAATTGATGTCAACATTCATCCTCAAAAAACGGAAGTAAAATTTGAGGACGAAAATCTGATTTTCGCATTGGTGCGTTCTACCATAAAAAAAGCTTTAGGGATTTACAACATTGCTCCAAGTCTGGATTTTGATCGTGATCCACAAATGGATGATTTTTTTAAACCGCAACCTTCGGGAAGTGCAATGAATATCAATCATGGCTCTATTTCTGTGAGCCGTGATTTTAATCCTTTTAAAGAAGAACACTCTCCCTCTACTACAGAAATTGTGAATTTGGAGGAAATGTACGATCATAATATTTCTGCGGAACCCTCAAAAATTAATCTTTTTGAAGATGAAGAGTTTGATGAAGATTTGATGCGATTGCCTAATGGTTACTGGCTTTTCAACAAAGGCGACAAAACCTTAATGCTAGATTTGGGAAGGATACACCGCATTGTAGTAACCGAACGCAATAAAGGTAAAAAACGCAGTAGCGAAAGCCAATCTCTGCTATTTTCTTTGGAGTTTCATATGAATGAAATTGAGAAAAACAAATACAAATCCATCAAAAAATTTATGCCTGGTCTTGGTTTTGATATGAAGATTGCGCACGATAATGTTTTGAGAATTGATGCCGTTCCCGAAGGCTTGAAAGATACACAGGTCATCAAATTTCTAGAAAATATTTTTGAAATACTAGAGTACAGAACGGAAGATGATTTTATGAATTATTACGAATACCAGTGGAATAAACTGCAATCGAAATCCCGTTTTGATTTTATTTATAAATACGAAGTGGAAGAGTTGATAAAAGAATATACCAAACTAGGTTTCCCAAATTACACACCCAACGGTAAGAAATGTTTTATTGAGCTACCTTTGGAAGAGCTGAAAAATAAATTTTAACCCTGAAGCCATCAAGATGGTTAAATAATCGAAAAATATGTTCAAAAATATAACACCTGTAACCAAAAACATCATCATTTTGAATGTTTTGTTTTATTTAGCCTCTAATTTTCTTTTGAATGGAAAGTTGTATGAAATTCTTTCTGCATTTTATCCTTTTTCACCCAACTTCAAATCTTGGCAGGTTATTACACATATGTTTATGCATGCACCAATGGAACAAGGCGTTGGGATAACACACATCCTTTTCAACATGTTTACATTGTGGAGTTTTGGGCCGGTTTTGGAGCAAGTTTTAGGCGGGAGAAAATTCCTTTTATTATATTTTTTAAGTGGACTTGGAGCGTTTTTACTTTTTAATGTCTGGAATTTTTATCAGATTAATCAACTCACAACAGAACTTTCAAATTTAGGTGTCAATGTTGCCGAAATCTTTAGAAAATCGGAATTAAATTATAATGGTGATCTATCAATTTCAGCCAATTCAAAACAGGCTGTTGCACTATCACAAGAGCTTTTTGGAGCATTAAGAAGTCCAATGCTTGGAGCTTCCGGAGCAATTTTTGGTGTGGTTGCGGCCTTTTCTACCATGTTTCCGGATGCCAAACTGATGTTTTTATTTATTCCGTTTCCTATAAAAGCCAAATATCTTTTACCAATCATTATTTTGGTTTCTTTATATCTTGGATTTAGTGGACAAATGGGAAGTATCGCACATTTCGCACACATTGGAGGTGCAATCGTAGGATTTTTAATGGCGTTATATTTCCGAAAGAAACATATCCAAAGATGGCGTTAATTAGAGCGGTTTTTCTCATTATTCACATTGTTATTGTTGCGCTGCTTTGCGGAACATTACTTAACGCTTTTGTACCACCAAAAGTTTTCGGATACATAAATTTGCTTTCATTAGCATTTCCGGTGCTGATGATTTTACATTTTTTCCTGACCTTATTCTGGATTTTTACTTGGAAGAAAAGAGCCATTGTATTTCTTATCATTTCCCTAATATTTTTCAATCCGGTAAGACGATGGATTAATTACTCACCAAATTCCGGTAAAACTGGAAGTTTAAAAGTGGTGTCTTTTAATTCAAAAAACGGCGAGTACGCTTCAGATGACACTGAAAGTAGTGTGAAGGATTACATCCACAATCAAAACGCCGATATTGTATTACTTCAAGAAAATAAATTTGAAAGCGAAAACGAAGAAGGCTATATACAAAAAGATATCATTGGTTTAAAAACCAAACACAAAATTCTTAAACAAGAAAAACTCATTACCAACGGCTCCAACGCTTACTCTTTTTATGCTGATATTGATGTTAATGGTAAAATTATACGTGTCATTAACGTTTATCTGCAACCTTTTCAGCTAGAAAAATCAATGGTGAAACCAACGAATAATGCAGATGTGAACAAAGAAAAGGCTAAAAAGTTAATTGTCAGGCTGGTTCCGACTTTTAAAGACCATCAAGATCAGGTAAGATTGATTCGCAAGGCTGTAGACAACTCTCCCTACCCTGTGATTTTAGCAGGAGATTTCAATTCCGTTCCTAATTCTTGGGAATATTATCATCTTGCAGAAGGTTTAAAAGATTCATTTGTAGAGGTTGGAATTGGCAGTGCTACAAGTTTTCACGATTATAAATTTCCGATAAGGATTGATTATATTTTTGTTTCTAATGAAATAAAACCTGTTTCTTACAAAGTAGACCGCAGCGTGAAAATATCGGATCATTACCCCGTTATTGCTACTTTTGATTATTAAAATTAAAGATTAAGACTTATTATTATATCGGAATTTTCTTTTCCCAACCTAAAGTTTGAAAAAATTTCCTCAAAGCAAAATTTAAGCAAAATGAAAAAAATAATCTCAATCCTATCCATCCTACTATTTACGGCATCCTGTTCTAAAAAAGAGGAAGTTTTGGTTGAAAATTCTGCTGTAGAAAGTAATAGTTTGCCTTATGATACTACTGCAATTGACTCTTTCGCTCCCGGAGCAAACCCGGGAAATGTTATTATGAACCGTGTCATTGTAGATTCGGCAGCTGTGGCAAAAATGGAAGATGCAAAGTTGGTTGCTAAATTGAAAAAAGAAGAAGCAGAAAAAAAAGAAAAAGCAAAACTCGACGAGGACACTAAAAAGAAGGAAGCGGAAAAAAAGAAGGCTGAAGAAGCTGCCAAAAAGAAAAAAACAGAAGAAAAGCCTAAAAAAGAAGAAACATTAAGTCCTTCAACAGAAGTTCAACAATAAAAAAATCCACAGAAATCTGTGGATTTTTAAGTATAATGAATTTGTTCTAATTTGGTTTCCAATCAACAACAGCGTGGATAAAAGCTTCAGCATTTTCAACCGGTATGTTTGGCAAAATTCCGTGGCCAAGGTTAGAAATATATTGGTCTTTACCAAAACGGTTGATCATTTCATTGACCATTTTTTTGATGACTTCAGGAGAAGAATGCAAACGTGCCGGATCGAAATTTCCTTGCAATGTGATAGAATTATTGGTGAGTTTTCTGGCAATTTCAGGAGAAACCGTCCAATCTACACCAAGAGCTGATGCTTTCGATTTCGTCATGTCTTCCAATGCAAACCAACAACCTTTACCAAAAACAATCACGTGAGTCTTTTCACTTAATGCATCTACAATTTGGTTGATGTATTGCCAAGAAAACTGCTGATAATCTTCCGGAGACAACATTCCGCCCCAAGAATCGAAAATTTGTACAGCGGAAACCCCCTTTTCAACTTTTCTTTTCAAATAAGCAATAGTAGTGTCCGTTATTTTCTGTAATAATAAGTGTGCGGCTTCAGGATTGGTAAAGCAAAAAGATTTTGCAATATCAAACGCTTTACTTCCTTTACCTTCAACACAATAGCAAAGAATTGTCCAAGGTGATCCCGCAAATCCAATGAGTGGAATTTCATTATCCAGTTTCTCAAGTGTCATTTCGATAGCATCGAAAACATATCCCAAAGTATCATCCACATCAGGAACCTGCACAGCGTGTACCTCATCTGTAGTTCTGATTGGTTTATCAAGCCAAGGTCCCACCGATTCTTTCATTTTAAAATCAATTCCCATCGCTTGTGGAACTACCAGAATATCTGAAAAAAGAATCGCGGCATCCAATGGAAATCTACGAATGGGCTGCACCGTAATTTCCGAAGCAAGTTCCGGAGTTTGGCATCTTGTGAAAAAATCATATTGATTACGAAGCGCGATAAACTCCGGCAGATATCTTCCTGCCTGTCTCATCATCCAAACCGGTGGTCTTTCTACAATTTCACCACGTAATGCCCTTAAGTATAAATCGTTTTTAACCATAATTTTATTTTTTAGAAAGTTCCCGAACGATAACCTGCATCAAATCATCCAGATTGCTTTCATTACTGGTATATATATTTTGTTTTGTGAATTTTTTGAGTTCCTTTTCCGTGGTAAGTCCAATAGAAAATATTTTTTTTCCTTCTAAAGAATTGTTTTTAATGAAGCTTCTCACACCACTTGGACTGAAGAACACAATTGCATTGAAATCCTTATTTACAACAGGATAGATAAGTTCAGTTTCATAAACCTCTACTTTTTTATAGTAAATGTTTTGTAGTGGTAGAGCCCTGTCCAAAACATCCAAAGCTAAATTACCACAGAAATGCAGAAATCTTTCCCCCTGCGAATTCTGAATGATGAATTTTGATAAATCATCGGCATGTTTTTTAACCTTATAAGTACCGAAACCATACTTTCTTATTGTGTTCTTGGTTTTTAAGCCAACACAATAAATTTTGTTGAAATTATGGTCTGTAAATTTTTCATTGGGTTTAAAGCCATTTTCAAAAAAGGATTCTACACCGTTTACACTGGTGAAAATTATAGATTTGTCCTTCAAATCAAAAGGTTCTACAGCCAAGGGCTTGATTCTGATTACATCAATAAAGTCATATAAAAACTGATTTCCAAGATATTTAGAAACCAGTTTTTTATCAATATTCCTTTTTGTAAACAGAATGTTTTCCACTATAAGCTTTTCTTTATTTCACTCATTAATTCCTTACCTCCGCTTTCCAGAATCTTCTCGGCAATTTCTTTACCGAAATTTTTAGTTTCATCAAGTTCGAAAATTTCGTCAGTTTCTATACAATCTTTCCCATCTAAGGAACAAAGCCTTCCGATAAAACGGATCTGGTTGCCTTCTATCTCAGCGAAAGCTCCAATAGGTGCTGTACATCCTCCTTCTAAAGTTTGCAAAAATTGGCGCTCAATTTCCACACAAATTTGTGTTTCTGTATGATTGATGTTTTTTACAACTTCATTAATGTCAAAATTTTCAGAATGTCCGGCAACTACAACTACACCTTGTGATGGTGCAGAAATCATCATAGGAAGGTCTTCATAATCCACAGGCAATCTCAGCCTTTCAATTCCGGCTTTTGAAAACATAGTAGCATCAGCGATGCCGTCTTCAAGTTTTTTGAGGCGCGTTTGAACGTTTCCTCTAATATCCGTAAATTCACTATGCGGGAATTGCTTCAGCCAAAAGGCGCGGCGTCTTAAACTGCTGGTTGCAATTTTTAAATCCTTTAAATCTTTATGTTTTGCTGCCGAACTTCTTACCAAAATATCCTGCGGAAAATCTCTTTCAAGATAAGCGATTAACTCCACATTTTCAGGAAGTTGCGTAGGCACATCTTTCAATGAATGCACTGCAATATCAATGTCTTTATTTAGAAGCGCGACATCCAAATCACGGGTAAAAATACCTGTAATTCCCATAGCATAAAGAGGCTGATTGAGTTGTTTGTCACCCGAAGAAACAATAGGAACAATTTCTGTTTTATGCCCTAAATCCTGAAGTTTCGCAGCAACCAATTCTGCCTGCCACATTGCAAGTGGTGAATTTCGGGTTCCGATTCTAATGTTTTTCATTGAATTCTCTGTTTGGCTGTTCCACTAAAATCTCGTGCATCAGTTTGCTGATTTCCTCGGCTCTCATAGGATTATCGATGATGTATTTTGCAAAACGGTTGGTGATTTTCTGAATCAACTTATCTGAAAGTACCATATCATCAATATCTACATACTTATGCTTTTTGTGAATATTGTGCATTTCGTTGCGTTCCATATTTTTAAGAATCGCTTTAAAATGATGGATATTCGGAGCAAACTTTCTCTTTTTTTCCCATTCTGCAAAATCTTTCGTCATTTCTTTGATAATTTCTTCGGCTTTAGGAATTTCTTTTCTGCGCTGCTCCATTGTTGCGCTGATATGTGCAGAAAGCATATCCACATCTACCAATTCTATATGCTTTATCTCACCTACTGTTTTCTCCACATTGTTGGGGATAGAAAGGTCTATAACCAACATTTCTTTCTTCCCATTGAAGTGTTCACTTTTCACAATCGGTTTTGTGGCACCTGTTGCTACTATTAAAATATCAGTTTCGTCTAGCTCTTTTTGAAAATCATCAAATTCAATATGCGGAATGCTGTATTTCTGAGCAATTTTTTCTGCAATTTCTGTGGTTCTATTGGCGATCTTAACCTTTGGTTTATAAATATGCTTTACGAGGTTTTCTACCGTGTTTTGTCCAATTTCACCAACACCAAGAAGAAGAATGTTTTTATCAGAAAGTTGCTTTTGGGAGTTCAAAATATAATGCACTGCTGCATAAGAAACAGAAGCTGCACCATTTGAAATCCCTGTTTCATTTTTGATTTTTTTTGAAATCTGAATAGCAGAATTAATAGCCCTTTCCATATAAGGATTAGAGTTTTTCTTTTCCCTTTTGAAACGGTTGTAGGCATTTTTAATCTGTCCGATAATTTCAAAATCTCCAATAATCTGGCTTTCAAGACCACCGGCAACCCTAAAAAGATGATTTAGAGCGTCTTCCCTCTTAAGGATATTAGCATACTGCATAAAATCCATAAGGCTCACACCAACTTCTTTGCAATATTCTTCTGCTATTAGAAGATAATTGGGGGTGGTAGTATATATTTCAGTGCGGTTGCATGTAGAAACCACAAAAGCATCTCCCAGTTTTTCTTGATGGATGCGGTTCACAAAATTTTTCACATGCTCATCAAAAAATGTGAATTTGCCGCGTGTTTCCGCATCAGCTTTCTCAAAGCTGACACTAAGAACGGCAAAATTTGATGTTTGATGTATGTTGGAGTTTTGTGGCATAAATAAACGACTGCAAATTTAAACTTTTTATTATAATCTACTATGATGAATGTCATAGTTCTCCCCTATCAAATCACAAACAATTTATCGAGAATAACAATTTTATAGGGATAAATTTTAATAAAATTTTAACCAAATATTCTCATTATCAATTTTTAGAATAGTTCTAAATTTATATCTTTGTACACTTAATAATTTTGAAGAAAGAATGGGTTTATTTGATATGTTCACGCAAGAAATTGCGATTGACCTCGGAACAGCTAACACACTGATTATACATAACAATAAGATTGTAATTGACCAACCTTCTATTGTAGCAATAGAGCGTACCACAGGTAAGCCAATTGCAGTAGGAGAGCAGGCAAAACATATGCAGGGAAAAACGCACGAAGACATCCGCACCATTCGTCCATTGAAAGATGGAGTTATTGCAGACTTCCACGCTTCGGAGCATATGATTAAGGAATTTATTAAAAAAATTCCCGGGATTAAAGGTAAATTAATACAGCCTGCATTAAGAATCGTTATATGCATTCCTTCAGGAATTACCGAAGTTGAAAAAAGAGCGGTTCGTGACTCTGCACAGAAAGTAAACGCGAAAGAAGTAAGACTTATTTATGAACCAATGGCAGCCGCAATTGGTGTTGGCATCGACGTTCAGAAGCCTGAAGGAAATATGATTATCGATATAGGTGGTGGTACAACAGAGATTGCCGTGGTAGCACTTGGCGGAATTGTTTGTGATAAATCTGTAAAAATTGCAGGAGACGTTTTCACTAGTGATATTGCTTATTATTTAAGAACGCATCACAATCTTTATATCGGTGAAAGAACTGCCGAAAGAGTAAAAATTGAAGTTGGCTCTGCTGTTGAAGAACTGGATGTTGATATTGAAGATATTCCGGTACAAGGACGTGACTTGATTACAGGAAAACCTAAAGAAATTATGGTAGGTTATAAGGAAATCGCAAGAGCTCTTGACAAATCAATCATCAGAATTGAGGATGCTGTAATGGAAACTCTTTCACTTACTCCTCCTGAACTTGCTGCAGATATTTATAAGACTGGTATTTATCTTGCTGGTGGCGGTGCTTTGTTGAGAGGTTTGGCAGATAGACTTCATAAGAAAACGGGATTACCGGTTTTCGTAGCAGAAGATCCTTTGAGAGCAGTGGTACGTGGTACCGGAATTGCTCTTAAAAATATGGATAAATTCAATTTCCTAATCAGATAATAATAACTTTTACGGCTTTTTTGGGATGGGGTTTTTGTTGAGATTATTTTCGAAGAACGGCTTATTCGTCTTCTTTATATTCTTGCAAATCGTTGCTCTTGTATTGATTTTCAGCAGAAACTCTATGCAACAGAGTTGGATTGCAGGTCAAACCGCTGCTTTCAACTCTACCGTTTCGGGATATATTGATGAAGGAACTTCTTACTTGAAGCTTAAGCAAACTAATGAGCAGCTTGTAGCACAAAACAAGCAGCTTATGGAGCAACTTTATGGCAAACAGACTGGTAAAAATCCGGTTTTCAGAAAAGTTCACGACACTATTGGTGGCGGACAAATCTATACGTTCGTTGATGGTGAGATTGTGTATAACAGCATCAATCGAAAAGACAATTATTTCACCATAAACCGAGGAAGACTGCAAGGCGTAGGTCCTAAAATGGGAGTTATTGCACCAAAAGGTATTGCAGGAATTGTAGTGAATACTACCAACAATTATGCATTAGTGCAATCAGTTTTAAGCACCAACAAAATTAAAATTAATGCTGCGTTAAAGAATTCCGGATATTTTGGAACTTTGACTTGGCGAGGTGAAAACTCCAGACTGATGCATCTTTCTGATGTACCAAAGTACGTTCCGCTAAAAGTTGGCGACACTGTAATAACTGATGGTAAATCAGCCATTTTCCCTCAAGGAATTATGATTGGACGCGTTGCAGGTTATGAAGTAGACAGCAAAACAGGATTCTGGGATATTTCTGTTGAATTAAGTGAAACAATGGGCAACATTAGCAAAATATATGTTGTAAAGAACTTGAAGAAATCTGAAGTACGCAAAATAGAAGACACCCTAAAAGCAGCAATGGAGAGAGATGATTAGTAGAAATATAGCCACAGATATTTTAATGATTGTATTGCTAACGGCTCTGCAGATTTTTGTGCTTAACCGCATTACGCTTTTTGGCAAATACACGCCTGTGCTTTACCCCGTTTTTGTAATGTTTTATCCATTTTTTAGAAATAAATTTGTTTTTCTTGGGTTAAGTTTTCTTCTTGGTTTGGCAGTAGATGCATTTCTTGGAACTTGGGGAATCAATGCATTCGCAACCACTATCATTGCTTATTTCAGAACCATAATTTTCAGAACATCTACCGACACCTCTACAGATTTTTTCTCGTTTCAGTCGTTACAGTGGTCTCAATTTATATTATTTATACTTTCGAGCATCTTCTTTCATCAATTGGTGGTACAGTTTCTCGAGTTTTTCAAATTGAGCCGTTTTTTTGAAGTATTTTTCAATATTTTAGCAACGAGTTTAATTTCATTTGTATTTATTTTGATTTATGCTTTGGCATTTAAAATCAAGCAAAAGGTGTGAAGTCACAATATTTTAAAATTTCAATTGCGCTTACTGCACTTGCTGTAATCTTTATAGCAAGGCTTGCCTATTTACAACTGTTTACAGATAGATATGCACTAAATGCTGCAAATACTTCTATTAAAACAGAATACATCATTCCACAAAGAGGAATTATATTCGATAGAAATGGGAAAATTCTGGTGGGAAATATGCCTTCTTATGAGATTTCTTTCACACAGGTTCTTCTAAAACCTGATTTTGATACCATTGGATTTTGTAATTTAATGAAAATCAGCAAACAAGATTTCATTAATAGGATTAAAAATTTAAAAAAGGAGAAGTACTACTCTAAAGTGACGCCAATGACTTTTATGAAAAATTTAAGTCGTGAAGAAGTCGCCAGAATTCAGGAAATCATTTTCAAATATCCCGCATTCAGTATTGTACAGAGGCCACAACGTCAGTACGAAGTTAATACTTCCGGAAATTTGCTTGGCTATACCAGTGAAGTTAATGATAACGATCTAAAAAAAGATTCGCTCTACTACCTTCCGGGAGACAACATCGGAAAATCTGGCGTTGAAAAAGCTTACGAAAAAGAACTTCGCGGCGTAAAAGGCGTTCAATACATTCAAAAAGATATCAAATTAAGAAATGTTGGACCTTATAAAAATGGTGAGTTAGATAAAGATGTCATCACCGGAAAAGATATTACTTTAACCATCGATTACGACCTACAGAGAATTGCTGAGGAAATGATGGTTAACAAACGTGGAGGAATTGTAGCTCTAGATCCTAATAATGGTGAAATATTAGTGCTCGCAACAGGACCCGATATTGATCCGAATATTTTCACCGGTCCAAACAAGTCTAAAGAAATCAGCAAACTCGTAAGCGACAAGTTCAATCAGCCCATGTTTGACCGTTCGATACAGTCTGCGCATATGCCTGGTTCTACCTTCAAAATGTTTACAGCCTTAGCTGCTATGCAAATGGGCGTAATGGATGAAAAAACTATTTTTCCTTGTGGCGGCGGCTTCAATTATCGAGGTTTAAGAATTAAAGGACACGGTGGTGCAGATCCTTTGATTCCTTCCATTCAGGTTTCGAGTAACTGCTATTTTTCTTACGCTTATCTCGCAATCATTAACAAATACCCTGGAAACCCAAGTAAAGGTATAGATGAATGGGTAAAGATTATGAAAAGTTTCGGTTTTGGAGAATTCCTCAATAATGACCTCGCTGCAGGTGTGAAAGGAAGAATCCCAACAGGTGAATTTTATGAAAAAAGAATGGCTTCCATTTATAAAGCAAGTGGTAGCAAAGCCGATCCTAAAAAATGGGATGCCCTTGCAACAGGAGCTGTTTTCAATGGTATGGGACAGGGAGATGTGATGCTTACGCCGCTACAACTTGCAAATGGTGTTGCAGCTATTGCTAATAAAGGTTTTTATTACACCCCTCATATTGTAAAATCTATAGACGGAAAACCAAATCCGGATCCCAGATTTAAAGTAAAACATAAAGTTTTGGTTGATCCTAAACATTTTGAACCTGTTTTGAGAGGTATGAACGCTGTAGTACAGGCCGGAACTGCAAGAGGATTAAAATCCAACGACTTTACAATGCTTGCTAAAACCGGTACGGCACAAGTTCCACAGGGTAAAGACAACTCGGTTTTTGTACTGATTGCTCCGGCTGATAAACCCAAAATTGTAGTGGTTGCTTTAATGGAGCATGCCGGTTTTGGTGCAACTTGGGCAGGTCCTGCTAGTGCTGTAATTGCAGAAAAATATCTTACCGGAACGGTAAAACGGGAACACCTCTATAATAAAATGATTAACTCCAGTTTTATGGGCGAATACCGCAGACAATGGATTGCGGACTTAAAACGTAAAGGATTATACAAAGAACCGGACAAAGACTCCTTAAGAATCATTTCATTAGAAGACAGTTTGAAAATTGTTACCAACAAAGAATTACGTGCTAACCTTATTTACAAAAGAGATTCATTAAAATTGCGATTCAATGAAAGACAGGCTGCAAAACAGAGAGAAGCATTGAAGAAAAAAATACAACTGGAAAAACAGCAAAAACTAAAACCCAACCAATGAAGTGGACGCAAGGATTAGATAAAATCGGTATCGGACTTTATATTCTGATTTGCCTCTTCGCTGTAGCCAATATCTACAGTGTGGATGAAGGTTTGGGTAAAAAACAACTCATTTTCTTCATCCTTTCCTTATTTATAGGCTTTATCATATTCGTTACCCGTTCTAAATTCTTCGAGAACCTTTCAGGTATTTTCTATATCGGTGGGGTTTTATTGCTTATTGGTTTATTCCCTTTCGGAACTGAAATTTTGGGACAGAAAAACTGGTACAAATTCGGTGGCTTCACGATGCAACCGGTTGAATTTGCAAAAATTGGAACGGCACTGATGCTTTCAAACTATGTTTCAGGACCTGATTTTAATTTAAATTATAAAAAACCACTCTGGACTTCACTCGCTATTATTGGAATTCCTGCCGTTGTGGTGTTAGCCATTCCCGATGTAGGTTCATTATTGGTATTTGGGGCTTTTGTGATCGCACTTTACCGAGAAGGATTAAATGGATGGATTTTTGGAGTTGTGGGAATTTTGGCTGCAGTTTTCTTAATTTCGATTGCTGTAAATCCTTTGTATGTCGTTTTCGGAATTTTGGCAATAGCAGGAATTCTGATTCTTATGAACTACGGAAGAATCTCTTGGAATGTGTTGTCCATTGCTTCTATTGTGGGAGTGATAGGAATGCTTTGTGGTTTGGCATTAGCAACCCCTAAAGTTCTGGAAAAACTACCAAAACACCAGCGTGAACGTATAGAAGTTCTTTACAAAGGAGAAAAGGCATTCCGTGATACATCAGGTTACAATCTTTTATATTCTAAAACCGCTATTGGTTCAGGTGGTTTTTTTGGCAAAGGTTATCAGCAGGGTTCTGTAACACAGGGAAAATTTGTGCCTGAGCAAGAAACCGATTACATTTTCTGCACTGTAGGTGAAGAATGGGGATTTTTTGGCAGCGTGCTTCTTGTGTTGGCCTATGCTATTTATATTGGGAGAATTTATTTTTTAGCTGAAAATCAGAAAACCATATTTAATCGTGTTTTTGGCTACTGTTTTGCGTCTATTCTTTTAATACACTTTGCTATTAACTTGGGTATGGTAATGGGATTGTTCCCAACTGTAGGTATCCCTTTGCCTTATTTCAGCTATGGCGGCAGTTCTTTACTGGCTTTTTCAATTATGACCGCCATTTTCTTTAAACTCAATTATTCCGATAAGAACAGTTTGGTGTAAAATTGTAAAAATAAAAATCCCGTATTTGAAACGGGATTTATTGATTGAGATTCTTCACTTTGTTCAGAATGACATTTAATATTAATTCTTTACGAGAAGCCTGAAACCTTCACCATGTACATTGATGATTTCTAAACCTTCATCGTCCTTCAACAGTTTACGAAGTTTGGCGATATAAACATCCATACTTCTTGCCGTAAAGTAATTCTCTTTTTTCCAGATTTTCCTTAGTGCTAAATCTCTTGGCATAAAGTCATTTCTGTGGATGCAAAGTAATTTTAGAAGTTCATTTTCTTTTGGTGAAAGTTTATATTCATTATCACCAACACGAAGCTGCCTCAACATTGAGTCGAAGAAAATATTACTGATTTTAAATTGCTCCTGCTCTTCATTTTCAAGGGTTGTGCTGCGCTGGAGAATTGCCTTTATCTTGTAAAGAAGCAATTCGGTATCAAAAGGTTTCGTAATATAATCATCAGCTCCAATTTGATAGCCTTTCAGAATATCTTCACGCATGTTTCTTGCGGTAAGGAAGATAATTGGAGTGTTCTTGTCAATTTTCTTCACGTCTTCTGCCAAGCTGAAACCGTCTTTCTTCGGCATCATTACGTCAAAAATGCATATATCGAATTCATTTTCGGTGAATTCTTTTAAACCTTGCTCACCATCTGTTGCAAGCGTTACTTCAAAATTATTAATGGTTAAATAATCCTTAAGCACTGCTCCAAAACTTTGGTCGTCTTCTACTAATAAGATTCTGTTGCTCATATCTTTTTGTTTATTATTTTATTTGTTTCAAGTTTCAGGTTTTCAACCCATCGGTAATTTAATCGTAAATGTAGAGCCTTTCCCTTTGGTAGATTCTACATTGATTTGTCCTTTGTGCAGCTCAATAATTTTTTTCACATAAGACAATCCAAGTCCTTGACCTTTTACATTATGGATATTTCCGGTTTCTTCACGGAAGAATTTCTCAAAAATCTTGTTTTTGTTGATGGCATCCATTCCTATCCCTTTATCAGAAATTTCAATAACATACCAGTGTCCGTCGTTTTTGGTTTTTACACTAATTTCTGGTGTTTCCGGCGAATATTTATTGGCATTATCCAAAAGGTTTACCAGCATATTCGAGATATGGAATTCATCCACTTTCACAATATAACGATCAGCATTAAATTCCTGAATTAGCGAGCCGTTTCTTTCATTTACAATCAATTGGAAAGATTGGGTGATATCACGAATCAGCTGTCTCATATTGGTTTCTTTCAGGAAGAGCTGTACCTCATTACGTTCAAGTTTCGACATGTTGAGTACATTTTCTACCTGTTTTTTCATCCGCAGATTTTCCTGCTTTATGAGTTGTGAGTAGTATTTTACTTTTTCAGGATTGGTGGCGATTTTATCATTGGCTAAGGAATCCGTTGCCACAGAAATTGTTGCCAAAGGCGTTTTAAACTCATGTGACATATTATTAATGAAGTCGGTTTTCACATCAGCAATACGTTTTTGCTGCATCATATAATTGATAGATGTAATGTAAATTCCTAAAATTGTAAGCAACGAAAGGAAAGTTCCCAAAAGCATCGGAAGGTTATTTTTGATGAGGGAAACATCCTTGCGTGGAAACACTAAAGATAGCGTGTAAAGCGGTTTATCTTTCCCATCTTTGAAAAGTACTTGGCTATATTTAGGGTTGTTTTCCTGCTTTTTATAATCTTCATTGGTAAGCTTGGTAATTTTATTATTTTTATCGAAAATACCGTAACCAAAATCGCTGGTTATGCCATTGTTTTTCAATGCATTAGACACAACTGAATCAATTGTTTGTGGCGACACTCTTTTCTCAATCGGTCTATTGCTGCCTTCTACTCTCACAAATTCCTTCAAATTATATTCTCCAGAATTAATGGATGTATTTAAAGCCGATGTTAATGCTTCACGTTTGGTAGTATCGCGTTGCATTTTAATCAGGTATTCATCGGTCCACATTTTTATCCGATTTAAGCTGTCACCGGTATTAGAAATCGGAAGGTTTTCTCTCTCAATAATATTTTTCTGATAGGTAATTGTTCTCTTACTCGCAGAATCTTCTGTTTGCTGAATAATGGTTGAGCTTGGCTGATTATTATTGGCAATCACTGTTTTGCCAAAGTTTTTATAATTTTCATTTATCAGCTGGTTAAACTCTATGTCTTCTATTTTTTTCACAGATTGATCCAAAGCAATATTCACTTTGTTTGAAAAATCCTGATCCAAAGCTCCATAATATTCCTTAAGCCATTTAATCTGCAGGACTACAAAAATAACCACAGAAATGGACATCAGTATCGAAATTATGGGGATAAACCGTTGATTCATTAATATATTTTTGAAATACGAGTGTTAAAATTACTGATTTTAACATTATAAAAACAAAAAATACACAAAAATATTGTGCATTTTTTCTTAAAAACTTGATTTTTAACAGAATTAATTTAAAATCTACTCTAAAGATTTCAAAACCTCATCCGTAAAAAGCTCTTCATCAATAAAATATTGAATCACTGCTTTTTTCATAAGAATGGATTGTTCATTTGGTTTCAGTTCGGGCATTGGTTCCTTCTCGATGAAATGAGGAAAACCTTCATCATCATAGTGGGAAAATTCAAAAAAACCAAAGGGCTGAAGCAATCTGCAAACGGCTATATGTATGAGGTTTACCTTATCATCCTTGCTATACTTTTGCTTTCCGCTTCCCAATTCCTGTATGCCTATCAAATATAAAATAGTTTCGATAGGAACATTAGGTTCGGTTCCAAAATTATCTTGAAAAAACTGGTCTACTATTTTCCAAAGTTCTGATTCGTTCATTTGTTTCTAAAGTTTTTTCGACATTAATTCTTACTTAAATGTTCTAATTTTAATAAAAATGCATATTCAAGAGCATCTTCTTTCAGAGATTCAAACCTACCACTAGCACCACCGTGTCCGGAGCTCATATCAGTTTTAAAAATCAAAATATTGCTGTCTGTTTTCAGTTCACGCAGTTTTGCCGTCCATTTTGCAGGCTCCCAATACTGTACTTGCGAATCGTGTAACCCTGTGGTAATTAAAATATTAGGATAATTTTTGCGTTCAATATTATCATACGGAGAATATGATTTCATATAATCATAATATTTCTTTTTATTGGGATTTCCCCATTCATCGTATTCTCCGGTGGTTAAAGGTATGGTATCATCCAACATCGTGGTTACCACATCCACAAACGGAACCTGCGCAACAATTCCGTTGAAAAGTTCTGGTTCGTAATTGATGACTGCTCCCATTAATAAACCTCCCGCGCTTCCACCCATTGCATAAAGGTGTTTGGATGAAGTGTATTGTTCTGAGATTAGATGTTTTGCAACATCAATAAAATCGAAAAAGGTATTTTTTTTCTGAAGCATTTTTCCATCTTCATACCACTCTCTCCCTAAATATTCGCCGCCTCTGATATGAGCTATTGCATAGATAAAACCACGATCGAGCAAAGAAAGTCTTACATTAGAAAAACTGGCATCTACAGTATGTCCATAACTTCCATAACCATATAAAAGTAAAGGTGTCTGTGACGATTTAGTTGTATTTTTATGATAAACAATTGATACCGGAACTTTCTTCCCATCTCTTGCATCAGCCCAAATTCTTTCTGAAACATAATTTTCCTGAAAGAACTTGCCTCCTAAAACTTCCTGCTGTTTCAGAACTTTAGTCGTCTTTTCTCTCATATGATATTCTAAAGTTGCGTTGGCTTTTGTCATCGATGTGTAACCATAACGCAAAAATTCGGTATCAAATTCCAGATTTAAACCAATATAGGCTGTATAAGTAGGATCCGAAAAGGGAATATAGTAAGATTCACCGCTTACATTTTCAATGATTTTGAGTTGTAACAAGCCTTGATTTCTTTCTTCAAGAACCAAATAGTTTTTAAAAATCTCAAAACCTTCCAACAAAACATTTTTTCGGTGCGGAATTACATCTTCCCAATTTTCAATACCGCAGTGCTCTACCTTAGTTTTTACAAGTTTGAAATTGGTAGCCTCATCAGCATTGGTGATAATGTAAAACTCATCCTCGAAATGTTCAACAGAATATTCTAAATCTTCAGTTCTAGGTTGAATGATTTTCCAGTCGGCAAAAACATCTGCCGCCGGAATAAAACGATGCTCATCAGAAATAGTGCTGGAACTCGCAATGAAAATATATTCTAAAGACTTGGTTTTAAACACATTTACATCAAAGGTTTCATCCTTTTCGTGAAATACCATAACGTCCTCTTCTGCATTGGTTCCAAGCTTATGGCGATACACCTGAAATGCTCTTAAGTTCTTATCTTTTCTTATATAAAAAATATGTTCGTTATCGTTGGCCCAAACTGCTTTTCCCGTCGTATTTGGAATTTTATCCGCAAGAACTTCTCCGGTATTTAAATTCTTAAATCTTATGTCATAAATTCTTCTTCCCATGTTATCTGAAGAAAAACTTGCCAACTCATTACTTGGGCTTACTGCAACACTCCCAACTTCAAAAAACTTTTGCCCTTCTGCTAAAACATTTACATCCAAAATAATCTCCTCCGCATTATCAAGGGTTTGAAATTTTCTGCAAAAAATTGGATATTCTTTCCCATCCTCGTATCGAACGATATACCAATAGCCGTTAAAAAAATAAGGCAAAGATTCGTCGTCTTTTTTATATCGGGCTTTCATCTCCTCAAAAAGTTCATTCTGAAATGCTTCTGTGTCCTTCATTACAAAGTCTGCGTAGGCATTTTCTTCTTCCAGATACTTCATTACCTCGGGATTTTCCCGCTCATTCATCCAAAAATAGGAGTCAACACGTTGGTCGTTATGAATTTCAAGGATTTTATCGATCTTTTTCGCTTTGGGTGGCTGCATCTTAAATTTTCAAACTTTAAAAGTAATAAAAAACCATCTTATCCATAGGAAAAGACGGTTTTTGTGGTGATTATTTTTCTTTGAAACTATTTACCGTTTCTTATAAATTTTTCTATTGCCATCGTCATAGATGGTGTTTCTTTCGTTGGTGCCATTACATCAACTTTCAAACCAGATTCTTCGGCTGCATTCTGTGTTGTAGTACCAAACACTGCAATTTTAGTATTTTCCTGATTGAAATTTTTAAAATTTTCGTGAAGTGATTTAATTCCTTGCGGACTAAAGAATACCAACATATCGTAATCCTTAATCGTAATATCAGATAAATCGGAACATACTGTTCTGTACATAATAGCCTTGGTCCAATCAACATTAGCTTTATCCAATACAGTTGCAATATCTGCGTTCATAACATCAGATGCAGGCAACAAGTATTTTTCTGTTGGATATTTTTTAAATAAAGGTGCTAAATCAACAAAATTTTTCTCGCCAAAACTTATTTTCCTTTTTCTGTATACAATATGTTTCTGCAGATAATTCGCAATCGCTTCCGATTGGCAGATATATCTCATAGAATCCGGAACTGCAAAACGCATCTCTTCGGCAAGTCTGAAGTAATGATCAATTGCATTTTTACTGGTGAAAATAACTCCAGTATAATGCGACAAATCAATTTTTTGCGTTCTCAACTCCTTGGCATCTACTCCTTCTACATGGATAAAAGGTCTAAAATCAATTTTGATTTTTTCCTTTTTGGCAATTTCCAAGTAAGGTGAAGATTCCGCTGGTGGCGGTTGTGACACTAAAATAGACTTAACTTTAACCATCAATTTTATTTTAATAAAAAAGCAATTTCCACAGTGCTAAAACAGGTGCCAATTGCAGCGTGCAAATATACAAAAATTTATAATACCATTCATTTGGCAAAATGTGATTGCGGTTGAAAGTATAAAAGAAATTCTTAAAAATGAATATCATAGCCGCTGAAAGCACTGAAATTACAAAGAGTTTCTCTCTGTCTATATCAAAATAATAATTTACCAAATTCCCAACAATAAGCAGGATTGAAACTGCCATATAGAACTTTGAACTTACAAAATACATCCTTCCCCATTTTTTGTCTTGCCCAATAGCTGAATAAAGAAAAAATGTAAAAAAGAATTTAACGAAATAAAAAACAGAAACCGCCAGAAGCGTAAACCCAAATTTATTGAGCGAATAACCAAAAAGACTAAACTCCTCGATATATTTTGGCACTATCGGAATGTAATTTGAAACGAATGTCGCCAGCAAAACCGAATAAACCACAGAAACAATTAACCAAGTCGGAAAGATATTCCCCGAATCGATAAAATTTTGCGTGAAAAATTCTCGTAATCCTGATTGTCGCTGAAGATACTGCAATACAATAATAAATATCACAATTGCCCCCAGCAATATAAATATTACCCAATCATTATGTTCTGCCAATCTTACCAAAGGTATATTTTTTGCAAAAGTAAGAATTATTTAAGCCCGAAAAAAACAAACGAAAATAGATTATCTTTGCACCCGAAATGAAGAAACTCGTCATTATACCAACTTATAACGAAAAGGAAAACATCGAAGCTATTATAAATGCAGTAATTGGCTTGGAGCAGGATTTCCATATTTTGGTGGTAGACGATTCTTCACCAGACGGAACCGCAGAAATTGTAAAAAGTTTACAAAAAAAGATTTCTCATTCACTACATCTTACAGTTAGAAAAGCTAAAGACGGACTTGGGAAAGCTTACATCCACGGTTTTAAATGGGCAATTGAAAATCAATATGATTACATCTTCGAAATGGATGCCGATTTCTCTCATAATCCGCAGGATTTGCCAAAGCTTTACGAAGCTTGTAAAAATGCAGATATGTCTGTTGGTTCCAGATATTCACAAGGTGTAAATGTTGTAAACTGGCCTATGGGAAGAGTTTTACTTTCCTATTTTGCATCAAGATATGTGAGGTTTATCTTAGGAATTCCGGTATTTGATACGACTGCTGGTTTTGTATGCTTTAAAAGAGAAACTTTGGAAAAAATTGGACTCGATAAGATAAAATTGAAAGGTTACGGTTTTCAAGTTGAAATGAAATACCGGGTTTTCAAAAAAGGATTGAAAATTGTTGAAGTTCCTATCATCTTTACCAACCGACTATTAGGAGAGAGTAAAATGAACGGAGGCATTATTGGTGAAGCCATTTTCGGAATTCTAAATTTACGTTGGAAATCATTAATCGGAAAATTATGAAAAGAATGCTTCTTCTTTTTGTGCTGGTTTTGTTTTCCTGCAAAGACTCAAAACCTATAAACACACCTAAAAATCTGATTGATAAGGACAAAATGGCTGCTGTTATTGCAGATTTTGCCATAAATGAACAAATGGGAATTATTAATGCTTCGGGAAATCTCGACATCAGTTCAAGATATATTCTGAAAAAACATGGCATTACCGCAAAGCAGTTTACAGAAAGCTATGAATTTTACCTTACCTCTCCCGATACTGTGAGGGACATCTTGGATAATGCACAGGACATTTTGAAATCGCAGCATCCGGAAGCAGAACAATTCATTGAAAAAAAACTTAAAGAAGTGGGTGATACAACACCTCCTTTTGCACGATAAAATTTATGGAAAAGAAGTTTTTTGAAATAGAAAAAACCACAGAAAACAAAGCTAGAGCTGGTGTAATTACCACTGACCATGGGCAGATACAAACGCCTATTTTTATGCCTGTAGGAACCGTGGCATCCGTAAAAACAGTGCATCAGCGCGAACTGAAAGATGATATAAAAGCGCAGATAATTCTCGGGAACACTTATCACCTCTACCTTCGTCCTAAAATGCAAGTGATGCAGGAAGCAGGCGGACTTCACAAATTTATGAATTGGGATTTGCCAATCCTAACAGATTCAGGCGGTTATCAAGTTTTCTCATTGTCAGATACGAGAAAAATTACTGAGGAAGGCGCAAAATTCAAATCACATATTGACGGAAGTTTCCATTTTATTTCTCCAGAAAAATCAATGGAAATCCAACGACAAATTGGAGCCGATATTTTTATGGCTTTTGATGAATGTACACCTTATCCTTGCGAATACAACCAAGCCAAAGAATCGATGGAGATGACACACCGTTGGTTGAAAAGATGCATCAATTGGTGTAACGAAAATCCTGAAATCTACGAACATAAGCAAAGACTATTTCCAATCGTTCAGGGTTCAACGTATTCGGATTTAAGGAAAATTTCCGCAGAATTTATTTCAGAACAAAAAGCTGAAGGGAATGCTATTGGTGGACTTTCTGTGGGCGAACCTGAAGAAGAAATGTACAGAATTACCAATGAAGTTACCGACATTCTTCCGAAAGAAAAACCAAGATACTTAATGGGAGTCGGAACACCTTGGAACATCCTTGAAAGCATAGGTTTAGGTGTAGATATGATGGATTGTGTAATGCCTACAAGAAACGCCAGAAACGCCATGCTTTTTACCTGGAAAGGCGTAATGAATATGAAAAACGAAAAATGGAAAAACGATTTTTCGCCGCTGGATGAATTCGGAACCAGTTTTGTTGATAAGGAATATTCTAAAGCTTATGTGCGCCACCTTTTTGTCTCAAAAGAATACCTTGCAAAGCAGATTGCCTCCATCCATAATCTTGCTTTTTATCTTGATTTGGTGAGGGTTGCGAGAGAACATATTATTGCCGGAGATTTTTATCAGTGGAAAGACTCTGTTGTGCCTATATTAAGACAAAAACTTTAGAAATTATAAATTTTAAGAGATGCCAATAATTGACCGCTACATCATCAAAAAATTCCTGGGGACACTTGGATTTATGCTGTTGTTGCTGTCTATTATCATTATCGTTATCGATGTACAGAGTAAATCACCAAGGATTGAAGGCAACGGCTTCACTGTAGGTTACTTCCTTTTAAATTTCTATCCTTTCTGGATGATATATCTCGTGATTACCTTTATGTCGATTTTGGTATTCATCTCGGTAATTTATTTCACCTCAAGAATCGCAAATAATACCGAAATTGTTGCAATTATAAGTAGTGGCGCAAGTTTTCATCGTTTTGCGAGGCCTTATTTTATTGCTTCAACTCTAATTGCGCTTTTTGCTTTGGCTACCAATCATTTTCTCTTGCCTTGGGCTAATGTACAGAAAAATGAACTCGAGGTTTACACTTACAACGATGTGAAAAAGGAGAAAATTTTGGGAAATGTAGAAATTGCCACACAACTTTCACCTACACAATATATTTTTATTAATAACTATAACCGTAAGGAAAAACGCGGCTCAAGTTTTCTTTTTCAAAAATTTGATAAAAACCGAAAGCTGATTCACGAAATTGCTGCCAACGAAATTTCTTGGGATGCCAAGAAGAAAAAATTCACCATCACTGGTTACTTAGAGCGCAAAGCATCGGTAAACGACAGCGAAATTCTTTCCAATGGTGATACAAAAGATATGGATTTCGGACACTCTCCGGAAGAGTTGTTTCCAAATGAACTTTTAGGACAAACTAAAACAACGCCTCAACTTATAAAGCTCATCAATCAGGAAAAAGAAAAAGGCAATAAAAACATTAATGTATTCTTGAATGAACTTCATCAACGTACTGCTATGCCGGTTTCCATCATCATTCTTTCCATATTAGCACTTTCGCTTTCTTCCCAGAAAAAACGCGGTGGTCTTGGTGTTAATCTCGCAATAGGAATTTCATTGGCTTTTATTTTTGTATTTTCTTTTGAAGTTTTAAAGGTTGTTTCTGAAAATAACACACTTCCACCAATGCTTGCGATGTGGTTGCCAAATCTTGTTTTCGCACCTTTGGCAGCATTTCTATACTTCAAAAGAGCCAATCAATAAAGAAGTTCTATTTCTTTGTTATTAAATTTTTTCAAACCGTCATTTTCAAGTTCAATCCACAGGAAGCCACATTCATCAACATGCTTGATTATGCCATTTTGTCGCACGCCTTCAATTTCAAAAACAGAAATCTGATTTTTTCGGAATAAATGTTCATTAAAATTGTTCAAAATGCTTTCTTTCGTGGTTTGATTTTGATATGAAATATAAAATGAGTTATGAAGTATTTCAACAAATTCTTTTAAATCAAATTCTTTATCAGTCTGCGTCAGCAAAGAGCCTGCCTTTGGTAAACCACTAAAATCTTTCTGCAATACGTTAATTCCAATTCCTGCAATATAGTAATCTACATCTTCGATTTTCTGCTTTTCAATTAACATTCCCGAAATCTTTTTTCCATGAATGACAATATCGTTAGGCCACTTAATTTCCACTTTGGTTTTGGTCAAATTGGCAAGAAATTCCCTTAAAATACAGGCGGTATGAAAATTGAATAAAATACCGGACATCTGAAAATCACGAACTTTCAGAGCAATGCTGTAGGCAAGATTTTGATCTTTTGTACTTTCCCAGGTGTTTCCATACTGTCCACGCCCTTTTGTTTGGTTAAAGGTGTATGTTGCAGCAGGTGACTGTAATTCTTTTACAAAGCGAAGAATTTCGTCGTTGGTCGAGTTACATTTTTCAAGATAAAAAATAGGAAACATTTAAGAAAATTTTATGAGTTTAAATGCTTATATTACAGCGTAAAATAAACAAAAAACAATAAATTTGCAGATTATACCTTTTTGAATGAGTAAAAATACACAAAAACAACAATTAATAGATAAAATCGTAGAGGCGATTCAAGACACAAAAGGGGAAGATATCAAAATCTTTGACCTTTCAAAAATCGAAAATTCGGTAGCAGAAACCTTTATCATCTGCAGCGGAAATTCAAACACACAGGTAAATGCAATTGCCGGAAACATCGAGAAAAAAGTCCGTAACGAAGTTAAAGAACGTCCTTGGCACGTAGAAGGTACAGATAACGCCATGTGGATTCTTATGGATTATGTTTCGGTAGTTGTACACGTTTTCCAAAGACAAATCCGTGATTATTATGAGATTGAGGAACTTTGGGGCGATGCCAAAATAACGACAATAGAAGATAATTTATAAAAGAATTTTGAGAAAAAGAAATAATGAATAATAAAGGATTTAACTGGTTCTTCCCGATAGCCATTGCAGTAATACTCTTTTTGTTTCTGCAACCCATGATGTCGAGCACAGAAGGACAAAAAATTGATGAAGAGCAATTTTACCAGCTTGTTCAAGAAGGTAAAGTGCAGGAAGTAATGGTGTACAAAGACACCGATAAAGCAGATGTTTATCTTACTAAAGAAGCAAAAGCATCATCTGTAAAAAATACCAAAGAAGATAATCCGCTCAACGCATTTCAGTTTGCGCCTACGGCAGATTATTCGCTTACTTTTGGAGATTTAAAATATTTCCAAGAAAGGTATAATGAGATTAAAAAAGCCAACCCCAACATTAAATCTAAGATGGAATTCGGGCTTGGTAAAAACCCTATTTCTGAACTTTTATTTTCAATTCTAATCTGGGTAGCAGTTTTAGGGCTGTTCTATTTTTTCCTTTTCAGAAGAATGGCAGGTGGAAGCGGAGGTCCTGGTGGACAAATTTTCTCCATCGGTAAATCCAGAGCCAAACTTTTTGATGAGAAAGATAAAGTAAACGTAACCTTCAAGGACGTTGCAGGATTAGAAGGTGCTAAAGAAGAAGTACAGGAAGTTGTAGATTTTCTTAAAAATTCCGAAAAATACACCAAACTAGGAGGTAAAATTCCGAAAGGTGTTCTTTTGGTAGGCCCTCCGGGAACCGGTAAAACATTACTTGCGAAAGCTGTTGCCGGTGAAGCCAAGGTACCTTTCTTCTCGCTTTCAGGTTCGGATTTTGTGGAAATGTTTGTAGGTGTTGGAGCCTCTAGAGTACGTGACCTTTTTGCACAGGCAAAAGCAAAATCCCCAGCAATTATTTTTATTGATGAGATTGATGCCATTGGTAGAGCCAGAGGACGTGGAAATTTCACGGGAGGAAATGACGAAAGAGAAAACACGCTTAACCAATTATTGACCGAAATGGATGGTTTTGGCACCGATACTAACGTGATTGTAATGGCTGCAACAAACCGTGCGGATATTCTTGATAAAGCCTTAATGAGAGCCGGACGTTTCGACCGTTCAATTTATGTTGACCTTCCTGAGCTTCACGAGAGAAGACAGATTTTCGATGTTCATTTGGCTAAAATTAAATTAGACCCTTCTGTTGATCGTGATTTCCTTGCTAAACAAACGCCTGGGTTTAGTGGTGCTGATATCGCCAACGTTTGTAACGAGGCTGCGCTTATCGCTGCAAGAAACAATCATGAAGCCGTAACCAAGCAGGACTTTTTGGATGCCGTAGACAGAATTATCGGTGGTCTTGAAAAGAAAAATAAAGCCATCAAACCTTCAGAAAAGAGACGTGTTGCTTATCACGAAGCCGGACATGCTGCAATTTCTTGGTTAGTAGAACACGCTGCTCCACTCTTGAAAGTTACCATTGTACCAAGAGGACGTTCCCTCGGAGCTGCATGGTATCTACCGGAAGAACGTTCATTAACAACCACAGAGCAAATGAGCGATGAGCTGTGTGCAACTTTAGGTGGTAGAGCTGCTGAACAAACTGTTTTTGGTAATATTTCTACCGGAGCACTTTCTGACCTTGAAAGAGTTACAAAACAGGCTCAGGCTATGGTTACAGTTTACGGACTTAATGATAAAGTAGGTAACATCTCTTATTATGACAGTTCAGGTCAGAGCGAGTATAATTTTGGGAAACCTTATTCTGAAGAAACGGCAAAAACCATTGATCAGGAAATTTCAAAAATTATTGAAACCCAATATCAGAGAGCATTGACCATTCTTGCTGAAAACCGTCCGAAACTGGATGCTTTGGCAGCAAAACTTCTGGAAAAAGAAGTCATTTTCCGTGAGGATTTGGAAGACATTTTCGGAAAACGTGCTTGGGATCCTGAACTTACAGAACATCCCGTGAACGAAGCTCTAAATGAAGAAGACAAAAATGCAGTAATTGCTCCTGAAAACGGAAATCAGTTATAAAAATTACAAATCCTGACTTTAATTAAAGATTGAAGTCAGGATTTTAATTAATATTGTTTTTCAATAAAATATATTTTCTATTTTTGTGTTAAATAATTGAATAAAACCAGTGAATAAGTGAGTCTTTTTAAGAAATTTGTCGGTAAAATTCTTAATCAGCCTGAAATGGATGAGGAGAATGATTTGGTAAAACTTGGCGACCAGCTGAAAAATGCTGACCTCGATTATAAGTTTGCGCAGTTATTCACGCATTCCGGCGGTTTTTTCAATTATTGTCAGGATGAGGCAGAAGCACTTCACGTACTTAATCAAATCTTAAAAATTGAAGGCATCAAATCAGTTTTCTGCTGTGATGAAGATTTAAAAAACTTTTTGGATGTGGTGAAAGTTCCTTACACCAAAGAGCTTGAACTTTTTAATGATGCTGCCTTTATTACCTGCGAATATCTTATTGCTTATGATGGCAGAATTATGCTTTCGCACAATAATATCCTCCACTACCATTCATCAAGATTGCCGGAAAAAATTATTATTATGGCCAATGTTTCCCAAATTGTAACCAATCTTGGTGATGCCATGATGAAGGTAAAACGCAGAGGCACCCTTAAAAATCTTACTTCCATTAGTGGTAATCAATCTAAACTTGATACCCCGAACAAGGACAATACAAAACTTTTCTTACTTTTGCTCGAAGATTAAGCCTTCGGGTTTTATTTTTTAATACCTAAAAGTTTTGGACAAAAATTTACTTCAACGCCTTATTTCAGGATTTTTTTACGGATTGGTTATCATTCTCTGTACAACACCGCTTGGTGCAGAGTACATCGGAAAAGTATTTCCGGATATCAAGCAACATCAGCTTTATTATGGGATGATCACTTTCTTTATGCTTGTGGGAATTTGGGAGTGTATTAGAATTATGAAATTTGGTAAAGGCTGGGAACGCTTTGCTGTAATTCCGATTTCTCTCTATGTATTTTATTTATTTTCAAAAAAATACTTTCAGCAGGGATTTTTCTACAATTTTAATTTATCCGAAATCCTCGCACTATCCCTTATTGTTATTGCTGTTGTAACACTTTTCAAATTCAAGGATGAATTGTACTTCGAGAGTGGCAAGCTGATTTTTACAGTGATTTATGTAGCTCTAACTTTCAGTTTTGCATTAGGTTTGCCTCAGTATAATTTAAGCGGCGACTTTTCTTTGGAGGTGTTTATGCTTTTTGTTTTAATTTGGAGCAGCGATTCCTTTGCATATTTCAGCGGTAGACTTTTTGGAAAACACAAAATGGCCCCTAAGATTTCACCTAAAAAAACCTGGGAAGGTTTTGCAGGAGGCGTAATACTTACCTTAATTCTTGGATTTTTTATCGAGAAATATTATCCGGAACTTCGTGGCAATTGGATGATAGTCGGATTTTTGATTTCTGTTTTTGCTCCGTTTGGCGATTTGGTAGAAAGCCAACTGAAAAGAAGTTTTGGGGTGAAAGACAGCGGCAACATCATTCCCGGACATGGTGGAATTCTCGATAGGCTCGATAGTTTTATTATTTGTGCTCCGGTTGTATATTTGTACTTTATTTTAGAAAAACTCTTTTAATATCATATGAAACTTCACAGAGAATCTACGGGAACCATCATTGTTGCCAGCGTTCTATTCGCCATACTTGCATTTCTTGCAGTTTATTTTCTTAAACAATGGTCGTTATTGGTCATTATTCCATTGCTGGTGATTTATGGCTTGGTTTTTTGGTTTTTCCGCGTTCCGGATAGAGAAATATTAGATCATAAAGAAAACGTTATTGCTCCTGTAGACGGAAAAGTGGTGATGATTAAAGAAGTGGAAGAAAACGAGTTTCTGAAAGGAAAAGCGATTCAAATTTCGATTTTTATGTCTCCGCTTAATGTTCATATTTGCCGTTATCCAGTTTCGGGAAAAGTAATCTATAAAAAATATCATCCGGGAAAATATCTGGTTGCTTGGCACGAAAAATCTTCTACCGAAAACGAAAGAACTACTGTTGCGATACAAAGTTTAACCAATCATCAAGTAGTGTTCCGACAAATTGCAGGTTATGTTGCCAGAAGAATCGTTTTTTACTGTAACGAAGGCGATACTGCAAAAGCGGGCTACGAATATGGTTTTATTAAATTTGGCTCAAGAATGGATGTTCTTCTCCCTTTGGACACCGAAATCACCTGCAAAATTGGGGATAAAACTACTGGGGGAATTGATATTATTGCCAAGATGAAAGAATAAAAATTAAAAATATTTCCTAAATTGCCTCTGAATTCCAGAGGCATTTTTATGTTAGAAAATATTAAGAAAACATTCAGTCTATTTACAGAAAAAGAAGATTTTTTCAAAGTTCTAGAAAGTATTGAAAGTAGCATTCCTTTTAAAGGAACCAACCTTTGGATTTTGATTTTTGCAATCTTCATAGCAAGCTTAGGGCTAAACGTGAATTCTACAGCCGTTATTATTGGCGCAATGCTTATTTCTCCATTAATGGGTCCTTTAATTGGCGTTGGTTTTTCAGTAGCTGTAAACCATCCGCAAATGCTAAAAAATTCATTAATTAATTTTGGATTTTCTTTTGCAGTTGGTTTAGCAACTTCTACTGTTTATTTTCTTATTTCTCCTTTAAGCGAAGCCCATTCGGAAATTTTAGCTAGAACTTCACCCAACATTTACGACGTGTTTATCGCTTTCTTTGGTGGTGCCGCCGGAATGTTGGCTAACGGAAGCAAACTGAAAGGAAATGTTATCCCAGGTGTTGCAATTGCAACTGCTTTGATGCCTCCACTTTGTACAGCAGGTTACGGAATAGCAACAGGGCAATTTAATTATTTTTTTGGGGCAACATATCTTTATATTATTAATTCGGTTTACATTGCGGTTTCTACTTTTATAATGGCAAAGGTGCTTAACTATCCGGAGCATCATTTTTTAGAATCAGAAAAACTTGAAAAACGCTCTCGGAATGTGATGTGGATTTTAAGTTTTTTAACCTTAATCCCAAGTTTATACTTTGGATATTTAATGGTGAATAAAAATAATTTTGAAAGCACAGCCAACCGTTTTATTAACAATGAAGCTACATTTCCTAATAATTTTCTTTTGAAAAAAGATATTTCTTATGAGAATAAAAAAATTCAACTGACCTACGGCGGACAAAAACTGGAAGAAAAAGATCTTAAGCAATTGCTTGAAAAATCGAAGGCTTATGGATTAGAAAAAGTTAAAATTACAGTACAACAAGGGTTTAATTTCAGCACACAAAATCAACCGACACTCTTGGAAAACGATAAAATACTTACTTCAGAAAACATCAGCAAACTGATTAAACTTCAGGACAGTATGCGCGTAGAAGAAGACCTTTCCAAACAAATTTTCAGAGAACTCAAAACTCAAAATCCAGATATTAAAGGCTTTTCAATTAGTTATGTTTTGGTAAATTCAGATTCACTAACAAAAAAAACAAAATTACTGTTGGTAGAAAGCAGTAAAAAATTATCAGATAAACAAAAAACTGAACTTTCAAATTATTTAAAAATCCGTGTTAAGAACGACTCTGTAAAAGTAATTGTTTCTGATTAAAGAAGATTTTTTAGCTTATTTAAGATAGCAGCAACAGATTCAACTGGTAAATCTTTTCTTTCATCAATTAAAAGAATTTTGAAGAGTTTTCGTTCTTCCGCAATCAATTCCGGAAAATTCAGTTCTCTTCCTTTGTTGAAACTGATGTAGAATTGCTGAAATTTCTTATGATAATTGAAGTAGCAGAGCATTTTACCTTTATATTTAAAGAAAGGCAAGCCAAAACTTAGAGTTTCTGTGATGTTTTCGTCGGAATTTAAAATGAATTCTCTCAAATACAAAAGCGTACTTTGAGAAGGTTCCTTCTGTCGGAAATAGTATTCATTTAAAGGGTTCACACAAAAGATTTAGCCAAAATTCTGCAAATCCACCAGTTTTCGATAAACGCCATTATTATCGTAAAGCTCAGAATGCGTTCCCTGCTCTACAATCTTTCCTCGTTCCATCACCACAATTAAATCCGCTTTCTGAATGGTAGAAAGTCGGTGTGCAATGACTAAAGAGGTTCGGTTTTCCATCATATGTTCCAGAGCAACTTGTACCAATCTTTCACTTTCGGTATCGAGTGCAGAAGTTGCTTCGTCTAAAATCATAATTGGAGGGTTTTTCAAAACGGCTCTAGCAATAGAAACACGCTGCTTTTGCCCACCAGAAAGTTTATTACCATCGTCGCCAATATTGGTATCATAACCCTCGGGAAATTGTGAAATAAACAAATCTGCATTGGCAATCTTCGAAGCTGCAATTACCTCATCTCTCGTAGCTTCTGGTTTTCCCATCAATATATTATTGTAAACCGAATCATTAAAAAGCACCGATTCTTGTGTCACCATTCCCAAAAGATGTCGGTATTGCCCAAGATTCAATTCTTTTACATTAACACCATCAACCAAAATTTCACCTTCAGTTACATCATAAAATCGGGCTAAAAGATTGGCAACAGTTGTTTTACCACTTCCGGACTGACCTACTAAAGCCACCGTTTTGCCTTTCGGAATGGTGAGGCTGAAATCTTTAAGAATTACATTATCTGTATCGTAGTAAAATCCAATTTGTTTAAATTCAATCTTATCATTCAAACCATGGATTGGTTTTGGATTGTCAATTTCTTCTACTTTGATATCAAAATCCAAAACTTCCGAAACCCGATCAAGACTCGCCATACCTCCTTGTATGGAAGAAAAGGCATTGGAAAGTTTTTTAGTGGGCTCTAAAATTTGGAAAAACATACCGATAAACACTAAAAATGTTTCAGGATCCATTGATTTTTCATTTAAAATCTGAACGCCTGCAAACCATGTTATCATTAAAATAGTAACAGAACCTAAAAATTCACTCATTGGCGAGGCCAATTCTCTTCTTCGACTCATCCCGATTGAGTATTTCTTCCAGTTATCTGTTGTGGTATTGAATCGGTTTTTAAGAATTTTATCAGCATTAAAAATTTTGATGACTTTTGATGATTTCAATGTTTCATCTACCAAAGAAAAAAGATTTCCGAGTTCTTCCTGTGCTGAAGTGGCCTGTCGTTTTAGGCTTTTGCCAACTGTAGAAATCAACCATCCCATTATCGGAAACACCAAAAGTGAAAATAAAGTCAGTTTCGGAGAAAGTATAAAAAGTGTAATGAGTGACGAAATAATCATAAACGGCGCGTTCACTACATCCACCAAACTTCCCATTATTCCACCTTCTACAGCACCGATATCATTAGAAATTCTCGACATCATATCACCTTTTCTTTTTTCTGTGAAAAACGAAACCGGGAGTTTAAGAAATTTATTATACATCGCTGTTCGCAGATCTTTTGTTATTCCGACACGATAATTTACCAAAAGAAAAGCTCCCAAATACCTGAAAATGTTACGAATTAAGAAGGCGAAAGCTGTTATTGCACACAGTACAGCCAAAACTTTCACTGCACCATGATGATCGATACTTAGCTGTATTTTATAATAAGCCCAATCTTTGGCGTAAGAGAAAAAATCCACAAATCTGCCGCTGTGAACGGGAACTTTTGACGTATCAACCCGATCCATTGTTCCAAACATCAAACCTAAAATCGGCAACATTGTCGCCACAGAAAAAATATTAAGAAGGGAATAAAGTATATTAAAAAATACGCTTAAATAAAGGAATCTCTGATGTGGTTTTGCAAAATGTAAAATACGCTGCAGCGGTTTCATTCAATAGAATTAATGCGCAAAAATACGGAAATTTATATTACACAAAGTTCAGGGGTGCTTTTATAAAATTCTAAAAAAGGCCCCGAGTAATTCGAGACTAATTTTTAAAACTTCACTTTATCATTATACTTCGGTTGAAAGTTTTTGGTATTCAGTTTTTCTACCGTTTTACCAAAATTATTAATGATTTGGGTAAGGTTGTCAAAATTAACCACGCTTAAGTCATCATTTACCTGGTGATAATGGAATGCCTTCGTCATATCCACTGTAGAAAGCGAGTGTGCAATAATTTTCTTTTTCACATAGCTCACATTGTCTGAACGATAAAACAGCTGCTGATTTTTATATGGATCCGGATGAATCTTCAGTCCATTTACAGCATTTTGATTAATAAGTTCGTCTAAATCAGAATATTCGTCACCGGTCATAAAAAGAGCATTGTTACCAAACTGAGATACTGTAGCCACCATTTCAAAATTGAACAAAGCCTGAATGTTTTGATTGAATGCTTCCAAAGAAGCTTCATTGGCAATTGCTTTTGAACCTTTCATTCCATGTTCTTCACCATTAAATGCGATAAACACCAATGAAAAATCCGGTTTTTTATGTTTAAAATATTCTGAAAGTGCTGTTATTACAGTTGTTCCGCTTGCATTATCATCAGCTCCGTTGTAAATATTATCGCCTTCATTATTATTAAATCCGATATGATCAAAATGTGCTGAAAAGGCCAATGATTTCTCAGATTTACCTTTTTTGATGCCACAAACGTTATAGGCTGTTTTTCCTTTATAATCAAACGGAACGAGATAAGAACTTCCTGTACAATAATCCAAGCCGTTTTCTTTAAACTTTTTTGCGATATAAACTGCTGCCGAATCATTTTCTGGGGTTCCAATGTCACGCCCTTTCATTTTATCATCAGCCAGTGTTGAAAGTATTTGCTTTATATTTTCTTTAGAAACATCCTGTCCGAAGGCAAATGCAGATAATAGAACCAAAAATATACAAACGAGTTTTTTCATAATTTCAAATTTCGTTTCAAATATAAATAAAAAAAACAGTCCTAAAATTTGGGACTGTTTACACTCAAAAAAATCGTTGTAAGGTTATCGAAGTCTGTCCACAGATTTTACGAGCCTCTCATCTCTGCGAATGTATAAGTTTGCCATAAACAAACAAAACATTGCAACGATAGGGAAAACCGGCTCAATACCTTTCTCAGGAAAAACAATTCCTCCAGATAAATTTAGCAACCAGAACATCAATAAACCAATCAACAAAGCGTTTATAAACATGTTGATATTATTCAACAAAATTTGTCTTTTTCTATTTTTAAAACTGATAATGGAGCCTAAAGCCAAAAGAAATGACACAAAACTTAAAACCGCAATTGGAAGCGATTTACTTTCAAACAAATCCACATCTTTACTCACAAAATGGTGTGCAAGTGCTGCCAACATTGCGATAAACAGAAAAACAGTTTGAATTCTTTGTAGCATTTTAAAGTTCTAAAGCGCAAAAATACCATATTTTTTTGCATTTTTCAAAATTTAATGTAGATTTGCACAGTTATTGATTCATTAAGAACAAGTCGCCCGACTTAACTTTCTTACTCACACACATTTAACAAATACTTTTTACATACATAATTTATGTTCAACATTGAAATGTTAAGGTCAAAATCCGATGCGGAATTGGCTCTTATACTCAAGGAATTCGGTGCAAAAGTGGCTAAAAACAGCACCGATAATGATAAAATCTTTGCAATTCTCGACTTTCAGGCTTCTAATCCTAAAATCGCAAAAGATTACTTCAACGCCACAGAAACTATCGCTAATGGCAACACCGAAGCTCCAAAACCCGCACCTAAAAAAGCACCGGCCAAAAGAACTCCGAAGCCTGCAGCTGAAAAAACAGAAGTAAAAGAAGAGCTAAAAGAGGAAACTTCACCTGCAGAAACAACTGCTGAAGTTATAGAAAACGAAACTTCGGAAAAACCTCAAAAAAACAAAAGAAAAAGAATTGGAAAACCTACAGCAGAAGCTGTAACCGAAGAAAAAGAACCTGTTGCTGAAACGCCAAAAGAGGAAGCTGAAACTGAGATAAAGCCTCAAACACAGCAACCTCAAGCACAACAGCAGAAAAAACAGCACCACCAGAACGGCAACAAGCCTCACAATAACGGCCACCAAAACCAAAACAACGGGAATAACGGGAACAACAACGGAAACGTCCACCAAAAAAATCAAAATCAAAACCAACAACAAGAACAGGAAAGTAAATTCAATTTCGACGGTATCGTTACCATTGAAGGTGTTCTTGAAATTCTACCCGATAACTACGGATTCTTACGCTCATCTGATTTTTCATATATCTCTTCTCCCGACGATGTTTATGTGTCTACCGCACAAATCAGGAATTATGGTTTGAAAACCGGTGATACAGTAAAAGGTATCGTTCGTTTACCTAAAGAAGGCGAAAAATATTTCTCACTTCAAAAACCTTTGGAGGTGAATGGAAGAGATTTAGATTTTATTAAAGACCGTGTTGCGTTTGAATATTTAACGCCGCTTTTCCCGGAAGAGAAATTCAATTTGGCAGGTAAAGGCTCTACGGTTTCTACTAGGATTGTAGATTTATTTGCGCCAATTGGTAAAGGACAAAGAGCTATGATTGTAGCACAGCCGAAAACTGGTAAAACAATGCTTTTGAAAGACATTGCCAACGCCATTTCTGCCAATCATCCGGAAGCTTATATGATGGTTCTTCTCATTGATGAAAGACCGGAAGAAGTTACCGATATGGAACGAAGCGTAAATGCGGAAGTAATTGCTTCTACTTTTGATGAAGCTGCAGACAAACACGTAAAAGTTGCCAATTTAGTTTTAGCAAAAGCACAAAGAATGGTAGAATGCGGACACGATGTTGTGATTTTATTGGATTCTATTACAAGATTAGCAAGAGCCTACAATACAGTTACGCCAGCTTCAGGAAAAGTGCTTTCAGGAGGTGTTGACGCGAATGCTTTGCACAGACCGAAAAGATTCTTTGGCGCAGCGAGAAATATTGAAGGTGGTGGTTCATTAACTATTATTGCAACAGCATTAATTGATACAGGTTCCAAAATGGACGAGGTTATCTTTGAAGAATTTAAAGGAACCGGAAATATGGAACTTCAGCTTGACAGAAAGATTGCCAACAAAAGGGTTTATCCTGCTATAGATTTAGTGGCTTCCAGCACAAGACGCGACGATTTATTACTGGATGAAACCACGATGCAGAGAATGTGGATTTTCAGAAAATACCTTTCTGATATGAATCCTGTGGAAGCAATGGAATTTGTAGAAAAGAATATCAAGGGAACATTAAGTAACGAAGAGTTCCTGATGTCTATGAATAAATAAATTAATATTTATAAGATTAAACCGTTCAGCAATGAGCGGTTTTTTATTTTTAAATTATTGAATCTTTCAAAAAGGTTATTTCAAAAAGTATTATTTCAGCATTTGAAAAACCTCAAAGTATGACTATGCTAACACATCATTTAGTTTTTGTCTATCAGTTTTATAAATTTTTTAAGAAAAATTATAATGAGAAAAGTTTGAATTAGCTGTATCTTTGAGAAACATTAAAACGAAAAATATTATGTCATTCGAATTACCAAAACTTGGATATGCTTACGATGCGCTGGAACCAACCATTGATGCAAAAACAATGGAGATACACCACACCAAACACCATCAAGCATATGTTGATAACTTAAATAAAGCCATTGCAGGAACCGAATTGGAAGGAAAAACCATAGAAGAAATCTGCAAAACAGGAACTGATAAAGCAGCCGTAAGAAATAATGGTGGCGGACACTACAACCACACTTTATTTTGGGAAATATTAACTCCGGGAGGAAGCAAAGAGCCTGTAGGAAAGGTGAAAGAAGCTTTAGAAGCTTTCGGTGGTTTTGAAAAATTCAAAAATGAGTTTACAGAAGCTGCTAAAACCAGATTTGGTTCAGGTTGGGCTTGGCTTTGCAAAAACGAAGATGGTTCTGTTGCTGTTTGTTCAACTCCAAACCAAGACAATCCTTTAATGCCGGTTGTAGAGTGCAAAGGAACACCAATTCTTGGTTTAGATGTTTGGGAACATGCATATTACCTGCATTACCAAAACAGAAGACCAGATTATGTAACAGCATTTTTTGATGTTATTAACTGGGATAAAGTTGAAGAGCTTTACAATAAATAACATTATATCAAACTATTATGGATAAAAGCCGTCAAATTGACGGCTTTTTTATTTAATAATCTTTGATGTTACGAATTTTATCTCTGAAACCTTCTTTAGCTAAAAATTCATTTTAAGTAACGGCTCTATATATTCTCTTTCATTGCTTAATCGGGGAACCTTGTTTTGTCCACCAAGTTTTCCACGTTGCGACATCCAATCGTAGAAAAGATTTTCGCGGGCAATGTGAATTACCGGAGTTTTCAAAGTCATATTATTGTAGCGTTTAGCCTCGTAATCAGAATTTACGGATTTTAGGGTGTCATCAAAAACTTGGGTGAATTGCTCCAAATTTTCCGGCTGTTTGCTGAATTCAAAAATCCACTCGTGGGATCCACTTTCACCGTCTTTCATATAAACTGGTGCTCCTGTGAAATCTATTATGGCAGAATTGGTTGCTGCACAAGCTTTTGAAAGTGCGGTTTCTACATTTTCAATCATCAATTCTTCCCCAAATGCGTTGATATAATGTTTGGTTCGTCCTGAAATTTTAATTCTAAAAGGATTTAAAGACGTGAACTGAATCGTATCACCAATTAAATAGCGCCATAAACCACCGTTTGTAGAAATCACTAAAGCATAATTTTTTCCGGTTTCAACCTCTTCAAGCGTTAGAGTCCTTGGAATTGAAGACCCAAACTCTTCCATCGGAATAAATTCATAGAAAATTCCATAATCGAGCATTAGAAGCATTTCGTCACTCCCGCTGCGATCCTGAATGCCGAAAAAGCCTTCAGAAGCATTATAAATTTCGTAGTAGTTGATATCTCTACCGATGAGTTGTCGGTACTGTTCACGGTATGGCTTAAAACTAATTCCTCCGTGGAAAAACACTTCAAGATTTGGCCACAGTTCAGAAATTGAGGATTGTCCTGTTTCTTTTAAAATTCTTTGTAGCAATACCATCATCCAACTCGGAACTCCTGTAATACTACCAACGTCTTGGTGTTTTACTTCAGAAACAATGGCTTTAAGTTTTGTTTCCCATTCGCTCATTAATGAGACTTTTTTGCTGGGAACGGTTGTTATCTCAACCCAAAATGGAAGATTCTCAATTAAAATGGCAGATAAATCACCATATTTTGTGTTGAAACTTTCATACATTTCTGCACTTCCACCCAATCTCAAATTTTTATTGGTGAAAAGTTGATTTTCCGGGTGATTATTGGCGTAAATGGAAATTAAATCTTTTCCTGCTTTGTAATGGCAATATTCCAGGCTTTCATCAGAAATTGGGATAAATTTGCTTTTAGCATTAGTAGTTCCTGAAGATTTTGCAAAGTGACGAATGAAACCGGGCCAAATTACATCTCTCTCTCCCTGTCTCGCTCTTTCGATATAAGGTTCGAAATCCTCATAGGTTACAATCGGAACCTGGTTCTGAAAATCACGGATGGTGGAAATATCACGGAACCCAAACTGCTTTCCGTAAGAGGTATCTTCTGCGTGATAAAGTTGAGAAAACAGCACGCCTTTTTGCGTATCAATCGGATGATTCATAAAATTCTGAATCTGATCAATACGTTGCTTGATGAACCAGTTAACTACGGAATTGAACAGTGCTTTGGTTGCCATATTTAACAAAAATAGAAAAAAAATTGCTCTACGAAAAGCCAAGAGCAATGTTTTGTAACAAAAAAAAGAAATCTTCGTCTAATAGTTTAAAATCAATACAATGAAAAGAGTTTTTGCCGGTATTTTTTCTTTGGTATTTGCGTATTCTTTTTCTCAAAAAAAATGGACATTGCAGGAAGCAGTAGATTATGCTATACAAAATAATTTACAAGTTATCTCCAACAGCTACAATAAACAGTTACAGGATAAAAATCTTGAAATTGCCGGCCGTGAAAAACTCCCTTCAGTTTCAGGAAGCGTATCCAATAACTTCAGCTTTGGGCAACAAAGGTATATTAATGTGACGCAACGAAATGATAACTTTACCAACAGTACCAATGTAGGAGCAGACATTCTGCTTTACAACAACGGAAGGCTCGAAAAGAATTACCGTAAAACCGAATTCGAGGTGGAAGCTGCCAAATATGACGTAGAAAACATCAAAAACAATATTTCTTTGCAAATTGCACAGGAATATCTTTCAGCTTTACTCAACAAAGAAATTGTTGCTATTAATAAAAGTGCTGTTGATAACGCAGAAAAGCTTTATAAAAGGGCAAAAATCACTACAGAAGTCGGCACAACTCCACAAACGGTTTTAGCAGAAGCAGAAGCCGCTCTAGCAAGAGAAAAACAAAATTTGAAAGCCTCACAAATCAACGTAAACCGCAGTTTGTTTTCATTAGCACAACTATTGCAATTGCCTGATTATAAGAATTTTGATATAGAGGACATTCCGCTCCAAAACAAAATTGATGCTCCATTATATTCTGCTGAAAATATTATCAATACCGCTTATGAACAGCAACCACAGATAAAAGCTGCGGAGAATCGTATAAAAGCAGCAGAAGCCCAGACCGAAGTTGCCAAAACAGCCTTTTTCCCAACTGTTACCGGAAACGCAGGACTACAAAGCAATTATTTCAATCCTTTTAACCAAAATAATAATGGGTTTTTCAAACAATATGGTGATAATTTTGGACAATACGCCGGAGTTTCTGCCAACATTCCAATTTTTAATAAAGGAATTACCAGAATCCAAGTGGAGCAAGCAAAAATAAATGAAGATATTGCACGCACCTCACTCCTACAACAAAAACAAGAAGTTCGGCAAAATGTACAGAAAGCTCAGTTTGATGCCGAAAGCAATTACGAAAACTACCTCGCTGCAGTGCAGGCAGAAAAAAGTACAGCACTTGCACTTGATTTTGCAGAGAAAAGTTATGCCGCAGGAAGAACGACTATTTACGACCTGAATATTGCAAGAAATAATTACGCAAACGCCAAAGGCTCTGTAGCACAAGCAAAATACAACTTTCTTTTTAGCTTGAAGCTTCTTAATTTCTATGCCGGGATTCCACTTTCACTGTAAATAAATTTCTATTTTAGTAGAAAAAATTGTCGGTGTGTCATTCTGAAATACATGAAGAACCATCTTCATTTCAAAATCTCAATTGACGCTTTTATAAATATGTCAATACAAAACCTACAGAAATATCTGCCCGAAAATACTTTACCCTTTCTAAAAAGTTGGTTTGGTGATTATTACATTCATATTAAAATTACAAGAGGGCGAAATTCAAAATTGGGCGATTACAGAAAAATGCCAGATAAAAGCCATCAAATTACCATCAATTCTACTTTAGAACCACAATTATTTTTCTTTGTTCTTACACACGAATTGGCACATATGATTGCATTTGAAAAATTTGGCAAAAGAATTTTACCTCACGGACAGGAATGGAAACACACCTTCCGTCATATGCTTGTAGAGAGCCTATCGATTTATACAGAAGATTTAAAGCCTATTATTGTAAAATTTGCGAAATCACCAAAAGCCAATTTTATGGCAAGCCCCGATTTGGTAAGGTACTTTCATTTAAAAGAATTGCCCGATAATCATTCTTTTGTAGAGGATTTACAACCTCGTAATCAATTCATTCACAACAAACAAAGGTATGTTTTAATCGAAAAATTAAAAAAGAATTACCTTTGCAAAAACATAGACACTGGCCGAAATTACATCTTTAAAGGTTTGGCTAAAGTCGAAAAAACAACTTCATAAAACAATGATAACTTCAGATAAATATTGTGTAATAATGGCTGGCGGAATTGGAAGCCGTTTTTGGCCTATGAGTACGGTAAAATTCCCAAAACAGTTTCAGGATATTCTGGGAACCGGTAGAACGATGATTCAGCAAACTTATGACAGAATTAGCCAAATTATCCCAAACGAAAACATCTTCGTCATCACCAATAAAGAATATGTAGAACTCTGCGGACAGCAATTACCTGAAATACCTGAAGAAAATATTGTGGGAGAACCCATGATGAAGAATACGTCTGCATGCAATCTTTACATGGCGAATAAAATTGCCGGAATAAATCCTAATGCAAAAATGGTGGTACTTCCTGCAGATCACCTTATTTTAAAAGAAAAAAAATTTATAGAGAAGATTGAACTAGCTTTCAAGCTCGTTTCCGAGAACGATTATTTGATCACTCTTGGCATAAAACCTACACGTCCTGATACTGGTTACGGCTATATCCAATATCTGTCGAATGAAAAGGATGAGTTTTTCAAGGTGAAAACTTTTACAGAAAAACCCAATCTTGAAATTGCAAAAACCTTTATAGAAAGTGGTGATTTCCTTTGGAATGCCGGAATTTTTGTTTGGAACGCCCAATCTATTCTTTCCGCTTTCGATAAATATCTTCCAGAGATGGTTCAGCAATTTAACTATTGCGAATATAACTCCGACCGAGAAATTGAATGCATCGATTTGATTTATCCTAAAGTTACCAAGATCTCTGTCGACAACGGAATTCTGGAAAAAGCCAAAAACGTTTACGTGATTCCAGCAGATTTAGGTTGGAGCGATCTCGGAACCTGGACTTCCGTTTATCAAAATGCCGAAAAAGACGATAACAATAACGCTATCGCCTCGAAAAATATCTTGACTTACAATTCGAAAGGAAATATTGTAAGGATTAAGAACCGTAATAAAGCCGCCATTATTGATGGTTTGAAAAATTATATTATTGTAGATACCGATAAATCGTTATTGATATGCCCACGAGATAATGACCAGTTGATAAAAGATTATGTACTGGATTTAAAAAATTTCAAAAAAGGAGAGCGTTTTATGTAAAAGCCTTCAATTTCAAAATCAATTCCGTTCTAGTAGCGGATTTTTTTTTAATTTTATTAAAAATTAATATCCATTCTATGCTCGTAAAAGTTTACGGAAGTGCAATACACGGTGTTTCAGCACAAATCATTACCATAGAAGTTAATGTTGCAGGCGCTGGTGTTGGCTATCATTTGGTTGGTTTGCCGGACAATGCGATTAAGGAAAGTTCATACAGAATTTCTGCTGCGCTGAAGAATGTGGGCTATAATATTCCCGGCAAAAAAATCACGATTAATATGGCTCCTGCCGACTTACGCAAAGAAGGTTCCGCGTATGACCTCAGCATTGCGTTAGGAATTCTGGCAGCATCCAATCAGATTGAAGCAGAACATATTGGCGATTACCTCATTATGGGCGAGCTTTCCTTAGATGGTGGTTTACAGCCAATTAAAGGCGTTTTACCTATAGCAATAAAAGCCAGAGAAGACGGTTTTAAAGGCATTATCCTTCCAAAACAAAATACCAGAGAAGCGGCTATTGTAAACAATCTCGAAGTTTATGGGATAGAAAACATCAAGGAGGTTATTGATTTTTTTCACGAAGGAAAACCTTTGGTGAGAACGGAAATTGATACCAGAAAGGAGTTTCACGATAAAGTAGATTCTTTTCCTTTTGATTTTTCTGAAGTAAAAGGTCAAGAAACTGCCAAGCGTGCGATGGAAGTTGCTGCTGCAGGAGGACACAACATTATATTAATTGGACCTCCGGGAAGTGGCAAAACGATGCTGGCTAAAAGAATTCCGAGTATTTTACCTCCTCTAACTATAAAAGAAGCTCTTGAAACCACAAAAATTCATTCCGTAGCAGGAAAAATAGGAACCGAGACCTCGCTGATGACAGTGAGACCTTTCCGAAGTCCGCACCACACTATTTCTGATGTCGCTTTAGTTGGTGGTGGAAGCTATCCGCAACCCGGAGAGATTTCCCTTGCGCATAATGGCGTTTTATTTTTGGATGAAATGCCCGAGTTTAAAAGAACTGTTCTCGAAGTAATGCGTCAACCTTTGGAAGATCGGGTTGTTACAATATCTAGAGCAAAATTTACCGTTAATTATCCCGCCAGTTTTATGCTTGTGGCGAGTATGAACCCAAGTCCAAGCGGTTATTTTCCTGATGATCCTAATAATACTTCTTCCGTTTTCGAGATGCAGCGTTATATGAACAAGCTTTCTGGTCCTTTACTCGATAGAATTGATATTCACATCGAAGTTCAAAAGGTTGAATTCGAGCAGCTTTCAGATAAGAGGAAAGGAGAAAACAGCATCAAAATACGCGAACGTGTTTTGCAAGCGCGTGAAATTCAGGAACAGCGATATAAAGATTTAGACATTAGTTACAATGCACAAATGGGTCCGAAAGAAATTGAGAAATACTGCGACCTTGATGATGCCTCACAAAACCTCATCAAAAATGCTATGGAGAAACTAAATCTTTCTGCCCGCGCCTACGACAGAATCTTAAAAGTTGCCAGAACCATTGCAGATTTAGAACAGTCTGAAAATATTAACTCAAATCATATCGCAGAAGCCATTCAATACAGAAGCCTTGATCGAGAGTTCTGGAATGCATAAAAAATGCTTCAAAAGTGAAGCATTTATTATTAAGAAGATATTTGAAAATTATTTTTTCCAGCTTTGATTGTCTTTGGTTTGGGATCTCTTCACACCATTATCAATATTATAGGCGAAACCTACACCTAAAGTCTGTTTCATTTGGGTTTTCTGAATTTGATTATGATCGTAAAGTAAATCTAAAGTCACTACAGATGAAACGTACTTATTAATTTTCATATTAAGAATTCCGCCATATGATAAGATAAGCCTTTCCGGATGATCAAGATAATTAGAGAAAACGGAGGCTGTGTTACCAATGTCATATTTTCCTTTAGTTTTACTTTCCATAGTGCCGTTCCTAGGAAACCAAACTGAAATAATGATGAATCACCATCGTTTTTCAAACCGTAGTTCCCCATTTTTTGTAAGTCTTTACCAAGCACAAAAGTGGACGAATTATGAGAATTAATTCAATTATTTAGAAATGAAAGGCTTAATATTTTTCTTATTAGTGTTCTTTGGTTGTGCATCACTTCCTAAATTGTATGTAAATCCTACTCCCAAAGTCTGCTTCATTTGCGTTTTCTGCCTTTGATCGTGGTCATACACTACATCTACACCGATAATTGCAGAAATAAACTTGTTGAATTTCATATTCAAAACCCCGGAATAATTGATGTCTACTCTTTCTGGATGATGAACATAATTAGAGAAGAAATTGAGTTGGTTCACAAGATTAATGTCTTTATAAATTTTCAGCCTGTGCAAAATATTCAGCATGGCACCAAGCTCTGTACGCACACTTTGCCCATCTCTTTCTAAACCATATCTTCCTGCAAGCTGCAATTTAGGATCGAGTACGAATGTAAATTTTCCGTTTGCCGGCCTAAATATTAACTGAAAATTCTCATTGGGGTTGTAAGAAATACCAATACCCGCATTTAAATAACCCGGAGCCATAAATTTTGAAACCCGATTCTCGTAAACCGGATTTGGCGTTAAGATATAATTATAACCTGGTGTAAATTGAGACAAAAACTGGTAACCTGTTGATAGATAATAATTTCTCCCAAGCTCATATCCATAATTGGTGGACACGCTGATGAAGTCTTCCGTTTTTCTCGTAGTCTGCCCTTCTGTTGCAACAAAACCATAGCCTAGCTGAAATAGATTTTCTAGAAAATGCTTATCTTTTTTATAGCTTAAATTATAATTAATCTTACCTAAAACACCCATATTATTATTACCTCCAGAATTCCAGTTAGAAAAAGTAGCCTGATTAAAAAGAAGGTTGTTCTGCCCATAGAAAAACCATCTTTTTTCCTTTTGTGAGTTTAAAAAATTAAAAGGAGTAATGGGAATTTCTTCAGGGATTTGTGGGATAATAATCTCATCTCTTACGACAATAGTGTCTTCTTTGGAGACTTCTATTTTCTCAATCACCGGATTGGCAAGACTATCAAGGTCTGGCAATATTTTGTTCCAACTGCTTTGTGAGATGGAGTCGATTTTCTTCTGAACTGGCGAACGCTGTGCAAAAACGTTTGCCGATAATAAAATGATAATCAATAGTACGCTTTGCTTCATAATTCCTTTCATTTCAAATGCAAAAATAAAGAATCCTATTTATTTCACTTTACATAATATTTTGAAATTTGTCTTTTATGTCCTGAAAATCTTTTAATTTCAATAAAAATTAGACAAAATTTCTGAATTTTACCATTGGCAGTTTTTTTGACAAATCACGATTATGCTGAAAAAATTTCAACTTTCAAAGAAAGCCGTTTTATATCCCTTGCTTATGCTTGCTGCGATGTGGACAGGTTTTTTCCTTCAGCATATAGGTTTTTTTCAAGATTGCTCTGGTTCTATTATTCCTTTAACACCGGAAGGATTGAAAGGGGTATTTTTCAGCCCTTTTTTACACGGAAACTTTGAGCATATCATTGGCAATTCACTTCCGATTGTGGTTCTGATGTTTTTGTTGTATCAGTTTTATCAACCCATTGCGAATAAAGTTTTTGTCTCCGGTTGGATTGCTACCGGATTTTTAGTTTGGCTTTTGCCTCCAATTGATATTATGACAGGGGATTTTTACTATTCCTGTATTATTGGCGCGAGTGGATTGGTGTATGTTATGGCGTTTTTTCTTTTTTTCAGTGGCGTATTTCGTTGGGATTTAAAGTTGTTGGCAGTAACGCTCGTGGTTGGTATGTATTATGGTGGTTTGGTTTGGGGCGTATTTCCGGAGGAGCTTTTTTATCAGCTGGATGAACCGAGTAAGATCTCTTGGCAGTCGCATCTTTCCGGTGCTGTAATTGGGATTATTCTGGCATTTATTTTTAAAGATTCAGGCGAAAAAAAGAAAAAATTTATCTGGGAATTTCCCAATTATTACAACGAGAAAGACGATAAATTGTGGAACGAATACAAAGAATCTCATCCTGAAGATTTCGATGAGATGCCTTATAAAAAGAAAGATGCAATATGGGAACATCTGGATGAATTACGCAAAAAAGAATGATTTTTTCTATTTTTGAATTTAAATTAATAACCCATGTTTTCAGACGAGCATCTTTATTCCATAGCATTACGGAAAGCAAATCTTGTAGGCGACGCTATCTTCAAAAAACTGATTGATGCTGAAGGCTCTGCAGAAAATGTATGGAAACTTCCCAAGAAAAAAATCACTAAAATATTTGGCATCGGCGAAAAAATTTCAGCAGAGATAGGCAACGAAAACCATTTGAGGTTTGCTGAAAAGGAAATAGAGTTCTGTATGAAGAATAATATTAAGATTAATCTTCGTCACCAAAAATATCTTCCGAAACTCTTGCAGGAATGTGATGATGCGCCTTCAGTTTTATATCAAAAGGGAAATTTTAATGAAGATGCACTTCCAATAAGTATTGTTGGAACCAGAAACATCACTGCTTACGGGAAATTATTTGTAGAAGAACTTTTGGAGGAATTAAAACTACTTAAAGTTCAAACCATTAGTGGACTCGCTTTAGGTGCAGATGCAGAGGTGCATCAAAAATCTTTGGACAAAAATATCCCGACTACAGCGGTTCTTGCACACGGCTTTCACACGCTTTATCCTTCCAAAAACAGAATGCTTTCCGAACAAATTCTTGAAAATGGAGGAGCGCTTTTTACAGAATTCAATACTTCACAAAAGCCAGATCGTGAAAATTTCATCCAAAGAAACCGAATCGTTGCAGGACTTTCACCGGCAACAATTGTAGTAGAAACAGCTTTTGGCGGAGGCTCTATTAGTACCGTTTCGTTTGCCAACAGCTACAATCGGGATGTTTATGCATTACCCGGAAAAATTACTGATAAATACAGCCAAGGCTGTAACCAAATTATTGCACAACATAAAGCCGCCACAGTATCTACCGTAAAAGATTTAATAAAAGATTTAGGCTTGTACGAACCAAAAGAAAAAATTGGTGACCTGTTTCCTAAATCTGAAATTAAGCTGCAACTTACTGATGAGCAAGATGTAATCTATAATATCATCAAAGCAAATCCGCTTATAACTTTAGATGAGATTTCTGAAGTCTCATCTTTGCCTACCTACAAAATTCTGCCAATTTTGCTCGAAATTGAAATTTCGGGTTATATTAAGTCTTTTTCGGGGCGCCAATTTCAAATAATTTAAAATTTGACGTTTTTTAATTATTCACTAAACAATTGTTAACGTAATATTATTAATAATTTTAAGTAAAAAATTGTGAATTTAATAAATATATTGAGCGAAATCAATGAATTTTTATTAAATTTAAAATAAATATTTGCAACAATTAAAAAAAAAATTAAATTTGGTAGCAATAATTATTAAACCTTATGGAGCACTATAATGTAGAGCAAAAAATCCAGGAGTTTATTGCCAAAATAGAAGCAAGAAACCCAAATGAACCTGAATTTCTTCAGGCTGTGAAAGAAGTAGCAGTTACGGTAATTCCTTTTATCGCTACAAGAAAAGAATACAATGGTATGAAACTTCTTGAGAGAATGGCGGAAGCAGAAAGAATTATCATTTTCAGAGTTCCTTGGATTGATGACAAAGGTGAAATACAGGTGAACAGAGGTTACAGAATCCAAATGAATTCTGCAATTGGTCCATACAAAGGTGGTATTCGTTTCCATCCTACGGTAAACCTTTCCGTTCTTAAATTTTTAGCATTTGAACAGGTTTTCAAAAATTCTTTAACAACGCTTCCTATGGGTGGTGGTAAAGGTGGCGCAGACTTCGATCCGCAAGGCAAATCTGATATGGAAATTATGCGTTTCTGCCAAGCATTTATGACCGAGATGTGCAAACATATTGGCCCAGAAACCGATGTTCCTGCGGGAGATATTGGTGTTGGCGCTAAAGAAATTGGGTATCTTTTTGGGCAATACAAGAAAATTAGAAACGAATTTACGGGTGTGCTTACCGGTAAAGGTTTAGCATACGGAGGATCGCTAATTCGTCCGGAAGCCACAGGTTATGGCGTTGTTTACTTCTGTGAGCAAATGCTTAAAACCAAAGGTGAAGAAATAAATGGAAAAACTTTCACTGTCTCAGGTTTCGGAAATGTTGCCTGGGGTGTTGTAAAGAAAATTAATGAGCTGGGAGGAAAAGTACTTACCATCTCCGGTCCGGACGGTTATGTATATGATGAAGCGGGAATTAGTGGTGAAAAAGTTGATTATTTATTAGAATTAAGAGCTTCCGGAAATAACAGAGCCGAGGATTATGTGAAAAAATATCCTGAAGCAAAATTCTTCGCAGGCAAAAGACCTTGGGAAGTAAAATGTGATGTGGCAATTCCTGCTGCAACACAGAACGAACTTCACCTTGAAGACGCAAAAAAACTTGTAGAAAACGGCGTAATGTGTGTTACTGAAGCGGCCAATATGCCTTCTACATTAGACGCTATAAACTATTTCCTTGATAACAAGGTGCTTTTCAGCCCTGGTAAAGCCTCAAACGCTGGTGGTGTTGCTACTTCCGGTCTTGAAATGACGCAGAACTCCATTCGCTTGAACTGGTCTTCGGAAGAGGTGGACGCAAGACTTAAAGAAATTATGATTGGCATCCACAAAGCTTGTCGCGACTTCGGAAAAGAGCAAGACGGTTATGTCAACTACGTGAAAGGAGCTAATATTGCCGGCTTTGTAAAAGTTGCTGAAGCAATGCTGGCGCAAGGAGTTGTATAAAGATATAGTGAGCCCGAATGTTTTCGGGCTTTCAAATTATTTTCCTCATCTTGGATTGAATATTGAAATGATAAATTCCTGTCCCGGGATAATGGGAAAAAAGTAAAATGAGAGGATAAAAGCACTGAAATCAGTGCTTTTATTTTTTATGAATTTCAGAAAATGATCTTCATCGTCATTGCAAACAGATTATTAAACTTCAAATAAGAAAATAGCCGTGAATTCGTGGCAATTCTCTATTTTTACTAAAATTTTTTCGAATGGTTTTAAGTAGAATTTGGTCGGCGTTTATCATCGTCGCAATTATAGTGGCAAGTATTAAATATTTGTTTTCGCCAAATTACAAGGATATTTACAATGATATGGTTGTAGGCAAAGGTGGTGATACCGTACAGATTGCAACCAAAACAATGAAAGAACTCTCACCAATAATTCAGCAAAACCTTCAGAAAACGCCTCATTTCTCTGATAATCACATCAGTTATAAAGCCGATTCTCTGAAGCAAAACGTACAGGTGTACCGAGTTTCTGCTGCCGATGGTGTGATTGGAACTTCTGAAACCGCCGTAAAAATCTGTCTTGGATTAATCGGAATTATGACGCTTTTTATGGGCTTTATGAGCATTGCCGAAAAAGCCGGTGGCATCAACCTGCTTTCAAGGATGATCCAACCGTTTTTCTCTAAATTATTTCCTGAAATTCCTAAAAACCACCCTTCATTTGGTCATATGATGCTGAATTTCAGTGCCAATTTATTAGGTTTGGATAACGCTGCAACACCTTTTGGATTGAAAGCAATGGAAAGTTTGCAGACATTAAATCCTTCCAAGGATACCGCAAGTAATGCACAAATTATGTTTTTAGCCCTGCATGCAAGCGGTTTAACATTAATTCCGGTTTCCATCATTGCCATTCGTGCCAGTATGGGAGCCACCAATCCTACAGACATATTTTTACCTTGTCTTATTGCAACTTTTGCGGCAACAATGGCTGCGATGATTATTGTTTCTCTTAAACAGAAAATCAATCTTTTACAACCAGTGGTATTGGCTTATGTTGGCGGAATTTCGGCAATTATTGCTGCTCTGGTTGTTTTCCTCGTACAATTGAATCAATCGGAACTTGCTGAATTTTCAAAAGTTTTAAGCAATGGAATTATCCTCCTGATATTTTTTGCGATTGTTTTAGGTGGCGTTTACAAAAAAATTGACGTTTTTGATTCCTTTATTGAAGGGGCAAAAGAAGGGTTCTGGGTTTCCGTAAAAATCATTCCATATCTTGTGGGAATGCTAATTGCAATTTCACTATTGAGAACTTCAGGCGTATTTGAGGTGATTATCGATGGTATGAAATGGATTGCAGATGTTGCAGGCGCCGACACCAGATTTGTAGATGGGCTTCCAACAGCATTAATAAAACCTCTTTCGGGTTCCGGAGCACGTGGAATGATGGTGGATACGATGACGACTTTTGGTCCGGATTCTTTCCCTTCTAGGTTAGCCGGCATTTTACAAGGAAGTTCTGATACTACTTTTTATGTGATTGCTGTTTATTTTGGTGCTGTTTCGATTAAAAATACCAGATATACCGTTGGCGCAATGCTTCTTGCAGATTTAGTTGGAATTATTACGGCGATAACTTTGGCTTATTTGTTCTTTGGATAAATGGATAAATTTGAATTTAACATTTATGAGCCTTCTTTCGTGAAAGATTTGTTCAATAGAATGTCAAGCTTGCATAATTTTTAATAATAATGGCCTTAATGTTAAATTTAAAAATTATTTCTTTGGCTGCGCAACAGGCTTCTACGGAACAAAACCTGAACTTGGAACATGAAACTTTAAACGAAAATATATGATTCACGATAAAGACTATATCATACGCATCGTAAAACAGTTTTCAGAAATGATTGCTAATATGTTGCTCGGAAAAAACGAAGGCACATTAGAAGAGCAGCAAATGGTTTTTGAGACTCAAATGAAAGATATCTTCAAAATGAGTTTTGATGAACTTTCGGCGATGAGCACAGATGAAATTAACAATTGGGTTGAAAACAAAGACGCTTCTCATCACATTGCTTACTACGAACTTTTAGGGCATCTTTTCTACCACAAATTTAAAGAAGAAAACAGAGGTGATTTTGCTGAAAAAGCAAAGACATTTTATGAAATTTGGCTCCAGAAAAGCCAGATTTTCTCACTTCCGGTGATGAGCAGGATTAACGAACTGAAATAAAAAAGGCTGCAAAAATTGCAGCCTTTACTATTCAATCATTTTCTACTTTTTAGCAATATTCATCATAAGCAGCCTGTAGATTTGCTGCTATTGCTCCCGCTGGATTGCCTTCAATGTGATGTCTTTCAAGCATATGTACAAGTTCTCCATCTTTGAAAAGGGCTACACTTGGTGAGCTTGGTGGAAATGGTGCCATATGTTTTCTGGCTTCTGCAACAGCATCACCATCAAAACCTGCGAAAACGGTTACCAAATGATCCGGTTTCTTATCCCCTGTTAAAGAGTATACAACACCCGGTCTTGCAGCTCCTGCAGCACATCCACATACTGAATTTACCATTACAAGAGTTGTTCCCGGTTGCTTAAGAGCATCATTTACCTGTTCTGCTGTTGTAAGGTCTTGGAAACCTTTATCTGTGAGTTCAGCCTTCATCGGCATTACTAATTCTTCTGGATACATAACTTTTTTTGTTTAAGGTTTAAGGTTTAAGGTCTAAAGTTTGAAAGTTCAAATTTAGGTATTTATATTATTCAATTTTATTGATTTATGTTATCAAAATTATTCCATTTTCTTTAATCGGACAAATTGACTTTATTTTGAAAAAACTAAAAGCTTGTTTAAATTTTTTTTATTATTAAGTCAGAAAATTCCTTTTCCTCAACCTTAAAGGGTAGAAAATTCCTTCAGAATATAAAAAACCCGGAACATTGCTGTCCCGGATTTCCAATCAAATCGATATGCAAAGGTTGAATATCCTGAATTATGGGTGATAATTATTGCGTATTGATGCTAGGTGCAACTTGGTGCAACCTTTCAATTGTGCAACCTACACCCGATTAAGAAAGAAGTTTCTTCGCCATTTCCGAAATGCTTTTCCCGTCAGATTTTCCGGCTAAAGCTTTGGATGCTACACCCATTACTTTTCCTAAATCTTTAATGGATTCAGCACCGGTTTCGGTGATGATGTTTTTCATCTCAATTTCCAGTTCTTCAGCTGTAAGCTGTTTTGGTAGAAACTGTTCAATGACTTTCATTTGAGCTTCTTCCACATCAGCAAGGTCGTTTCTGCCCTGTGCTGCGAACTGCTCATAAGAATCTTTTCTCTGTTTTATCATCCGTTGCAAAATGGCTATTTCCTGCTCCGCAGAAACTTCAGCACCTCTTGCTTCGGTTTTTAGTAACAATATCTGCGATTTCACAGCACGAAGAGAATCCAAAGCTACTTTGTCTTTCTCACGCATTGCGGTTTTTATCGCTTCATTGATCGTGTTTTCTAAACTCATTTATTCTCTAATTTATCAGCGTGAAAATCAATCAGTGTTTTGTTATGTTTTCGTTGATAGATTCCTACACTGTTACATTAATCTACATCTTTATTTAAAAATCTATTTTCTCTTAGTTGCATTTTCCCATCGTTTTCTGAAAGGAAAGTGTTGATGCTTTGTTCAGATGCATTAAAATTATCAATGGATATATTTTTTCTTCTGAATGCCGGAACTGATTCAAAATCAGAACCATCGTCAAAATTCTGATAACGGGAATTGAATTCTTTCAGCTTGTTTCTACGCTCGTTTACTTTTTCAGCGTTTGTTGTTTTGCTAATGAATGTAAACTCTTCTTTTACCTCCACTTTAGTTTCAGTAATTACAGGTTCTTCTTTTACCCCAACTTTTGGAGGAGTAGCCACAGGTGTTGGTTTTGCAACCGGTTCATCAATGATTTCATTTTTTGGCTGCCGAGCTTCCTCCACTTTATCTTCTACGATAAAAGGCTCACTTTCAACAGGTTCATTCACAAAAAAACTGAATTCAATCGGTTTATCTTCAGAGAATGAAGATTTTTGAGACTCTTCTTTTTGTACGGGCTCTTCTACTTCAAATGAAAAAGACTGTGGCTCCAGCTCTTCCTCGAACGCTTCGTAGGTGAATAAATCCGGTTCGTGAGCGATTTCTTCCTCTTCTCTGAAAGAAATTGCAGGCTGAACCTCTTCTTCTTCCTCTTTTGCGAAGAATTTTACTTTAGTTTGAGATTCTTCCTCAATTATCATTTTTTTTTCAGAAGTTTTTACCTGAAACCGAGGCGACTCGTCTTCTTCGTCATCTAACCTGAAAAGACTTTTTCCTTCAAATCTCTCAACTTTTTCCTCTTCCCTTTCCGCTTTTGTCCTGAATGGAGATTCTTTCGGGATTCTGGTTTCAGAATTACCGTCTAGGGTGAATTTTATTTTTTCTGTAGGCCCGTTGTGTTTAGGGTTGTCCTTTGCAAAACCCGTAGCAATTACCAATACGCTTACTGCATCGCCCAGTTCTTCATCAGTCCCCACTCCGAAAATAATTTCCGCAGTGTGACCGGCTTCTTTCTGAATATGGTCCATAATCACACCGATTTCGTCCATCGTTGCTTCTTCGTTACCACTTCTGATCAGCAACAGTACGTTTTTCGCCCCTGTAATTTTGTTGTCGTTCAATAATGGGGAATCCAGGGCTTTTTTCACCGCTTCTTCGGCTTTATTTTCGCCTGAAGCTTTTCCGGTAGACATCAATGCCGTTCCTGAATTTGCAAGCACTGTTTTAGCATCACGGAAATCGATATTGATATCGAAATAACCCGTAATTACCTCTGCCATACCTTTTGCAGCGTTGGTTAAAACCTCATCGGCTTTAGAGAATCCTTGTTTGAAACCAAGGTTTCCGAACTGTTGCCTCAATTTATCGTTATTGATGACAATTAGCGAATCAACATTGCTTCTTAATTTTTCAAGCCCGCTTTCTGCCTGCTCCAGCCTTCTTTTTCCCTCAAAACTGAAAGGAACGGTAACAATACCTACGGTAAGAATTCCCATTTCCCTTGCCACTTTTGCAATAACTGGTGCGGCTCCGGTTCCGGTTCCACCACCCATTCCTGCCGTGATGAAAACCATTTTGGTATTCTGGCCAAGGGATGCTTTAATTTCGTCAATACTCTCGATAGCCGCTTTTTCACCAACTTCCGGATCGGCACCTGCACCAAGACCTTCTGTTGTAGAAACGCCTAATTGTACTTTATTGGCAACCGGATTATTGTCTAGCGTCTGTGCATCGGTATTACAAATCACAAAATCAACGCCGTGGATTCCTGTTTCGTACATGTGTTTCAAAGCGTTGTTACCACCGCCGCCAACACCGATAACTTTTATAATTGATGAATTTCCTTTTGGCAAATCAAATGAAAATCCTTGTGTTCCTAAATTATCCATATTTATGTGTATTTTTTATTCTACTTCTTCAAAAAACTTTTTAACGCTTTCCATAATCTTCTGGCCAATAGTAAGTTTGTTTCTTCTTTTGGCTTCAGAAGTTTCTACAATCGTTGGCTCTTCATTTTGAATTGATGCATCAATTTCAGAGTTTACTTTTTCAACAGCAGGTTGTTCAGAAATTACTTCTTCCTCTTCATTTACTGAGGTTTTCTTATCTCTAATTTTCAAACTTTCCATTAAAAGACCAATTGCTGTGGCAAATTCAGGCCCTTTCAAAAATTGGTTTTTATCGTTTGAAATATACTCGTTGGCATAACCTAATCTGCTGTCGAAACCGGTAGTATAATTCGCTAACTGGCGAATGTGTTTTAAATTGGAACCACCACCTGTAAGTACGATCCCTGCAATAAGTTTCTTCTTTTGTTCAAATGCTCCGTATGCTTTTAATTCTGTATTTACCATTTCCAGAATTTCTTCTACGCGTGCATTGATGACCTGCGCCAAAGTTTTTAGAGAAATCTCTTTATCTTGACGTCCGTGGAGACCAGGAATTGTAACAAACGTGCTGTCTTTTTCCATTTCAGGAACGGCAGAACCGAATTTTACCTTCAGTTGCTCCGCATGTTTTTCGATGATGGAACATCCTTCTTTGATGTCGTCGGTAATAATTCCGCCACCATAAGGGATGACACAAGTGTGACGAATAATATTGTCTTTGAAAATCGCAATATCCGTAGTACCACCACCTATATCAACAATGGCAACACCTGCTTCTTTTTCTTCCTTGGTAAGAACAGCTTCTGAAGACGCCAAAGGTTCCAAAGTAAGGGCTTCCATCTCAAGGCCAGCTTCACGAACGCATCTTGCAATATTTCTAATGCTTCCCATTTGCCCAACAACAACGTGGAAGTTGGCTTCCAAACGCTTGCCGTGCATACCAATAGGTTCCTGAATTTCACCTTCAGAATCTACTTTATATTCCTGTGGAAGAACGTGGATGATTTCTTCGCCAGGAAGCATTACTAATTTTTTTACCTGATCTTTTAAAGCTTCAATATCATCTTCGCTGATAAATTTATCCGGATTTTCACGCATAATGTAATCCGAATGCTGAAGAGAGCGAATGTGCTTACCTGCGATACCAACCGTAACCTTGTGAATAGGTACACCTGCACTTTTCTGCGCTTCTTCTACAGCACTTTTGATAGAGCTTATCGTCTGCGAAATATTGTTCACAATTCCTTTGTGAACGCCGAGGCTTTTCGCTTTGCCGAGCCCAAGAACTTCAATTTTTCCGTGGCTGTTTCGGCGGCCGACAATGGCGACAATCTTGGTTGTCCCAATATCTAGTCCTACTGAATACTCTTGATTTTCCATTTGTTTATGTCGATTTGATTTTTTTAATTCTTTCTATCTGTGCTTTTCTTTTCCTCTTTCTTTTTCTCTGTGACTTTTGGTTTTTCCTTCGGCTTAATTTCTGTTTTCTTTTCAGCCGGTTTCACAGCGTTATTTTTTGTGGCCTGTGCCAAAGCTTTTTTCCTTACCAATTCGGGAGCTTTATCAAATTCTTTTTTTCTTTGTGCAATAATGCTGTCGTTTTCTTTATAGTTGGGATTAAGCGTGGTAACAATCTGGTTTTCATATCTTACCGAAACTTTATCATATTTTTGCGGATCCTGATATACCAAAAATTTTTCTACAAAAGCTTTTAATCCTTTTACTTTAAATTCAATATTATCGAGGTCGCCAATTTCTACTGTGAAGTTTCCTTCACTCGTCAGTAAATTGTAGCTTCCTTTTTCTTTTTTAATCCCGATGAAAAATTTTCTACTGAAGTCATCCTTGTTAATTTTATCAACCAACTCGGCCAATTTTACATATTCACTTCGCTTTACATCACCCATTACCAACATTGATGGATGCGAATAATTTTTTGAAATTTTAAACTCATTTCCTTTTCTGTCCACATAAAAATCCTGTCCATCCTTATTAAGTCTGAAAGCCGGAATTTTTTGTACGATATCCACATTCAGATTTCCATTCAGATTCAAATAAACATTGGCGCTGTCTACTGAAGGAAAATTGTTCACTTCTTTTTCTAGTTTCGGAATATCAATATCGCCTATTCTTTTGGTTGGGTTTGACTTTTTAATGAAATCTTTAACATCTTTTTCATCAATAAAATAAACTTTTTCCGAGTTTTGTGGATATACCATATTAACTGACACCCTCTCCATCGATGCGTTGTTGAAACGCTTCAACGAAAAACTCAACAGAAACCCGAAAATGATTACTGTGCTAAGTATCTTTAATATTCTCCACTTATTTTTCATTCCTTTTTGTGTTGTTCAGATTCTAACCATTCCACAATTGGGTCGTACAAAGTATCAATATTGCCGGCACCAACGGTGAGAAGGATATCAAAATCTTTTTCTTTTATCTTACCAAACGCTTCGCCTAAAGACGAAACTTCTTTTTTATGATGTTCTATTTTTTCCAAAAGCCAATCCGACGTAATTCCGGGAAAATTTTCCTGAAGTTCGCGTGCCGGATAAATGTCTAAAAGCAATAATTCATCGCTGTTCTCTAAACTTTTTGCAAATCCATCTGCAAAATCCTTCGTTCTGCTGAATAAATGTGGCTGAAATGCTACCAAAAGTTTTTTATTAGGATAAAATGTTCTGATAGAGCCTATTACAGCATTTAATTCTGTTGGATGATGTGCGTAATCGTCGATATAAATCTTTCCGTTACCAAAATGGTTAATGGTATAGCGTCTTTTAATGCCTTTAAAAGATTTGATACCTTTCTGAAGCGTCTCAAAATCAACCCCAATATTATTTAACATTGCAATGGCAGCCGTTGCATTTTCCACATTATGAATTCCTGGAATATTCCATTCAAAAGGAATGGTTTCGTTTCCATAATGAAAATCGAAATGCATTAATCCATCTTCAACACGCAGGTTATCGGAGTAATAATCTGCTTTTTCATTCACTGCATATGTTTTGCTTGCTCTGCCAATATCAATGCCTTTTCTTACAAAAAGTTGATAGTTATTAGGAACTAAAGCTGCAAATTCATTAAATCCTTTTTCGATTGTGGCAACATCTCCATAAATATCCAAATGATCGGCATCGTTAGATGTGATAATCGCCCAATCCGGAGATAAATTCAGAAAGCTTCTATCATATTCATCCGCTTCCAAAACGGAATATTGGTTTCCGTTATAAAGGAAATTAGATTTAAAATTTTCTGAAATTCCACCCAAGAAACAAGAGAACGGCAAATTTGCTTCTTTGCAAAGATGCGCCACCAAAGTAGATGTCGTTGTTTTTCCGTGAGTTCCGGCAATGGCAATACATTCTGTATTTTCGGTGATTAATCCCAGCACTTTTGCTCTTTTTAAAACGGTAAATTCGTTCTGATTGAAATAATCAAGAATACCCAATACCTTTATTGCAGGAGTATAAATAACAAGCGTGGTTTCTTTATCGAGAGCAGTAACTCTTTCATCCAATTGATCTTCAAAAACAATATCAATACCTTCGGAAAGCAGAGCAGAAGTGAGTTTGGTTTCCGTCTTATCATAACCAAAAACATTCTTGCCGGAAGCGTGGAAATAACGTGCTAAAGCACTCATCCCAATACCACCGATGCCAACGAAATAGAAGTTTTGATATGTGTTTAAAGGTTTCATTTTTTTGTTTAAAGTCTAAAGTTTGATGTTGAGATTCTTCATTTCACTTTGTTCCATTCAGAATGACAGTACATTTTTCAAATTATCTCATTTTCAAATTTTCAAATTCTTTAATATTTCATCTACAATTTCTTTTGCGGCGTTTGGTTTTGCGAAGAATTTCAGATTGTCTGACATTTCATTTTGCAGGCTTACGTTTTCTGTAATTTCCATTAAGGTATTCCAGAATTTTTCATTCATTTCTGAATCTTTTACCATTCTTGCAGCGTTTTTTTTAAACAAACTCATCGCATTCACTGTTTGATGATCTTCTGCTGCAAATGGAAACGGAACCAAAAGCACCGGTTTTTGTGCCACTGCCAATTCTGAAATTGCAATTGCTCCGGCCCTGGAAACAATTACATCTGCTGCAGAATAAGCCAATTCCATATTTTTGATAAACTCCATAATCTGCAGGTTTTTATTCTGCTGAGCTTCGGTTTCTTTCAGAATATTTTGGTAATCCGTTTTTCCGGTTTGCCAAATAAGCTGATAATCTTTTTGTAAAATTTTATCTAAATTATTCTTCCACCCGTTATTTAAAGTTCTTGAACCTAAAGAACCACCAACAGAAAGTATGGTGAGTTTATCAGGATCCAAGCCCAGTTTTTCCTTTGCTGTTTTAGAGTCTATCAATCCATCCACAATATTCTGCCGAATTGGATTTCCCAAAAACTTTATTTTATCTGCCGGAAAACCGTCCACATTAGGGAAAGCGGTAAATACAGCTTTAGCTTTTTTGCTCAATATTTTATTAGTAACTCCTGCGTGTGCATTTTGCTCCTGAATGAATGTCGGAACTCCTGCGCTTGCTGCAGCGTATAATGCAGGACCACTTGCAAAACCGCCGGTTCCCACAGCAAAATCCGGTTTGAATGTTTTAACCAAATTTTTAGCCTTCATCACACTTCCCAAAAGTTTGAAAGACAGTTTGAAATTGGAAAGCAAATTCCCCCTATCGAAGCCCGCAATGTTCAGTCCTTCAATCTTATAGCCGGATTGTGGAACTTTGTCCATTTCCATTTTTCCGTTGGCTCCAATGAACAAAAATTCAGCATCCGGAAACCTTTTTTTGATTTCGTCTGCTATTGCAACCGCCGGAAAGATGTGTCCACCAGTTCCACCGCCACTCATTAAAATGCGAATAGCTTTTGGCTTTTGACTTCCTGCTTGTATATTTTGCTTTTTATTCATTCTTTTCCGTAAGTTTCACATACGGCTTTTGATATTAAACCCTTCGAGTTTTTTAATTTCTTAATTATTATTTACGCATCAAGACTTCCATCCTCCAACACCCAACTTCCCACTTTATGCAATATCGTTAATCTCTTCTATACTTTGTTTTTTACCCATTCCTTCTTCGTCATAAACTTGAATTCTTGAGCTCACATTCAATACAATTCCCAATTGAAAATAGGTTACCAACATCGATGTTCCTCCGTAACTTATCAATGGTAAAGGTTGTCCTGTAACAGGAATTAAATTAACTGCAACCGCAATATTTACTGCTAATTGCACGAAAATCATCAGCCCCATTGCTAAAACCAGTAACGAGCCAAAAAACGCGGGCATTTTACTGGCAATCATTACAATACGGATGATCATAATCAAATAAAGCGTTATGAGGAAAAATGCTCCTATAAAACCATATTCTTCAACAATAATGGCAAAAATAAAATCGGATGCTGATTGTGGAAGCATCTGTTTTAAAGCACTTTTTCCTGGTCCCATTCCTGAAATTCCGCCGTGTACAATAGCGGCTTTTGCCTGCATTACTTGGTAGTTTTTGGCTTTCATGGCTTCTGTTTCCATTTCAGAAGCATTATTGTTGGTTTTAGAAGTCGTAAAGGTTTCGATACGGCTCATCCAAGTATGAACACGGTTTCCACCAATCATATTGGTATTTAAGGCAACTAAAATAAACAGGACACCTGCAACTACAGCAGTGGATATAAATCCTGCAACGTATTTCCAATTGAGTTGACCGATGACTAAAACAGCAATGGAAACCATCATTATCATCAATGCCGTAGAACCATTATCTTTCGCTACCAAAATGAAAACCAAAAGAATTGGGCCGAAAATGTAGAGTATATTTTCAATAGGAAGTCTTTCCCTGTTGATTTTTTTAGTTAAATACCTGCACAGATAAATGATAAGCATTAAATAAGCAAATGATGAAGGCTGAAACGAGAACGGTGTCCCCGGAATTTTCAGCCATCGAGAAGCACTGGCTCCATCAATCTGCTGTCCCGAAAACATCGTAATTACTAACAATATCACAGAAAAACCAAGTAAAATAGTGCTTAATTTTCCGATGTGCTCATATTTCACAAAACCAACAGCACGCATTACACCAAGTCCAAGCAGTACAAAGAACATATGCTTCATCAGGTGTCCTGTTGTAGTACCGGTATTCACGATGTACTCCAAGTTTGAGGATGCGGAGTATACCGGGAAAATAGAAAATGCAGAAATCAAAATGATGGTCATCCAAAGAACTTTATCGCCCTTCAGATATTCAAATTTGCTTTCTTCTGTGTACTGTTCGCTCATCTTTAAAATGAATTATTAAAACATTTCCGGTTTAATAACTCTTAATTACTTATTAATTTTTAAAACTTCTTCTTTAAATTTCTCGCCTCGGTCTTCGTAGTTTTTGAACAAATCGAAACTTGCACAACACGGCGACAGAAGTACGGTTTCGCCTTTTTCAGCGATAGATTTGGAGATTTTTACGGCATCTGCCATACTCGACGTGTCATAAATAAACTCCTTTTTATCTCTAAAAAAATCTATAATTTTCTGATTATCAACACCAAGACAAACAATAGCTTTTACTTTTTTCTTTACCAAATCTTCAATCTCAGTATAATCATTTCCTTTATCGGTTCCGCCAACAATCCAAACGGTGGGGGTTTTCATACTTTCCAGTGCAAAATAGCAGGCGTTTACGTTGGTCGCTTTACTATCGTTGATATATTTCACACCATCAATTTCAGCCACATTTTCTAACCTGTGTTCTACTGCCTGAAATGTCATCAATGAATTCCTAATGCTTTCATTGCTGATATTCAATATTTTACCCGCAATCGACGCCGCAAGACTGTTTGCCACATTATGTTTACCTACTAAAGATAAATCATCAATCTTCATCGAAAATTCTTCCTGTAGCTTTACAAAGATTTTATTTTCTGTGGCATAAGCTCCTTCTGAAACTTTCTCTTTCATTGAAAAAGGCAACATTTTAGCTTTAATTGCAAGTTTCTCCAAAAGATTCATACTCATTTCATCGTCTTTATTGTAGATGAAAAAATTGTCATTCTCTTGGTTTTCAGCAATTCTAAATTTTGCCAAAGCATATTCTTCGTAATTGTAATTGTACTGATCTAGATGATCCTGACTCAAATTCAACAACAAAGAAATATAAGGTCTAAAGTTTTGAATATCATCTAATTGAAAAGAGCTCACTTCTAAAACATAGTAGTCGAAACTCTCGTCTGCAACCTGTTTTGCAAAGCTTTTTCCAATGTTTCCTCCCAATCCAACATTTAGGCCGTCATTCTTTAAAATATGATAAATGAGAGATGTTGTTGTGGTTTTTCCGTTGCTTCCTGTAATTGCTACAATTTTGGCGTTGGTAAACTCCGCAGCAAACTCAATTTCTGAAGAAAGACGGATGCCTTTCTGGTTGATTTTGAAAATGATATCTGCTTTTTTGGGAATTCCTGGGCTTTTCACAATCCAGTCTGCATTTAAAATTTTTTCTTCAGTGTGCATTCCCTCTTCGAATTCGATACCGTTTCCTATCAACAACTGCTTATAGTTTTCACGAATCAAGCCTTTATCGGAAAGAAAAACATCCATTCCTTTCTTTTTGGCCAGAAGCGCAGCTCCGAAACCACTCTCTCCACCTCCTAAAACTACAATTCTCATTTTTTTACTTTCTCTTTCTTTTACTTCTTTTTATATCGACTACTCAAGTTGTTTTTATCTCACTTTTAAAGTAATTAAGCAGATAATTGCCAACATCACTCCAATAATAATCATTCGGTTTACGATTTTGCTTTCGTGGTAACCGCTTTTTTGATAGTGATGGTGTAATGGTGACATCTTGAATAACCTATTGTTCTGGGCATACTCTAACCCAAATTTTCTCTTCCTGAGTTTGAAAACTCCTACTTGGAGCATCACCGAAATATTCTCGATCAAAAATATCCCGCAAAGGACAGGAATTAGGAGTTCTTTTCTCAAAATAATTGCTAAAACCGCAATAACGCCTCCTAACATTAAACTTCCGGTGTCGCCCATAAAAACCTGTGCAGGATAGGTATTGTACCAAAAAAATCCTATAACCGCTCCTACCATTGCGACAGCAAAAATGGTGGTTTCACCCATATTGGGAAGGAACATAATATTAAGATAATCCGCAAAAATGATGTTCCCAGAAACATAAGCAAAAAACGCCAAAGTGAGGAGTATAACGGCACTTGTACCAGCAGCAAGACCATCGATTCCATCAGTAATATTTGCGCCATTTGATACGGCTGTTACAATAAAAATTACTAATGGTATGAATATCATCCACGCATTATCGTGTCTTTCTTTTTCGCCCATCCAAAACAGAACACCACTATAATCGAACTCGTTATTTTTTACAAAAGGGACTGTAGAAACCGTAGATTTTTCGGTAGGCATAAAATTTTGCTCAACGTTATTACGGTTTATTACCTGTGCATCAGCATATTTTCTTTTTACCACAACATCGGGATGAAAATACATGGTGATACCTACAATTAAACCCAAACCAACCTGACCAATAACTTTGAATTTTCCGCTTAAACCATCTTTGTTTTTCTTGATTTTCTTTAAATAATCGTCTATAAAACCAATCGCTCCCATCCAAACTACAGAGATTAACAGCAATAGGATATAAACATTCAGCACTTTGGTAAAAAGCAAAACCGGAATGATGGTTGCCAAAATGATGATTAAACCTCCCATGGTTGGCGTCCCTTCTTTTTGCTTTTGTCCTTCTAAACCAAGATCTCTTACCAGCTCTCCCATTTGTCTGCGTCTCAAGAAATTGATGATTTTTTTACCATAAACCAATGCAATTGCTAAAGACATCAAAACCGAAATTGCAGCTCTGAAAGAGATGTATCTCAAAAGATTAAGCCCCGGAATGTGAATTCCGTTTGCGGTAAGATATTCGTATAGATAGTATAACATACTTTTTGTTTCAAGTTTTCAGGTTCCAAGGTTTTTCACTACGTTCAGAAAGACAATTGGAAACCGTTATTTTCCCATAATTTTTAAAAGTTCTTCAATCACCTCTTTATCATCAAAGTGGTGCTTTACACCGTTGATTTCCTGATAAGATTCGTGACCTTTTCCGGCAACTAAAACGATGTCTTTCGGTTCTGCAAATTTTATAGCCATTTTTATGGCGTCCTTTCTATCAGGTATTGACGTGTACTTGCTGTAGTTTTGCGCTTCAACACCTTGTTCTATTTCTTTTATGATATCTGCCGGATTTTCCGTTCTAGGATTATCCGAAGTAATAATCGACAGAGTGGATTTTCTGGTGGCTATTTTTCCCATTTCAGGTCGTTTTGCGTGGTCTCTATCGCCACCACAACCGAAAACGGTTATTAGTCTTTCATTTTTTGTGCGTATCTCGTTGATGCTGTCCAACACATTTTCCAAAGCATCTGGCGTATGAGCATAATCAACTACGAAATAAATTCCTGATGGTGATTTTATGGTTTCAAATCTTCCGTGAACTCTTTTTAATGTTGAAATGGCTTGTAGAACCTCATCTTCTTTAAAACCTAATTCCACGGCTACCGCAAAAACCAGTAATAAATTATAAGCATTGAACTTTCCTGTTAAAGTAGACCAAAACTCTTTTCCGTTGAAATTCAGCAGCATCCCATTGAAATCCACTTCAAGGATTTTACCATGATAATCTGCCATTGTTTTCAGAGCGTAGGATACTTTTCTGGCTTTTGTGTTCTGAAGCATTATATTACCGTTTCTATCATCAAGATTGGTAATAGCAACAGCTTCGTGAGGAAGTTCATCAAAAAACCTTTTTTTTGTTTTCAGATATTCGTCGAAGGTCTTATGATAATCTAAATGATCGTGGGTAATATTGGTAAATCCTCCGATTTTGAAATACAAGCCTTCGGTTCTGTTTTGGTGAATGCCATGCGAACTTACTTCCATAAATGCATATTCACACCCTTCGTAAACCGCTTTCGCCAGCATTTGATTTAATCTCACCACATCAGGTGTGGTGTGTGTAGAAGGAATCACCTCATCAGCAATTCTGTATTCTACAGTAGAAATTAATGCACATTTAAAACCTAAAGTCGTGAAAACATCAAACAATAAAGTAGATGCGGATGTTTTTCCGTTAGTTCCGGTAACTCCAACTAAATGTAGTTGTTCTGAAGGATTACCATAAAAGTTGGAAGCCAATTGTCCTAACGTCTTTGATGAATCTTTTACTTTGATATAAGTAATATTTTCATCCAAATTTTCAGGCAAAACTTCACAAACAATGACGCTTGAACCTTTTTCTATTGACGACTCAATAAATGAATGTCCATCTGAAACCGTCCCTTTTATAGCCACATACAGAGTGTTTTCAACAGCTTTCCTACTGTCGAAAACAATTCCCGAAACTTCGCGGTTCATCTCACCGTGAGTTTCTAAAGTTGGGATTCTGTTTAATAGCTCTGTTAAGTTCATTTACAATTTTAGTTTCAAGTTTAATGTTTCTAGTTTCAGTTTTTCAAAATATTATTTTAGTATTTTTTTCTTCGCTATGCTTCATGCCGAATTGCATATTCAATAATATTTTAATTCTGCAATTGCAGATATATTCTTTGATTTTTATTAATTACCGTTCCTTGTATCGGGAACTGCTCTCTGATTTTCCCCACACCTTTATAATCTACTCTATATCCGGCATTTTCAAGCTGAGGTATCACATTTTTACCAATTAATCCTGTTACATTTGGCATTCTTCCGCCGTTTACAGCAACTTTTACATTCGGTTCTGTTAGTTTAGATAAATCCACTTTTTTATCTACCAAAAGTTCCTGTTCTATATTTTGAGGGGTTTTCAAAAACGTTTTTCCTGCAATCTCTTTAAATACAGGCGCTGCAACGGTAGCTCCATAAAAACCTTTAGCAACATCGGGTTCGCTCACCATTACATAACATGTGTATTTGGGATTGTCTGCCGGATAAAATCCTGCAAAAGAAGATCTATACTTCATTTTTCCAGGAAGCCAATACTCAAATCTTGCGGTTCCTGTTTTCCCTGCCATTTTAAGGTTGGGTGTGAAGATACTTTTCGCTGTTCCTTTTTCTACAGCCTTGGTCAAAGCATGCGTCATCATGTTTATCGCTTCCGCAGAAGCCATTTTATTTACTAAAACCTGTGGCTTTGCTTCGTAAAGCGTTTCCCCATCTTTCATAATTTTTTCGATGAAAAGAGGCTTCAGCATTTTACCTTTATTAGCAATCCCATTATAGAAAGTAGTGAGCTGCAACAGATTGAAGTTGGTTGAATATCCATAAGATATTGATGCTAAAGTTGCTGCGTTCCACTTTTTATGTTCCGGAGTATAAACAAATGGTTTTGTAATTCCAGGGAGTTCAATATCCATTTTATCAAACATTTTCCATCTTTTCAAATGATCTAGGAAAACCTCCGGTTTGCTTGCATAATATTGTGTAATGAGTTTGGCTGTTCCCACATTGCTGGATTTTGCCAAAACATCACTTATTTCATAAGTTCCACCACCGTGTCCGTCAGAAATTCTTTGTCCGGCATAATTCCAAACGCCACCACCAACATTTACAGTAGTATTTTCTGTGATAAAACCATCATCCATTGCAGCCAAAAGCGACACCGTTTTGAAAGTGGATCCCGGTTCTATACCATCTTTCAATACATAATTGTAAGCATCAACGTAAATTCCGGGTTCTGTGCGGCGAAGGTTAACCATCGCTTTCACTTTTCCCGTAGCAACTTCCATCACAACAACACTGCCATGTTCTGCGTCAAAATTAGTGAGTTGCTTCTCAAGAGCAGAATGGGCTATATCCTGAATTCTTAAATCTAAAGTGGTGTAAACATCCTGTCCGTCAATCGGTTCCTGTGCTTTCCAATAATCAATAGGTTTCCATTGTGATGAGTTTACTCTCTGCTCAAGACGGGTTCCGTCCTGTCCTTTTAAATATTTGGAAAAGGCCGCTTCAAGACCGGATTTTCCACGATGATCATCCATACCAATGGTTCCGGCTCCTATTTCTGTAGTGGCCAATTCACGTTTATAGTTTCGATCCACAATAAACCCACCTCTATTTTTACCTTTTTTAAAAATTGGAAACTTGCGGATTCTGTCGTACTGATCGAAATCTAAACCTTTAATTAATGAATAGTATTGGTTTTTCTTTTCCTTCTGAGCATCAAATTTTTGACGGAAATAGCTTCTTGGCTTCCCAAACATTGCACTCAAAGAGTCCGTTAACGCACCAATATTTTGGGTATAAGTAGTATCCCGAATAGTTTTGAAATCTACATAAATATCATAACGCATTACTGTAGTTGCAAGAATGGAACCGTCTGATGCATAAAGGTTTCCGCGGGCTGCAGTGAGGGTTGCTTTGCGATAATTTTTGCTGATATAATCTTCTCGAATTTCTTTAACATTGGTGTTCTGAAGAATGATGATTCTACCCAGAAATACGGTGAACACAACAAACGCAACCAGAGCGAAGAAATATCCCCACTTTAAAGTTTTCTTTCTTTTGATGTCGTAATCACTGTTTTTTTGCATCGGTACTGTCGAGTTTAATCAATAGTTTGTGCGGATGGCTTTCTAATGTCATTAATGAGTCTGAAATCATCTCTTTGCCAAGTTCGGACTCCATTTTTACTTTTATGAGGCGGCTTTGTGCAAAAGCGTTCCTCGATTTATATTCTTCTGCCTGTTCTTTAAGGGCATTTACTCTTTCAATTTTTTGGTTGACGAGGTGATTGCTGTAAATCATAATCATCATAAGGGCAAACAACAAGAGAAAATACTTATAATGCGTTTTCAGTTCATCTCTATTCAGGAAGTTTCCTTTTACAATATCGATGAAGGTGAGTTTTTTCTTGGGTTTATATGTTACTTTTCTTTTTGCCATTTTCAAGATGTCTGATGTCAGATCAAAAATGTAATATCTTTTGCCTGAAATCGCGTGTCTAAACTTTTATTCCTGTTCTCATCTTTGCACTTCGCGCTCTTGAGTTTTCTTCAATTTCTTTATCATCCGGAATTGTTGCTTTACTTTTAATCAGCTCAAATGCCTTCTGATAATTCCCGTATATGTCTCTGTCGGGCTCGCCTTCAAACATTCCGTTCTTCAGAAAACGTTTTACCAAACGATCTTCTAAAGAGTGATAAGAAATTACGACCAATCTTCCACCTGGTTTCAATATCTTATACGCTTGAAGCAGCATTTCCTTCAATACCTCCAACTCTTGGTTTACCTCAATTCTAACCGCCTGAAACACCTGCGCAAAAAATTTGTTCTGCTTGTGAGGCGGGATATAACTGAAGAGCTTTTTTAAATCTTCAGTCGTATTGATTTTTTTCGTTTTTCTTTGATGAACAATTTCTCTTGCCAATTTTCTGGCTTCCCGCAATTCTCCGTAGTGGTAAAAAATATCCGCTAATTCTTCCTCTTCATAATCGTTAATCACTTTTTTAGCATCTAAACTCTGCATTACATTCATCCGCATATCGAGAGGCGCATCACTTCTGGTTGAAAATCCTCTGTCTGCCTCATCAAACTGGTGAGAAGAAACGCCTAAATCTGCCAAAATCCCATCCACTTCAGAAATTCCGTACATCAGCATTGAATTTTCTAAAAACCTGAAATTCTGATTGATAAGCGTAAACCTCTCATCATCAATATTATTTTTAAGAGCGTCTAAATCTTGGTCGAAACTATAGAGTTTCCCTTTATCCGAAAGCCTTTTCAAAATTTCCCGCGAATGTCCGCCTCCGCCAAAAGTGCAGTCAACGTAAACTCCGTTGGGATTCGTTACCAAATCATCAACACTCTGCTGCAATAAAACCGGATTGTGATAACTCATTAATCAATATGCACGCGGTGAATTGTGAATTCACTACACGGTTAATTTTTAAAATCTTACTCTTTAGGAAAATCATCTAAATTTCCCATTACTTCTTCTGCCAGTTTTGCGAAGTCTTCTTCTGTTGTAGAAATTACTGCTTCGTAAGCGTCTTTATCCCAAATCTCAAAAAGTTCACCAGCACTTGTAACAACCACTTCTTTTGTGAGTTTTGCAAAAACTGTTAAATCTTTGGAAATCTGTACTCTACCCGCATTATCAAGCTCTACAGTTTTTACACCTGCTGTAAACATTCTGATGAAGTCAGCATTTTTCTTCACAAAACGGTTGAGTCCGTTTATCTTTGTCATTAGTTTTTCCCAATGCTTCATTGGGTAAACTTCAAGACAGTTTTGGAACACAGAACGTTTCACCACAAAGGACTCATCTCCAAAGTTCTCCATCTGTTTTGCAAGTGATGAAGGAATTTTTAGACGTCCTTTATCGTCAATTTTACATTCGTATGTGCCGATAAAATTCTTCATTTGGGACAAATTTATATATTTATTTCTAAAACTTCCCACTTTTTCCCACTTTTTGACTTATTGTTTATAACTTTTTAAATACTTGCGTAAACTTTTGATTTAAAATTGATTACAATAGCATTCGCTAAACAGTAATTTTTTATATAATTCGTTAAGAATTTTGCAATATTTTTTTTATTTTTATTCCAAACTTGATTTTTAGGAAATTATAAATGTAGAATTTGTATTTTTGCCTTTGCTATAAAGCATTATATGTTATTTAAGACCAAGAAAGAAAAAAAGTTCAAATTTATATCGGAAGGTGAAGGCCGTCCCATTGTTCTGTTACAGGGATTGATGGGAGGTTTGAGCAATTTCACCAAACTGATGAGCTATTTTTCAGCAAAAGGATATAAAGTCTATTTCCCGGAACTTCCCATTTATGATTTGCCGGTTCTTAATACCAATCTTACGAGTTTAGCAAAATTTGTAGCTAAATTTATTGAAGAGGAAGTAGGTGAACCCGCAACAGTAGTAGGAAATTCTATGGGTGGACACGTTGGATTAATTCTCACCCTATCAAGACCGGAATTGGTGAAACATCTGGTTTTAACCGGTAGTTCAGGATTATATGAGCGTTCTTTTGGGGACAGTTTCCCCAGAAAAAGCGACAAAGAATATATGAAGAAGAAAGCTCAAGAGGTTTTCTACGATCCCGAAGTTGCTACCGATGAGCTTGTTGATGAAGTATTTTCAATTGTAAATGACCGCGGAAAAGGTATAAAAACCGTTATGCTTGCCAGAAGCGCTATAAAACACAATATGGAAAAAGAATTACACAAAATTCAGGTTCCGACTTGTATTATTTGGGGGAAACAGGATAATGTAACTCCTCCTGAAGTAGCGGTAGAAATGGATAAACTGATTCCGGATTCCGATTTGTTTTGGATAGATAAATGTGGACACGCTGCAATGATGGAAAAGCCAGATGAATTCAATGAAATTCTATACAAATGGCTTGAATCCAGAAAATAGAAACTAAATAGAATATCTCCCGCAGATTTGGCAAAACTTGCAGATTAACATCCGCTCTATCGCTGAATCTGTGGGAATTTTAATTTTAGAAAATTATGGTAATAAAATCTGCTGAATTCGTAAAAAGCTCCGGTAAATGGCAAGAGTGTCCGGAACCTAAAATTCCCGAATATGCCTTTATTGGAAGGTCTAACGTTGGAAAATCATCACTCATTAATGCCATGATGAACCGCAAGGACTTAGCGAAAACCTCACAAACTCCGGGAAAAACACAGCTCATTAATCATTTCTTCATCAATGAAGAATGGTATTTGACAGATTTGCCCGGTTATGGATATGCAAAGGTCTCAAAAGTGCAGCGGAAAGATTTTGAAAAACTGATAACCAATTATATTCTCAACCGTAAAAATCTGGTTAATCTTTTTGTTTTAATCGATGTAAGACATACGCCTCAAAAAATTGATATAGAGTTTATTGAATGGTGTGGCGAGAGTGGAATTCCGTTTTCTATTGTTTTCACAAAAGCTGATAAACTAAAGCCTAATGCTGCTCTCAAAAATTTAGAAGATTATAAGAATGAGCTTCTGAAAACTTGGGAAGGTCTGCCGGAAATCTACCTTACTTCAGCAGAAAAAAAGGAAGGAACTGAAGAAATCTTGAATTTTATAGAAAAAACAAACGCTTTTTTAAAGAATAACAATGTTAGTTTCGAAGAGTAATCTAATATGGAAGATTAAAACGTTTGAAGAACTTTCTAAAGATGAATTATATAAAATTCTGAAAGAAAGAGTAAACGTATTTATTGTGGAACAAGACTGTCCTTATCCTGAATTGGATGATTATGACCAAAAAGCATTACATCTCTGGGCCGAAAGTGACGATGAAGTTTTGGCTTATTGCAGGATTTTTGAACCCGGAATCAAGTATCGCGAAGCTTCCATAGGAAGGGTACTAACAAACCTTAACTATAGAAATTTGAAATTGGGGAGAATATTAATAACTTTTGCCATAAATACTATTGAAACCCGTTTTCGAAACTCGGCTGTAAGAATTTCTGCACAGGATTACCTATTGCGATTTTATAACGATTTTGGTTTTCAGGATACCGGAAAAAAATATTTGGAAGACGACATTCCTCATACGGAGATGTTGAGATGATGGGTATTAGAGTTAGATGCTGATATGAAATTTTATTAGGCTATATTTGAAAATTATGAATTTTGAAGGTTATAAAAAAGAACTGCTGATCATTGATTTGGTAAAGGCCTATGTTGTAGGTTTAAAATATTTTGCTTTTTTTGCCTTGATTTTCGGAATTCCTTATCTCTTGGTTTGGGGATTTACTTCAAAACCGTTATTTGAAACGGATAATTTGCTAATAAAAGCCCTTTTGCCAATTGGTTTATTCTTCCTTGGAATTGTAATTCACGAGTTGATTCACGGTATTTTCTTTGCGAAATATGCTGAAAGTGGCTTCAAATCCGTAAAATTCGGTGTATTGTGGAAAACACTCACGCCTTATGCTCACTGCAAGGAACCTTTAAAAATCAAACAATACACATACGCTTTACTTGCGCCATTAATCATTGTGGGAATCATTCCCGCAATTTTAGGAATAATAATAGGAAGTGGCTTGCTACTATTTTTTGGAATTATTTTAAGTGGCGGTGCTGCTGGTGACTTAATGATTTATAATCTCATTAAAAAGGAAAATCCCGAAGATTATGTTCAGGATCATCCAAGCGAAGCTGGTTGTTGGATTTATAGGAAAGATAAATACGAAATTTAAACTTCGCATTTTTAATCCCCATCCGATTTCAACCATCCTTTTTCACCAAAATAGGTTTTGAATTTTTGAATTTTTGGGCCTACAACTGCTGAACAGTACGGGGTATTTGGGTTTTCCCAATAGTAACCCTGATGATATGTTTCTGCCGGCCAGAATTTTTCAAATTGAGCTAATTCCGTGACATATTTACCATGCCATTTTCCTGATTCTTCAGATTTTTTTATTGCGCTTTCTGCTTTTTGTTTTTCAGCTTCATCTTTATAGAAAACTACCGAGCGATATTGTGTTCCAATATCATTGCCCTGTCTGTTAAGTTGTGTAGGATCGTGAAGGAAAAAGAACACTTCCATCAGCTGTTCGTAAGTAATAATTTTAGGGTCGTAAGCAATCTGCACTACCTCTGCATGGCCGGTTTCGCCGGTGCAAACTTCTTCATATGTTGGGAGCGGCTTATGCCCTCCTGAATATCCTGAAACCGCTTTCTCTACACCATTAAGCATATTAAAGCAGCTTTCTACACACCAGAAGCATCCGCCTCCAAAAACAATATATTCAAGATTACTTTTATCAATATTCATTTTGATTGATTTTTTAGAGATTGGTTTATGTTCCTGCCCGTTGCAGGAAACCAGTATTAATGTCATCAAAAATAGGAAAAACTTTTTCATATTTTAATAACGGCTATCTATGATAAAAATTTGATAGATTAATAAAGACTTTAAACCAAAAACGGGCTAAAGCCCGCCCACTTCAATATTTTAAAAATAATTAAGTATTCTCCCAAACCAAAGCGCTGGCTCCAAGTATTGCAGCATCCGCTTCATCCAGTTCACTGAAAACCAGCTTTACTTTTCCTCTGAAAATTGGAAGAAGGTTACGCTCCATATGCAGTTTTGTAGGCTTCAGAATAAAATCCCCGGCCTTAATAACTCCGCCAAAAAGTAAAATGGCCTGAGGAGAAGAAAACATCACAAAATTCGCCAAGGCTTCGCCTAATTTCTGACCTGTGTAACGGAATACTTCAATCGCAGTTGGATCGCCTTTCAGTGCACATTCATGTACGGTTCTGGAATTTATTTCTTCCTCAGAATAAGTACTTAACATAGATTCCGGAAATTCAGCACGCATTTTTTTTGCTGTAATGGCGATTCCTGTTGCAGAGGCATAAGCTTCCAAACTGCCCTCAGAACCTGTGCTCCAATGTTTTCTTCCGCCCGGTTTAACAATTGTATGACCAAGCTCACCGGCAAATCCGTCGTGACCATAAACCAAGTTCCCACCACAAACAATTCCACTTCCAACACCCGTTCCAAGAGTAATCATGATGAAATCTTTCATACCTCTTGCTGCGCCATACATCATTTCACCTAATGCGGCAGCATTGGCATCGTTTGTCATTTTGCAAGGCAACCCGAATTTTGCAGTCATCATTTCAGCAAAAGGAATTACACCTTTCCAGTTTAGGTTTGGGGCATGTTCTATTGTTCCTGTGTAATAGTTCGCATTTGGTGCACCTACGCCAATGCCTTCAATGGTTTTATCTTCACAGTGTTCATCAAGCAAAGGTTTGATGGTTTTGTAAAGTTCATCGATGAAATCTTCAACTTTTTCGAAATCAACTGTTTTTATAGAGCCTTTCGTAAGAATTTCGCCACGGTGATTCACCAATCCAAATTTTGTATTGGTGCCGCCTATATCTATACCTAAAGCCACCTGCTTTGATAAATCTATTAATGCCATTGTGTTCTGAAATTGAGACAATAAATTTAATAAAAATTTAATATTCTGGGGCTTTATATGGGATTAATTTTTAAGTTTTTAAACTAAAATCTGCCAGTAAAACTGATGTTGTAAATTATATCTTGTCCTTTTTCATAAATTATAAAAATAAAACTTCCCCATTTCTGAGGAAGCTTAGTTTATTAAAATAAATTAATATAAATATTAAGCCGGAATTTCACCTTTGTAAAGGAAAGAAATCACTTCTTTATTTACTCTATCTACCATTTCACTGAATAGATAAAAAGATTCTTGTTTGTAGATTACTAAAGGATCTTTTTGCTCATAAACAGCACCTTGAGACGAACGTCTTAAGTCGTCCATTTCACGAAGATGAAGCTTCCAGTTATCATCGATAATAGCAAGCGTGATATTTTTCTCAAAATCATCTACTAAACTTTGACATTTGGTTTCATAAGCCTGCTGCAAATCGGTTACAATCGTCATCGTTTTATGTCCATCTGTAAACGGTACTTGAATCATCTTGAACATTGACCCTTGATTTTGGTAAACATTCTCAATAATTGGGAATGCTTTTTCCTTCATCAATTCAAGCCTTTGTCTGTAATCTTCTTGTGCAGCATCAAAAACGATTTTTGTCAATTCCGGAACCTGTTTGTTTTTGAATTCAGTTTCAGAAACGGGAGCTCCCATGGTGAAATTTTTGATGATTTCGTATTCAAAATCTTTGTAATCACCTTCCATTTTCGTTTTGTTGACGATAGAATGAGATACATCATATATCATATTAGTGATGTCAAACTTAAGGTGATCACCAAAAAGAGCGTTCTTTCTTCTTTTATAAATTACATCACGCTGTTTGTTCATCACGTCATCGTATTCAAGAAGCCTTTTACGGATACCGAAGTTGTTTTCTTCCACTTTTTTCTGGGCTCTTTCAATAGACTTGGAAATCATAGAGTGTTGAATTACTTCACCTTCTTTATGTCCCATTCTGTCCATCATTTTCGCAATTCTTTCAGAACCGAAAAGACGCATCAAATTGTCTTCAAGAGAAACATAGAATTGTGAGCTTCCCGGATCTCCTTGTCTTCCGGCACGACCTCTCAACTGTCTGTCTACACGTCTAGAATCGTGTCTTTCAGTACCAATAATTGCTAAACCACCCGCTTCTTTTACCCCTTCTCTCAACTTAATGTCGGTACCACGACCTGCCATATTGGTTGCAATAGTAACTTGCCCCGGTCTTCCTGCTTCAGCTACAATCTCAGCTTCTTTGGCATGCAACTTTGCATTAAGAACCTGATGGTTTATTTTTCTTAATTGTAATGCTCTTGAAAGCAATTGTGATATTTCTACCGAAGTTGTACCAACAAGTACTGGTCTTCCTTGAGCTGTTAATCTTTCTATTTCTTCAATGACGGCGTTATATTTTTCACGGTTGGTTTTGTAAACCAAATCTTGTCTGTCATCACGCTGAATTGGTCTGTTGGTTGGGATAACCACCACATCAAGCTTATAGATTTCCCAAAGTTCGCCTGCCTCGGTTTCTGCAGTACCTGTCATCCCCGCTAATTTGTTGTACATACGGAAATAATTCTGCAAAGTAATGGTCGCAAACGTTTGGGTAGCAGCTTCAATCTTTACATTCTCTTTAGCCTCAATTGCTTGGTGAAGACCATCAGAGTAACGTCTTCCTTCCATAATACGTCCGGTCTGTTCATCAACGATTTTTACTTCGCCATCCATCACAACATATTCATCATCTTTCTCAAAAAGTGTATAGGCTTTAAGAAGCTGATTCATTGTGTGAACGCGTTCAGATTTTTCAGCAAAATTTCTGAAAAGTTCTTCTTTAGCAGCAAATTCATCTTCTTTAGATAGATTTTTAGCCTCCAGTTCAGCGATTTCAGTACCGATATCTTGTAGCACAAAGAAATCTTTATTCTCGTTTCCGGCAGACATATATTCTACACCTTTATCGGTAAGGTCGATCTGGTTATTTTTTTCGTCGATTACAAAATACAGGTCTTTATCTACAATAGGCATATCGCGGTTGTTATCCTGCATATATTGAGCTTCCACTTTTTGTAAAAGGGCTTTGTTTCCGGTTTCAGAAAGGAACTTAATTAAAGGTCTTGATTTTGGTAAACCTCTGTAAGCCTGTAGTAATTTGAAGCCACCTTCTTTCGTATTTCCGGCAGCAATTAATTTTTTAGCTTCGTTGAAGATGTGTGTTACCGTCTGTTTCTGTACGTTTACAATTCTGTCAACCGAAGGTTTCAACACATCAAATTCCTGCCTGTCGCCGTGAGGAACCGGACCGGAAATAATGAGTGGTGTTCTGGCATCATCCACCAAAACAGAGTCTACCTCATCCACAATCGCAAAATTAAGTTCGCGTTGTACAAGTTCTGCTGGCGAAGTCACCATATTATCTCTCAAATAATCGAAACCAAATTCGTTATTGGTTCCGTAAGTAATATCGGAGTTGTAAGCGCTTCTTCTTCCGTCTGAATTCGGCTGATGATTATCAATACAGTCGATAGAAAGCCCGTGGAACTGGTATAAAGGTCCCATCCAAGCTGAGTCTCTTTTCGCAAGATAATCGTTTACGGTAACCACGTGTACACCACGTCCTGGTAATGAGTTCAAATAAATAGGAAGGGTTCCTACTAAAGTTTTACCTTCACCGGTTGCCATTTCGGCAATTTTCCCACTGTGAAGCACAACCCCACCGATAAATTGTACATCGTAATGCACCATATCCCAAATAACGTCGGTTCCGTGTGCATTCCAACGGTTTTTCCAAACGGCTTGGTTGCCTTCGATGGCTACGAAATCTTTTCCTTTTGCTGCCAATTGCTGATCCCACTCGTTTGCTGTAACGCGGATTTCTCCGTTTTGTGCCCAACGTCTTGCGGTTTCTTTAATCAAAGCGAAAGCCTCCGGAAGGATTTCGTTTAGAATTTTTTCTTCAATTTGATAAGAATCTTTCTTTAAAACTTCTATTTTAGAGAAAAGGGCTTCTTTTTCATCAATATTTGAAGTGTTTTTTATCTGCTCTTTGGTTTGCTCAATCTGGGCGGTAATGTTGGCAGTAGCGGATTTAATCTTCTCCTTAAATTCTGCTGTTTTCTGTCTTAATCCGTCGTCTGAAAGTTGCTGAACACCAGGCTCAACCGCTTTTATTTTTGCTACTACTTTTTTAACTTCTTTAAGGTCTTTGGCGTTTTTATCACCCAAAAATCCTTTAAGAACCTGATCTAAAAAACTCATATAATTATTGCTTTCGGCTGCCAGCAATAGCTGTCAGCATTATAAATCTGCTTTAAAGTATTAGGGCAATAACAGCAGAAAGCAGACTGCTGGTTTGCCGACTGCTTTCTTTTAGTATTCGTCTTCGTTCCAAAGGAAGTCTTCATCCGTTGGATAATCACTCCAAACTTCTTCGATAGACTCATAGATTTCTCCTTCGTCCTCAATGGCTTGAAGATTTTCTACAACTTCCATTGGTGCACCTGTTCTGATGGCATAATCAATAAGTTCTGCCTTGGTCATTGGCCAAGGTGCGTCGCTTAAATATGAAGCTAATTCTAGTGTCCAGTACATATCTTAATAGGTGTTTTTTAATTTTCTGCAAAAGTAAAAAAATAGATGAGAAAACAAAGTTTTTTCTGTCTGATTTTCAATCTTTTTGAGGTTTAATTGATGAGATGGGGATTAAGAGGTGGAAACCTAACTTCACGCTGCAAAATTAAAGCTAATAACAGCCTTCCTCTATCTCGAATCTCGACTCACTTTCTCAAAAACCATTCCACAAATTTTTTTATGCCATTTTGGAAGTTGGTGGTTGGCTGATAATAAATTAAAGCCTTTGCCTTTGCTATATCAGCATTGGTTTTGGAAACATCACCAGGTTGCATAGGAAGTTGCGTTTTGGTTGCTGTTTTGTTCATTTCAACTTCAATTGTGGATAGCATTTCATTGAGGCTCACAACTTGGTTTTCGCCTAGGTTAATAATTTCGTATACATTATTGTTTTCCTCAAGGAATTTAATGGATTTTAAAACGCCGTCAATAATATCATCGATGAATGTATAATCTCTCGCTGTAGTTCCATCGCCGAAAAAAGGAATTTCACCATCTTCAGAAATTAATTTTGTGAATTTATGAATGGCCAAATCCGGTCTCTGTCTGGGTCCATAAACTGTGAAAAACCTTAACTGTACCATATCAATTCCGTAAAGATGATGGTAAACGTGGCCTAAAACTTCACCACATTTTTTGGTTGCAGCGTAAGGTGAAATTGGCCGATCAACATTATCGCTTTCAGAAAATGGAATTTTTTCGTTATTACCATAAACGCTTGAAGATGAGGCACACACAAACTTTCTAACTCCAAATTCTCTGCAAAGCTCCCAAAGATTCATGGTGCCACGAATGTTTACTTCTTCATAATCCAAAGGCCTTTCAATAGAAGGACGCACCCCAGCAAGTGCTGCTAAATGAATCACTAAATCAATTTGGAAATTATTAAAAATATTCTGCAACTCTTCTTTATCTCTAATGTCCCGATAATAAAGTTTATAGTTTTCAGAATCGGTTTCACTGATTAGTTTCTGAATATCAGATTCTTTATCGGCAAAAGTTTTTTCCGGTTTTTTTCCAACAGACTCTAAAGTATTGTTGATTTTTATTCTGTAATCATAAAAATCGTCGAAATTGTCAATATTTATGACAGAATGTCCATTTCTAAGCAATTGTTCTACCAAATGAGAGCCTATAAATCCACTACCGCCGGTTACGAGATAAGTCATCTGTGTTTTTTTGGGGAATACAAATTTATAAAATTTAGTTCATGCAATCATATTTCTTACTTTTACTAAAATTTTAATAGATGCAGTTCCAAGGTCAGATTCTGAAAATGTCAACCCACAACGATAAACCGATCCAATACTACCTCAATCTTTCAGGAGATTTAATACGAGTAAACACATTGATAGGAAAAAAAATCAAGCTTAAACACATCGGTTATGAATGTGTAAACTGTGGAAGTGAAGAAAAAATCTACAGAATGGGCTTCTGCAAAAAATGCTTTTTTGAAAGTCCTTATGCGAGCGACACTATTATCCGTCCCGAGCTTTCCCGAGCTCACTTAGGTGAAGAAGAGCGTGACATAGAAGTAGAAAAAGAAATACAACTCGTTCCGCACATTGTATATCTGGCTTACACCGGTGACGTAAAAGTAGGTGTTACTCGTGAACATCAGGTTCCAACACGCTGGATTGATCAGGGTGCAACTTTCGCGCTTCCCATTGCAAAAACAGATAACCGTTATGAAGCCGGAATGATTGAAGTTGCCCTTAAAGAACATCTTCCTGATAAAACCAATTACAAAAAAATGCTTGAAGACGATTTTGAGGACGATTTGGATTTGGCAGATTTTCGAAATAAAATTGAGCAATATTTCCCGGAAAATTTCAAAAATTTCTACACGATGGAAGGCGAAATGATTCGTTTAGACTATCCATATGAGAAACCGGAAAAAATCAATGCGTTTACGCTGGACAAAAACCCAGAGTTTGAAGGCATATTGAACGGTATAAAGGGACAGTATTTATCTTTTGAAGGCGGAAACGTAATGAATCTTCGCAGCCACGAAGGATATGTGATTGAATTGAGTTTTTAAAAAAATTTAACCCATGAAAAAACAATTGTCAGATTTTACAACAGAAGACCTCACAAAAGAGGTAAAAAGACGAAAAGTATTTTTCTATATGTATCTACTTTGCATTGTTATAATGGCAATTACTTCACTCTTTAATATTTCACAAAAGGAATATAAAACAACCAATTTTCTAGCTATCATCTTCTTGCCAATTTGTATAATGATGTGGAAAAATTACAATGTCGCTATTAAAGAACTGAATAGCAGAAAGTGAACGGCTAAAATCTTATAAAAAACCATTATCATCTTGTAATTTTTTAAGTTTCGTTGGTTGTTAATTTGCATGTTGGATTAAAAACACCTCATTCGATGAACAAAACTACCAGAAGATTACTGATTGCTGTTGGCATTTTGGCACTGATATTTCTGCTTGCCAATTTCGGACTGAATTTCTGGTTGAAAAATAATCTTCCTTCTTACATAAAAAACAATTCCGACTACAAAGTTTCCTACAAAACCCTTGACGTTGATTTAGGTACTGGAAACATAAAGTCAACAGGAATTACCGTTGCTTCTAAAAACCCTAATAATGAAAATGTTATTGGCCTCGACGGAAACATTGATTCGCTAGATATCAGTCGTTTAGGAATTTATGATGCGCTTTTTAATAAACGTATCAAATCATCAAATTTAGTGATGGTAAAACCTCATTTAAAAGTGACACTTGCCAAACCTATTGATGAAAAAACCGGTAAAAAGCGCCAGCCAATGCTTTTTAAAAATATTAAAATCAAAGACGGCGATATTGAGATGTTTCGGCATACGAAACAAAAATTTGTTTCTGTAAACAACCTCAACCTTAACGTTTCCAACTTAAGAATGACGGAAGAAGCAGTGGAAGATAAACTGCCGGTTGTTTTTGATCAATATACCATCAGTGGAAACAACTTTTATTTTCGTCCGGATAATGTTTATGCCTTGAAAGCCAAAACAATAACCACCGAAAACGGAAAGATGAATATCAAAAACTTTGAGTTAAAACCGCTTCTTTCCTACGCCCAATTTATAAGATTTTATCCTAAAAAGAGAAACTTATTCGACTTTAAAACCCAGGAAATGGATTTCAAGGATATTATTTTGGATGATAATAAGGTTACCCTTTCTGAAATGCGTTTTGAAAATCCGGATCTCAAAATGTACACTACCAACGTAAAGCCTTCTGAGAAGCAAAAGGATTTTAAATACGTCGTAAACCTTGAGGACGTGTTTATGAACAACGCTAAAGTACAAATCTTAAAACCAAACGGAAACAAGCTTTTTTCCGCAGGAAACCTGAATATTGATGTGAATAAACTGGTAATGGATGAAGAAACGGCTAAAGGAAACATTCCGTTTTCTTACGAGAAATTTTTAATTTCTGGTAAAGACATCAATTATACCACCGAAACCCAAGATGTAAAAGTGGCGGGCCTTGTCGTAAATCCAAAATCGGCAGACCTAAGAAATTTAATTATAAAGCCAACCGTTTCCGCTTCTACAAAAACTTTGGCTGATCTCGCTGCAAACCGCATTTCATTAAAATTGAATGAATGGAATTTAAAGGATAATAAGCTGAAGCTTGATGCACAAAGCCTTTACATTAATGGCTTATCGGGGAAAATTGCAGCAACCTCGGCGAAATCTTCTGGCAAGAAAATGAGTTTTGATAAAATTAAATTTCCATTAATTGTTAGAAATATTGTGGTGGATAATTCCAAAATAAATTACTCTAAAGGTAACGATAGCCAAACCTTTGATAATCTATATGTGAAGGTTCAAAATTTAGAGATCAACGAAAAAACGGTGAAAGAAAAAATTCCTTTCAAAACCGGAAATTACAGCATTACCACTAGAAATTTCAGCAAAACACTTAATGAATTTTATGTGATGAATGCGGGTTTGGTAAAAATCGGCAAACAAAATATTCAAATCAACAATTTTGCTTTAAAACCTACTGTTTCCCGCTCGCAGTTCATCCGAATGATTCCTACCGAAAAAGATTTATATAATCTTAAAATCAATCAGTTATCTGCAACAGGAAATATTGATCTTGCTTCCGAAAACAAAATTGTGGATGTGGGTCAATTAACGATTTCAGGACTTAATGCCAATATATTCCGCAGTAAACTTCCTGCAGATGATAAAACGATAAAGCCATTGTACTCAGAGCTTTTAAGGAAGATAAAATTCCCGCTTTACATCAAAAATACCGATATTAAAAACTCAGTTTTGGTGTATGAAGAAGACACTAAAAAAAGTGATGGCCCCGGAAAACTGACATTCGGAAACTTCAATATGAACATTCAGCATCTGAATTCGGGTAAAATGAAAGGAAAGCCAACGCAAATTCCGATTACCGTTAGTTGCAATTTTATGAATGTATCGCCGATGAAAGTAAGCTGGTCTTTTGATACTGCAAATTTGAATGATGCTTTCACCATTTCCGGAAATATTTCTGATTTACCTGCATCCAGCATCAATCCGTTTGTGGAACCTTATTTAAAAATTCAAACTACGGGATACATTAAAGATTTGGTTTTCAATTTTATTGGGAACAAAACAGGATTGAACGGAAAGCTGAATATGAAGCACCAAGATTTGAAAGTAGCGATTTTAAAAGAAACCGGCGAAAAAAATGTTGTTTTATCTGCTGTTGCAAATATGGTAATTAAAACAAATTCAGGCGTTTATCCTGAAAGCGTAACTGTAGATAATGTGAAAAGAGACGCTACAAAATCTTTCTTCAATTTGTTTTGGCAAGGCGTACAGGAAGGTCTTAAGAAAACTTTAATTGGAAATAATGTAGAGAAAACTGAAGCATCTGTAAAAAACACCGTACAAACAACCAAAGAAACCGTGCAGCAGGCTAAATCTGATTTGCAAAATGCCGGAACAACTTTAAAAGAAAAGGTAGACAGCACCAAAACAAAAATTCAGCAGACGAAAGAAGTGGTAAAGGAAAAGAAGAAAACGGTGGGCCAAAAACTGAAAGGTATCTTCCGAAAAAAAGAAAAAGCAGAAAATTAATTTCTGCTTTTAATGATTGTCAAAATTATATTCATCTCTCTCTTCTACTGGTATATTTCTGATAAAATCATCAAAATCTTCTCCCGGATAATTACTTTCTGCGCCGTAAGAATCTATGATGAAGCCTTTGTTTCCTGCTGTATCTTCTGCAACATACAGCACAGCGTTATCGTCAGGATTGCTGTCACCTTCAAAACGATAAGACCTTAAAATTTTCAATTCTTCAGGAGAGTAACTTTTATCTCTGTCATTGTATTTCATCTCGCCGTTTTCATTCATTCTGAATTCAGCTGTAATGCCTCTCTCCGCAAGTTTAGACATTACCTGACTCATTGTGAGCATTGGTTTTGGTTGATTCATAATTCTATTATTTGTGGTTTATAAACAGGAAACAAATACTGTGCAATTATCATCGCATTTCACCTCTTTCATTACCATTAATTTCTATTTAACTCAATTTAACATAATTTGGTTTCTAGTTTGATAATATTCTAAAATTCAACTCGTTTAATATTTATGCAACTCTAACTTAATAACGGTTATTGTATATTCAAAGAATAAAAGCATCCTGTTTTGGATGCCTTCATTTTTATTTTTAAAACTATTTCAAACTTCTCAATCCCATCTCGTAAAGGGTGAAACTCATTTTATCAGCATTTTCGTTAATGAGCTGTTCTGTTGATTTTCCTGCACCGTGACCACCTTTGGTTTCAATTCTTAATAGTACAGGATTAGCACAGCTTTGTTTTTCCTGCAACTCCGCTCCAAATTTGAACGAGTGTGCTGGTACAACTCTGTCATCGTGGTCTCCTGTTGTTACCATTGTTGAAGGGTAGCAAACTCCTTTTTTCACATTATGAACCGGAGAATAAGATTTCAGATAATCGAACATTTCTTTAGAATCTTCCGCTGTTCCATAATCATAACTCCAACCTGCGCCTGCGGTAAATTTGTTGTATCTCAACATATCTAAAACACCAACTGCCGGAAGTGCTACTTTAGCCAAATCCGGACGCATTGTCATTGTAGCACCCACCAAAAGACCACCGTTGGAACCTCCGGAAATCGCCATATACTGTGGTGATGTGTATCCGTTTTTCTGTAAATATTCTCCTGCAGCAATAAAGTCGTTGAACACGTTTTTCTTTTGCATTTTAGTTCCTGCATCGTGCCATTTTTTTCCATATTCTCCACCTCCTCTAATGTTTGGAACAGCGTAAACGCCACCATTTTCCATCCAAATGGCATTCACTACAGAAAACCCCGGTTGTAAACTCACGTTGAAACCTCCGTAAGAATATAAAATTGTTGGATTTTTACCGTCTCTTTTCAAGCCTTTTTTATAGGAAATCATCATCGGTACTTTCGTTCCGTCTTTAGAAGTATAAAATACCTGTTCAGAAACATAGTTGTCTGGATTAAATTTTACTTTTGGCTTATAATAAAGTTCTGATTTGCCTGTATCTACATTATATTTATAAATGGTTCCCGGCATAATGTAATTACTGAAAGAGTAGTAAAGGTCTTTCTCTTCTGCTTTGCCACCAAATCCACCTGCAGTTCCTTTTCCTGGAAGTACAATCTCGCGAACCAATTTCCCGTCGTAAGTCATTTGCTTTACATAGGATACAGCATCTTTCATATATTTTGCAAAAATGTAACCTCCTCCAGTAGATACATTTAACACATTTTCCGTTTCCGGAATTACATCTGTCCAAACTGTTGGGTTGTTGATGTTCATTTTTACCAATTTCTGATTTGGTGCGTTTTTATCAGTAACCATATAAATAACGTCACCTTTTGTATCAACTACATCAGTATTGTATTCGTAACCTTTTTGTATAGGGATGAAATCTGTTTTGTTTTTTAAATCTTTAATATAAAGTTCATTGCCACTAGTTGCGTTTGAGGCACTTAAAACCAAAAATCTTTCATCATCCGTCAATCCTGCGCCAACATATCTTCTTTTAAAATTTTCTCCCCCGATAATTAGTTGATCTTCCTTTTGTGAAGTTCCCAATTTGTGGTAATAAACTTTATGCGTATCTGTTTTTGCTGAAAGCGCACTTCCTTCCGGCTTATCATAACTTGAATAATAGAACCCTTCATCTCCCTGCCAAGAAAGACCGCTAAATTTTACATTCTCTATGGTAACATCAATTACCTTTTTAGTAGCAACATCTAAAACGATGATTTTATTCCAGTCGCTACCGCCTTCCGAAATTCTGTACGCTGCTAAATTTCCTTTTTTGTTGAATGAAAGACCCGAAAGAGAAGTAGTACCATCACTTGAAAATTTATTTGGATCCAAGAAAACTTCTGTATTTCCGTTTTTATCTGTTCTATAAAGAACCGATTGTGCTTGCAAGCCATTATTTTTATAAAAATAGGTGTAATCTCCTTCTTTGAATGGGGATCCTAATTTTTCATAATTCCAGATGTTTTGCAATTGCTGACGAATGTTTTCGCGGAACGGAATTTTCTCCAAATAATCATTAGTAAAAGCAACCTGACGCTGTACCCAATCTTTGGTGTCTGTTGCCATATCATCTTCCAACCAGCGATATGGATCGGATACACTTTGTCCAAAATAAGTATCCGTATGATCTCCTTTCTTAGTTTCAGGATAAGTTAAATTTTTGTTCATTGTTTGGCTTGCACAGGAAGCGAGAAACAAGACTCCTGCGGAAATAATAAGTGATTTGATTTTCATTTTTCTATTGATTTCATCAAAAATAAGGATTTTTTAAAAATTTAAAACTAATGGCTACCTAAACGGAACATAATTTGATTGTAAAATCCAACAAAATAAATCTTTATGAAAAAAGAAACAGGAGTTTTAGTAGCAGGAGCATTCGGATTGCTGACAGTAGTTGGGTTATTTATGCTGAAAAGAATCTTGAGTAACAATAAGTATCACTCTGAATATCGAGACTATCATCGTCATTTTTGTAAAAAAAATCAGAAAAGTGAAGAACATCACGGCGTTGAATATCTTTCAATGATATAATTTAAACAAAAAACCAACGAATAATTCGGTGGTTTTTTTAACTTTTTATTTTTTCCTAGAGACCATAAACAATTCCTACATTCGGAATGAAACCTCCTCCAAAAATTGATTTATCCCGGTTGTACAAAACATTATACATTCCTCCCATTTGCAAATAAACCCTGTCTCCCAATTTCTGCATATAGCCTCCGCCTAAATAAAGAGCAGCTTCATTGCCACTATATTTCATATCGTTAACTTTATCTTTTTGAGAATAAAAATATTCCTGAAACATGCCGCTCAAATAAAAACTTCTTCCAAAATAATAATTGGCAAAGGGACCAACACCAAACGTTGTTGAAGAATAATATTTAGAGTTTTGCCAATTTAAATTAGAAGCCAATCCCAGCTCAAAATTTTCAGTGACTTTATACCCAACTCTCGGGGTAATGTAAATCGCAATTCCGCCACCGTTTCCAAACGCTCCGCCTAAACCTGCGTAACCACCTAAAGTCCATTTAGAGTTTTCTCCGCCGATATTTGCAGAAGGCATGCGCGTCCCAATTTGTGCAAAACCTGTTGTAAATAAAGAAATTGCAATAAGAAATAAAAGTTTTTTCATCATTAAATTTTTATGAATGTTTTAGCAGCGAATTTTGTACCACTTTGAAAATAAATTTATCCACTTAAAAAAATGGACAAATCGAAAAAAAATTTTATACGTAATTTTGCAGCGCAAAACTTTCCCTTAACGAAAGCGTAGCGATTTTATGAAAATAGTAGTAGGTTTATCCGGAGGTGTTGATTCCAGCGTTGCAGCGTATCTTTTGCAGCAGCAAGGTCACGAAGTTATTGGACTTTTTATGAGAAATTGGAACGATGCTTCCGTCACTTTGGAGGATGAATGTCCTTGGATTGAAGACAGTAATGATGCATTAATGGTTGCCCAAAAATTGGGAATTCCTTTCCAAGTCATTGATATGAGCGAACTTTACAAAGAACGTATTGTCGATTATATGTTCGCCGAATATGAAAAAGGAAGAACGCCAAATCCCGACGTTTTATGCAACCGAGAAGTCAAGTTCGATATTTTTCTAAAAACAGCCTTATCACTTGGTGCAGAGAAAGTTGCAACCGGACATTATACTCGTGTTACCTCAACTTTTGATGAAAACGGAAAAGAAATTTTTCATCTTTTAGCCGGAAAAGACAACAATAAAGACCAATCTTATTTTTTATGTCAATTAAATCAGGAGCAGCTTTCAAAAGCGTTGTTTCCGATTGGTGAATTGACGAAACCTGAGGTTCGCGAAATCGCAAAACAAGCAGATTTGGTGACGGCAGAAAAGAAAGATTCTCAAGGTTTGTGCTTCATCGGAAAAGTAAGTTTACCAGAATTTCTTAAACAGCAACTTCAGCCAAAAGAAGGCGAAATTGTAGAAATCTTCAATGATTTTCCGGAATTTTCTAAAGAAAAGCCCCATTTTTCATCAAAATTAGAGGAGTTGGAATTTCTTTCCCAAAAAATAAATTACCAAAAATCCGATGGAAAAGTAATTGGCAAACATCAAGGCGCTCATTATTACACGATTGGACAAAGCAAAGGTTTAGGAATTGGCGGACACAAAGAAAGTTGCTTCATCATTTCCAGAGATATGGAACATAATATTTTGTTTGTTGGCGAAGGAAAAAACTTTCCCGGACTTTTCAGAAAAGCATTGAAAATTGACAATTCTGAAGTTCATTGGATAAGAGAAGATTTACGTCTTAAAAACGGCGAATCTATGGAAGTTATGACGAGAATTCGTTACCGACAGCCGTTGGAAAAAGCCACGCTATATCAGTTTGAAGAAGGGTTTTTCATAGAGTTTGAAAATCCGCAATCGGCGATTGCAGAAGGACAGTTTGCGAGTTGGTATTTGGACGAGGAATGTTTGGGAAGTGGAGTTATCTCTTAATTTTTCTCACAGATTTCACAGATTAGCACAGGTTTTTTGTTTATTATTTTACAGATATTTATTTTTGAATAGTCCTATCCTAAATGATCTGTGTAAATTCGTGAAATCTGTGCGAACTATTTCGACAACCAATCCTTAAAATCCTTCACTCTTTCGCGGCTTACAGAAATTTCCTCGTTTGGTTGATACTGCATTTCTACCTTGTAGTAAGGAGAAGTGTGAATGGTTTTGATGAAATTCAAATTGATGATAAACTGTCGGTTCACACGGAAAAACTTGTTTTCATCTAAAGTTTCTTGTAATTCGTCTAAAGTAAAATCTGTCGGAAAACTGCGTTCGGAAGTTTGGGCATACACAATTTTGTTTTCAGAATAAAAACACGAAACCTCATCTATCTGAATGATTTTTAAATTATAACCAATTTTCGCAACAATTCGTGAAATTTTTGGCGTTTCATTTTTAATTAATTCTTTGAAATCCAATTCGTTGTAACGTTGTTCTTGTGGTAAGAACGATTTGTATTTTTCGATGGCTTTTTGTAAGTCTTCATCTAAAATTGGCTTCAAAAGATAATCAATAGAATTCATTTTGAATGCTTTCAAAGTATAGTTATCAAAAGCTGTGGTATAAATGATGAAGCTTTTGGTCGGAACTTTTTCAAAAATATCGAAAGACAAACCGTCCCCGAGAACAATATCTGAGAAAATCAAATCCGGATGTTCATTATTTTGAAAATAATCAATGCCTTCTTCCACGGAATGAATCATCGCAACCAATTCTAAATCAGAGAATTGCTCTAACTGTCGCGCTAATTTTCTTGCTGACGGTTTTTCGTCTTCTATGATGAGTACTTTCATTTTGGTTATCCGTTGCTGGTTATTGTTTGTCGGTTGTCGGTTATTAGTTATTGTTTTAGTGAATTAGTAAATTGTTTTACTGCTAGATTGCTACATTGTTACATTGTTACATTGCTACATTGTTACATTTAAAATCAAGAACGCTTATTTTTCTCCATAATTTCTCGGATTTTTCGTTCTTCCCAATCTCTTCCTAAAATAAAACTAGGCAAAAATACCGAAAGTCCGTGAACGGCGAGACCAAATCCCCAAAGTCCAATTCCCCAATCCTTAATATCAAAGTTTCCGGTTTTTTGAAATTTTAAAAATAAAATGAGAGCGTTTACTAAAACGTAAACCAAGGCGTGAATGTAAAATCCTTTGATGTCTTTTACACGTTTTTTTGCTCTTTCGTAAGCAATTTGTTTATCTAAATTCGGTTCCATTAATTTTCTTTTTTGCTCATTATTTCTTTGATTTTGTTTTCTTCCCAATCTTTACTCAGAATGAAATTGGGTATATAGACTTTTAGAAAATGAAAAATTAAAAACACTCCCCAAACTATAAGTGTTAAAAACTGACTAATTCTTATATGGTTATCTCCTTTCAATCTAATGAAGATTATCATTAAATTAACGAGCACAAAAACCAAAAGGTGAATGTAGAATCCTTTGATGTCTTTTACGCGTTTTTTTGCTCTTTCGTATGCGATTTGTTTATCTAGATTAGGTTCCATAATTATTGTTTTTTCCAGTCTTGTTGCGTCAATTCAAATTTAATTTCGTTATTGTCTAAAATTCCGACTTTCTTCCATCCTAAAAATTCATAGAACTTTTCCGCTCTTGTATTTTGCGCGGTTGAAAGCCACAATTTTTCATTATTATCTTTAAAATACCAATCATCATCGTTTGATGCAATTGTTTTCCTATGCCTTTTTTCTCGAATTCGGGATTTACAAACAGTGCCCAAATATTTTTATTCTCCAAATCAATGGTTGCAAATCCGAGAATTATATGTTGTTCTTCTGCAATCCAAGTTTTGCCTTTTTTATCTATAAAATTGATGTAATCTTCTTCCGAAATCAGGTTTGGATTGGAAAGTTGGTTTTCTTTTACAGACATTCTAATAAAGTGCATTTCTTTGATGTGCCTGATTTCTGCTTCTTTAATTTGCATCAGAAATTCTGTTTTTCTTCATCAATTCATTCACTTTTTTCTTTTCCCATTGATGAAAATACGGAACGAAAAGATAAATTCCATAAAGAACTAAAACCATTCCTTGAAGCCAAAAGAAAAAATCTTTGTGGACAATCGTAAAACCAAAATTAAGATGCTTATAATCAATAATTTCTAATTGAAACATTGAAACCAGAATTAAAAAACCGACCGAAAACAAAAGGTAGTTTTTTCTTTCCTTGAATAACTTTTGGGCTTCTTGATATTGAATATTTTTGTGATATGTATTTTTCATCTGATTATTGTTTTTTGTATTTATTCATCAATTCTTTGGTTTTTCTTTCTTCCCAATTGTGAAAATACGGGACGAACATATAAATTCCCAAGCCAATGAGAAAAATTGCCCAAAGTAAAACCATCCAAGTAATATATTCTTTTGATAAGTTCATTAAATTCCCATCATAATTTCGGTACAGTAAAAATCCTCCGACAAGAAAGAATCCCGTTACCAAATAATAATACGTTTTGATATCTTTTACTCTTTTTTGTGCCTTTTTGTAAGCAATTTCGCTGTTTTTATCTTGATTTTCCATTTTTTGTTGTCGGTTGTTGGTTAATGGTTGTCGGTTATCAGTTAATGGTTATCGGTATTATTAATTATTTTATAATTTAGAATTTAGAATCTAAAATTTATAATTTCTAAACTACTTCCATTTTCTGGCGTTTTCTTCTTCTTTTTGCATATATTTTCTAATCTGTTTTTCTTCCCAATCCGAACCAATTCCGAACGTTTTAATGCCGTGAGAAATTACACCGATTCCCCAACCTAACATTGGCCAATAAAACCAATGATAATCAGGCGAAGTTTTCAGGTTGATAAATATTAAAAATGGAATGAAAATACAATAGGAAATTAAATTTCCGTAGAAACCTTTCAATTCTTCTACGCGTTTTGAGGCTTTTTCGTAAGCCAATTGTTCTTCTGAAAGTGTATAATTGTTCATCGTGTTTAGTTTTTCTGTTAAAATTGGGAGTTTCACTCTGAAGAAATCTTCAGATTTTTCTACAAAGACATTTCTGTCGGTTAAAAGATTGTATCTGGAAACAATGTTGGCAAAGCCAACTCCTGTTGATTTGTTGGGTAATTCTCTGGTTTGCAGATTGTTTTCAATAATTAAATTGCCTTTTTCTGTGTAAATTTTAATGTGTAAAGGTTTTCCGGACGTCGCAAAGTTGTGTTTGATTGAATTTTCCAACAGCAACTGCAAAGACAAAGGAACTACGAAGTGTTTTTTGCTATCATCTTCAATATTGAATTCAAAGGTTACGGCATCTTCAAATCTGGTTTTTAGTAATTCGCAATAGGTTTTCGCAAAATCTAACTCTTCTTCCACCGTTACCAACTCTTTGTCTTTCTGCTCCAAAACGTACCTGTAAATCTTTGACATTGAGGAAGTAAAGTGTTGCGCTTGGTTTGGATTTTCATCAATCAATGAACTCAAAACATTTAATGAATTGAATAAAAAATGTGGATCTAACTGATTTTTTAAACTTTCAAATTGAGCATTCGCAGATTTGGCGATGAGTTTTTGTTCTACTACTTCTTTTTTTGCGGTTCGTTTCATTGCCAACATAAATCCGCGAGCGTGCAAAAAAGCAGAAACCAAAAGTGCTAAATTGATAAAAAACCAGTTCGTGAAATTCCATTTTTCGCTGAAGAAATCTTCCACTTTCAAACCTTGAATCATCACAAAATTGATGTAATTCAGAATATACGTGAGCGCAATATTCAGAATTACTGTTGCAATTACCGCAGCAATAGCGCGTTGTTTGGTTTCCTCTGTCCAAGAATATTTTTTGTCTAGATAATTGTTGAGATAACCGTTTCCAAGTCCGTAACCGAAAGTGTACATCAATGAAATTCCAAACGTAAGCAGAAAACTTTGTACTGTTTTTTCACTGTTTGTAATGATAAAAAACAGAATAGTGAAAACCCCTGAAATAATCAGTAAAGGTTTAACGTCTTTCAAAATTTTTGGAATATTCATTTTATAAAAATACTAAAATTAAGAATTCATATATTTTTGAATTTGCTTTTCTTCCCAATCTTTACCCAAAATAAATGGCGGAGCAAAAACTGAAATGCCGTGCGCCAACAATCCAAATCCCCAGAAAATAGCAGTTGTATATGGTTCGTAAGATATCATTTTGTCTAATCCTGTGTAAATATTTCCACCGATAATGACGATGTTAACCAAAACATAAACAATCGCGTGATAATAAAAATCTTTCACTTTTTTTACTCTTTTTTGAGCGTTTTCTAATCTTTGTTGCTGTGTTGTGGTGTAAGTTTCCATAATGTTTTTTTTAAAATTAATATTTTGTGATTTTGATGATGTAAAGGTAGTTCTACTCTATTTTTTTTTAAATTTTAAGTTACTGAATGGTGGTTTTTTTGAACTGAACGGTTATTTATTCAATCCTTCAAGGATTTGAAATCCTTGAAGGATTCTATCAACCGAAAATTTTTATATTTACAAGAAAAACTGTGGAAGACAACCATTTATATCCCGGCAATTTTTATCACATCTACAACCGTGGAAACAACGGACAAAACATCTTTTTTGAGCCGGAAAATTATACCTTCTTCCTAAATCGTTATGACCGCTATATTTCTCCTTTCTGCGAAACGATTGCTTGGGTTTTACTTGGAAACCACTTTCATTTTTTGATTTATGTAAAGGAAATTGAAAATGTTGAAATTGAAAAATTAGAATATTCTACCGTTGAAAAGCCAAAAAGAATCGATGTGCATTTGCAGTTTGGTCATTTTTTTAATTCCTATGCCAAATCAATTAACAAACGCTACAAAAGAACAGGAAGTCTTTTTGAGAAAAGGTTTGAAAGAAAACTTATCGCTTCACCCAGTTATTTGAAAAATTTAATTCACTACATCCATCACAATCCTGTAAAACATAATTTTGTTGAAAAAGTTGGTGAGTATCCTTGGAGTTCTTACGAAACTATACTCTCTGAAAAACAAACAAAACTAAATAGAGATTTAGTTTTGAAATTATATAATAACAGAGAAAATTTTGAAAAATTACATCTTGAAACTCAAGATTATAGTAATATTCAAGATTTAATTATCGAGTTTTAAAAAAATCCTTCAAGGATTTGAAATCCTTGAAGGATTAAGTTTGTTTTACTTGGCTAGAGAAATAAAGTAATTTGCTTCGCCTAGTCCCCAATTTGGATCCAAATTTCCTTTTATTTTGTAGGTTTTAAATTGTTCTAATGCTTTTTTAAAGAGTTCAAGACCTTTCGTTTTGCTGCCGCCAAATTGTTCCGGTGTGAAGTATAAATCTTCGGCTTCCATAATTGTAATTCTTGGATTTTCATGATCCAATTTTTTTGCAGTTGCAAGCGCTTCTGCTGCGGCTTGACCTTCCGTCATCCAACGAGATTGTGGATCTACCATCATTCTCAAACCGTGGTTCATTTTCTTCAAAATATAGATTTCGGCATTGTTTGGCGATAATGCTTCGGCTTTATCAATGTAGTTTTGGGCTTCTTTTGCAACGGCGTCCAATTCTTGAACTTTGTTTTGTTGCATTAGCGTTCTTCCTTTTTTTATGATAGAAAATGCGGCGTAATAATACGGTTGCCAAAGTGTTTTTTCTTTGTCGCCAATTCTTGCAAAATCGTTGGCTTGCGCTGTATAATCGTCAATATTTTGTTTTGGCATTTCAATGGTTTGCACTTTTGGCATCATTGCTTTTTCGTAGGCGGTTTGTGCGAATGCAAAGGTTGTCGTAAATGTGATGGCGATTGCTAAAATTGTTGTTTTCATATTAAGATTTTTTATTTGTTTAAATTTTATGATTCAAAGGTATTTTGATTTCTATTCTTTTAAAATTTTAAATTGCCGAACCGTTATTTTTTGTAACTGAATCGTTTTATTTGTTTCTTTTTACTTGTTTCTTGGCTCTTTACAAATTATTATTAATCGCTTCCTGTGTTTTATCGGTTCCGAAACTGATGAACGCACCGATGAAAACAAACGTATTCGTTGGCGGAACAATTGCTCTGGATTTCAGTCCGTTGCTTGAAAAATTGTATCCAAATTCATTTTGAGTTCCTAAAACATTGTTGATGGAAAGAACCAAAACCGTAAATGCTCTTGTGTCTTTTTTGCCTAAGTTTGGCAAATAATTCACGCTGAAATTCAAAGAGTTATAGTCTTTTACTTTTCCTTGATTTTTTAAGACTACCGCGTTATTTTCCTGTACGAAATTATAATAAGGTCTTCCGGAAGTGTAATTATAGGAAATATTAAATCCTGTTTTCCAATCGGTTACAAATTTTTTGGCTACTACAGAAAGTGTATGTTTTGATGCAAAATTTGGGAATAAAGATTGGTTGTAATTCAAATAATCTCTTTTAGAATCCAAATACGAATAGGAAATCCAATAATCTATATTTTTGATTGACTTTTTGTCTCTCCAGAACAACTCCAAACCTTTTGCAAAACCGCTTCCGTTATTGTTTAAAGCAACCGGTCTGTAAAAATCTACTGTAGTTTTAAGTAAATCTTTATAGTTTTTATAATACGCTTCCAATCTCAAACTTCTGCCTTCTCCTGCTCTTTGAACCTGAAAAATATAATGGTCTGCTCTTTGATAATTTGGGTTGTAGTTATCCGTAAAATATTTACTTTCAGGATTTTGGAAAAAAGTTCCGTAAGCGAAAGAACTCGTCCATTCTTTTGAAATTCGGTATGCCATTGCCAATCTTGGCGAAAAATTCCATTGATTGATGGCGGAAGAATTTTCGGCTCTTGCTCCAATTTTCAGCGATAAATCATTGTTGATTCCCAAGTCTGTTTCGGCGAAAAGTGAAGTGATATTGTCTTTGTAATTGTATGTTTTATTGATGAGAGTAACCAATGTATTTTCATTGGCATTATTAAATTCAATTCCACCTCTTATTGCAGAAATTTTAAATAATTTTCGTTCTAAAACCGCTTTTGCGTTGAAATAATTTCCTTTTGAATCCAGATCATTGCTAAAATTTGAAGTTCCGTTTTGTTGAATATTAGAGAAGTTTAAAACATTTTGATTGAAGGTATAAGACGTTCCTAAATTCAACGTGTATCTGCCGAATTTTTCTTTGTAAAAAAGAGAATGAAACGTGTTATTTCCCTTCTGATTGATTTTGTCTGAAGTCGTTTCATCATCTAAATTTGGCGAAGAAATTTTCATAGAACTGGTGTCGTAACTTCCGTAATATTTCACAAAGCCGCCGCCTTTAGTTTTAATTCTGAAATTGACATTTCCGCCCAAACCTTGTGGCGCTTTTTCAAAATCGGTGTTGAATTTCAAAATTTTCTGCATCAAAGCCAAGTTAGAATATCCCAAAGAAATTCCGTAAGAATACATTTTTGCTTTATCAACTCTTTGAATTCCGCCACTTGCAAAAATTGGAGAAATCCCAAAATCTGCCGAATTTCTTTCCGGCAAATCCACACTTTCCAGTGCTAAAATTCCGGATAACGCTTGTCCATAAACTGCTGAATATCCGCCACTTGAAAAAACATTTCCTTTGAAAAGTGAAGTGTTCAGTCTATCCATCGCTTTAATTCCCGGAACAGAATTCCCGAAATAATTGTTTACCAAATTTCCGTCCATAAAAAACTTGGTTTCTGTTCCGGTTCCGCCTCTTACAAAAAGACCTTCAGATTCTCCCACTTTTTGAACGCCTGGTAAAGTTTCTAACGCAGAAGAAATTTGACCGTTTGCTCCGGCTGTTGTATACACGTCAATTGGTGTCAATAATGCAGTTGCACGTTTTTTATCGCTCGCTTCTATGCTTCCTGCAGAAATGACAACGGCGTCGATTTCACTGATTTTTTCTTTTAAAGAAACTGTTTTATTGATATTTTCAGTTCCAATAGTGATGGCTTCTGCTATTTCCACAAAATTGGGATTGGAAAATACAAGAATGTGATTGCCTGTTTCTGAAGTTTCAAAACTGAAATTTCCGTTTTCATCAGTTGTTGCGCCGTCGTAAGTGTCTTTCAGTGTGACGCTGATATCTTTTGCGCCCTTGTTTTTAAAAGTCACTTTTCCGGAGATTTTAACTTGCGAAAAAACCATTACTGAAAGGATTAGTAAGGAAAAAGTAAGAATTTTGTTTAATTGAGTTTTCATAGTTCGATTTTATGGTTCAAAGATATTGGTATAAAAGTTTTTAGTAAAAATAAATCTCCTGAACAGTAATTTTTGTAAACCGAATCGTAAATTTTACATAAAATTATTTTAATTTTTCAATTTAATCATATTAGAACCGACGATCTGCAAATTATCCTTAACTTTAGGTTCACTAAAAAAAATATCATTGTTATGAAACTTTTATCACTTTCTCTTTTCTCTGCAAGTGCCTTGTTTGTTACGTCTTGCACCACTACAAAAACATATACCATTAATTCAAAAAGTGGCACAGAAACACAGGGAACTGCAAAATTAACCCAAACCGGAAAAACGGTTGAATTGGATATGAATGTTTATAAACTATCACCAAACGGAGTTCACGCTGCGCACATCCATGAATTTGGGGATTGTTCTGCTACAGACGGTAGTTCAGCAGGTGGACATTGGAATCCTACCTCACATCAGCACGGAAAATGGGGAATGGGAGAACATCATGCGGGTGATTTAGGAAATCTGAGAGCTGATAAAAATGGAACAGCAAGATTGGTGATGAAAACCGATAAATGGTGTATTGGTTGTAAAGATGAAACCAAAAATATCATTGGAAAATCTATCATCATCCACGCAAAACCTGACGATTTTAAAACGCAACCTACGGGAAATGCAGGCGGAAGAGTTGGATGTGTTGAAATTAAATAAACTATGAATTCATTAAAAATTCCTGCAAATTTGCAGGAATTTTTAGTTAGCATCTATGCTTTCAAAAGCGTTTTCTAGATGAAACAGTTCTAATTTTCCACTTTCATTCGGAATCACTGAAATAATATCAAACCGAACATTGTTTTCCTTCTGAAATTCTTTCATATAGAAATCTGTACAACTGACAATGCTTTTAATTTTCTTTTTCGTTACTGCTTCGTGTGGTTCTATCAGTGCATCTGTTCCCCTTGCTTTGACTTCAACAATGATAATTTGATTTTCAAATTCAGCAATGATATCGATTTCGGTTTTTTGAAATCTAAAGTTTCTGACCAAAATTTTGTAACCTTTTTTCTCAATAAAATCGGCTGCCAAATCTTCTGCAATTTTTCCAAAATCGTTGTGAGAGGCCATAGTTTAAAGGTTTTTATTTAGGTTCTAAAAAAGTTTTTCGTCTTTAAATTGTTTTAAAATCAATAAAAATGAAAATGTTAGTAAAATATTAAAGAAAAATCCTTGATAGAAGATTTTCTCATCCATTTTAAAATCTTCATAAAAAACAATGCAACTAAAAATAAACGATACCCAAACTGAGGAAATTACTTGAATTTTTATTAATCTCCTTTTATTTATAACATTTTTTCGATAATAACTTCCTCTAAAAAAGGAAACTATTCCAAAAACAATTGGTCCGAGAAAGAAAAATAATTTAATAGAATCCATTTCTAAAACTCAACCTTTACCTTTTCCTCAACCTCCATTTTCACATTCCCTCCTATTATCAAAGGTCGGTTGTCGAAAATATGTCCATTTGGAAAACCGAAAATTACGGGAAAATTATATTTTTTTAATCTGTCAGAAATCAATTGATATGCGAAACTGTCAAAACTGTCTTCATATTCTTTGTTTTCTTCTTCTTTTCCCATATTCGTCATTCCACCAACAATTAAACCTTTTATATTTCGGAAAACGCCAGCTAATTCAAGCGACATTATCATTCGGTCTAATGAGTAAAAATTCTCTCCAATATCTTCTATAAAAAGAATTTTATCTTTAAAATTAAAGGAATAATTGGTTCCTAAAAGTGCGTAAATTAAAGCAAGATTTCCTCCAACTAAAATGCCTTTTGCTTTTCCATTTTTATTGAATTTATTTTGTTCAACTAAAAATTTCGGTGAAGAACCTTTTAGTATTTCAAAAATCATTTCATAACCATCATCAATCACACCAAAACTCGCTGTTTTTATGGTTTGACCGTGGATTGAAGCATAACCATTTTTTAATAAATAGCTTTGAATAACCGTATTATCAGAATAACCGATGTACCATTTTGGCTGTTCTCTGAATTTTGAAAGTTTGAGATGTTTTAAAAGATGCTGACAACCATAACCGCCACGAGAAGCCCAAATTGCAGAAATCTCCTCATCATTTAAAGCCCAATTCAAATCTGAAATTCTCTCTTTTTCGGTTCCGGAATAGTTGTAGCCTTTTTCAAATTTTCCGAAAACATTTTTCCCTAAAACCGGCTCGTAACCTTTAGATATAATTAAATTTAAAGTGCTTTCCAGTTGCGATTTTTCTACATATCCAGCTGGTGAAATAATGGCGATTTTCTCACCTTTTTTAAGTGATTTCGGATAGATTACAGATTTTTTCATTGGTTTTTCTGATATTGAACTTCTTTCTTCTCGGCTTCTTCCAAACGTTTATCAAACTGATTGAATTTTTTAAAACTTTGAAGAAAAATAAGGAAACTGAAAATAAGCAAAACAACTCCAACCCCTTTTCTAATGGTATTGGCAAGACGTTGTGTCAGTTTATAATGAAATTGTTTAGCGAGGAAAATTTTAACCAGATCAATAACCAAATAAGTCGCTATTACCAACCCTAAATACAAGAAAAAATGGCTAGTTTCTGGATATTGATTTCTTACTGAAATAACTGTTACCAGCCAAAATAAGATAACCCCAACATTTAAAAGGTTAAATAGAAAACCATTGATAAAGGTTTTGAAGTAATTTTGACTGATAAATTTTTCTTCGTTCGGGATATGCATTTGGGTTTTAGTAACCATCATATAAATCCCATATACAAAGATGATCAACGCTGTAATGCGGTAAAATCCGGGATGTTTATCAATGAGATGCACCAAATCGCTACTTGCAAAATATGCCGCAGCAATACATAATATATCAGCAAGTACCACTCCAACATCCAAAGCAATAGCATGTTTTGGACCCCGTGAAAAGCTGGTTTCAATCAACAGAAAAAATATTGGACCAATGAAAACAAGGCTCAACATAAATCCCAGACCTATTGCAGAAAGTATTAGTTCAAGCATATCTGTAAGTGAAACTATATTTTACAAATATACATTTTACAGATTAATCTACGATTTTGAAATCTAATTGCTTGGCTATAAGATTGGCTTTCATCACTTTTATGTTCACTTTATCACCCAACTGAAACTGTCTTCCGGTGCGGGTTCCAAATACTGCATGGCTTTTAGCGTCGTACATATAATTATCGTCCACCAAATCGCGTAATTTTATCAAACCTTCTGCTCCATTTTCAGGAATTTCAACCCAGAAACCAAATTCGGCAACACCTGAAATCACCCCTTCGAAAACCTCGCCGATGTGTTTCTCCATAAATTTCACCTGCATAAATTTTATGCTGTCCCTTTCTGCATCGGCTGCCAGTCTTTCCATTGCTGAACAGTGTTTCGCCTGCTCTTCTACTTCCGGTTTGTAAGGTGATTTTCCGCCATCCAGATAATGCTGCAATAAACGGTGCGCAATTAAATCGGGATACCTACGGATAGGTGAAGTAAAGTGTGAATAATACTCAAATCCAAGCCCGTAATGACCAATCGGATCGGTAGAATAAACCGCTTTGCTCATAGAACGCATCGCCAGCGTTTCAATCATATTCTCTTCGGGTTTTCCTTTTACACTTTTCAGAAGGGCGTTCATACTTTCCGTTGTTTTCTTGGTGTTTGAAATATTCATTTTGTAACCAAAACTTCCCACGAAATCTTTCAAGGCTTCCAGTTTTGCTGGATCCGGATCGTCGTGAACACGGTAAATAAAGGTATTATTGGTATGCTCGCCTTTTCTGGTTAATGAAACATATTCCGAAACTTTACGGTTCGCCAGAAGCATAAATTCTTCAATTAAATGATTGGAATCTTTGCTCATTTTGAAGTAAACGCCAATTGGTTCGTTGTTTTCATCCAGATTGAAGCGTACTTCGCTCCTATCGAAGGTGATGGCACCGTTTTTAATCCGTTTTTCACGCATAATTTTTGCCAATTTGTCGAGAATTAGGATTTCCTCTGCCAAATCTCCTTGTCCTGTTTCTATGCGCTCCTGTGCTTCTTCATAAGTAAATCTTCTGTCGGAATGTGTTACCGTTCTACCAAACCATTGTTTTAGAACTTCAGCTTGATCATTCATTTCAAAAACGGCGGAAAAGGTGTATTTGTCTTCATTTGGACGAAGGGAACAAACGCCGTTGCTTAAAACTTCTGGAAGCATTGGTACTACCCTATCTACCAAATAAACAGAAGTGGCTCTTTGATAAGCCTCATCATCCAGTAATGTTCCCGGAATTACGTAATGTGAAACATCCGCAATGTGAACACCGATTTCCCAATTCCCGTTGTCTAATTTTTTCAGTGAAAGGGCATCATCAAAATCTTTAGCATCTTTTGGATCGATGGTGAAAGTAAGTGTTTGTCGCATATCCCAACGTTTTGCAACTTCGTGGTCGCGAATTTCACGATCAATTTGCTCCGCTTCCCTTTCCACTTCTTCAGGAAAATGATATGGTAAACCGTATTCAGCTAAAATAGAGTGAATTTCAGTTTCGTGTTCTCCCGGTGCTCCTAAAACTTGGATGATTTCGCCTTCCGGGTTTTTGTCGCCTTTCTTCCAGCCAAGCATTCTTACTACAACCTTATCACCTGGATTTGCGCCGTTAAATTTGTCTTTTTTAACAAAAATATCCGTATTGATCTGTTTTTTATCTGCCACCACAAATCCGAAATCCTTGTGAGCAATATAATCCAAAGTACCTACAAAATCCGTTTTATTACGGTCTAAAACATCTAAAACTGAACCTTCTAGTTTTTTGCCTTTGTAATGATATGTCACTATGAGAACCGTATCACCTTGAAGCGCATCTTTAACATTTTTAGAATGTATGAAAACATCATCTTCTAAACCTTCTACTTTTACATAAGCATTTCCGGACTGGTTAAAATCTATAACTCCCGTTAATGTTCCTTGAATTTTAAGGTTGATGATGTACTTTCCTTTCTCTACTTCCTGAATTCTTTCTTCTGCCAAAAGTTTGTGAAGGGCTTGTATAACCTGTTCTCGCTGTCGGGGATTTTTATAATCTATCCCATCTGCAATCTGTTTATAATTATAGATTTTAGAGGAATTTTGGTTCATAAAAGCAACGATTTTACGTCCAATTTCTTGGAGTTTGTGGTTGTTTTTGTGGGATATAAATTTTGATTTTTTAGACATATAATATTTTGTATAAGTGATGTTATTTTTAATTGCAGGAAATTTTATTGACCCTGTTTTCGTGGCGTCCACCTTCAAATTCAGTATTCAAAAATCTTTCCACTATTTCAAGAGCGAGTTCTTTTGCAATAAATCTTGCCGGTAATGCTATCATATTACAGTTGTTGTGCTGACGCGAAAGTGCTGCCAATTCCGGCATCCAACACAATGCACAACGGATTCCTTGGTGTTTATTAGCTGTTAGCTGTACACCTTGTCCACTACCGCAAATTAAAATTCCTATTTCATTTTCTCCCTGTTCTACGGAAGTTGCAGCAGGGTGTACGAAATCTGGGTAATCCACACTTTCAAGAGAATGGGTACCATAATCTGTGATTTCGTATTTTCCAGAAAGTTGCTGTTTTAGGTATTCTTTGTATTCAAAACCTGCGTGATCTGCTGCAATTGCTAACTTTTTCATTTTAATTTTTTAATAGATTTCTACAAATTTAGGTTATTATGACCTATTTTCAGTTTATCAACAATGATATTTAATCTTTCAATAAGTTACAATTTTATTAATGAATTGATAATTAGCTAAGTAAATCTTTTGTTAAAACTTTAACATATTGAAAATGTATTAATTAACAAAGCATTAAAATAGATGTGAATTTTTAAGATAATGTTTGTGGATAAGTAAAAGAAAGATTTCCTTTTTTTATTCATATTAAATTCATAATGCAAATATTAAAATGTGTTTAACTTATAATCTTCTTAAAAGTTGGGCTGTCTTATTCGATAAGTTCTCAATAATATTTTATTCAATAAAACTTTGGTAGCAATAGTTATTAACAGTTGTTGATAAGGGATTAAAACACTTAAAAATCAAATATTTAAAATGTGAACTAATTATGAACATACTTAAAATAAATTGTTACGAAATGAAATAAAAAAAGTTATCCGCAAAACTCACAACACATAACAACATACAACAATTCTTTTCTTTTTTAAAAATTTATAACTGATAATAATGTAAATGATAAATGTTGTGGAAACTTTTGCTTTCTCTGATTTTTTTTACGGCTTTTAAATCTTAAATTTGTAAGACACAATTAACAAGAAATTTTCTTTATGAAAACTATCAACGACTTTAATTTTAAAGACAAAAAAGCACTGGTACGTGTAGATTTCAACGTTCCTCAAAGTGCAGATCTGAAAGTAACGGATAATACCCGTATTGTAGCTGCAAAGCCAACCATAGATAAGATTTTGAATGATGGTGGTTCTGTAATCTTAGTAACACATCTTGGAAGGCCAAAAGGAAAGGTGAGTGAAGAATTTTCTTTAAAAAATATTGTCCCAGAAATTGAAGATGTTTTAGGAAAAGAAGTTCAGTTTTGTCCGGATTGTATAGGAGAGGATGCAACAAATATGACCGGAAATCTAAAACCGGGAGAAATTCTTCTATTAGAAAATTTAAGATTTTATAATGAAGAAGAAGAAGGAGATAAAGACTTTGCTGAAAAATTATCAAAATATGCAGATGCTTATGTAAATGATGCTTTTGGAACAGCACACAGAGAACACGCGTCCACAGCTGTTATAGCACAATATTTTCCTTCAACTAAATTTTTCGGTTTATTGATGGCAAAAGAACTTGAAGCTATTGATAAAGTATTAAGAAGTGGAGAAAAACCGGTTACTGCAATAATTGGTGGGTCTAAAGTATCTTCTAAAATTACCATTATAGAGAATATGCTTCCTGCAATTGACAATCTTATTATTGGTGGAGGCATGGCTTTTACTTTTGTTAAAGCTTTGGGAGGCTCCATTGGAACTTCTATAGTAGAAGAAGATAAAATGGATTTAGCACTGGGAATTCTTGAGAAAGCAAAATTGCAAAATGTAAAAGTTCTTTTACCGGTGGATGTAATCGCTGCAGATGATTTCAATAATGAAGCAGAAAGAAAAGAAGTAGATGTTTACGATATTCCTGAAGGTTGGATGGGTTTAGATGCCGGACCAAAAACAAGGGAACTTTTCCACGATACTATTATGAATTCCAGAACTATCTTATGGAATGGACCTGTTGGAGTTTTTGAAATGCCGAATTTTGCAGGTGGAACTATTGCATTAGGTGATAGTATTGCAGAAGCAACCAAACTAGGGGCTTTTTCTCTTGTTGGAGGAGGAGACAGTGTAGCTTTCGTAAAGCAGAATGGTTATGAAGATAAAGTATCTTATGTTTCTACAGGTGGAGGAGCAATGCTTGAAAGTTTAGAAGGTTTAGAACTTCCGGGAGTTGCTGCGATTAATAATTAAGATAATTTGAGTTTTAAAAAAAAGTCATCCTATTAAGGATGATTTTTTTATTTTTTTTTTAGAGAAAATCATCCAAAAAATGACCTTCATAAATATATCAAAATCAGCTTTTCTATTTTTTTTCGATAATATATATCAAACTAGAAAATTCGCCGGTTTTTGATGCCTTAAAATTAGAAACGGCTCCAGTAAGTCCACCTTTTAGCCAAGAAAATGGATTTTTTTTATATTTTTCACTCAAAATGGAAATGTAGTAAGAATCGAGTAGGAGAGGTTTAATTTTTTTAAGTTTCCAATTCTCAGAGTTGAATAATTTTTCCATTCCGGATTTTGAGAAATGATAAATGTGTCTTGGGACATCATAAGCAGCCCAAAATTCTTTGTAATACTTAGCATCATAAGAGGTATGATTAGGAACGGCAATAATCATTAAACCATTGTCGTTCAGTTTATTAAAAAAAACTTTAAGCATATCTTCTTGATTATCAATATGTTCGAAAACATGCCACATCGTAATCATATCGAGTGATTCATTTTCAATCTCATTAAGGTCCGAAATAATAGTTGTTTTATTTACCTTTTTAGAAGCAGCTTTTCTAGCATCGGGATTTGGTTCAAACCCGAAAGTAATAAAGTCTTCTTCAATATATTTAATAAATTCACCTGCGCCACAACCATAATCTAAAACTTTAGCATTTTTAAAAGTTTCTTTAGCAACAATATTCCTTTTATAATTGAGATTAAATGATTGTGCGAGTTTGTAAATTTTTTCTTTAAAACTTCCACTATCTTGATGGTGAGAAATGTAATCTTCACTCTCATAATATTTATCCAAATTGTTTGGAATAGGAGAGGTTCTTAAGATACCCGGAATATTAGTTTCTTTAAGTTCAAAAACTTCTTGAGTTAAAAATAAATCTTTTATTTTCATAAATACACCTAATGTTTCACGTGAAACATTTTTAATTTATCTTCCTAAATAGATTAACAATACATTGATATCTGCAGGAGATACACCACTAATTCTTGAAGCTTGAGCAATGGTCTTAGGTTTTACAGCCATCATTTTGGTTTTTGCTTCTGCAGAAAGGGAAGATATTTTAGAAAAGTCGAAATCTTCCGGTATTTTGATATTCTCCATACGCTGAAGTTTGGCTACATTTTCTCGTTCTTTCTCAATATATCCTTTGTATTTGATATTAATCTCTGCTTGTTCACGAACTTCGTTATTATACTGTTGTGAAACTTCTTTTATAAAATCGATTTCGTCCAGTTTATCTAAAGTCATATTAGGACGCGTTAAAATTTGTGCTGCTCTATAAGCTTGGTCAACAGGAGAGGATTCTATAGTTTCTAAAACAGGATTGATGATTCCAGGTTTTAAAGAAGTTTCTCTTAAAAAATCTTCCAATTCTTGTGATTTGGCTACTTTTTCTTCAACTTTTTGTAATCGATTTTCTTTCGCTAAACCAAGTTTATAAGACTTTTCAGTTAATCTTATATCTGCATTATCCTGTCTTAAAAGCAGTCTGTATTCTGCACGTGATGTAAACATACGATAAGGTTCTTCAGTACCTTTAGTAATCAAATCATCCACCAAAACTCCTATATAAGCTTCGTCACGGTTTAGGATAAATTCTTCTTTATCGTGTACTTTATTATGGGCATTAATGCCTGCTATTAAACCTTGACCTGCTGCTTCTTCATAACCTGTAGTTCCATTAATTTGTCCTGCAAAATAAAGGTTTTTAATGAGTTTTGTTTCCAGCGTATGATTTAATTGAGTAGGAGGGAAGTAATCATATTCAATAGCATATCCCGGACGAAAAACCTTCACATTCTCAAAACCCGGAATGTGTTTCATCGCTTTAATTTGAACGTCTTCTGGTAGGGAAGAACTGAAACCATTCACATAGATTTCAATTGTTTTCCAGCCTTCAGGTTCTACAAATAATTGATGACGATTTCTTTCTGCAAAACGATTAATTTTATCTTCAATACTAGGGCAATATCTTGGACCTAAACTTTGAATGGTTCCATTAAACATCGGACTTCTGTCGAAACCTTCACGCAATATATCATGTACGGTTTCATTGGTATAAACGATGTGGCAACTGCGCTGTTCTTCAAGCTTTGGAGTATCTAAATATGAAAATTTCCCGGGATTTTCATCACCTTTTTGTTCCTCCATTTTAGAGTAATCAAGGCTTCTTCCATCAACTCTTGGTGGAGTCCCGGTTTTCATTCTTCCAGCAACAAAGCCTAAAGAAACGAGTTGTTCTGTGATGCCAAAAGCGCGAGGTTCACCCATTCTTCCTCCTCCTAATTGCTTATCACCTACGTGTATAAGACCATTTAAGAACGTTCCGTTGGTTAAAACCACTGATTTTCCTTTGATTTGAATTCCTAAGGATGAGATAACACCTACAACTTGATCACCTTCTATGATAAGACTTTTAACCATATCTTGAAAAAAATCTAAATTTGGTGTATTTTCAAGTGCCAAACGCCATTCTTCTGCAAAAAGCATACGATCGTTTTGAGTTCTGGGAGACCACATTGCAGGACCTTTGGAAAGATTGAGCATCTTAAACTGTATCGCAGATTTATCTGCAATAATCCCGGAATAACCACCCATAGCATCAATTTCGCGAACAATTTGCCCTTTTGCAATACCACCCATTGCAGGATTGCAACTCATTTGTCCGATGGTTTGCATATTCATTGTTATCAACAAGGTTTTAGAACCCAGATTTGCAGCAGCAGCAGCGGCTTCACATCCTGCATGTCCAGCACCAACAACGATAACATCGTATATTTCTGAAATCATTTTATTAATTTTAATGATCTTAAATGAAAATTTTTATTTCCACAATAAAATGTTTCACGTGAAACATTAGATAAAATTTCTATACTTAAAAGAACGCTAGCCCCGATTGTAACGTAAATCCTTTTGCTTTTATTACATATAAGGAAAAGCAAAAGATTGTAGAGAAAAGCGGGAAAAAGCTCCTATTTTAAGCTTTCGCTATCGAATAGATAAATAGAAATCTTCTTTGCTTCGCATTTCACGTTCTTCGGCTTCTGTTTTGTCTTTATATCCGCAAAGATGAAGAATGCCGTGCGCTAAAACGCGGTGCAATTCGTCTTCAAAATTTTTGGAAAGGGCAGAAGCGTTATCGGAAATGCGGGGCAAAGATACAAAAATATCACCGCTAATGGTTTTCCCTTTCACGTAATCGAAAGTGATGATATCGGTGTAATAATCGTGCTGAAGATAATCTTGATTTACCTTAAGTAAATAATCATCATCACAGAAAATGTAATTGATTTCGCCAAGTTTTTTTTGCTCTGTAATAATGATGTTCTTCAGCCATTTGTTGGTAGAATTGTTTATTACAATCGCCTCTATCTCTTCAAAAAAATATTGTATCATATTAAAACCAGTGTCCGAGGATGACAGTGAAAAGTCCCGGATTGTCTTTACTGAAAGATTTGCTGTAATTAAGTTTAATCTGTCCGAATGGTGATTTGTAACCTGCTGTAATTCCTGCTGAAGAATATTTAATATTAAAAAAATCGGCAACATTAATATCTTCAAACATCGTCCCTATACTTAAATTAGGGATTACAAAGAAGTTTTTGTAAACCTTAAACTGCATTTGATTATTGGCTCCAAGGATATTTTTGCCATGTTCCTGACCGAATTCGTAACCGATGAAACGTACAAAGTTTGCCAAATTTTGCTCGAAATGCCCACCTAATCGAAAATCATAAAAGCGGCTGATATTTTCGCCAAATGAAAATCCGCCAAAAATTCTGATTCTATTAGTAAACCAACTTGTTATAGGAATATTAATCCTACTATCAGCTTTTACTTGAAAAACCTTTTCTGTGGCATCTTTTGCAAATAAATCGATTAATTTACCTTCTGCATTTAAGAAAAACCCCTTTGTAGGAAAGTTTCTGTCGTCCTGTGAGTCGCTTTTAATAAAAACATAAGGATTTATAAAATTCTGGTTTTCGGTAATGGTTGTAGATGGCACCCTACTTTCGTAGTAATCGTGGCTTAAACCACCACCAATTGCGTATTTATCTTTCCAAATAGATTGTATAAACGCTTCGTTTCGGAACCAAGTCCAGTTTTCAGTTATATCAGAGTTTTTGTCAAATAAATCGAATTTCATTCCCGAAGCATATACACCAAATCCCGGAATATAGCCGTTATCAACAAAATAATTGAAGTAGTATCGTGGTTTGTCACCTATTACAATATCCAAAGAAATTGTAGAGTTATTGAAGATAAGTCTTTTCGCTGTAGCATTAACCAATAATCCAGTTTTGAAAACTTCATCATAGTGCAAGCCAAACTTTAAGAAGAAACGGGTATCGTCTTCAGTTACATTAACTTTCAGAATGTTTTTATCGTTTTGGGTAATAATATCATAGTTGATTAAACGGTAGTTGTTAGTTGCATAAAGTTTATCAATCATCTTATTAATAGCGCCGTAAGTCTGCATTGAAGGCACTTTAAGGTTCATTTTGCCTTGGATATAACTTTTGCTGAAAATATGGTTATTTTCCACTGTTAGACTATCAATTTTATAAACATTTGAGAAAATGGAATTGATAGGTGCACGAAGTATTTGTATGTTTCTTTTTGGAAGCTGTTTCAAAATATCCGTGTATTTCTGTGCTTCAACATAACCTGATGTGAGTATTTTCTCTTTATCGCCGTAACTTGTAGCAGTCATCCCTGTAAGATCCGGATGAATATTAATATCAGTGTATTTGTACTGATTTTTTGTTTCCTTCTGAATCCCGAAATCAATCACTTGATTAAGAATCGCAACCAAAGAATTCAATTGTTCTCTAGTTACTAAACCTTGACTTAAATCTACACCTATAACAATATCAATTCCTTTGTCTTTCAGCGGTTTAGAAGGGTAATTCATCGTCATTGCACCATCGATATAAAGGCTATCACCAACTTTAACCGGATCCATCAACGAGGGAAATGCAGAACTCGCCATAATGGAACTTACTAAATCTCCCTTTTCAAAAATTTCCATTTTTCCGCTTTCGAGATTTGTGGCGACACACATATAAGGAATCGGAAGTTTTGAAAAATCATCTACGTTTGAAACATTTTTGAATAATTCCTTTAGCATATAGATATTTTTCTGTCCGGTAGAAATTGCTTTTGGCAGAACATTTACCTTACCATCTTTTATAGGAACCGTTAGGAGATATTTATCATTGGATTTATTGAAAAAAGTAGTTTCCTGGCGTGTTTTTTCATTGGCTATCAAGGTGTAGAAATCCGTTTCCATAACAATTTTTTCAATATCTTTTGCTGTATAGCCAGAAGCATAAAGCCCACCCACAATAGATCCCATACTTGTCCCGGAAATATAATCAATTTTAATCCCAAGAGAATCAATAACTTTCAGTACGCCAATGTGTGCAAAACCTTTTGCACCACCACCAGAAAGTGATAATCCTATTTTTGGATTTTTAGGAATTACTAACCCTTCTTTGATCTGTGATTTTAAAGGGATAATAAAAAAAATCATCAATATGATGAGCAAAAATTTCTTCATTTAATTTTTGATGTAGATTCTTTTAACTCGGCGCGAAATAGAAGTTAATACTTCGTAAGGTATTGTTTTACAGCACTCTGCAAACATTTCTAAAGTCGGATTTGAGTTGAAGATTATCACTTCATCACCTTCCTTGACACTCATATTTTTTAAGTCGAGCATCATCATATCCATACAGATATTACCAACAATAGGTACTAACTGATGATTAACACCAACATTGCCTACTTTATTACCAATAAGCCTAGGGATTCCATCTGCATAACCCACAGGAATTGTAGCAATAGTGGTGTCTTCTTCTGCCTTAAATCTTCGGTTATAACCTACTGATTCACCTTTTTTAACGTGAGAAATCTGTGAAATTACAGTTTTGAAACTCACTGCATTATGAAGCAGTTTCTTAATATCAGGATTATAAGAAATTCCAACCATTCCAATACCTATTCTCACCATATCATATTGAAAATCAGAATAATTCACAATACCGGACGAATTTAAGATATGTAGAATTGGCTTATAGTTTAATTTGGAAATCACCTTGTCGGTTACATTTTGAAAAATGTTGATTTGTTGCATCACATAATCACTTTCAGATAAATCATCGGAAGTAGAAAGATGACTGAACACAGATTTAACAATTACATTTTTTGAGTTTAATTTTTGAATTAATTCATCCACTTCATCTTCCTTAAAACCAAGACGATGCATTCCGGTTTCTATTTTGATATGGATAGGATATTTTCCGTCGAATCCCTTCTGTTGAAGTTGCTCACAAAACAAATCTAAAACCCTGAAACTATAAATTTCCGGTTCCAAATTATAATCTATTATGGTGCTATAACTGTGCTGTTCAGGATTCATTACCATAATAGGTGATGTGATTCCGTTTTTCCTTAAATCAACACCTTCATCAACATACGCAACACCAAGATAGTCAATATGATGATGCTGAAGAAATTCTGCAATTTCATAACCTCCTAATCCATAAGAAAAGGCTTTCACCATGGCCATCATTTTGGTTTCCGGTTTCAAAAGGGATTTGTGAACATTGATATTATGAAGAATGGCATTTAAATTAATCTCTAAAACCGTATCATGCTTTTGAAGTTCTAGAACGGTCTTTAATTTTTCAATCTCAAATTTTCTTGCTCCTTTCAGAAGAATTAATGAATTTTCGATTTGATTAATCTTAAGACTATCAATAAGTTCTTTGGTGTTACCGAAAGTAAAAGTTTCAGCGTTAAATAAGTTTTGGTATAATGAAATTTCTTTACCAATTAATAATATTTTATTGAAGCGCTGTTCATTGGTAAGTTGAGCCACTTCTTCATAAAATGCATTCGACTTCAGGCCTTCCACAAAATCCGTGAGAACCAAAACTTTCTCTGGCTTATTATATTCCTTTATAAATTGGTAAGCAATTTTCAAAGAATCCAAATCTAAGTTGAAAGAATCATTGATAATAAGATTGTTCCTTATTCCGTTTACGCTTTCAAGACGCATTTCCACAGACTTCAGGTTATTAAGTTTTTCTACGATTTTTGTGTTTTCAAAACCTAATTCTTTAAGAACAGCAATGATGCAAAGTGCATTTGAAAGTGTTGCTTCATCCCTCTGATTTGCCGGAAAAGAAAATTCCTCACCGAAATAACTGACATTAATTTCTGTGCTACGATCTTTCCAATCGCTGATTATTTTCAGGGAGTTATGATTTTTTAAACCGAATGATATTAATTTTTTACTTGAATATAAACCATTTATTAATTTAAAAACCAACTCATTATCACCATTGTATATGATAATTTCAGAGTTTTTGAATAAAGTAATTTTTTCATCAACCAATTGATTTTCGTTCTCAAAATTGGCAATATGTGCAGAACCAATATGGGTTAGAATTCCAATGTTCGGAGAAAATATTTCCTCTAATTTTTGCATTTCTTGGGGCTTTGAAATCCCTACTTCAAAAATTCCGAGTTGATGTTCAGGATTTATTTGCAGTAAAGAAATTGGTAATCCAATTTGCGAGTTAAAACTTTTTGGACTTTTTACAGTTTTATATTCATCCCAAAGGCTTTGATAAAGCCACTCTTTAACAACCGTTTTACCATTACTGCCTGTAATTCCTATTGTTTTTAAATTCGAAAATTGGTGAAAATGGTACTTGGCAAGTTTCTGAAGGAAGGATATCGTATTTTCTGTGATAATCCACGTCACATCCTTAAAGTCGTCAATCTTATTTTCGGAGATGATGATATTAATTCCTTTTTCTACAACAGGAGCAATATAATTTTCCCCTGAATTCTTTGATGTGGTGATAGCTAAAAAAGCTGTATCTGATGTAGAGTAGATGTTTCTGCTATCAAAAGCAATATTTTTAACACAAAGATTTGCATTTCCAATCAGTTTTGAGTTGGTGATGTCTGCGATTTCTTTGGTAGTATAATTCATTGATTGTTAATTGATAAACTATTTTTTCTTTTTCAAAACTTCTTCCACAAAAATCTTTCTGCTCACCGCTTCATAACTGTCTGTTTCACCTAATTCTACTAAATTGGTACCAGAAGACGTTCGCATTGAATAATTGGCTAAATTTCCTGTGTTTCTACAAATGGCATGTACTTTCGTTACATATTCTGCGGTAGCCATAAGGTTTGGCATAGGTCCAAAAGGACGCCCCATAAAATCCATATCTAAACCTGCAATAACCACACGAACTCCATTGTTAGCCAGATGATTAGCAACTTCTACAATTCCTTCATCAAAAAACTGTGCTTCATCAATACCTACCACATCACACGTTGAACCAAACAACAAAATCTCATTGGAGCTTTCAACAGGCGTACTGCGAATCTTATTTTGGTTGTGTGACACCACTTCCTCATCGTCATATCTAGTATCGATCTTCGGTTTGAAGATTTCCACATTTTGTCCTGCCATTTCTGCACGGCGTAAACGACGGATGAGTTCTTCGGTTTTCCCCGAAAACATTGAGCCGCAGATTACTTCCATCCAACCGCTTTGTTTAGCGTGATTAATTGTATTTTCTAAAAACATTTGTTAAATTAGCCGTAAGTTTTGAACCTTCAAAAATAACGAAATTTAATAAGACAAAGTTATGCAACACATTGAGGAAATTCGACAAAAGTATTTTATGGAGTGCAAAAAAATCATTTCGGATTTGCTTTACACAGAAAATGCGGAGGATTTGGCAGATAATAAATATCAGATAGACAAGCTTTTGGAGAAAGTTTCTTTTTTGAAAGTGTTGAATGAAACACCTGAAATTTTTTCTCTTGAAAATAATTCGGATCCTATTTTTGTTGAAGAGCATCCGCAAGCTTTGGATCTTTCAGCAGAGGAAGAAGCATTTTTTGAGAATGATGAAAAACCTACTTATTCGGATGACGAATCAAAATTTGAGTTTGCTTCTGATATCCAACAATCTTCCCCAGTAGAATTAGAAGCGGAAGAAGATTCTGTGAAAGAAGAATTGCCTTCCGCAGAAGAATCTTTAGTTGAAGATAATTTTGCTGAAGAAATTCATGAGGTGGTTTCGGAAGTTTCTGATAAGCCGGAAGAATTTGTAGAACCGAATGAAACAGCAGAAAATGTGGTTGAAGAAGAACTTGCTATTGAAGAGTTAATTGAAGAAGCATCAATATCAGAAGAAGCTTATCAAAAATCTGCAGATTTGGCAGAAACAGAAGCTGAAGAAAGATTAGAAAATTCAGAATTTAATAAAACAAATACGGAAGCAAAAGAAAATTACTTCGAAGAAAGTATAGAGCATCCTCATCAAAAACCTGAGAAAAAATTCAAACTTCCTCATATCAAAGGATTAAAAACTTTTGAATCACTTTTTGATGATGATCCTTTAGAACAAGGGATAAAGGAAGATTCCGGAAGTATTCTAAAATCAAATGTTTCTACAGATTTTATGGAAGCTGAAAAGCCAAAACAGGAATTTAAACTTGATTTGAATGACCGTATTGCTTTCTCAAAAATGCTTTTTGGTGGTAGCCAAACTGATATGAATGATGCTGTAAACAAACTGAACAGCTTTAAAACACTCGACGAAGCCAAGGAATACTTAAGCGACATCTATTACCAAAAAAATTGGAAAAAAGTGGATGAATACGCTCAAAGATTATGGCATTTGGTAGAGAATAAATTTCAATAACTAAAAATTCGGACTTCGACTTCGGTCTTACGACATCATTATATGATTAAAGATATTTCAAATTTCCAAAACGTTTTTTTTATCGGCGTTGCAGGTGTTGGTATGAGTGCGATTGCACAGTACCTGAAAGGAATTGGGAAAGACGTTTCTGGAAGTGATCGTTATTTTCATCCTGATGAATACAATAAAACCAAAGAACAGCTTGAAGCTGAAGGTATTGAATGTTACTTGCAAGACGGTACAGGAATTACTGAAAAAACAGAATTGGTAGTAGTTTCTACCGCAATTGAAGACACGGTTTACGAAGTAAAAAAAGCGAAAGAACTCAATATTCCAATTATTAAAAGGAGTGAACTTCTTGCGATCATTGCTAAAAGTAAAAAGACAATTGCAGTTGCTGGAACTTCCGGTAAATCAACTACATCGGCGATGTTATTTCAAATTTTGGTTGATGCTGGGTTGGAACCAAGTATTATTTCAGGAGCTGGATTAACAAGGATTATTAAAGAAGGGAAAATAGGAAATGCTGCTGTAGGAAATGGAGATTGGTTAATTATTGAAGCAGACGAAAGTGATGGGTCTGTTGTACAATACGAACCCGAAATAGGACTGTTATTGAACATTGATAAAGACCATCAAGAAATTGATGAATTAATTGATTTATTTACAATTTTTAAAAACAATATAAAGGGTTTATTCGTTGTTAATCAATCAAATGTATTGGCTAAAACATTGTCTGAAAATCCCGAAAACGATTTTGGATTTGAGGACGATAATGCCAAATATACCGTAACGGATTTCAAGCAAAATGGGTTTGAATTATCGTTTAGAATTCTCGGACAAACGGGTTTAATGAAAGCGATTGGTGGTCACAGTGCTGAAAATGCTGCGGCAGCTATTGCTGTTGCACATCAAATTGGTGTTGATTTGAAAGTGTGCGCCGATTCTCTTGAACATTATGAAGGAATTTATAGGAGGCATCAAATTCTTGGTCAGAAAGACGGAATTTGGGTGATTGATGATTATGCACACAATCCTGCAAAATGCGCGGCCTCCATTAGTGCTTGCCAACCGCTTGCTGAAAAAGTAGTGGCTTGGTTTCAACCTCATGGTTATGGCCCAACACGTTTTTTGAGAAAAGATTTTGTAGAAGAGATTTCAAATATTCTCCGTCCACAGGATGAAATTTGGATGAGTGAAATTTTCTATGCCGGAGGAACTGCTGTGAAAGATATTTCTGCCAATGATTTGATTGAAGATATCAAAGCCAACGGTAAAAACGCTTATTTTGTGGAAAATCGGGATCAACTTTTAGAAAAAATGCGACCCCATTTAGGAGAAAACGCTGTACTTCTGTTAATGGGAGCAAGAGATCCAAGCCTAGAAGAGTATTGTAAAGAGGTTTATAAAAATCTTTAAAATTTGTGTGAAATCTTTGAGAATTAAATGAGCGGCACTTTATATTTCGTTCCAACTCCGATTGGAAATTTAGAAGATATGACTTTCAGAGCAATCAATGTTTTGAAAGAGGTTGATTATATCCTTTGTGAAGACACGAGAACATCAGGGATTTTATTGAAGCATTATGAAATTTCAAAACCCACCAAATCGTATCACCTTCATAATGAACATGCTGTAACAGAGAAAGTTATTCAAGATTTAAAAAATGGACAAAATATAGCCATCATCACCGATGCAGGAACTCCCGGAATTTCAGATCCTGGTTATTTGTTAGCAAAAGCTGCTGCAGATCACGAGATTGAAATGATTTGTCTACCGGGAGCAACGGCTTTTGTCCCGGCATTAGTTGTTTCTGGTTTGCCCAATCATGATTTCTATTTTGCAGGATTTCTACCTCAAAAAAAAGGGCGACAAACCAAATTGAAACAATTGGCTGAACAAAAGAAAACCATCATTCTTTACGAAAGTCCGCACAAGATTAACACAACATTAGAACAAATTAAAGAGTACTTCGGTGAAGAAACAAAAATTAGTTTAAGCCGAGAGATTTCCAAAAAATTTGAAGAAACTAAACGTGGCACAATCAATGAGTTAATTGAATTCTCTAAAACTAAAACTTTAAAAGGAGAGATTGTTTTGGTGGTTAATAATGCACCATAGTTATCGCAGAATTTTTGTTAGAAGAACCTAAAAAAACAAGATTTAATGTTTACAGTAGAACAAATAGAGGAAGCCCACAAAAAAGTAAAATCTGGAGCAGAATTTCCTAAAAATATCCAAGAAATTAAAGAACTTGGAGTGATGGGTTTTGAAACTTTTGTTAAAGACAGTCATACCAAATATTTTTGGGCAAATAATTTTGAAGTCTCTTCATTTCCAAAATATGAGAATTTAGAAACTTCTGGAAAAACGGACTTAGAAAAATTTAAATTACAGCTAAAAGCACATCAAAAAGGAAAAACAGATTATTTCACTTTTTGTAAAGATTGTGCAGAAACAGGAATTGAAAAATGGACTGTTGATTTACATAAAATGACTTGTATTTACTACGATAAATTAGGAAATGAAATTTTAGTGGAAGAAATTCTAAGTTGATTATATTTGTAAATAATTATATTGAGTGATTGCGAAATTCGTAACTCAATAATGAAAACAACATATTGTTATGAAACTACTTGAAGGAAAAGTTGCCTTAATTACAGGAGGAACACGAGGAATCGGAAAAGGAATTGTAGAAGTTTTCGCAGCACAAGGTGCAAAAGTTGCGTTTACTTTTGCTGGTTCTGTAGATAAGGCAAAAGAGTTGGAAAATGCTTTAAGTTCAACCACTCAAATTAAAGCATATCAATCAGATGCTTCGGATTATGACGCAGCACAAAAATTAGTGGATGATGTTATAACAGACTTCGGAAAAATTGATATTTTGGTAAACAATGCCGGAATTACAAGAGATAATTTGATGCTCAGAATGTCTAAAGAAGATTGGGACACTATTATCAAAGTTAATCTGGATTCAGTATTTAATTTAACAAAAGCAGTTATCAAACCAATGATGAAAGCCAAAAGCGGCTCTATTATTAATATGACTTCTGTTGTTGGCGTGAAAGGAAATGCCGGACAAGCCAATTATGCAGCTTCAAAAGCAGGCGTGATTGGTTTTTCAAAATCGATTGCTTTAGAATTAGGCTCCAGAAATATCCGTTGCAACGCTATTGCACCAGGATTCATTGAGACAGAAATGACCGCAGCTTTAGACGAGAAAACGGTTCAAGGTTGGAGAGACGCCATTCCTTTAAAAAGAGGAGGACAACCTGAAGACGTTGCAAACGCTTGTGTTTTCCTTGGTTCTGATATGTCTGCCTATGTTACAGGACAAGTGATGAATGTAGACGGTGGAATGTTGACTTGATTTTCAATAAATTCAGTAAAATATAGCTTTGCCAAAGTTCCGAACTTTGGCAAAGTTTGTTTTAAATATTACAAAATGGTTATCAACGAAACAGAATATAAAAACCCACTTTTAGTTTTTGCTTTAGAAAGTGAGGCAGGAGCGGAATTCGATAATTTTGAAAAAATCATTACCGGAATCGGAAAGATAAATGCGACGTACTCACTCTTAAAATATCTTTGTAACAATAATCCGGATGTCATTATTAATTTAGGAACCGCAGGAGGTTTTGGTTTTGATAAAGGAGAAGTGGTATGTTGCACAAAGTTTATACAACGGGATATGGATGTTCAAGAATTGGGTTTTGAGCAATATAAAACACCACTTTCTGATGATCCTATAATTATAGATTATGGATTGAAAATTAATGACTTACACAATGAAACTTGTGGTACAGGCGATCGTTTTGAAACCGAACATTCTACGGATTTATATCGAGTTGTTGATATGGAAGCTTACGCATTAGCGCTGGTTGCAAAACGAGAAAACATTCCTTTTTTGTGTTTAAAATATATTTCCGATGGTGCAGATGATTCCGCAGCAGACGATTGGATGATAGAAGTAAAAAAGGCCGCAAAAAAATTGAAAGCTACTTTATTAAAATAAATAATCCGCCAAATAAGCGGATTTTAATTTTTAATCATTAAAAATTTGATTTTCCTGTTCCTGAACGCGAATAAATGTTGTTCGTTTTGATAGTTCACGTAATTCTGCGGCACCAACATAAGTACAGGTAGATCTTACGCCTCCCAAAATATCTTTTACGGTTTCGCCAACAGAGCCTTTGTAAGGCACTTTTACGGTTTTTCCTTCGGATGCACGGTATTCAGCAACACCTCCGGAGTGTTTATCCATTGCGGTTTTAGAACTCATTCCGTAAAAAAGGCGGTACATTTTTCCGTGTTCTTCTACCATTTCACCACCGCTTTCATCGTGGCCTGCAAACATTCCACCGAGCATTACAAAATCAGCACCACCGCCAAAAGCTTTAGAAACATCACCCGGAACTTTACAGCCGCCATCACCAACGATATGGCCTTTCAATCCGTGTGCAGCATCAGCACATTCAATAATTGCAGAAAGTTGAGGATAACCAACGCCGGTTTTTACTCTTGTAGTACACACAGAACCGGGACCAATGCCTACTTTAATGATATCGGCACCCGCCAAAAGCAGTTCTTCCACCATTTCTCCCGTAACAACATTTCCCGCGATGATAATTTTATCAGGAAAATTTTTTCTGGCTTTTTGCACAAATTCTACAAAATGTTCGGAGTAACCATTGGCAACATCGATACATAAAAACTGAAGTTTCGGGTGCAAATCAAAAATTTTTTTAATTTTTTCTTCATCGGATTTTCCTGTTCCCGTGCTTAAGGCAATGTAATTATAGAAATCATCGGTTTTATCTTTCAGAAAATCAGTCCATTCTCCAATGGTGTAGTGTTTATGTATCGCTGTAATTATTTTTTCTTTGGATAATGCCAAAGCCATTTCAAAAGTCCCTACAGTATCCATATTGGCAGCGATAACAGGAATGCCTTTCCATTTTTTTTGGGTATGAAGAAAGGTAAATTCTCTTTCAAGATTCACTTCAGAGCGTGATTTTAAGGTGGATCGCTTTGGGCGGAACATCACGTCTTTAAATCCCAGTTTTATATCATTTTCTATACGCATTTTGAAAAATTTGAATCTTTAAATGTAAGTAAAACTTTCTTTTTAGGTTTAAACGGCAAAGACTTTTTATTTGAATTTAAATTTAGTTTTTTTGGACAAGAAGCCTAGTATTTATTCACAGAAAGATTAGAGCTTAAGTTTAGCTCTAAATCCGCGTGCAGCATAATAAGACTCAGCGCCATTGTGATATGTAAAAACGGTATCATATCTTCGGTCGCAAAATAAAGCGCCACCAAGTTTGCGGATATTTTCGGGTGTTTTAATCCAAGAAGAAGTTTTCAGATCCATTGGAAAAACCTCCTGAAGTTGTCGGTATTCATCTTCCGTAAGAATTTCTACACCCATTTCTTCAGCTAGATCTATTACGGTATTTTCAGGCTTATGCTCTTTACGTTTTTCCCAAGCAGCTCGATCATAGCAAAAACTGCGTCTCCCTTTCGGGCTCTCTAAAGAACAATCTACAAAAAACAAATTTTCAGAATTTTCAAATACAAATACATTAGGTTCACCACCGGTTTCTTCCATCCTTTCAATAGATTGTATTTTATCGGGATTTTTTTCAAGCAAATTCTTTACCTCTTCCCATTTTATTGAGCGGTGAAGATGTTTGTTTTTTTCAAACCTTTTCTGTAGAATTTGAAGAAGTGTTTCTTGCGACGCTTCGCTTAATGATTTTGCTTTGCCCATTTTAAGTGTTTAAAACGTTCCCCAAAAAGTCTACATATTCGTGAGCGGTTAAGTCGAACTTTACAGGGACGACAGAAATATAGCCTTCAGCAAGAGCGGTTTCATCAGCATCTTTTCCGTTGTCCATATTATTGAAATAGCCTGTTAACCAATAATATTTTTTTCCGTGAGGGTTAATTCTTTCATCAAAACTTTCTTCCCACTTTGCGTTAGCCTGTCTGCAAACTTTTACGCCTTTTATTTCCTCTTTTTTCAGTTTTGGGATATTAACATTCAGCACAACTCCTTTTGGAAGAGGATTTTCTAATGTTTTAAGCACAATTTGCTGTATATATTCTTTGGCTTGAGAAAAATCAGCATCCCAAGAAAAATCCAAAAGTGAAAAGCCGATGGCTTGCAAACCTTCAACACCGGCTTCTACAGCAGCAGACATTGTTCCGGAGTAAATCACATTAATGGAAGAGTTGGCACCATGATTAATTCCTGAAACCACAATGTCCGGTTTACGTTTCAAAATTTTGTCAAGGGCAAATTTTACACAATCAACAGGAGTTCCGCTTAAGGAATAATCAGTTTGAGGCCCATCTAAACTTATTTCTTCAAAAGTAAGCGTAGAATTAATGGTAATGGCGTGTCCTTTTCCGCTTTGAGGCGAGTTTGGTGCTACTACTACAACGTCGCCAATTTCATTCATAAACTCTACAAGATTTCGTATTCCAGGTGCTGTAATTCCGTCGTCATTGGTCACTAAAATAAGTGGTTTTTGCATCTTTAAATATCTTTTTCAACAAAAATAATTAAAAAATAACCGTTCGTTTATAAAATAAGGTATTAAATTTGATTCTTTGTTTTGCGTTCTGTAACAAATGAAGGCGTAAAACAACCAATTATTAAAATTATCTCACAGCATATGTTTAAAAAATTTAAACTTAATACACTTTTACTTTTCTTACCGCTTACCACGTTGATTTTCTGCTTCAATTCTCCAAAAAATGATGATGAGAAGATGCAAACCATTATGGTAAGTGTAAAAAACACATTAAGTTATTTACATTACAGCCCCAAACCCATCAATGATGCTTACTCACAAAATGTTTACGATAAATATTTGGAAATGATTGATCCTGCAAAAAGATATTTTCTGCAATCAGACATTGATGAGTTTTCAAAGCACAAAACAAAGTTAGATGATTATATCAACAAAGGCGATTTGGTTTTTTATAACCTAACATACAACCGATTATTCGACAGGATTGATAAAATTGATAAGGCAACACAAGACATCTTAAGCAAACCTATAAATCTTGATGAAGAAGAAACCATCATTCTAGAACCTAAAAAGAAGAAGTTTCCGGCAACAGAACAGGAGCAGTATAATGAATGGAAAAAGTTCATCAAATACAATATCCTACAGGAAATTGAAACCTTGAATGCAAGAGAAGAAACCCAAAAAAAGAAAAAAGACTCTGTACAGAAGTATAAACTGAAAGATACCATTAAAGTTGAAATCTTAACGCCAGAGCAAAAAAGAATAAAGGCGACGGATGAAGTGAAAGATCTTGTTACAGAATCCTTTAAACGAATCAAAAAAAGAAAAAAAATGGACTGGTTCACAGTCTATATGAATGCTTACACTGAAGTTTTTGATCCACACACTAACTATTTTTCTCCAAAAGATAAGGACGAGTTCGACTCGCAATTTAAAGGTAAAATTATTGGTATTGGCGCATTAATTCAGGAAAAGAAAGGTTATCTGTATTTAGGACCTTTAACTATAGGAGCTCCTGCATGGAAATCAAAACAGCTTAATGAAGGGGACAAAATATTGAAAGTTCGCAGCAAGCCAAACGAAGAACCTGTAAATGTTGTAGGAATGCTCTCTGATGAAGCGGTGAGATTAATCCGCGGTGAAAAAGGTACAAAAGTGACCTTGACTGTTGAGAAAAAAGACAAAACCATCCGTGAAGTAACGATGATCCGTGAAGAAGTTGCAATTGAAGATACTTTTGCAAGAAGTATTATTGTAAACGCACCAAATGGTAAAAAATACGGATTTATTAATCTGCCGGGCTTTAATGCGGATTTTGAGGATGCTAAAGGTAGAAATGCTTCGGATGATATTAAAAACGAAATCATCAAACTAAAAGCGCAAAATGTTTCAGGAATTATCTTGGATTTAAGAAATAATGGAGGAGGCTCACTTACGGAAGTTGGTGATATAATGGGACTTTTTATGAATGAAGGGCCTTATGTACAAGTGAAAGACCGTAACGGAAAAATACAAACCTTTAGAAGCAAAACCAATGCTCCTCTTTGGACAGGACCGCTTGTGATAATGCAAAATGAACTTTCAGCTTCAGCATCAGAAATTTTGGCTGGTGTAATTCAGGATTACGGACGTGGTGTTGTGGTAGGTTCTCCTCAATCTTTCGGTAAAGGAACGGTGCAAACTTTTGTAGATCTCAATAGGTTTTTAAGCACTAATGATGATTTTGGAGCTTTAAAGCTCACTATCCAGAAATTCTACAGGGTTACAGGAGAATCTACCCAAAAGAAAGGCATTGAATCTGATATTAAAATGAATGATTACTTCACACATTCGGAAATAGGAGAAAGATTTGATGATTATGCTTTGGCTTGGGACAAAATTGCGCCTGCAAAATTCAATAGGTTAACATCTTTTGATATTGCTGCGTTACAGAAAAAAAGTGCCGCAAGATTGGCTAATAATAAGCCTTACCAGTTGTTGCAAGAATCTGCAAAATGGAAAGAAGATTTGGATAAAGAAGAAACCATTACACTCAACCAAACCAAATTCAATGAGCTGATGAAGCAAAGAAAAGAGCAAATTAAAAAGTTCGAGTCTTTAAATAAATTTGAAAACGGGCTGAAGTTTGTTCGCTACACAGATGAAGTAACCAGAGAAAAAACCGATGAAGCATTCAAGAAAAAGACTGAAAACTGGATTAAAAATTTGCAACGCGACATTTATCTGAAAGAAGCTGTAAATATCGTTTCAGAAATAAAGTAATCAAACAATCAGTGTCGACGTTTTCAGGCTGAAGTATTGAGCTTGCTGAAATTAAGTCAAAAAACAATATAAAAATTTATTTTTCACCTTTTAAATCGCTAAATTTATGATTACAAATCGTATTTAGCGATTTTTTTATTCTGAAAAATCAATACTTAATATGAAAACAATATTCATCACCGGAGCAACCTCCGGAATTGGGAGAGCCTGCGCAGGACTGTTTACGAAACAAGGCAACAGGTTAATTCTTTGTGGAAGAAGGGAGGAAAAACTTGCCAAACTGAAAGAAGAGTTAGGTAAAACAAACGACGTTTACACCTTGAAATTTGATGTAAGAAACGCTTCTGAAGTTGAAAACGCCATCCATTCTCTCCCAGAGAATTTCAAAAATATTGATGTGTTGATTAATAATGCAGGAAACGCTCACGGCTTGGAACCTATTTGTGACGGTAACTTTACGGATTGGGATGCAATGATGGATGGTAATGTAAAAGGGCTTCTTTATGTTTCTAAAAACATTATCCCCGGAATGAAAGACAGAAAAATTGGGCATATTGTCAATATTTCTTCGGTAGCAGCAAGACAAACTTATGCCAACGGCGTGGTTTATTGTGCTTCAAAACGGGCAGTAGATGTAATTTCAGAAGGAATGAGATTAGAATTAACCGAATTCGGCATTAAAGTCACCAACATACAACCCGGAGCTGTAGAAACAGAATTTTCTGAAGTTAGATTTAAAGGTGATAAAGAAAAAGCCGCCACCGTTTACTCCGGTTACGAAGCACTGAAAGCAGCGGATATTGCCGATGCAATTGCCTATTGCGTGAATGCACCCAAACACGTTTCTATTTCTGATTTAACAATCTATCCAAGTGCGCAAAGTGAACCTAGGACGATTTATAGAAATATTTAATTGATTAATCCATCAATGAACCATTTTTTATAGGCAATTTTAGAAAGCTGTAATTAAAAGAGGTTAATTCTTAATTGATATCCTCTCTTTATAAATTATCAACGATATACTTTTATATCCTTGATAATCTTATTTCCATAAAACATTCTTTCATCCTGCGTAAAATAGTAATTGTTTTTCGTTCCAAAATATTTGAAGTCTGACATTGGAATGGTTTCTTGCCAAGTTATTGCAAGAGTAATAGCATTATAAAAACTAAACTCTTTATCACAAAAATTAAAAGAATTACCTAAAATAAATGTTTTAAACCTTCCGTGTCTTATTGGCCAAACTGTTTTGGGTTGTATTTGTTTCATATCATTAAGAAGAATCGAGAATGGTTTCCCAATGTAGTTTATCTTATTAACTTCAAACTGTTTGATATAGTTAAGAGTGTCCAATTGCGAATATGCAAATGAAAATGAAAAGATAAATATAGTAAAAAAAAGTTTTTTCATTGTTGTAAATTTTATTAAGTAAATTTAGTGTTATTTTAGGTTACAATCGTCAATTTTTTGAAAAGAACTAATTGGAATTATAACGCCAGGCATTATTTGTATTGGTATTTGGTTTTCTTTGACAAAAACAGAACCAAAATTTCCACTAGAGTCTTGTTTACTTAATGATATTCCCATATCATATTTTGACATAACCATTGCTGTAGCATATTCAAAGGCTAAATCTTCATCTTTTCCAGAATTGATGAACTGTTTAAAAGCATTATCAAAAGTATTATATATCGAAGTATCTTTTTTCCAGTCTCCTGTATTTTTATCAAAATAATCATCCATTGGATAGTTTTCTGTAAATTTCTTAAATTTCTCTAAATTGGTAATGGTCATAACATAACCTGCATCTTCTGAAAACACGTAAAGATATTTAAAGTTAGAGTTTGCAGAATTTGCCCCGTGAAAAGCATAAAAATCACCTGCCGAAAAACAATCATATAAAGAAGGAGTGTGGGTATGGGCCGCGCCTTCCACGGTAAAATCGGCATTTGTTGCGCTAATAGAAACCGAATTTCCATTTGTGCCCACTTTTATATCACTTGGTTTGTATTCTCCTTTATCGTTTTTTCCGAAGGAAAATGATTTTTCATTTTCATCGGTTTTTATAGTTTTAGTAAGCTTTTCTTTTTGGCTTTTAACATCGGTTTTTTCTAATAATGATTTTGCTTCTGTGTTTTCTGTTTTCGCTTTCTCACACGGATCGGTTGTTGTTTCATTCGTTGTTCCACCGCCTCCCGTTGGATAATCGTGTCCGCCATTATTATCACCTGTCCAGCCAGCAGGATCGTCCTCTATTAGATAAATTGTTGTAGTAGTACAAGTAGTTACATACTTATAACCAACAATTGGCTGACAGTTTTCGGAGTTTTGATAGGGCTCAACACATCCAGTTTCTAAAGTTGAATAGACCCTAGTGGTGCAGGTTTCTACAGAAAGAACTCGTCCAGCGTCACTATAATTGGGATTAGGTATTTCTTTGTCTGGCTTTGGATTTTTTTTCTGCGAGCTAAATATTAATTTCTGAAAGAAATCAAGGGAAGATTTATCTTCAGTATGAGAGAAATAAATCTTATTATTTTTCTTATTTCTAACAACCTGCATAACGCTTTCAACCGTTCTATTTTTAATAATAGGAACTTGTAAAAACGACTCATCAAAATTTCCAAAAGACATAGCATATTCCCAGGAAGGTAAACCGAATTTGTTTAAAAACTTGGGCTGGTCAAAATCACTTTCAAAAACTTTCTTTACATTTTTGATGTAAACTAAGTCCTCTTTCCATAAAGATTTAGAGATGAGCTCCTGTTTTTGTGTTTCATAACTAGTATAAACTTCTTCATTTCTGCAAGCAATGAAAAACAATAAGAAACCAAAGAGAGTTAAAATAATTTTTCGCCTCATATGTTTAATTTAATTAGTTAATAGTTGAAGCAAATATGTATAGAAAGATTTAATCATCAAAACCTCTTTTCGCATAAAGATACCCTAATTTTGCATAAACCAGAAATAGAAAATTAATTACCTTTGTTTTAAATACAACATCTTATGACTAATAACGTTGCTGAAAAAATAAAAAGATTGCGAAAATCCAAAGGTTTTTCACAAGAAGAGATGGCAGAAAAATTGCATATCTCTCAATCTGCCTATGCAAGAATGGAAAGTGGCGAAAGCCATTCCTGGGCAGCTCATATAGAAAAAATCAGTGAAATTTTTGAAATGAAACCAGAAAATTTCTTCACAGATGAAAGCAGCAATTTGGAACAAGAAAATACCGATCAAAAAGGAGGTATGGCATTTCAGTTTGTTGGAACTATTAACACCATTAATTCTCTTTCTGAAAAACTCGTTGAACAATACGAAGAAAGAATTAAAGAACTGAAACAACAAGTTGATTATTGGAAAAATAAAGTATAAAACCAGCAAGCCTAAATGAAAATCCTACACCTCGAAACCTCATCTAAAAACTGCTCTGTTGTTATCTCTGAGGGCGAAGAATTGCTTTGTCTTTGTGAAGAAGTTTCAGAAAATTATAAACAGTCTGAAAGCTTGCACACGTTTGTAGAATGGGCTTTGGAAGGGGCAGAAATCTCCTTGAAAGATTTGGATGCGGTGAGTTTAGGAAAAGGACCGGGTTCTTATACCGGATTAAGAATTGGGGCTTCGTCAGCAAAAGGGTTTTGTTTTGGATTAAATATTCCTTTAATTGCAGTAAACTCAATGGAAACGATGATTGAACCTTTTTTAAATCAAGAATTTGATTTGATCATACCATTGATAGATGCAAGAAGAATGGAGGTTTACACAGCTGTTTACGACGGTAAAACAGCAAAAGAACTTTCAAAAACCGATAATATTATTTTAAACGAGAACTCCTTCCAACAATATTCAGAAAAAAAGATATTATTTGTAGGAGATGGGTGTGCGAAGGCAAATGAAATCATCACTCTTGAAAATATCGAATTTAGATCAGACGTTTATCCCTCAGCACAATTTTTAATAAAAAAATCGGTCGAAAAATTCAAAAACAATGATTTTGAAGATGTCGCCTATTTTGAACCTTTTTATCTAAAAGATTTTCACGGCGTAAAAAAATCCGAAAAAGCATAAAAAACCCCGAAGTAAGCTTCGGGATTTATTTTTAACATAAGTTAAATTATTTGGTTAAATCAAAAGTTGCCCCCGCTATAAATGCAAAGCGGTTGTTAAGCAATTGAAAGTCGGCAGCATCAGTGTTGTATCTTGCGATTGGGAATTGGGTTTCTACAAAAAGGCCAAAACCTTTATTGAAAAATACTCTTGCTCCAGCGTGACCGCCAAAGTTTTTAAGACCAATATTTAAACCTGGGTAAACATCAATGTTAGAAGCCAAACCAATAACATCTCCAAGGTGAGCACTTGCTCTTAATTTTGCATCAAAACGGTGTTTTGTTTCAGGTTTTTCTCCTTGTGCATTTTCTTTAGCACCCAAAAGATATCCCGCTTGTGCTCCAATTGAAAAACTGTCACCCAAACCATAATCTAATGAGGTGTGAATACCGGTAGCATACTTTTGAAAGTTTGCACCTAAGTTTAATCTTAAATCATCTTTTCCAATAAAAGCATCGTTTTGTGCACTTACCAATCCAAAGGCCGTCAACATTAAAGTGAAAAATAGTTTCTTCATAATTTTAAATTTTTAAAGCAGCAAAATTACGAATAATTTATTTTTTAGAAATCCTATAGAGTTTTCCACTGTCTGTTACCGCATATAAATGACCGTCTTTAGCACTTAATACATCTCTGAAACGCTCGTTTTTATCGGTTAAAAGCCACTCTTCACCAGTCACTTTATTATCTTTTATTTCGAGACGTATGATTTTCTGTCCACTTAAGCAGCCAATCATAAGGTTATTGCTCCATTCAGCAATATTTCCGGCATAAAAGTCAATTCCGCTCATTGAGATTGATGGATCCCAGTAATAAACCGGCTGTTCAAGTCCGGACTTTTGTCCAATGCCTTCACCAATGGTTAGTCCACTGTACTCTTCACCATAAATAATCGTTGGCCATCCATAATTTTTTCCCGGTTTTATCAGGTTAATTTCGTCGCCTCCTCTTGGTCCCATTTCTGCTTCCCAAAGGTCACCCGTTACAGGGTGTATTGCTGTTCCCTGTGGGTTTCGGTGTCCGGTTGAGTAGATTTCCGGTTTCCAGCCTGCTATTTGAGGATTCCCGGGAGCAGGTTTTCCTTCTTTGGTGATTTTCAGAATCTTTCCAAGATAGGTGTTTTGGTCTTGTGCTAAAGGTCTTGTAGCTAAATCCGATCGTTCTCCTGTGGTTACAAAAAGATATCCATCTTTATCAAAAGCCAAACGACTACCATAATGCAATCTTCCATCATAAGTTGGTGTCGCGCGAAAAATTACTGTTGGATTTTCAATAGATTTTTCATCTGCAGAAAGTTTGCCTTTTGCAACAGCCGTGTGATTGCCGCCAGTAAATGATTCAGAAAAACTCCAATAAATCATTCTGTTTGTAGCGAAATTAGGATCCAACGCAACATCCAAAAGTCCACCTTGTCCTTTGGAATCCACAGCAGGTAATCCAGTAATTTTATTGTGTGTTTTTCCGTCTTGTGAAATAATGTAGAAAAACCCGCTTTTTTCTGTTACCAGAAATCTACCGTCTGGCAAATTGATGATTCCCCAAGGTCTGCCAAGGTTTTCTGCAATTACAATTACATCGTATGGCGTAGTAGTTTTTATTCCTTTAATTCTGGTTTGTCCTTCAAATGCGGGTTTTATTTCGGTATTGGGACTTGCTGTTTCAGGATTTCCTGTTGATGTTCCGTTTCCGGGAATATCATTGTCTGAATTTGTTGGAGTACCATTTTTACATGATGCTAATGACAAAATTAGTAAGGCAGCAATAATATGTTTCATAGTCTGATATTTTGGTTTTTAAAATTAATGAAAGTATTTTTAATTCATTTTTACAATTAAAGAAATAAATCATATAATTTATTGATTCTGGTTCTTTAACTTTTTATAGATTTCTTAATCTACTACAGGAGTTAGCAAAATGAAATATTAAATTCAAAAAAACGTTGATTATAATATTAAGTTTTTTAATTTTACACACTCAAAAAAGAAATTTATTAATATGAACATTAAAAGATATTTATTTTTGGCGGCTATTGGTAGCTTATCTTTAGCATCATCTTGCCGTAACGATGATCCTACACCAACACCAACGCCAACACCGACACCAACCGTAACTGCTGATCCGATAAATGATTTTGTTTGGAAAGCTATGAACTCTTGGTATTATTGGCAATCGAGTGTCCCGGTTTTAGCAGACTCTTATAAAAATGACAATGCTAAATATACCGCTCTTATTAATGGCAGAACACCGGACAACTTATTCTATAAGAGTTTGCTCTTTGAATATGGCAAAACAGACCGTTTCTCTTGGATAGAAAATAATAATAAAATTATTGAGCCTGGAGCAAGAACAGCTGAGGTTGAAAGCATTACAGGCCTAGACCTTTCACTTTTCCCTAAAGGAGGAGGATCTACTAACTATGTTGCATTAGTAAACTATGTTGTACCAGGATCTTCTGCTGCAAATGCAGGTGTAAAAAGGGGAGATGTTATTACAAAAATTAATGGAGCTTACCTTACTCAAACTAATTATGGAGGTTTATTTGGCGATTCTTTTACCATCACAAGAGCAGAAACGGCAGCAAGTGCGGTTGTAAATGGAGCTTATGTAGTAACCACAACAGATAAAACCGAAAATCTTCCTATCGTTAAAACAAGTATTGATGAAAATCCTATCGCATTTTACAAAGTGTTTGAAATGGGAGGCAAGAAGATTGGTTATTTAGTTTATAATGGCTTCAAAATCGAATACAATGATGAGCTTAATGCCCAATTTGCTAAAATGAAAGCCGATGGAATTACAGATCTTATTTTAGACTTGAGATATAATGGTGGAGGCTCATTAGATTCAGCATTAGGATTGGCTTCAATGATCAGTGGGAACACCAGCAGTAACTACATCTACATGGAGTATAACGGTAAACACAGCAATTATAATGGATATGATCCATTAACAAGTAACTTGGAGGTATATAATATTGTAAATGGGCATCCTGAAAAAACAGGTGAGAAACAGACTATTAATTCTGTAAACCTTCCTAAAGTGTATACGTTGGTGTCTTTCCAAACCGCATCTGCAAGTGAACTTACTGTTATCAGTTTAAATAAGATTATCCCAGTGGAAACTATTGGCTATGTTACAGTTGGTAAGTTTGTTGGTTCACATACTTTATACGATTCTCCTAATGATGATTGGGTGAAGTATGAGAACAGAAATAAAACACACAACTGGCAGTTGCAACCTATTACTTTTAAATATTACAATAATTCTAAAGACGCCCATCCAACAGTGACTTATAGTAATGGCACTGTAGAAGAAGGGATTCTTCCAAAATCTGAAAACAGAGTTCATCCTTACCAATGGATCGGGAATGTTAAGGATTTTGGTGTAACTACCGATCCCGAACTTAAAAGAGCGCTAGAATTAATTACAGGACAATCTGTTGCAAGAATGACAACACCTTTTGTAGATACCAATCAAAAAGTGTTAAGCGCCCCAAAAAGTGTTAGTGGCTTACATCTTTATGATTTTAATGGTTATGTAAAGAGAAAGAGAAACTAATCTTTATATCAGAATATTGAGAACTCCGGAATTTTTTTTCGGAGTTTTTTTATTAGAAAATTTGCACGTTTAAAAATTAATTCTACATTTGTAGAGTAAATAATATTTTTGTAGAGATGGAACAGCTTACCAATGCCGAAAAAGAATTGATGGATATCCTTTGGGAAAAGGAAAAAGCATTTATGAAAGATCTGATAGGTGCTTATCCCGAACCCAAACCTGCAACCACAACCATTGCAACGCTTCTGAAAAGAATGCAAAATAAAAAAATGGTAGGATATAAGACCTTCGGAAACTCGCGCGAATACTTTCCGATGGTTGAAAAAGGTAAATATTTCACCAAAGAAATGAACGGATTGATTGGTAAATTCTTCAACAATTCGGTAACGCACTTTGCGTCGTTCTTTACCGCCAATGCTAAATTGAGCGAAAAAGAACTGCTTGAAATCAAGAAAATTATCGAAAATGAAATCGAAAAGAAACATAAGTGATGGAAACATTCTTATTTAAAATGATTTTGTCATCATCCATTTTTATTGGGTTTTATTATCTGATTTTGGAACGACAAAAAGCACACCGCTTCAAGAGATTTTATCTCTTGTTGAGCATTTTATTTTCAATGCTTATTCCTTTTGTATCAATTACTTACGGAACTACAACAGAGGTTTCCCATGAGTTGCTTCTTGTTAAAGGGCAAGGTGAAATGGTACCACTTTTAATTGTGGAGGAATCCGTTTTTACTTTTAATAATATTATTTATGCTATTTATGTTCCGGTAACTTTTTTTCTCTTGATGAGGTTTTTAATCAGTTTAAATGCTCTGCGAAAAGAAATCATTTTAGGAAAGAAAATTAAAAAAGGAAACTTCACAGTGGTTCTTAAAGAAGAAAAAGCAACGGCTCACAGTTTCTGGAAATACATTTTCCTGAACCGTGAAGATTTCGAAAAAGGAAAAATTGATGAAAAAATCATTCGCCACGAAGAAACACATCTGAAACAGAAACACAGCTTAGATGTTCTTTTAATCGAATTTTTACTTTCGGTATTTTGGTTTAACCCGGCATTTTATTTCTACAAAAAGGCGATGCTTACTAACCACGAATTTCTGGCTGACGAGAGTGTTTTGAAGGCTGAAACTAACGTAAAAGACTATCAAAAACTATTGTTAACCGAGCTTATTTCGGAGAAAATTTTATTTACAAACCAATTTAATTTAAGTAACACCAAAAAAAGAATCGATATGATGACTAAAAAATCAAACTATAAATCGAAGCTATATTCGTGGTTTAGTTTGCCACTTACAGCAATCCTGTTCTTTGTTTTTGCGGAGAAAGTTCCGGCAAAATCAGAGATAAGAAAACCGACAAAGAAAGCCTTTAATCCTGCAAAAATTAAACACAACATTAAGGAAAGAGCTGTAGTTCCTATTAAAGTGGTTGACACTACAAAGAAACCTACAATGGAAGATATGCGTATAAAAGAAATGGAATTACAAAAAGCAAAGGAAAATGTAGATGCGGCAATGAAAAAGCTTCACAAAAAAAATATGGAATTAAAAAAAATCCGTGAACAAATTCCACCTCCAACATTAGAAGACAACAAGGCTCAATTATCGCAAGATGTTGATCAACTTCCAAACTTTCCGGGCGGTATCAACAATTTCAGATCTCAAGTAGCCTACAACTTTAATACAGCAGTAATGACCGGTAATGAAGGTACAGTAAGATCAACACTTTACTTTGTTATTAATAGTGATGGTAGCACCTCTAATTATAGAAGTGAAGGCGAAAATGAAGTTTTTAACAACGAAGCATTAAGAGCTATAAAAGTTAGCAATGAGTCTTCTAAGTGGGAGCCTGCAGTTAAAGATGGCAAACCAACAAGTTATATGTTCAAAATACCACTTACAATGAGTTTTCATTAAGAAACAATAAGCTAAATAATCCCCAAGAGCAGAATTTTCTGCTCTTTTCTTTTTCCATAATTTTGTAAATCTCAAAAGTGATTATTAGTTTATCTTTGTTATCATTAATAAAAGTCACTTTTAAACTTTTGAATAACTGAAGCCTCAAAAAAGCTTTTATCTTTTGTGGCTTATAAAAATTATGAAATTCAATCTCCAATCCGAATTTAAACCAACTGGCGATCAACCACAAGCCATTAAAAAACTCACCGAAGGCATTGAAATCGGCGAGAAATACCAAACTTTGCTCGGCGTTACCGGTTCCGGAAAAACGTTTACCATTGCCAATGTGGTAAATAATATACAACGCCCAACATTAGTTTTAGCCCACAATAAAACGTTGGCAGCCCAACTTTTTATGGAGTTTAAGGAGTTTTTTCCTGAAAATGCGGTGGAGTATTTCGTTTCTTACTACGATTATTATCAACCTGAAGCCTATATTTCCAGTACAGGAACTTATATCGAAAAAGATCTTTCCATCAACGAAGAAGTGGAAAAATTGAGACTTTCTGCTACCGCAAGTTTACTTTCCGGGAGAAGAGATGTTCTAATTGTCGCTTCCGTTTCCTGCATTTATGGGATTGGTAACCCTACGGAATTCCATAAATCTTTAATTTCTATTGCGATTGGTGATAAAGTGACGCGAACTTCTTTACTTCACTCATTAGTTAATGCTTTGTACGCCAGAACTTTGAATGAGTTTCAACGCGGCACGTTTAGGGTGAAAGGTGATGTAATTGATATTTATCCTGCCTATGCAGATAATGCGATCAGAATACAATTTTTTGGAGATGAAATTGAAAAAATTCAGACTTTTGATCCGGTTTCAGGGAATGTAGAAAGCAATTTCGAACAGATTCAGATTTATCCCGCTAATTTATTTGTTACTTCAAAAGAAACATTAAATGGAGCTATTCGTGAAATTCAGGATGATTTGGTAAAGCAGGTCAGTTTTTTTGAAAGTATTGAAAAACCTCTCGAAGCCAAACGCTTACAGGAAAGAACAGAACTTGATCTTGAAATGATTAAAGAACTCGGATATTGTTCGGGAATTGAAAACTATTCAAGGTATTTAGATGGAAGATTACCGGGCTCAAGACCATTTTGTCTTTTAGATTATTTCCCGAAAGATTTTCTGATGGTGATTGATGAATCTCATGTTACAATTCCACAAGTTCATGCCATGTACGGAGGTGATAGAAGCCGTAAGGAATCTTTGGTAGAGTATGGTTTCCGTTTACCTGCAGCTATGGACAATCGTCCTTTGAAATTTGAGGAGTTTGAAGGAATGCAAAATCAGGTAATTTACGTTTCAGCAACACCTGCAGACTACGAATTGGAAAAAACCGGTGGCGAATATATTGAGCAAATCATACGTCCTACAGGACTTTTAGACCCAATTATTGAAATTCGCCCCACTATAAATCAGATTGATGATTTAATGGAAGAGATCCAAAAGCGTGCGGAAATCGATGAAAGAGTGTTGGTGACTACTTTAACCAAAAAAATGGCGGAAGAACTCACCAAGTATTTCACAAAATTCGGAATTCGTTGTCGCTATATTCACTCGGATGTGGAAACGTTGGAGCGAATCCAAATTATGCAGGATTTGCGTACCGGACTTTTTGATGTTTTAATTGGTGTAAATCTGCTTCGTGAAGGTTTAGATTTACCGGAAGTATCTTTGGTAGCCATTTTAGATGCAGATAAAGAGGGAATGTTGAGGTCCCGAAGGTCAATGATACAAACCGTTGGTAGAGCAGCTAGGAACATCAACGGCAGAGCAATTATGTATGCTGACAAAATGACGAATTCAATGCAAAAAACCATCGATGAAACCAATTATCGTCGTGAAAAGCAGCAGAAATACAACGAAGAAAATAATATCGTTCCTAAACAAATCAACAAGAAAATCTCTGAAGCTTTAGTTGGAAGAGCCAAAGACTTCCCGGAAGAAAAATACACCCAAAAAGAAATTTTGAAGCAGGTTGCGGAACAACGCGAAACTTACGGCGAAGCCGATCTGGATAAACTTATAGCCGAAAAACAAAAAGCAATGGAAGCAGCAGCGAAAAACTTGGATTTTATAAAAGCAGCGAAGTTGAGGGATGAGATTGCTATGTTAAAGGGATAGATTTGTGAAGTCGTAAAGTTGCTAAGTTGTGAAGTTGAATTTTATTTGCGACTTTACGACTCAACAACTTTACTACCTAAAAAAAATCAAAACTTATAAACCTTCTTAGCTTTCTCATCAATCACCTCTCCACGAATTGTTGTTAGTAAATCTGATAAACCATTGATTTTAATTTCGTAAACCGTAGAAAGTTGCATGCCGAGTTTTCCTTTTGGGAAACCTCCTTTTCGCATAAACCATTCTAAATAAGAAACCGGCAGATCTGCAAGGATTGTGTTTTTGTATTTGCCAAAAGGCATTTTCACAATGCAGATTTCTTTTAAAATTTCAGGATTAATGCAGTCTTCCATTATAGTGTAAGGTCGATTTTTGTCTCAATTTCTTTAGGTTCAGGCATAATCAATTCATTTTCATCATCACCACTGAATTCGTCTCGGTAAACCTGTATCAAAAGCACCGTCATCGAAACCAAAATAGGCCCGAAAATTAATCCCATAAAACCAAAAAGGTTCATCCCCATTATAATTCCGAAAACAGTATTGAGAGGATGTATATTTTCAAGCTTTTTCAGTAACGTAAATCGCAAAACATTATCAGTAAGTCCTACCGCAATCAAACAGTAAATTAAAACACCAATTCCGGCTCCGGTATTGCCTTCCGCAATCATAAAAATACCAACAGGAACATAAATAATAGCCGCGCCTACAATAGGAATCATAGATGCTATAGCAGTAAGCGCAAACAAAAGCATCGGACTAGGTGCACCGAAAATTAAATAACCAATAAGCGCAACCAAACCCTGTCCCAAAGCCACAACAGGAATCCCAACGGCATTTGCAACAACCAGTTTTCTGAATTTCTCGCCTATTAAAGTAATATTAGCTTTTTTTAAAGGCGTAGCGCTTGTAACAACCCTTTCGAAAAGTCTCGGTTTTTCGAGCATAAAATAAAGCATAAAAAACATAGACGCCACTACAGAAAGCGTATTAAAAGTTCCGCTAAGAGCATTGGTGGAAAATTTTGCCGCTGCAGATTTAAGACCGTCAAGATTTTCTTTGCTTAAAATATCAATTTTGGTTTTTGAATAAACAAAATCGTGAATTTTATCTAAAAAAATATTGAATTTGGCCATATAAACTTTAGAGTCGCCTAATTTTTCAATTAACATATCTGCTAAAAGGTAGACAGGAATTATTAAAACAATCAAACAAATGAGTATAATAACCAAAGAGGACCAAGCTGGTTTCCATTTTTTAACTTCTTGAAGATAAAAATTAAAATTCCTGCACACAATATACAGCGTAAGCGCTCCTAAAAGAGAGGGAATAAACATCGAGAGATTAAAAACAATAAGTCCTAACATTGCTGTAATAATCAGGATTAGGAAGACTTGTTTTATTTTTATTCCGCTGATTTGGTTGTATAGGTTCGACATAATTAAGTTTTTTTATAAAAAAGGCAACAGTAATACTGCTGCCCAAATTTACACATTCCCTTTAATCGGAAATTATATTTTAAACCAAAAGTTTTATGTGTTATAAGTAATTTGTCTCGGCTTTCCGGCATAAGCCACATATGTAGAATACATTACAGCGTATATGAAAGGCGCAGTAAGGATAACCCCAACAAAACAAAGCATTATCCCCGCAACACTGATAAGTGCACCTAAAAGTCCTGCACCAAGGAAAACGCCGTAGTTTTCTTTAGCAATGTTAAAAGTCTTTTTAAGCGCATCCATTGCTGTAGCATTTTCAAACAATAATACAGGATACCCGATTAAAAGTAGCGGAGCCACAAACAATCCCGGCAAAAAGCACAACATAAATGATATAATGATTATAATATTAGAAATTAAACTGTAAAACAGAATATTAACAAAATTCTGCTTATAACCGATAAATAAGTCTCCGAAATTAATAGGAACTTTGTTATTCACTTTATTGGCCATATAAATTAACCCAACAAAAAGAGGAGATAGCAGAATTCCCAGCAAGCCAGAAAGCCCATAATAAGTTTTGAAACCTTCTGCATTAATAACATCCTGCGTGTTAAACGATCCACCAGAAGACCTTATTTCTTCGGCAAAAGACTGGGAATCAAACCCAGCAAAAGATTGAAGTACAGAACTAGCAATCACATAAATTACCATCGCCAAAACGGCGTATCCTAAAAATCCTTTGTACATCTCGAAAGCATGAGAGATAATACTCCCCGTTTCACGTTGTGGTACCGATCCTTGTTGATCAAATTCGCTAAAGTTTTCCATAGTTTTCCCTTTTAATCCATCAAAGATAATTTTTTTTTGATGAATTGAAAGATGAATTATAAATGAAATTTAGTTCTTTTCTGTAAAAATTTTCCGGTAAAGCGCATAAATCATAGCATTCCAGAACGGAAAAGTAAAAATAGCACCTATTAAAGTAAGAATTCCGAAGTATTTGAAAGCAACTGCCACGAAAATGCCCACCAAAATTTCCAAAGGAAACATTCTCAAGGCCTTAAAATTAATGGCAAACGTTTCCAAGATTCTTTTATCCATAAAAAACATCAATGGAGCTGTGAAAAGCGTTATCAGAACCCAAAAAACTCCCAAAAATAGAGTTGGTGCAAAGTAAGAGTAAACGGTGAACCAAAACAGGAAATAACCAAAATAGATAAAGAAATTAGATCCGGAATATCCCGCAAATAAATCCTCCATTTCGAGCTTTTCGTCAAGGTCCAACTTTCTAAACATTTTAAAAAGGCCAAGATTCAAAGGAAACAAAAACGACAATGTTCCTAAAACCACATACTGAAATTTCATAAAATTGGGATTTGCCACAATTTCTTTCAAGCCGTTTTGGTAAGCTTCTACTCCTTCTTTCAGCTTATCACCTAGAGCAACGTATTGCTCAAAAATCCCAAACCTGTTTGCAAAATAAAATAACACCAGAAAAAGGACCGAAAAGTAAATTAGACTGAAGAGGATTTGGTACACCAAGGTTCTGTTCCAATAACCGAAGGCTTCTTTTAAAATATAATCAATTCCCGCTTTTTGAGGATAATGGTTCTGCATTGTAACAATTTGCTGCAAAAATAAACTTTTTATAATTTTTAAATAGGAACGAGAAATAAATTGTTTAAACCATTGGAAATTAAGACCAGAGAAAAATTTATCATTGAAAATCAACACAAACTTTCAGTCGCACACTAAAATTCATTAATCTTTTAAAAAAATTAAATTTACTTTTGTGAAGTGAAAACAAAACAGCACCCGAATTTTGAAAGAATGGATGAACTTTCCCAGAAGAAGGTTCCTTTTTTCTTTATGGTAGATTTTGCCATGGATAAAGTAGAAGTTTATCTGGAAGACGAAGTTTTAAATTCAGGTTTAATGATTGATTTTCAAAAAATTAAGAAGACGAATGAAGCATTCGTCTCATCAGAAGATTTTGAGCTTGAAACTTATCCGGAAACCAAAGAAGAATATAGAAAAGGATTTGAAAACGTACAAAAACACCTTAAACTGGGAAACTCCTATCTTGCTAATTATACTCGGAAAACCAGAATAGAAACCAATTTAACTTTAGAGGAAATTTTTTATCTTTCAAAAGCCAAATACAAATTGCTGTATAAAAACCAGTTTGTTCTGTTTTCGCCGGAAACTTTTGTTGAAATAATTGACAACCAAATTTTTACACATCCAATGAAAGGTACTATAGATGCCTCAAAAGATAATGCTATAGAGACCTTAAAAAACGATGTAAAAGAAAAAGCAGAACATTACACAGTGGTTGATTTGTTGCGAAATGATTTGAGTATGGTTGCTGATGAGGTGAGAGTAGAAGAATTTCAACGTATTGATTTCATTAAAACCAAACAAAAGAACCTTTATGCTATGAGCTCTGAAATTTCGGGTAAACTGAAGCCTGAATTTGAAGGGAAAATCGGCAGCATTATGAAAACTTTACTTCCTGCCGGTTCTATTTTAGGTGCGCCAAAACCAAAAACAATGGAAATTGTAATGGCGTCTGAAGGATATGAAAGAGGTTGGTACACAGGTGTTTGTGGTTGGTTCGACGGAGAAAATTTAGATTCTTGCGTGATGATTCGTTTTATAGAAAAAGAAAACGGAAATTTATATTTTAAAAGTGGCGGCGGCATTACACATATGAGCAAATTGGCCGACGAATATCAGGAAATGAAAAACAAAATTTATGTTCCAGTTTATTGAAAGTATTAAAGTAGAAGATCAGGAAATCTTCCTTTTAGATTATCATCAAAAACGTGTCAACGAAACCTTCCGCCAGTTTGGAAAGGAAAACTCCATTGATTTGGAAAAAATTTTCAAAAATCTTCAGCACGATGAAGATGGCCTTTACAAATTAAGAATCGTTTATGACCTCGACTGTAAGTTTACGACACAACTAATACCATACGCAATTCCGGAAATTAATGATTTTCAGTTGGTTGAAAACAACACCATTGATTATTCATTTAAATATGAAAACCGGAAGGAATTTGCTTTGATGAAGGAAAAAGCCAAAACAGAGGAGATTATCATTGTAAAGAACAACCGAATTACAGATACTTCATACTCCAACCTTCTTTTCTTGAAAGGGAAAGAGTGGTACACACCTGATACTTATTTACTCAACGGCGTTCAAAGACAATATCTCCTGAAAAATAAAAAGATCAAGGAAACAGAAATCACCTTGCAAAATCTAAAGGAATTCTCTCATTTTCAGTTGATTAATTCGCTAAATGATTTTGATGATATGTTCATCTATCCCATGAACAAAATTTTAAATCTCCCGGAAAGTGATGAGTATATGTCACTTTAATCATATTTTTTGTCATTCCGCAGGAATCCACGTCAAATTTTTCCAAAAAAGTTTTGACAACAAAACATTTTGATGAAATGAGAGGGCAAAAATATCAATTATCTGCGTCCCAAGGCGTTTTAACATCTTTACCGCTTAAGAAATCGAAATAGGAGCGTAAAACCTCTGCATTCTCCACGTCCTGTGTACAAACTTCCAAAATTCTAGGTTGCAAATCTGGCTTAAAGAAGTTATCCAAAACCCTCTCGATGGTATTGTCATCTTCTACTTTTACGTAGCTGAATCCGAAATGTTTCGCCAAATGTTCAGCGTGTTTCGTGTGTTTTGTGGCGATAAATTCATCCAATATATTGGTATTCGCTTTATCAGGTCCAGGGATAATTTTAAATATATTTCCTTCACCGTTATTGAAAATGATAATTCTCGTGTAAGGAGGAATATATTGGTTCCAAAGCCCATTAATATCATAGAAAAAGCTTAGATCTCCCGTTACCAGAAGCGTAGGATTTTCGTTTTTAATGGCGAAACCCATTGCGGTGGAAGTAGAACCGTCAATTCCGCTGGTGCCACGGTTACAGTAAATTTTATTTTGCTTAAAATCAAACAGTTGTGCATAACGAATTGCCGAACTGTTACTGAAATGTATATTGAAATTAGCCGGAACCTTCTGCGAGATAAGCCAAAATATATTAAAATCAGAATACCCAGTTCTATTCACATATTCCTGGTGTTTAGCGTCTTTTTTATCTCTTAAAACATCCCAAAGATTAAAATAGGGTTGTGGTTCTAATTTTATGAAATTCAACAGCTTGCCAAAGAAACTTTCAGCATTGGTTTCGATCTTTTGGGTAAGGCTGAAAAAGGTGTCGGGTTGCCAATGTTCATCAATATGCCAATGGTTTTTAGGTTTTGCTTTTCTCAGAAATTGTTTTACTTTCTTAGAAACCACATTTTGCCCAATGGTTATCAGCAAATCGGGAGCATAGGTTTGATAATCTTCTTCAGAAAAGTTATAAATATAACGGTCTATATGTTTGAAAAACTTTTCGTGATGCAAATTTGAGTTGGCTTCACTTAAAACGACAACAGAATGATTTTTAACCAATTGATAAAGTTGAGCTTCAAGTTCTTGTGAATATGGTCTTGTTCCCACAAGAATTAAAATTCTTTTTGAAGTATTCCATTCTGCTACCAGATTAGAAGGTAACTCATAAGTTTTTTTCTGAATGGTTTTTTCTACACTAGGGAAATTTGGTAATTCGGTTACCAAATCATACAGAGGTTCCGATAATGGGATGTTGATATGAACCGGACCCTGTTTTTCGAAACAGAGTTCAATCGCTTTTTTAATAATATCAAAATTGTAATCTTCGGAACCGTCTTTATCGTCTTCCATCAACTGAAAATCACCGTAAGAATGTTGTTGATACAATTCTTTTTGTCGAATAGTTTGTCCATCGAAAATATCAATATAATCCGTTGGTCTGTCTGCAGTTAGCACCAAAAGTGGCACATTTTGATAGAAGGCTTCTGTAACCGCTGGATAATAATTGGCAGAAGCCGAACCTGATGTGCAGGTAATTGCAACAGGCAATTTTGTGCTTTGTGCCATACCCAATGCGACAAAAGCGGCACTTCTCTCATCCACAATGCTGTAGCTGTTCATCTCGTCCATTTCTCCGAAATGTATTGCCAAAGGTGCGTTACGTGAACCCGGAGAAACCACTATATTTAAAATTCCATATTCTTTTAGGAGATGAGCCAACAACTGAATGCTGCGTTTTGATGAGAAATTTTTCATAAAGACAAAGGTAGGAGTTTTATAGATTTTTAAAAATTATAAAAGCTTATATTTGGGAAGTTAATTTTTACAAAAAATATAATGAACAAAATTCCAAGTGTGGACTTGCGTGATTTCCTGTCGGATGATCCGGCACGCAAACAGAAATTTGTAAATGAAATCGGAAAAGCCTATGAAGATATAGGATTTGTTGCACTAAAAGGTCATTTTCTTGATGATGCCCTTGTAAAAGAACTTTACGGAGAGGTGAAGAACTTCTTTGATTTACCTGTAGAAACCAAGCAGAAATATGAAATCCCCGGAATTGGTGGACAACGTGGGTATGTCGGTTTCGGAAAAGAAACGGCTAAAGGTTTCAAAAAAGCAGATTTGAAAGAATTCTGGCATTTTGGACAGTATCTTTCTGATGACTCCAAGTATAGAGAGGTTTATCCGGACAATGTTATGGTGGATGAATCTCCAAAATTCAACGAGGTAGGAAAACAGACTTACCAAATGCTTGAGAAAACCGGAAAATATGTGTTGAGAGCTTTGGCGTTATATCTTGGTTTGGATGAATTTTACTTTGATCAATACATTGCAGAAGGTAACTCAATCTTAAGACCAATTCATTATCCGCCAATTACACAGGAACCCGATGATGCGGTGAGAGCTGCTGCGCATGGCGACATTAATCTCATTACCTTATTAATGGGAGCGCAAGGTAGAGGTTTGCAAGTACAAAATCACAACGGAGAATGGATTGATGCCATTGCAGAACCTGATGAACTGATGATAAATGTTGGCGACATGCTTTCAAGGCATACCAATAACAAACTGAAATCCACGATTCACAGAGTTGTGAATCCTGAAAGAGAACTTTGGGGAACTTCAAGATATTCCATCCCATTTTTTATGCATCCTGTAAGCGAAATGAAATTGAATGCCTTGCAAGGAACTTATGACGAAAACAATCCAAAACTCTATCCAGATACTACAGCAGGGGAGTTTTTACACGAAAGATTAGTAGAACTTGGATTGATAAAATAATTTCAAATTTTTGAAAGAAAACGGGCAACATTGCCCGTTTTTTTTATTTAAAACAACCTCAACTGCTGCTCTTTTGTTCCTGTAAAATGTTCTGTTGAAAGCGGTGAAATATGTTTTCCGTTGAAATATTTTCTTCTGGCCAACGCAAAAGTCTGGTGTATCATTTCGGCAATATTCCCTTCACCTTTGTAGCGTTCAAAATATCTTTTTTCACCCAAATTTCCACCTCTCATCGAGCGAATGAGGTTTAAAACCTTCTGTGAACGCTCCGGAAAATGCGAATTCAACCAATGAACGAAAACAGGTTCAACAGTATCATTCAATCGCACTAGAATATGATGGGCACTTTTTGCGCCTAAATCCGAAAAAGTTTTGTAAAGGTTGAGAGCTTCATCAGAATTTAAGGCTGGAATAATTGGTGCTGCCATCACATTCACTGGAATTCCATTTTGGGAAAGCACCTCAAGAGCTTTCAATTTATTTTTTACTGATGAAGTTCTGGGCTCCATCACTTTCCGCAGATCTTCATTGATGGTCGGAATGCTTAAGTTGACGCAAACGAGATTTTTTTCTGCCAATTGTATTAGTAGATCCAAATCTCTTAAAATTAATGCATTTTTAGTGATGAAAGAAACCGGATGTCTGTATTCAAGAAAAACTTTCAGGAGACTTCTGGTGATTTCCAATTTTCTTTCAATGGGTTGATAAGGATCTGTATTTCCCGACAAGACAATGGTTTTCGGAATATAACCTCTCTTTTTGAAAAATTTTTCTAAAAGAATAGGAGCGTTCTTCTTCACCATGATTTTCCTTTCAAAATCAATTCCGGCAGAAAATCCCCAATATTCGTGTGTTGGTCTTGCAAAACAATAAGAGCAGCCGTGTTCGCATCCCTGATAAGGATTTAAGGAATATTCCATTGATAAATCCGGACTTTTCACGGGATTTACAATCGACTTAGGAAACACTTCGGTGAAAGTGGTTTTAACGGTTTCAAAATCTTCATTTTCAGGCTCATAGGTATATTTGTCGAAACGATTAATCACGTTTCGTTGTGCACCTTGTCCTTTAATTTTCCCTTGTTCTTCCATTAGTTTATTAACGCAAAAGTAGTACCTAATATTCCAACAAAAATGAGTTTTGAGCGATCAGTTTTCCACAAAAAAACCCACTCTTTTAAGAGCGGGTCTTTTAATATTTAAAGGTTAATCTTATGCTTTTTCCTTTTTAGATTTTGAAGACGCTTCTTCTTTTTCTAAAGCGTCTTTGGCTTCGTTCAGTTTTAGGACAACCGTTTCATTTTCAGAAATTTGCTTGTTTACCAAAAGTTCTGCCAATAAATCTTCGATGTATTTCTGTACGGCACGTTTCAGTGGTCTTGCACCAAAATCTTTATCCCAACCTTTTTCTGCAATAAAATCTTTGGCTTCGTCCGTAAGCTGTACGTAGTAGCCCAACTTTTCAAGACGACCATAAAGTTTTGAAAGCTCAAGATCGATGATTTTTCTGATGTCTTCCTGCTCCAGAGAGTTAAAGATTATTATATCATCAATTCTGTTAAGGAATTCTGGGGCGAAGGCTTTTTTAAGAGCGCTTTCGATAGTCGCTCTTGCTCTTGCATCACTGGTTGATTTTTTTGCAGTGGTACCAAATCCTACTCCGTCACCAAAATCTTTCAAATCTCTGGTTCCGATGTTTGAAGTAAGAATGATAATGGTATTTCTAAAATCAATTTTTCTTCCCAAACTGTCGGTAACGTGTCCTTCATCCAAAATTTGCAAAAGAATGTTGAAAACATCCGGATGCGCTTTTTCAATTTCATCTAAAAGAACTACAGCGTAAGGCTTTCTGCGAACTGCTTCTGTTAATTGTCCTCCTTCTTCATAACCAACGTATCCCGGAGGCGCACCAACCAATCTTGATACAGCGAATTTTTCCATATACTCACTCATATCAATTCTAATAAGGGCTTCGTCTGAATCGAAAAGTTCACGAGCCATTACTTTTGCCAGTTCTGTTTTACCAACACCGGTTGTTCCAAGGAAAATAAATGTTCCAATTGGTCGGTTTGGATCTTTTAACCCGGCTCTGTTTCTTTGGATGGCTTTTACCACTTTTTTCACAGCATCTTCCTGTCCGATAACTTTACCATTAAGTTTTTCGTCCATTTGTGCGAGTTTATCCAACTCATTTTTACCAACCTTAGTAACAGGAACGCCACTCATCATGGATACAACTTCCGCAACATTTTCTTCGGTTACGGTTTCTTTTTTCTCTTTCACATCTTTATCCCATTGTTCTTGGGCGGCAGAAAGTTCCATTACCAAACGTTCCTCTTCATCTTTCAGTTTTCTGGCTTCCAGATAATCTTGCGCTTTTACAGCCTGTTGTTTCTGTTCCTTTATTTCTTCAATTTTCTTTTCATTATCAATAATTTCTGTAGGAACTTTCATATTCTTAATATATACTCTGGATCCGGCTTCGTCCATCGCATCAATTGCTTTGTCCGGAAGGAAACGGTCGGTGATATATCTAGAAGTAAGATTCACGCAAGCAGCAATGGCTTCGTCGGTATAAGTAACGTTGTGGTGATCTTCGTATTTATCTTTTATTTGATTTAAAATTTGAATGGTTTCTTCAATAGAAGTAGGTTCTACCATAACTTTTTGGAAACGACGTTCCAAAGCACCATCTTTCTCGATATACTGTCTGTACTCATCAAGGGTTGTTGCTCCAATGCATTGTATTTCACCTCTAGCCAAAGCCGGTTTAAACATATTGGATGCATCTAAACTTCCCGTAGAACTTCCTGCGCCAACAATGGTGTGCAACTCATCGATAAACAAAATGACATCGCGGTTTTTTTCCAATTCTGTCATAATTGCTTTCATGCGCTCTTCAAACTGGCCACGGTATTTTGTTCCGGCTACCAAACTTGCTAAATCAAGCGTGATTACACGTTTTCCGTAAAGAACTCTTGATACTTTTTTCTGATGAATTCTTAATGCTAAACCTTCAGCAATAGCCGATTTACCAACACCGGGTTCACCAATTAGAAGGGGGTTGTTTTTCTTTCTTCTTGATAAAATTTGAGAAACACGTTCAATTTCTTTTTCACGGCCAATTACAGGATCTAGTTTGCCATCTTTAGCTAAAGATGTAAGATCTCTTCCGAAATTGTCAAGAGTAGGCGTTTTGCTTTTTCCTGTGCCTATATTTCCGGTGGGTTTGCGCATTTGTCCATATTCTTCACGCTCTTCATCATCGTCATAGGCGCTCATTTTTGGAGATTCTCCACTGTTTTTCAACATGGTTTGATATTCTCTTGAAACTCTTTCATAATCAACATCGTAAGCACCCAAAATATTAGAAGTTGGATCTTCAAATTTGTATAAAATACCGAGAAGAATGTGTACCGTATTGATTTCGGTACTGCGATATTGTCTGCATTCCAGTTCTGCGCGTTTCACAGCCTGATCTGCCATTTTTGTAAAAGAAATGTTCTGAACTTCCTCCGCCAACGGATTGATGCCGGACACGTTCATTGTTTCAATTTTTCTTCGGATTTGTGTAAGGTCAGCATTCAGGTTCTGAAGGATTTCCCGCGCAGAATTGTCTGTTTTGATGATGCCCAAAAGCAGGTGTTCTGTGTTCAGGAATTCGCTTTTCAGTCTGCGTGCTTCATTTTTGCTTTGTTTGAACACTTTGTCCAAACCGTCTGAAAATTTATAATCCATAATAACGTCTCATAATTTAATATAAAGGTAGTTATTTCTGCCTTTACAGTAAACAAAAGTTGCAAATACTTTACCAAAACACAAATAATGACGATATGGCAGAAAGCTTCCGCCTATCTTTTTGAAAATGATTACATTTGCAACCCTAATTTATTTCTTATGACTCCTGAAAGTGCAAGTTACGTTGGATATGCCGCATCTTTTTTTGTTGTTTTAAGCTTTGTGCTGAAAGATTTAAGAAAAGTAAGAGTAGTAAATCTTATTGGGTGTATATTTTTTGTGATATACGGTATATATAGTGGTATGCTTTGGCCGATTATTATTCCGAATGCTATTCTTTGCTTTATTCAGGCGTATCATTTGCTGAAAAAGGATTAACTTTCGGTTGTGAAAGTTTTAGTAAGCGTCTTCAATAATCTTTATACAGACCAAAGAGTAGAAAAGGTTTGCAGAACGCTGTACGAAAACGGCTATGAAGTGGAACTTATTGGTAATTCTTGGGATGGGTTACCGGAAATGACGAGGCCTTATCCTTTTTCAAGAATTATTCTAAAATCGAAAAATTTAAAGTTCGCCTATCCTGAATTTAATTTTAAACTTTATCATCAGCTTCTGAAAAAAGCGGACGATAAAACCATTTTACTATCCAATGACTTGGATACATTGTTGGCAAATTATATGATTTCAAAAAAACTGAATATCCCTTTGGTTTTTGACAGTCATGAGATTTTTACTGAAATGCCGGCGCTTAAAGGAAGATTTACGCAACAAATATGGCGTTTTCTCGAAAAAAACATTTTACCGGAATTAAAATATATAATGACGGCAAGCGAAAGTTATGCGGATTGGTTTACGAAGAAATACAAAATTGAAAAACCTATTCTCGTACAGAATTTTCCTGTCAAAAATTTTGATTTTGAAACTCCAGTAGTTGAAAATAAACCTAAAATTATTCTTTATCAAGGAGTTATCAACCCATCAAGAGGTCTTGATAAGGTGATTCACGCTATGAGAATGATCGACAATGCAGAACTTTGGATTGCAGGAGACGGACCTAAAAAGAAAGAATACGAAGCTTTAACTAAAAATCTAGGTCTAGATAAAAAAGTGATATTTTTGGGAAAATTAATTCCTGAAAATCTTAAAAAAATCTCAGTTAAAGCTGATGTAGGATTGAGCATCGAAGAGAATAATGGAGATAGTTATTATTACTCTTTACCCAATAAAATTTCAGATTATATTCAAGCAAAAGTTCCGATTGTTGTATCCGGTTTTCCTGAGATGAGGAAGATTGTTGAAACGTTTCAAGTTGGTGAAATAATTGATAATCATACAGAAAAAGAGCTATCAGAAAAAATTGGAAAGGTGCTTTCAAATGGTAGAAATTTTTATGCTACACAGCTAAAACTAGCTTCTGAAAAACTGTGCTGGGAAAATGAAGCGCCTCAAATACTACAACTTTTCAAAAGGGTGAAAACAGAAAACTTTCAGTAATTTTGCATTATGACAATTAAGGAAAAACAAGAGGAAATCGTAAAAGATTTTGAGTTTCTAGACGAATGGGAACAGAAATACGAATATATTATCGATTTAGGTAAAGAACTAAAAGGGCTGCCTGAAGATAAAAAAACCGATGAAAACCTCATCAAAGGCTGCCAAAGTAAAGTTTGGATTGATGCTGAGTTCAAAGAAGGAAAACTTTTCTTTGATGCAGACAGTGATGGTATTCTACCAAAAGGAATTGTGTCGATGCTGGTGTCAATATACAGTGGGCATCCTACTAACGAAATATTGGCATCCGATTTTGATTTTATCTCACAAATCGGACTTCAGGAATTTCTTTCCCCTTCACGTGCCAATGGATTAATGGCAATGACCAAACAAATTAAATTCTACGCAGTAGCTTACCAACTAAAGTCCTGACGATTTTTTAAAATTAGTTTTAAAAAATTTTTGAAGTATATTACCTATGAAGCTTTCGATCTGCATTCCTATATACAATTTTGATGTTCGTGAATTGATTTATGATCTAAAAAAAGAAATCAATCATAACCATATTGATGCAGAGATACTTCTAATTGATGATGCCTCCAATGCAGTTTACAATCAACACAATCAAGAACTTAAAAATGAAGTTGAAAACTTTATTTTTTTGGAGAAAAACGTAGGGCGTTCACAAATACGTAACCTGTTTTTATATTATACAACCGGCGATTATCTCCTTTTTTTAGATTGCGATGGCAAAATTACAAATCCTAATTTTCTAAAAAACTATATTAATTTAATTGATAAAAATGAATTTAAAGTGGCTTATGGTGGAAGAAAAGTTTCGGATGCGCAACCAGATGAAAATTATCTTTTAAGATGGAAGTTTTCAAGAGAAAGGGAAAACATGTCTTTAGAAAAACGTTTGCTTAGGCCATACTTATCTTTCCAGACCAATAATTTTGTAATAAAGAAATCAATATTAAGAGAGATTAATTTCAACCCGGAGTTTCAGAAATATGGGTACGAGGATTTGCTTTTCGCAATGGATTTGAAAGCGGCAGGCATCAATATCCTTCATACTGAAAATCCCATTTATAACAATGATGTAGAATCGAATGAGGTGTACCTTAAAAAAGTGGAAGAGTCTATTGAAAGTCTCCATAAAATGATTAATAATCCCAAAACAGCAGCGAAAATAAAGGATATTAAGTTGGTAAAAGTCTATCACTATCTTGTTGCTACTTCGGGAATTGGATGGTTTCGAAAGTTATTTTCAGTAAGAAAGGCAGCAACAAAAGCAAAACTCTTAAAAGGCGGATGTAATTTAAGATATTTAGATTTTTATAAACTAGGTCTTCTTATAGAAAAAAAGAAATAAAAAAATCTCACAGAAATGTGAGATTTTTTTTAATAAGTGGGTCCTGAGGGATTCGAACCCCCGACCCTCTGGGTGTAAACCAGATGCTCTGAACCAACTGAGCTAAGAACCCTTATTTTTGGTTCGGCAAATATACAACGATTTTTTATTTCTGCAAATTTTTTTCTAAAAATTCTCCCACTACAAAGTTGCTCCCACCAATAAATATCATTTCGCCCTTTTTAACATTCTGTTTTGCAGCAAGATATCCACTTTGTACATCATCAAAAAGTTTATAATTTATTTTTAAGTTTTTAAGTGAATTTTCATAATCAAGCGGATGTCTTCCACGATTGATGCTCGGTTTTACAAAATAGTAGGTTGAATTTTCGGGTAAAATTTTCAGCACTTCATCTATTTTCTTGTCTTTTACAAACCCCAACACAATATGCTTATATTTATCAATTCCGTTGAGTTGAGCAAAAACCTCTTCTAGTCCTGCCTGATTGTGTCCGGTGTCGCAGATAATTAAAGGATCATTTGAAAATTCAAACCAACGTCCGAGGAAATTGGTGTTTTTCTGAACATTTAAAAATCCCTTTTCAATGTTTTCATCAGGGATATTTAAGTGCAATTTTCTAAGTTCATTAACCAAAGCTAAGACTACTTTAATGTTTTTAACTTGATAATTTCCCTGCAAGTCTGATTTCAAATTGGATGTTATTTCTGTGGCATCAATATAGGTTGAGTTGTTTGTTTCTGCTTTTTTAAGGATAATGTCCTTTATGTTTTCATTTTCATCACCAGAGATGATGGGCGTATTAGGCTTTATAATACCGGATTTTTCAGTGGCAATCTCTTCAACGCTATTTCCTAAAATGTTCTGATGATCTAATGCGACATTGGTAATTGCAGATACCAAAGGTTTTATAATATTGGTAGAATCTAGCCTTCCTCCTAAACCAACTTCTATAATGGCAAAGTCAACATTTTGCTCATAAAAATATTCAAAAGCCATAATGGTGGTAAATTCAAAAAAAGAGGGACGAATATCATCCGGCAAATGTTTTAGTTTCTGGATGAAGTTATAAACAAACTCTTTATCAGCATTTTGACCATTTACTTTTATGCGTTCAGTAAAATCGATGAGGTGTGGAGAATTGTAAAGGCCAATTTTATAGCCGCTTTCTTGCAGTATTGAGGCGAGCATATTGCTCGTAGAACCTTTACCATTGGTGCCGCCGATATGTATGGTTTTTATTTTATCTTGAGGGTTACCAAAAAATTCGCAAAGCTTGGTAATATTTTGGAGCCCCGGTTTATAGGCTTTTTTTCCGTCGATTTGGTAATTTGGCGCCTGTTTAAACAACCATTCAATCTCGGATTGGTAATCGTGATTTGTCATATTGCAAAAGTCACAAAAAGTTTTGTTTTGGGGAAATTAATTTTTCTAAATATAACCTTACGAGTATAAACGACACAAGAATTGAGAACTTTATTGATAAAGCTCCTAGAATTAATCCTCTAAAAATTAAAAAGTAATACGATAAGTTCCGGTAGATGAAGTATTGGCTCGTTCAGCCTTTACATATTGCTTCACCCAAGATACAGACGTTGAAGAGACACAAGCATCGGAAATTCCTCCACTTCTTCTCGCAGAAGTTACATTACCCGCTTTATCAACCATATAAGAAATGGTAATGGTGCCGGAAGCTGAACAGTTGTGAGCAGGTTGTGACCCGCCACGACCCATAGTTCCGGGAATATATGAAATCAATTTTCTGTCTACACCGATTTTGCTGTCGCCGTTACCATCACCACCTAAGGGATCTCCTGCATTTCCTGTTGTTCCATTGGTGCCTTGCGAACCAGTTGCAGTTCCGCGCCCTCGGATTAGATTGCCGACAGCAGCAGTTCCTTTGGAGTCGCCTTGAGTTTTTGCAGCTGCAACTGCGTTTTTGGAATTGGTTGCAGCTTTAGTAGTGGTTGTTTTTGGGGTTGTAGGTTTAGCTGTAGGTGTATTTTTTTTCTCAACTTTCTCCACTTTTGGAGCCGTTGCAACTTTGTTGGTTCCGGTAATAATTTTTTCCTGAGCTACAGGTTTTGGTTCCGGTTGAGGCTGAGGTTTCGGTTCTTCAACGGTTACTTCCGCAGAAGATGCTTGCGAACCTTCCTGATTTGCAGGCTCCTCTAAACCATCCCCATTTTTGTTGTCCCCAAAATTAATAAGCATGGTGGTTATAGGCTCTTCTCTTGGAATTGATCTAGAAAATTTATAAAAATACAGAGCCAAAAGTACCAATAGCGAAATAAGAAGAGTAATAATAGCACTTTTCCTACGATCGTTCTTTTCGTTATGGCTTGTGGTGTAACTCATTAATCTTTTTGTACGGTAGCGATGGCTAAATTAAATTTATTTTTCTCGGCAATTTCCATTACATATACAACGTCGCCATGCTTTGTGTTTTCATCAGCTCTTATGGTAAATGTAGGGTTTTGCTGGCCCTGTAAAGTTTTTACCAAATGCTGTTCCAATTGTTCTTTCGGAATTTCTTTGTCGGCAATATAATATTTACCGTCGGTGCTGATGGTAACTGCTGTTGGATCCTGCGCGTTTTGATTTGTAGATGCGGCTTGCGGCAGTTTTACCTCTATTGCACTTTGGCTAATGGCGGAACTGGTAATCATAAAGAAAATCAATAACAGGAAAATAATGTCCGTCATTGATGCCATACTGAATTCAGCACTGATGCGATTTCTGCGTTTCAGTTCCATTTTATAAAGGTTTATTTAGTGTATCTAAAAATTCGTTTACGTGGGTTTGAATTTTTAATACCATTCTGTCTACTTGTGTAACCAGAAAATTATAAAAGAAATAGGCCGGAATCCCAACAAATAAGCCGGCTGCAGTGGTTGCCATAGCCGTATAGATTCCCGATGCCAAAAGTTTTGGACTTACAGCTCCCGTTACATTAGAAATTTCGAAAAAAGCCATAATCATCCCGATTACCGTTCCCAGGAAACCGAGCATTGGCGCAGCTCCCGAAGCAGAAGCCAAAATGTTTAAGTTTTTTTCAAATTTTGAAACTTCAAGCTGTCCCTGATTTTGCATTGCATTAGAAATGTCAGAAATCGGACGGCCAATTCTAGCCAACCCTTTTTCAATCATTCTGGATTCAGGTGAGTCTATCGTTTTGCAGTAATCTACAGCGGTTTGGATTTTGCCGTCCTGTACAAAATCTTTAATGTTTTCGAGAAAATTCGGGGTTTCTTTAGCGGCTCTTTTCAGGAAAAAATATCTTTCAAGAAAAATATAAAGCGCCAAAACGCCCAAAAGGAAGATAAGTATCATTATCACATTACCAATAAGTCCACCACTTGTAAGAATTTCCCAAAGTGAAAAAACTTGTTTCTCCGGCTGTAACTGTACGGCATTGGTTGTAGTTTGCACTACCGTTGCACTATCCTGCATATTAATTTTTATTTTTAAAATAACGCAAAAAGCCCATAAATATTATGGTTTTTGCAAGTTTTGATATTTAAACGGAATTTACAAAAGGTAATTAATCTTCATCAACCTCAATGTTATCCTGCCTGAAATCGCATTTTAGCTTGAAAGGAATGGGCTCATCCGAACCAGTGTAGAAATCATCAACATGACCTTTCCAAACCAGTTGCAATTCACCCTCATCATCAGTATCGAAAGATAATTCGTTTTGATAAAGGTAAGCTTCTTCGTCATCAAACAAATCAACTTCGGTGTAAGTTTCCTCATCAGAATCTTCAATATTGAAAATTTTACCATCCAATTCGCCGGAATCTATCGGAAAATCGAAAACATCTAAAGAGAGCTGCGGAAAATTATACTGTAACGAGTCATCATCCACGTGGTCTAAACTGTCATCGGTAATGATTTCAACTTCAAGAAAGTGTTGTTTGTTGCTGTAAACCGCCTTGCAGTAAGTGTTTTTTATGTGATATTTTAAGGTCTCGTCTGTATGATAAATTTTTAAAATCCCTTTCATTTCTTAAGGATAAAAAGTTTTTGGGTTGTGTTTATTTTGTATGTTATAAAGCAAAGATAAAAAATTGATTTAAAGACTAAAACATTTTAAAATATATTTTTTTAAATCAAGAAATTTGTAGGTTTATCATCTTAAAGAATAATATTTGAAAGGGAATAATCTTTAATTTAGCACCCGAAATTTATTGTCATGAAAAACATAGTTTATAAAGCCGTTTTCACAACTATCATAATGCTTTTTGCACTTTCTTGTAAAAGAAAGGATTCGCCGCTCACAAAGGTTACTCCGGTAGAAATTGATTCTATTGCTGCTAATTATTATGAGCAGTATCTTAAAATGTATCCTTTAGAGGCAACAATTCAGGGCGATGAAAGATACAACGATCTTTTGCCTGTGGATATAGATAAAGATTTTATTTCTGGTGAAATCGCTTTTTATAACGATGTGCAGAAAGAACTTAAGGGTGTTGATTACAATTCTTTAACCGATGATAAAAAAGTGATTTACGATGTTTTGGATACTACTTTGAAAGATAAAATTGAGCGTTACGCTTATCATCCGGAATATATCCCTTTTACACAGTTTGGTGGTTTGCCTCTTGATTTTCCGCTCTTGGGAAGTGGTGAAGGTCCGCAGCCTTTTAAAAATGAAAAGGATTATGAGAATTGGCTGAAGAGAATGAACCAGTTTCCGAATTGGATGGACACTGCGACTGAAAACTTTAGGGAAGGGATAAAAACGGGAGTGGTTTTGCCAAAAGCTTTAATAGTGAAAATGATTCCTCAGATGAGAGCTGAAGAAATAACCACCAAAGATTTTAATAAAAACATTTTCTATGGGCCAATAAAAAACTTTCCGAAAGGAATGTCGGATGCTGCTAAAGCAAAATTCACAAAAGAATATAAAGAAGTTATTTTAGAGAAAATAATACCGGCGTATGCAAAAATGGGAAGTTTTCTTGAAAAAGAATATCTGCCAAAAGGAAGAGAAACCAGCGGCTACAATGCTTTACCAAAAGGAAAAGACATTTATGGTTATTACGTAAAAAGTTGGACAACCACCAACAAAACACCGGAGGAAATTCATAAAACCGGCTTGGGAGAAGTCGCGAGAATACGAAGTGAAATGGAAAAAGTAAAGCAAACAGTAGGTTTCACCGGAACGTTAGAGCAATTTCTAACCCATGTGAAGTCTGATCCTAAAGCGATGCCCTATAAAACATCAAAAGAGGTGCTGAATGCTTTTCAGGGTATTTTAACCCAAATTACCCCGAAACTTAAAACCATGTTCAACAACACACCAAAAACCGGATTTGAAATCAGACAAACCGAAAAATTCAGGGAGGCTTCTGCAAGCGCAGAATATAAACAGGGAACGCCAGATGGAAAAAGACCGGGGATTTTCTATATACCACTTCCGGATCCAACAAAATTTAATGTAACATCTGGGATGGAGTCACTATTTCTGCACGAAGCTATTCCCGGACATCACTATCAGGTTTCTCTACAGCAGGAAAACACCGCTATTCCGAAGTTTATGCGTTTTGGCTGGATTGGAGCTTATGGTGAAGGTTGGGCTTTGTACACAGAATCTCTTGGTCCGGAACTTGGTTTATACACCGATCCTTATCAGAAAATGGGTTCTTTGAGTGATGAGATGCTGCGAGCTGTAAGATTGGTAATTGACACCGGTTTACACACCGGACAAATGAACCGTGAAGAAGCCATAAAATACTTCTTAAGCAATGTTGCCTACGATGAAGCGAGTGCAACAGCCGAAATTGAAAGATATATGGCAATGCCGGGACAAGCTTTAAGTTATAAAATTGGCTCAATGAAAATACGTGAGCTAAGAGATCAATACCAAAAAGAATTGGGCAATAAATTCAAATTGGCAAGTTTCCACGATGAGGTTTTAAACCAAGGGTGTCTACCGCTTGATGTTTTAGAGCGTAAAATGAATTTGTGGGCAAAAAAACAATAACCAACGCTATAGATTTTGATTTCATAATAAAGAATCTTTAAAGATAAATTATAGATTTTTGCATATATTATAAAATTTTATAATTTTGTAATAAGATTTTTGTAAGAATTTCAAACCATTAAATATTCAGTGAATGAGCAAAGAGTGTTTTAAAGTTTAAATTGAAACAAACTCTTAAATATAAGAACACAAGGAATGAGTATTATAATAGTAGATGATAATGCAGATATCTGCGAAATTGTAGAATATTTGTTGGTTTCAGAAGGGTATAAGGTTCGTACTTGCACGAATCCTATCATTATTTTTGAAATGGTAAAACAACAAAAACCGAAAATTATTATCACGGATATGATGATGTCCGGTTTGGACGGAAGAGATCTTGTAAAGAAGATAAAAAGTGATCCTATAACCGCAGATATAAAAATCGTATTGATGTCAGCAATTCCCAATGCTGAAAGAATGGGGAAAGAAACAGGAGCTGATGATTACATTGCAAAGCCTTTCGAATCGGATGAGCTTTTACAAAAGGTAAAAAGCCTGTTTTCTCAAGCCTAATTTTCAAACAATTTTTTGGTGAGGAAGTCTCTATCTCCTTTACCTCTGGCAGGTGAATATTCCCTACCATAGAAAATGATTTGTAAGTGGAGTTTGTTCCACACGTCAATAGGAAAGAGACGCTTAGCGTCTTTTTCTGTTTCTACAACATTTTTTCCTGAACTAAGTTTCCATTGCTTCATCAGTCGGTGAATATGCGTGTCCACAGGAAATGCAGGATGCCCAAAAGCTTGGCTCATTACAACTGAAGCAGTTTTGTGACCTACACCAGGAAGTTCTTCCAACTCGTGAAAGGTTTGTGGAACGATAGAATTGTATTTCTCCACCAGAAGTTCTGCCATCGCTTTCAAATTTTTGGCCTTGGAGTTTGAAAGCCCAATTTCTTTAATCAATTCCTTGATTTCTGAAACGTCGAGTTGTGACATCTTTTTAGGCGTATCCGCAACAGAGAATAATCTTGGTGTTATTTCATTTACTTTTTTATCCGTCGTCTGTGCAGAAAGAGCAACTGCAACCAACAGTGTATAAGGATCTTTGTGATCTAAAGGAATTGGAACTTCGGGATAGAGTTTTTCCAACTCATTCATAACCGTTTCAGCTCTTTGCTTTTTTGTCATTTTAAAAGTAAATTTGAACAAAAATAACAATTATGCTTAATGTTGGTGATCATCTTCCTCAATTTTCAGGATTAAACCAAGACGGTAAAACCATAACCTCTGCTGATTTCAAAGGCCAAAAACTCATTATTTTCTTTTATCCAAAAGCCAATACTCCGGGATGTACTGCCGAAGCCTGCGATTTGAATGATAATTTTTCAAAACTAAAGAGCGAAGGTTACAAACTATTGGGAATTAGTGCGGATTCTGTTAAACTTCAGAAAAAATTTCACGAAAAATTTGGCTTTCAGTATGATTTAATAGCCGACGAAAACCGTGAAATTATTGAAGCATTTGGCGTTTGGCAACTTAAAAAATTTATGGGACGGGAATTTATGGGAATTGTTCGCACCACTTTTATTTTTGATGAAAATGGCGTTTGTACTAACGTTATTGAAAAAGTGAAAACGAAAGAAGCGGCAGCACAAATTTTAGAACTTTAACTTAAATTTTCCCATTCTTCTTTACTTATTTCGTAGTAGAGTAAATCTTCCGGATCGTTTGGAAGACGCACTATTTTTTGAAATTTAAGTCCTAATTTTTCAATCAACTTTTGTGAAGCGATATTTTCTTTTACAGTGATGGCGCTTACTTTAGTGAGGCCGTATTCTTCAAAACCCTCACGCAGAATTCTGCTTGCAGCTTCGTAGCCGTATCCTTTGCCATAATATTCCGGAAGGAAAGAGAATCCTATATCCACAACCTCCAAGCCTTCACGATGAAAAAGGCCGCAGCCACCAATTTTTTCACCAGTTTTTTTCACGCTTAAAGTGAAATTTCCATAGCCTAATCGTTCGATTTGTGGTAAATTTCTGCTCTTAAGATACTCTAAAGACTCTTCTAATTATTGACATTTCTATCGCCCACGTATTTTTTGAATTCTTCAGTATTCACCAGTTTCAAATTGATATCGGCATCATCTAAACTGGTGGGGCGGATGTAAAGTCTTTCTGTTTCAAATATTGTATTCATTATATTCCTTTTTTTCCTGCGAGAATCATATCAATCATTTTTATCTTTCTGTTGTCTCTTGTTTCGGGTTTTTTGGCTTCGGTAATCCAACGGATGTATTCTTTCCGATGGGTATAACTCATTTTATCGAAAAGGTCTTTTGCTTTTTCATTTTGGTTAAAAAGGTCTGCTACATCTTCAGGAATTTCCACAACGCGTTCTTCCTTGTCTTCCCAAAGCTCTACACGAACCGTATCGCCAAACGTTTTTCCTAAATCTTTTCTCACGACTTGCGTTAATCCTAAAACGTGGCAACCTTGTTCCCATATTTGCGAGGCTTCCTCTGTATTCAATTTTTTCGTCAAAAAATGGCTTTAATTTTTATCTGTCCTTTTTTACCGAATATTTCTTCAGCAGAAAAGGGAAATTCAACATAACCCGCGTTCATTTTTTGATGCTGAATAATTGGTGCTTCAAATTTGATTGCCTTCATATTAAAAACCTTGTTGAAGATTATAACTTGGATAAAGTGTAACCCAAATTTAATAAAAAAACCACTGAGAAAAATCCCAGTGGTTTTGGTTTTAAGGTTGAAAAAAATTATTTCACCAAAGTCATTTCATTAAGCAAGTGACCTGCACCGGAGAATTTATCAATTACCCAAAGTACAAATCTTGAATCTACGTTAATGGTTTTCTGCCACTCTTCTTCAAAAACGATGTCGCCTGAAAGTGCTTCCGAATTTCCATCGAATGCAAGTCCGATTAATTCACCATTTCCGTTCATAATTGGTGAACCGGAGTTACCACCTGTAATATCATTGTCTGACAGGAAGTTTACAGGAAGATAACCTGCAGGATCTGCATACTGACCGTAATCTTTTGCTTTTGCAAGGTCGATTAATCTTTGTGGAAGGTCGAACTCTTCATCTCCTTTTTTGTATTTCGCAACCATACCGTCGATATCTGTATAGAAATTGTTTTTTACACCGTGGTAGTTTCTGTCTGCTCTCACAGGAAGTGTAGAAATTTTACCGAAAGTAACTCTCATGGTAGAGTTGGCATCTGGATAAAACTCCTGTCCCGGGTGCGATTTTCTTAATCCGTCGAAATAAAGTCTGTTGCTGATGCTGAATTGGTCATCATTAGCAAGGTATTTATCACCAAGAGCTTTAGCATCTGCGTTGTAGCCGTTTGCAATTTTCAGTAGAGCATCTGTGTTCAATTTTTCTGCATCAGGATTGTTAAGGAACGCTTTTGCTGAAGCTGCTGTTGCAAAAATTGAGTTTCTTGCTACATCATCTAACAATTGAGGGTTCAAAGTTTGTAAAAATGGAGAAGCTGCCTCGTTTCTTACTCTGTCTCTGTAAAGCTGTACCATTGTTTTCAGCATTTGCTGTTCCAATGCAGGGTTAAATTTTTCGTACAAAGCATCAATTCTTGAAGAAATGGATTTCTTTAAATCTGCTTTTTTAGCTGCATCTCCTTCAGCCATATAACCCTTGAACATTGATCCTAAACCAACCGCATAGCTTAAATATTTAGAGTTTCTGGTCATTTGTGCAGCATAATTTCTTTCAACACCTCTTGCAGAAGTGGTTTGATAATAACTTTTCATATCAGAAAGTACGTCACCATACACGTCTTTGTTTTCTGATTTGTCTGCCCATTTTTGGAACGCTTCTTCTACCTTCTGTTTATCACCAATAGTGTTGTTTTTATTGATAGATTCAATCATTCCGGCTCTGTTTTTCCAGTAGTTGGCAACTGAAGCGTATTGTGATGCGTAGTTCAGTTTTGTAGCCTGATCTTGATCCATATAATGCTTCATCACATCCATAGCAGATTTAGAAGCTTCCACCCATCCTGGATAATCTTTGTTAATCAATTGTGAAATTCCGTAAGAGGTTAAATAACGGTTGGTTCTCCCAGGATATCCCATAATCATTGCAAAATCTCCCGGTTTGAAAGGCTTCAAAGAAATAGGAAGGTGATGTTTTGGTTTTAAAGGAACATTGTTTGGCGAATATTCCGCAGGGTTTCCGTTGGTATCAGCATACACTCTGAAAACTGAAAAATCTCCCGTATGTCTTGGCCATTCCCAGTTATCAGTATCGCCACCAAATTTACCAATAGAGTTTGGTGGAGTTCCTACTAATCTCACATCTTTATAATCCTGATATACAAAATAATAAAATTCATTGCCATTGTAGAAATCTCTAACGGTAACCACATATTTTCCGTTTTCGTTATTTTCTTTTTCAATAGCTTTATATTCTTCAGCAATGATGTCTCTTCTTTGTTTTGCAGTCATAGAATTATTCAGTTTAGAATTAATTCTCTGCGTTACATCATCCATTCTTACCAAAAATCTTACAGAAAGACCTTTTGCCGGAAGTTCTTCGCTTTTTTTCATAGCCCAGAAACCATTCGTTAAATGGTCTTTTTCAGGAGTAGAAAGAGCTGCGATATTTCCGTAACCACAGTGATGGTTGGTGAAAAGTAATCCTTCTTTAGAAACCATTTCTGCAGTACAGCCTCCGCCAAACTGAACAATAGCGTCTTTTAAACTAGAGTTGTTTACAGAGTAAATTTCTTCAGCCGTAAGCTTCAAGCCTTTTTTCTGAAGATCTTGTCCGTTAAGTCTCTTTACGAGCATCATTAACCACATTCCTTCATCAGCTTTCACCTGAAGGAAACTCATCATAAATGTGAGTAATAAAAATATACGTTTCATATTTTAAAATTAAATTTTTTGCAATTTACGGTTTTTTGGCGCATTTTTGGAAGTAAAAGCTTCAAAAATTTATATGAATTTGGATATGAAAAAATTACCTTTAGTTCTTTTTGGCGTGGCTCTTTTAATGGTTTTCCAGAGTTGTGTTTCGCAGAAATTATCTACCGGCGAATTCCAAAGACAATGGATGTTGGTTTCATTTAAAGATTACAGCAGAGATTTTTTGGTTGAAAACAGGGCTCAAATGGATTTGGCGCCTACTAAATCTCCGGCGAACCAATATGGTGCAACTATGGGTTGCAACAATATGTTTTTTAATGCAGAGTTTTTTAAAAACGGAAGCGTAAAGTTTTCTGATGTGGGAAGTACAATGATGTATTGTGAGGGTAAAATGCAGCTTGAATCTGATTTTGGTAAAATTTTGCCAGCAATGACAAAATATAAAATTGATGGGCATCATCTTACACTTTCAGACGGGAAAGGAAACGAAATGAAATTTATTGCAACAGATTGGGACTAATGAAATTCTGAAGAATATAACCGAAATTTTAAAACATATTATACCAAAGATTGATTTTACTTTACAAAATGGAAATCAATCCCGAAATCATAGGATTTATTGCCGGAGGTTTGTCTTCGGCTCTTTTTGTGCCGCAAATTGTAAAGATTTTAAAGGAAAAATCAGCAGAAGAAATTGCCTTACTTACCTGCATCATTGGTGTGGTGAGTTCAGGACTATGGCTTTGGTATGGGATTATGAATGAGCACATTTCGATGATTATTACCAACTCTATTTCGGTAATTGCAACTACGATTTTAATAATTTTAAAATTGAAATATAAGTAAACAATCTGGTTGAAATTTTCATAAATTTGAATAAAAATAAACTATGAATTTCAATCCTGAAATCCTCGGGTTAATAGGAGGTTCGTTGTCGTGCATCACATTTGTACCCCAAATTTTTAAAACCTGGAAATCAAAATCTGTAAAAGATATTTCTGTTAATATGTTCATCATTGTACTCTTCAGTACCGTGATTTGGATTGCTTACGGAATTATAAAAGACAGTATTTCCATTATTCTTACCAATATTGTAGTATTCCTCACGGCTCTAATAATGTTGTTTATGAAGTGGAAATTTTCAAAAGAATAAAGCCAAAAGGATAATTAGGTTCCTTGTCAAATTCATATTTTTGTAAAAATGCAGAAAGCCTCTTTATGTTAGAAAAAAAAGAACACGCTTACGAAAAAGCCGTTTTGGTAGGCTTAATCACCAAAGAACAAGACGAAGAAAAACTTCGTGAATATATGGATGAGCTTGAGTTCCTGGCGTATACCGCCGGTGCAACTGTAGAGAAACGCTTCACCCAAAAAATGTCGCAACCCGATTCCCGAACGTTTGTTGGTAGTGGAAAAGCGGAGGAAATTCGTGATTACATCAAAGAACACGAAATCGGAACGGTAATTTTCGATGATGAACTCTCGCCTTCACAGCTAAAAAACCTAGAGCGTGAATTGGAAGTTAAAATTCTCGACAGAACCAACCTGATACTTGATATTTTCGCACAAAGAGCGCAAACATCATATGCGAGAACACAAGTAGAACTCGCACAATACGAATATCTTCTTCCACGGTTAACCAGAATGTGGACACACTTGGAGCGTCAACGAGGTGGTATCGGAATGAGAGGACCCGGAGAAACCGAAATTGAAACCGACCGAAGAATTATTCGCGACAGGATTTCATTACTGAAGGATAAACTGAAAACCATCGATAAGCAAATGTCTACCCAAAGACAAAACCGCGGAAAAATGGTGCGTGTTGCTTTGGTAGGTTACACCAACGTTGGAAAATCTACATTGATGAATTCGCTTTCAAAGTCGGAAGTCTTTGCAGAAAACAAACTCTTTGCAACCTTGGATACCACCGTAAGAAAGGTCGTTATTGGCAATCTTCCATTTTTGTTAACTGATACCGTAGGGTTTATCCGAAAATTGCCAACACAACTGGTAGAATCTTTTAAATCAACTTTGGATGAGGTGCGAGAATCTGATTTATTGATTCATGTGGTTGATATTTCACACGAAAGTTTTGAAGATCATATTGATTCCGTTAATCAGATTTTAATGGAAATTAATGCGCATCAAAAACCAATGATAATGGTTTTCAATAAGATAGATGCTTTTGCGTATGAGAAAAAAGATGAAGACGATTTAACACCGGCCACCAAAAAAAATATTTCCCTAGATGAATGGATGAATACGTGGATGGCAAAAAGCAAACATCCAACCGTCTTTATATCGGCTTTAACCAAAGAAAACTTCCCGGAAATGAAAAAACTAATCTACGATGAAGTTCTGAAAATCCATATTTCGCGCTTTCCGTATAATGACTTTTTGTTTGAGTATTTTGAGGATGAGGAGGTTTAATTTGAAAATGTGATAATTTGGTAATGTGATAATTTGAAAATAAAAAAATTGTCTTCCTTTTTTATTAATAGTTTCATTTAATGCTTCGACACAGAAAATTATCACTGTGGATTGATAAATTTCCTATTGAATCTGGTATTTTTGAGCAAATTAAAAATTTTCTTTTTGAATTAAGTATCCGTTTTGTGTTAAAATAAAAATGAAAACCATCAACCAAATAAAATCCGCTCTCAAATTCCTTTCCATCAAAGAAAAGAAAGAATTTTATCCTCGTTTTTTCAAAGCAGGCCCCGGAGAATATGCCGAAGGTGACGAGTTCATCGGTGTTACCGTTCCCGATCAAAGAAAAATCGTAAAGGAGTTTTGGAATAAAATTTCGCTGAATGAAATTGGCGAGTTGCTTTCATCAAAAATTCACGAACATAGGCATACAGCTCTGCTGATGCTTGTTGCCAAATACGAAAAATCAAAATCAGAGGATGAAAAACAGCAAATTGTGGCGTTTTATCTCCAAAATTTGCAGCATATTAATAATTGGGATTTGGTTGATAATTCGTGTTATAAGATTTTAGGAAAGCATTGTTTTGAAAATAAAGACAACAGTATTCTGAAGAAACTTTCCAAATCTGATAATATGTGGCACAAAAGAATGGCTATTGTCAGCACCATGTATCACATCAAGAAAGGTGAATATGATTTAACAAAAGATATAGCCCTTAAAAATCTTTATCATCCCCACGATTTAATGCATAAAGCCAATGGTTGGCTCTTACGCGAAATGGGAAACAAGAACGAAGATGAACTTTTGAAATTTTTGGATAAAAATTATCATCAAATGCCAAGAACATCTCTTCGTTATGCGATAGAAAAATTAGACGAAAACACAAGACAAGAATTTTTAAAGGGAGAACGATAGGTTTTTAATAATATCATAATCCTGAATAAAGAGTTTTAAAAATTAAAAATTTCAGTAACCCCAAATGGAATACACACTTTACCTTCGTGAAATTACCCATTACTTTCTGCACTTGGTCTTTCCGGTGGTTATTGGATTGGTGTTCTTCCGTACTAACTGGAAAAAAGCCTATCTCATTATGCTGGGAACGATGCTGGTAGATTTAGATCACATTTTTGCCAACCCTCTTTTTGATCCTAATCGGAATAGTATTGGTTTTCATCCTTTACATACTTATCCAATGATTGGGCTTTATGCTTTGGGAACCATTTTTTTGAAAGGTAATTATAGAATTATTGCAATAGGGCTTTTGTTTCATATGTTTACCGACTTTCAGGATTTTTATTTCTGGAAAGATTATGCATATTTTAAATAACTATTTCGTTTTTGATAGATTTTTTGTATTTTGTGAAGATAAAAAATAAGAGATGAAAATAAAGAAATATCTACACTGGACGAATATACTTCCTGTTTTCGCCGGAATATTCTATTTAGGCGGATTTTTGGATGATAGTACTGCTATGAATGTTATTGGAGCTCTACTTCTTTTCGGAAGTGTTTTGGCTGCTGTACACCACGCAGAAGTAATAGCACATAAAGTAGGTGAACCATACGGAACGATTATTTTAGCCATTTGCATTACCATTCTTGAAGTTGGACTTATTATTTCCTTTATGCTTTCTGGCAGTGAAGGAGCACTTACTTATGCCAGAGATACCGTTTTCGCTGCAGTAATGATTATCCTGAACGGAATTCTCGGGCTTTGTATTTTAGTAGGCGGCGTTCGTTATCGGGAGCAGTTTTTTGCGAGAAGTTCTGTTACCACTTATCTCGTAAGTTTGGTTGCAATTTTGGTTCTCACGCTTATTTTGCCCAATTATACTTCCAGCCAAAGAGGACCTTTCTACACCGAACCTCAATTGATATTTGTGTCATTGGCGTGTCTGGTTATTTATGGTACTTTTCTTATGGTACAGACGGTAAGACACAGAAACTATTTTGTTTGTGATAATGAAGATCACGAAGATCACGATGAAAAGCCTTCCTCACTTAAAACCATTATCAGCCTTGTGTTGCTGATTGTGTGTTTGGCAGTGGTAATTTTCATGGCTAAAGGTCTGTCTCCGGTTATTGAAGGTTTTGTGAAAAGTATTGGCGCACCTAAAGCTTTAGTGGGCGTCATCATTGCAGGTGTTGTTCTTTTGCCGGAAGGTTTTGCAGCAGTGCGTGCAGCGAGAAACAATCAAATACAGTCTTCGGTTAATTTGGCTTTAGGTTCAGCATTGGCAAGTGTCGGACTTACCATTCCTGCCATTTCAGCGGTTTGTATTATTTATGATATTCCGTTTGTGCTGGGATTGGATATAAAATCGATTATTCTTTTAGCACTTTCAGTCTTTATTGTAATGATTTCATTAAGTCGAGGCAAAACGAATATCCTTTACGGGACGGTACTTTTGGTTAATCTGGCGGCCTATATTTTCACCGTTATTTTTCCTTAATACGAAGATAAAATCACCTTTTATCTGAAAGTTTTGTTGCTGTTTCCATCTTATAAGCCATCAGTTGCGAGATATTGTTGGCTTTGTAAATTGCTAAATCTGCCTTTTCGCCGGTGAAAAGCTCTTGTACGGTTTCCGTCCACAATTTCAGCCAATGTTCGAAATGTGATTTTTCCATTGCCACCATTTCATTGATAGGGAAATGGGCTGCCATAGGATTTCCTTTATAAGAAATCTGCCCAAAAAGAAGGGTTTCCCAAAACTGATACATTTTCGGCAGGTGCTTGCTCCAATCAACTTTGGCTACATCGTTAAAGAAGAATCCAATAGTATCATCCTTCTGTATTTTTCCGTAAAATGTATTTACCAGAAGTTCAATATCTTCTCTGGTTTCCAATTTTCTCATATTGCAAAATTACAGTTTTAAAAATTGGAAGGTTTATGACTTGAGGCATATTGATTTTTCGGAGAAGAAAATCAGTATGAATAACATCTTTGAAAATATATGTATCTGTAGGTTTTTTACATTTCGGGTTCAAACATCGCCAATCCTAAATTGTGAAGCATTGGTGCATTGTCACAACTCACATATTTCGCCGGTTCAGTTTCACTTGTGTTTACATTGTAATGCCAAGTCCAAACAGGAACAAAAACAGCGTCGCCTTTTTTCCATTCCACTTTTCGGTCTTCAATCATGGTGTAGCCTTCGCCTTCTGTAATAAACATTATGGTTTCATAACTATGTCTGTGTTTTCCGCTTTTGGTATTCGGCTTCAAGGTTCCAATCGTCATACACATTGTTTTGCTTGGCAGATCTACAATGAAAAATGGAGGCTTGCTGTCGTTTTCGAAAATTGCATTTTTCTGTTCAACATTTTGATGCAAAAGAGTTTCGGGAATTTCCAATAAAGGACTTGTTGCTTTTTGGTAGAATGGTTTGGTGATGGTTTTACCTTGAATTTTTTCGTTTGTGCTCATTTTTTAAATATTAAGCGACAAAGTTTTGAAAATAGGAGAGTATAAACAATCCGTTTCTTGCTAATTTTTACTTTTGGGCAAATTGAGAAAGTTCCCAGCCCAACATGGATTGTTTTCGGGCTTTACCAAAGTTGAAACTCCCAACAGTTCCGTTGTTCGTAATGATTCTATGGCAAGGTATCAAGTAGGAAATAGGGTTTTGTCCCACAATTGTTGCAACGCTTCTCACCGCATTTTCGTTGTTAGAAATTGCTGCCAAACTTTGGTAACTGCAAACATTTCCAAAAGAAATTTTTTAATAATGCTGATTTGTTGAGAAAAAATCAAACTTGAGATCAATAAAAATACTATTTGGACAACGGTTTTCATAAAATTATACAATTGAAAAGAGCTTTTGCGAGATGTGGTTTACAAGTGAAGTTGAGAAGAAAAATTTGTTTGAGGTATTTCTAACTCTCAAATATACAGAATAATCCTCTCAGTAATTAGCCTTTAATCAATCCAAAACGTTTAAAGCTAGCAATGCTTTTTGATAATAATTATTTATAACATTTGCTCATAAAACGCCTATTTTTGCATCAACAAAACGATTAACAGCAACAGAAAAATTCAAAAATTGGATCTGGAATTCTATAAAAAACAGGCACTTATAAAACATAAAGACCACAAAAAATTCTTAGATGGTCTTAAAAAGAAACCGCCCAAAAATCTAGATTACGCTGTACAGGAAACTCACAACGAAGTATTTGAAGAAATCGATTGCCTCCAATGTGCTAACTGCTGCAAAACAACGGGACCTCTGTTTACCGAAAAAGACATCGAACGCATTGCCAAACACCTTCGTATGAGACCCGCAGATTTTGAAAACAAATTTTTAAGAGTGGATGAGGATCACGATAAAGTTTTACAAAATCTTCCCTGCTGGTTTCTGAATGAAGATAATACCTGCTCTATTTACGAAGTGCGTCCCAAAGCCTGTAGAGAGTTTCCTCATACCGATCGCAAGAAGATTTATCAAATCAACCATCTAACTCTAAAAAACAAGGTCATTTGTCCTGCCGCATACACTTTTTTGGAAAAATTACCCCAAAACTTGAAAAAGTAAATTACGAGAGATTTCTATTCACGAAAGTGTAAAGATTAGGACCGGAAACTCCGGAGAATTTTTGGCGCGAGTGCAGCGAGCGTCAATGAAGAGCTTAGTATTAGTAATTTCCCAAGATTATGTAGAGATCATATTCTTTTCTTTAGCAAGCATTCTTTTGTAATGTAACGAAAGAAAAAAATTCTGAAAAATCTGCCAAAAATCATCCACACAATTATCAAAAACAGAAAATTTCAATAAAAATCTTTCGTAACTTTAGTTTCCCAAAAAAATCCGAAGACAGAAGTTCGAAGCAAAAACTTGGTACTCGAAACTCGGAACCAATAAGAAACAAAATAAACAATAGACATTATGAGTGCAACAACTAAAGATTTACGGAATGTGGTTTTGCTCGGTCACTCCGACAGCGGCAAAACTACACTTATAGAGACGATGTTATACGAGGGCGGGGCCATCAAACGCCGCGGTTCTGTGGAAGGGCAGAATATGGTCGGCGATTTTACGGACATTGAGCACGAAAAAGGCAAAACAATTTTCTCTCACCAAATGTTCGTAAACTGGAAAAACAACAAAATCAATATTATAGATACACCGGGATTCGATGATTTTGTAGGTGAAGTGGTTTCTTCCCTCAAAGTTGCAGATACGGCGCTTATTGTTTTGAACGCTGCCGCAGGTGTGGAAGTGGGAACCGAACTGGTTTGGGAATATGTGGAAAAATACAAAACCCCAGCAATGTTCGTCATCAACCAGATGGACCATCCAAAAGCCGATTTTGAAATGACTTTGAATCAGGCAAAAGAACGTTTCGGTGCTAAACTCGTTCCGATACAGTATCCTTTGAATTCCGGTGATGGTTTCAACCAAATTGTGGATGCCTTGAGAATGGTAATGTACGAATTTCCGAAAGACGGCGGAAAACCGGAGAAAAAACCAATTCCTGAAATTGAAATGGCGCGTGCCAACGAAATGCACAACGCACTTGTAGAAATAGCCGCTGAAAATGAGGAAGGCTTGATGGAAAAATATTTCGAAGAAGGCAATCTGTCTGAAGAAGAACTCGCTAAAGGAATCACTATTGCTTTGGCTCACCAACAGTTTTTCCCTGTTTTTGTTGCTTCCGGGCTCAAAGATATGGGATCAGGAAGAATTATGGGCTTCATCGACGATATTGCACCATCACCGATGGACAGACCGAAACGCGTGATGGAAGACGGAAGCGAAGTAGCGTACGATCCTAACGACAAAACAACGATTTTCATTTATAAAACCTCTTCCGAACCACAGGTTGGATTACTTTCTTATTTTAAAGTATTGAGCGGAACATTGAAGCCTGGAGACGAACTCATTAATGCAGATAATGGGGAAGTGGAAAGAATTACACAGTTATTTGTAGCCGAAGGTAAAGAGAGAACACCTGTAAATCAGTTGGAAGCAGGGGATTTGGGAGTTACCGTTAAATTAAAATCAGGACACACCAACAATACGCTGAATACCAAAGGACTGAACAGAAAAATCCGTCCGATGGAATTCCCTGAAAGCCGCATAAGAAAAGCCGTTTTTGCAGAAAGTTCAGCTGAAACCGAAAAACTTTTTGCTGCGCTGAATAAAATCAAAGAAGAAGATCCAACTTTAAAAGTGGACATTGATCAGGATACACACGAAGCGATTTTGGGTGGACAGGGACAACTGCATATCGATTTAGTGAAACAGCGCCTTGAAAAAGAATTCGGCGTGAAAATGCAGATGAAAAATCCAAAAGTTTCCTACCGTGAAACGATTACCGGAAAAGCCGATGCCGATTACCGCCACAAAAAACAATCCGGTGGAGCAGGACAGTTTGGTGAAATTCATATGCGCGTTGAAAATTATTACGAAGGAATGGAAGAACCAAAAGGTCTGAACATCCGTCAGCACGAAATTGAAGATTTACCTTGGGGCGGAAAATTCGCGTTCTACTGGTGTATTGTTGGTGGTGCCATCGACAACCGTTACATTGGCGCGATTAAAAAAGGAATTATGTCGCAGATGAAAAACGGACCTTTAACAGGTTCTCCTTGCCAAAATATCCGCGTTTCTGTTTATGATGGGAAAATGCACAGTGTAGACAGTAATGATATTTCTTTTCAGTTGGCAGCATCAGGTGCTTTTAAAGAGGCGTTCCAAAATGCAAAACCTCAGCTTTTGGAGCCAATGTATCACGTTGAAATCCTTTGTCCGGACGATGCAACTGGTGATGTAATGGGAGATTTGCAAACAAGAAGAGCCATTATCTCCGGAATGGATACGGAAGGACATTATCAGAAAATTATTGCAGAAATTCCTTTGGCAGAAATGAATGACTATGGTTCTACACTTCGCTCAATAACAGGAGGTAAAGCAAAATTCTCTATGAAGTTTTCAGATTACCAGCTTGTTCCACCAAATGTACAGCAGGAACTCGTGAAAAAACATGCAGAAGAAGCAGTGGAAGCATAATTAATTTGATTTGAATCCACTTTATCAAAGTTCAAAATTTTGACAAAGTTTTTAAAATTGTCGCCGATTGAAAAATTGGTGGTTTTTTTAGTGTATTTTTAAAACTTAATGTTTGTGTTAATTTAACCGGACGTTTTCGCATTAATCAAAATGAAAATAATTAAGATGAAAAGTTCTTGTGTTTTGCTCTTCTGTTTAGTATTTCCTGTTGTTTTCGGACAAAAAGTTGTAAAATTTGATGTCAATGGAATGACAAGGGAAGCTTTGATATTCGAACCTACAAAAAGATCTGAAAAAATACCAGCGGTTTTTGTGTTTCATGGTCACGGCGGAACTGCTAAACATGCTTCCAGAACCATGGATTTTCAGAATTATTATTCCGAAGCAATCGTTGTTTTTATGCAGGGAATTCCGGGAAGAAAAGTCAGTGGAATAGACCCAAAAGGAACCATGAATGGTTGGCAAGTTTTCCCAAATGATTTGGAAAACAGAGACCTCTATTTTTTCGATAAAGTTGTGAACAAATTAAAATCAAATACTAAAATTGACAATGAAAAGGTCTTTTTGGTGGGTCACTCCAACGGAGCACGGTTTGTAAATGTTCTATGGAAAGAGCGTCCCGAAAAATTCACAGGTCTTATTTCTGTGGCTTCACAAGGTGGCGTTATGATTATGAATGCAGAACCAAAATCTATCTGGATGAGCATGGGCAAAAACGACAGACTAGTTCCTTACTCAAGCCAACAAAAATCTGTAAAAATTGTAAAAAACAACCTAAAAATTAATGAAAAACCATATAAAGTTTCTGGTGATAAAGCATTTTACAAAGGCATAGGCAAATCTGAATTAGTGATTGAAGATCGTAATGCAGGCCACGAATTTCCCAAAAAATCTATTTCAGAAATGGTTGATTTTTTTAGAAGACAATAAATGAGTTTTAATTCAAAATTCTAAAAACAGGATACCTCAAATGCGTTTTCTCGTAATATTCTGAATTTCGATACACCCAATCAAGCTGTGCTCTGCCATCATCTGCAAATTTTTTGTCTTCGGCTTTCTTTTTTTCCAAAGCCTCTCGAAGTTTAGGATTATTTTTTAAAATAGCAGCACCGGTATCCTCAAAAACATAATCAGAATAGTATTCTTTTTGCCCAAGAATATTATCAAAAAAATTCCAGTTGAAAAAACTGTCTACAGCTTCAGGTTCCAAAGTTTCCAAAAGATATTTTACTCCTTTTTGGTTTGAAGAAATCAATACATCTCCTTTTCTGAATTTCATAGGTTGGGTTGTTGCAGAAATTTTAGTGTCATAATGTGCATAATGTCCTTCATAAGCACGAGAATAAGTTTTATAATCAGCAATTTTGTATACTTCTACTGTAATCACACTGTCTTTTTTCAGTGATTTCATTTCAATGCGGTTGCGTTTTAGATGTTCCAAAATTTTCCATTCAGACTGTGGAATCACATAGTATTTCGGAATGGTGATTTCTTTGGTCGCAATATAAGTATCATAAAACGGAATTTTCTTGGTATAAGGTTTATTTCGATCATAGAAAAGCCTTGGTTTTCCGGAGATTTCGCTTAGTTTCATTCCGGCTTCGTAACCTTTAAATTCTATGGTTTTTGTTTTGGTTGAGTCGATCTTCCACTGGATTCCATATGTCATTCCCGGTTGATATTGTGCAAGATTTTTTTGTTTTAAACTGTTGATTTTGTTAACGTTAGAATCGATATAATTAATTGTAGAAAGCATGTTTTCGTAAGTTACTTTCACACGATTTTGGTAAGGCTTTAGCATATGTGTTTCGGGAACTTCACCTAAAGTATTGAACAATGAAGTGTAACCCGTTGCATATCTTGGCGAATCCATAAATGTTTCGTAACCGAGTTCCGGTTTCAACCCATTAATTTCGACGTAAGGTGTGGAAATAATCCCTTTTTTCAGCAAATCTTCTTTAATTCTGGGCGACATTTCATCGTTCTGAAAATTTCCTAAAACTTTCCCGAGTCTTTCTTTATTGGTATTAATATAAGTGAATGTGTACTGATAATCTGCTCCGTTACTAACGTGATTATCAATGAAATAAATAGGATTTAAGTCTTGAAAAATTTCTTGAAAAGTTATTGCATTACGAGAATCTGTCTTGATAAAATCTCGATTCAGATCATAATTTCTTGCATTTCCTCGAAAGCCATGTTCTTCAGGGCCGTTTTGGTTGGCTCTGGAATATTTTCCCCGATTAAGCATTCCACCAATGTTGTAGGCTTCCATCACTGCCAAAATCACATTTTTTGGAGCTTTTAATCTTCCTTCTGCAAAATCCCGCAACATCAACATGGATGCATCAATGCCGTCCGGTTCTCCGGGATGAATACCGTTGTTAATAAGAATGACCGACTTGTTTTTAAAATTTTTGGGGTCAAATTTTCCTTCAGTATTGAAGAAAACAACTTTCAAAGGCTCGCCGCTGTCAGTTAAGCCATAAGTTTTGATAAAAATGTTCTGATGTTTAGCATCCAGCTCATCATAGAACTTTACCATTTCTTCATAAGTTGGTGTTTGGTTGCCATTTCCTTTTTCGTAAGGTGTTTTTTGGCTTTGTGCAAAGATTAAATGGCTGATGAAGAGCAGAAATAAAAGTGATTGTTTCATAAAAGTAACACTAAATTTTGCCAATGCGGCATATATTTTTTGGATCTCGCAGTAAAAAGATAGCTGCGGAAATTTTAATATTCTAATCAAAAATAATTAAAAAAAACACGTATAGCCTGATTTTGAAATATATGCTAAGTTAAGTTTCCTGATGTAGAAGATTGATAAAAAATGCCTAACTTGATTTTAAATATGTATTTATTTATCTAAAAAAACCAGTTCATTACCCGGATTTTCATCCACACTTTGCAAAATTTTAGCTGTCTTTGTTTTTTCTAATATCTTATCAATCAGAAAGCCCGTTTCAAAAAACTGACGGTGAATTCCGGGGAGCATTTCCATAAAAATATTGAGGCCAACCTGATTGTTGTGTAAATCCATTTTGGTTTCTATCGGTTCATTCGGGAAAAGTTCTTCGTGCATATCAGTAAATCTTTTGCAAAAGACATAAGACTTTTGTGGCGATGAAATTTTGCAGCAATACATCATCATCAAAGACGTCCACAATGCGTGTCGAAATGCATTGCCAATACCATGAGCAGAATTGGTAATGGGGAAATACTTTTTTGCAAGAGTAAACGTTTTCAAAGTGGCATAAAGCCCTAAAACAGAGAATATTGGGTTTCTCAAAGTTAAACGTAAAAGTCTGACAATCTTATCAAAAGAAAGACTCCGTAAAGATTTGAAAAGAATTTTTAAAGCATTTTTCATAAAATAAATCTCACCTAGATTAGGTGAGATTTTTATCATTTTGTTACAAAAGTTCTAAGCGTGGGTTAAAAGTGATACGGTTTGCGACACTTTTGCTTTGGCATCATTTCTTTTCACAATGAAATCTACAAAGCCTTTCTCCACCAAAAATTCTGAAGTTTGGAATCCCTCTGGCAAATCTTTCCCAATAGTTTCACGAATAACTCTTGGTCCTGCAAAACCAATCAATGCTCCCGGTTCAGCCATAATAATATCAGCTGTCATCGCAAATGAAGCGGTAATTCCACCAAAAGTAGGATCACAAAGATAAGCAATATAAGGAAGGCCTTCATCCGAAAGTTGCGCCAACTTACTTTGAACTTTAGCCAACTGCATCAGTGAAAAAGCAGCTTCCTGCATTCTTGCACCTCCCGATTGACAAATAATCATATAAGGAAGCTTATTTTTAATACAATAATCAATGGCTCTTCTAATTTTCTCGCCCATTACGGAACCAAGAGAACCACCGATAAACGCAAAATCCATACAAGAAATCACCATTTCGTGCCCATTTACTTTTCCAACAGCATTTCTGATGGAATCGTTAAGTTTGGTTTTGGCTTTCACCTCTTTTAAACGGTCGGTGTAGGCTTTAGTATCTTTAAAGTTAAGCATATCAACGCTTTCTACTCCTGCATCAAGTTCTGTATATTTATTGTCATCAAAAAACATTTCATAGAACTCATTGCTCCCAATTCTTACGTGAAAACCGTCTTCCGGAGACACATAATTATTTTTGCGAAGTTCATCGTGTTCTACAATTTTTCCGGAAGGCGTTTGATGCCAAAGCCCTTTCGGAACGTCTTTCTTATCTTCCGTAGAAGTGGTGATATTTTTTGCTTTTCTTTTAAACCAATCGAATGCCATCTGATGGAAATTTTAAATTGAAAATTTTAGATTTTTAAATTTTGCGACAGCAAATTTAGTCTATAAACATCAAAATTATAATCTAAAATCTAAAATTATTTTAGTGTATTAACGTTATTCAGGTCTTCAAATGCCTGTACCAATCTTTTTGAGAAGGTTTCTTCACCTTTTCTTACCCAAACTCTAGGGTCATAGAACTTTTTGTTAGGTTTATCGTCACCTTCAGGATTTCCGATTTGTGATTTTAGGTATTCTGATTTTTCACCCATATAATCACGGATTCCCTCTGTATAAGCAAACTGAAGATCGGTATCAATATTCATTTTAATAACACCATAATCAATGGCTTCCCTAATTTCCTCTAATGAAGAGCCGGAACCTCCGTGGAATACAAAATTGATTGGTTTTTCGCCTGTTCCGAATTTCTCCTGAACGTATTTTTGAGAATTATCTAAAATCTTTGGAGTAAGCTTCACGTTGCCGGGCTTGTAAACACCGTGTACGTTACCAAATGCTGCAGCAACGGTAAAGTTTGGAGAAACAGCTTTCAGTCTTTCGTATGCGTAAGCCACTTCAGCAGGCTGTGTATAAAGTTTTGAAGAATCAACATCACTATTGTCTACACCATCTTCCTCGCCTCCGGTTACACCTAATTCAATTTCAAGTGTCATTCCCAGTTTAGCCATTCTTTCAAAATATTGGGCAGAAATATCCATGTTTTCTTCCAAAGGTTCTTCAGAAAGGTCAAGCATATGTGATGAGTACAGGGATTTTCCGGTCTGTCTGTAGAATTCTTCGTTGGCATCCATCAATCCATCAATCCAAGGCAAAAGTTTTTTGGCACAGTGATCGGTGTGTAGAATTACCGTTGCTCCGTAAGCTTCAGCAAGCGTGTGTATGTGTTTTGCGCCAGCAATACCACCAAGAATGGCTGCTTTCTGTCCATCGTTACTCAATCCTTTTCCGGCATTGTAAATGGCGCCGCCATTTGAAAATTGAATAATTACCGGAGAGTTCAGCTTTGCCGCAGTTTCCATTACTGCATTTACGTTGCTCGAACCGATAACATTTACCGCAGGCAATGCGAATCTGTTTTCTTTTGCATACTGAAAAATGTCTGTAACCAATTGTCCTGTGGCAACACCTGCCGGAAACATTCTGCTCATAATTTTTTACTTTTTGATGAAAATTTTTATGTTGATTTTTTAATCACGTAAAGTTAAGAAATTTTATGCTAAAAACATTAGTTTCTTTTATCTCTTCCCCAAAGCAATTTTTGCCTGATAGTCTCGTAAAAACTTAAACTTTTTGGCTGAATAAGTGAGATGCTAAACCTAGCTTTTCTAATCACAATTTCAACATTGGTGTCGATGTGAACAAGCCTGGAATCAAGTGATAGAGAATATTGTGGTACTCGGCTTTCAACTCTTAGCCTGAATTCGGCATCATCTTTTACGATTAGTGGTCTCACATTTAAATTATGTGGTGCAATGGGAGTAATAACGAAATTATCATTTTCCGGTGAAATAATTGGGCCGCCACAACTTAAAGAATAAGCCGTAGAACCTGTTGGTGTAGAGATAATAACACCATCACCCCAAAAGACATTCAGAAATTCATTATTGATATAGGAATCGATGGTAATCATCGATGTGGTTTCCCTTCGTGAAATGGTAATATCATTCAAAGCAAACGGAAAAAAAAGTCCTGATTTTGGCGAAACCACCTCTATTACAGAACGTTTCGATATTTTTACGTCACCTTCTATAATATCATCAAGCTCCTTGAAAACGTCTTCTTTGGTAAAGCTTGCTAAAAAACCAAGCCTTCCGGTATTTACCCCAACAATTGGAATATCGGTATCCTGCACGAATAGAAGGGAAGTTACCAAAGTTCCGTCACCACCAAATGTAAAAAACAGGTCTGTTTTTTTTCCAAGCAAATCCTGTTTATGGTCAAAGGTTTCAAAGTCTTTGGAAAACTGCATCGCTTCTGCCATTCCTGAAAAAAGAATGGCTTTTACTCCCCTCTTGTCAAGCTCGGAAATAAACTTGCTTAAATATAGAAAGGTATCTAAATCGCTTTTTTGCGTATAAATTGCAGCTACCATATTTTAAAACTCAAGATATTTCTGAAAGAAACCAAAACGGTCTTTCATCAGTTCTTCTTTTTCGTCATCGTAATGCTTGTGCACCACATTGTAACCATATCTTTCAAAGGTTTCATCAATCGAACTCAAATTATCACTGCTGATTTTCATAGTGATTAAAACGCTTTCTTCAGTGATGCCGCTCACATAACAGCCATACATTTTGGCATTATTACTCTCTACAATTTTTGATATTTCTGTAAAGGAGTAGTGTACATTATTAGTCTGTACTGTTAATATAGCACCGTTTTCTGAAAACAAGGGATATTTTGAAAACTCGCTAAAAATATCATCACAGGAAATATAGCCTAAATATTTTTCGGTTTGTCCAATCACCGGAACTACGTTTGAGTTGAAGATATGAAACAATTTTACCGTATCCAGAATATTTCCGTCTTCTAAAATGGCAAATCTTTCGTAATGAATTTCGAGGCTGCCAAGTGTACCTTCAGGGCTTTCCTCTAAAAAACTTTGGCTTAAAGCCCCAACATAAACCCCTTTTTTCTTTATAAAAACGTGAGAGTATCCAAACTCTTTTGCAACTTCTGAGGCTTCTTCAATGGAATCATTATGATTAAAAGCAGGATAATCTTTCGATATATAATCTTTGATAAACATTAGGCTAATTTAGAAAAATAATAAAAATTTTAGGTCGCTTTTGAAAAAAAATAAAAATATTTTATAAAACACTTGCGTTGTATGTAATTGAGAGTGTATATTTGCAACCTTTCATTTTTACTTTTTATTAGATTTATTTCAAACTGCATTGTCTACCAAGATATTGCAGTTTTTTTATTTTTGTAACCATGTTGCAAAAATCCCTTTATTTTATCGCAGTTGCTCCAAATAGGGAATTGAGCTCTGAAATAAAAGTAATCCAGAAAGATTTTGCCATACGCTTCAGCAGTGCAAAATCTTACAATAATTTTCCGCACATTACAATTGTACCGCCTTTTTGGGAAACTTTAGAACGTGAAGACTCTTTGATTAAAAAGTTTGAATCTATTAAAATTGAAAGTAAGCCATTCACCATTAGACTAAAGAATTTTGGAAGTTTTGATAACCTTAAGAACCCTGTAATTTTCATACAGCCAGAAGAAAATTTCCATTTTTATGAAATAGCAACACAAATCAGGGAAAATTTTGAGACGAAAAGCAAATTTCATCCACATCTTACTGTGGCGTATCGAGATTTAACCAGAGAAAATTTTGAAAAGGCTTGGAGAGAATCAGAAAAAAACTTTTTTGCAGAATTTTTAGTTGAAAAAATTGGTCTGTACAAACATTTCAACAAGAAATGGAATTTGCTGAGCGAAATCGCTCTTTAGTTATTTTAAATTTCTGAAAAACTCCCACATTACAATCCCACCACAAACTGAAACATTCAACGAGTGTTTGGTTCCTAATTGTGGAATTTCAAGAAAAGCATCATATAAGGGGAATGCTTCATCTGTTAATCCATCTACCTCATTACCAAGCACTAAAGCATATTTTTTATGTTTCTGTATTTTGAAATTTTCAATATTTTCGCTAGTGCTAGTCTGTTCAATTCCAATAATTTCAAAACCTTCAGATTTCAATTTTTGCAAGGCCACTGAAACCTCTTTTTCAAAAATCCAATCAATACTTTCGGTTGCGCCAAGTGCTGCTTTGTGAATCTCCCGATGAGGCGGAACCGGTGTAATGCCACACAAAACTATTTTTTCAATTATAAACGCATCCGCTGTTCTGAAAATGGCACCCACATTGTGCATGCTCCTAACGTTATCCAAAACCACCACCAAAGGAATTTTTTGGGTTTGCTTAAAGGTTTCTACATCAATTCTTCCCAGTTCTTCGAGTTTCAGTTTTTTGGTGGATGACATTTTCGTATTTTTGGCAAAATTAATTTTTAAACACAGAGGACACAAAGTTTTTTTACACAAAGTTGACGGAGCATTTTCTTTATATCCTGTTGTAAATTGTGAGAAATGTGAAATATAAATATGGCAAAAGCAAAGAAAGAAACTCCTTTAATGACGCAATACAACAGCATCAAGGCAAAGTATCCTGATGCGCTTCTGTTGTTCAGAGTGGGAGATTTTTATGAAACTTTCGGAAGCGACGCCATTAAAGCATCAAAAGTTTTAGGAATTGTACTCACCAAAAGGAACAATGGTGATTCTCATATAGAATTGGCAGGTTTTCCGCATCATTCTATTGATTCTTATTTGCCAAAATTGGTTCGCGCAGGGCTTCGCGTCGCGATTTGTGACCAACTTGAAGACCCCAAAATGGTAAAAGGCATCGTAAAACGTGGTGTTACGGAACTGGTTACACCCGGAGTTACGTTCAATGATCAGGTTTTAAATTCTAAGAAGAATAATTTTCTACTTTCTATTCATAAGGAAAAAGAAAAATATGGTTTGGCTTTGGTGGATATTTCTACCGGCGAATTTTTGGTTTCGGAGGGTAATTTGGAAAAATTGCTGCATTTGGTTCATACGTTCGATCCGAGCGAAATTATTTACCAACGCACCAAAGAGCTTCCAACCCAACTGAAAGGCAGAAACTCATTCAAACTTGAAGATTGGGCATATCAACATAAGTATGCGGTAGAAAAACTTACCAACCATTTCAAAACCAATTCCTTAAAAGGTTTTGGGGTGGAGCATATGGAGCTGGGAATTACAGCTGCAGGAGCTATTTTTGCTTATTTGGTTGAAGACACGCACCACGATTTGCTCACGCACATTACCAAAATTCAGAACATTCCGCAGGATGATTATCTGATGATGGATCAATTTACCCTGCGAAATTTGGAAATAGTTTATCCATCAAACAAAGAAGGCAAAAGTTTGCTCGATATTGTGGATAAAACAGCTACACCAATGGGAGGAAGATTGTTGCGGAGAAGAATTATCCTACCGCTTAAAAATCTGGATGAAATCAATAGAAGGCTTTCTCTTGTTGAATTTTTTAACAATGAAGATTACCTGAAATATGAAATTCAGAATTTATTAAAATCTATTTCAGATTTGGATAGGCTAATGGGAAAATTGGCTGCTGAAAAGCTTTCCCCTAAAGAGTTAGGTTATTTGCGACAGAGTGTGATTTCCATTAAGGAGATTAAAGAAAAGCTTAAACCACACCATAATATTATGGCTTGGCTTGAACCTTTGAATAATCTTTCTGATTTAATTGAATTCTTAAAATCGCACCTTAATGATGACTTGCCTGTAAGTTTGGCTAAAGGTCATATCATCAGAGAAGGCGTTAATGAAGAATTGGATCGATTGCGTAATCTACAAAGTAAAGGCAAAGGTTTTCTTGATGAAATGTGCCAACGAGAAGTAGAACGCACCGGAATTTCTTCCCTGAAAATTGATTTCAACAACGTTTTTGGGTATTATATTGAAGTTCGAAATACACATAAAGACAAAGTTCCATCGGATTGGATTCGAAAACAAACTTTGGTAAATGCAGAGCGATACATCACTGAAGAATTAAAGGAGTACGAAACCCAAATTTTGGGCGCGGAAGAGAAAATTTCTATTCTGGAGCATCAGCTTTACCGAAAAGTTTGCGAAAACGTGATGAATTATATCGATCACATTCAGGAAAATTCAAATATCATTGCACAACTCGATGTTGCGGTTGGGTTAAGCGAACTTGCTGTTTCTGAGAGTTATACAAAGCCAATTTTAAACGACACTTTTGCCATTGATTTGAAGGAAGCTCGACATCCGATTATTGAAAATGCACTTCCGTTGGGAGAAAAGTATATTCCCAACAATATCTATTTAGATAAGGATTCGCAGCAAATTATTATGGTAACCGGACCAAATATGGCGGGTAAATCTGCAATTCTTCGCCAAACAGCTTTAGTTTGTCTTTTAGCACAAATCGGAAGTTTTGTTCCGGCAAAACATGCAGAAATTGGAATTTTGGATAAAATTTTCACCAGAGTAGGAGCGACAGATAATATTTCTGCCGGAGAATCTACTTTTATGGTAGAAATGAACGAGGCTGCCAATATTCTGAACAATATTTCTGAAAGAAGTTTGATTTTATTAGATGAAATAGGGCGCGGAACTTCTACTTATGACGGTGTTTCTATTGCGTGGGCAATAGCAGAATATCTTCATCAACATCCTACGCAAGCGAAAACATTATTTGCCACACACTATCACGAACTTAATGAAATGACGTTGAATTTTGAGCGGATTAAAAACTTCCACGTCACAATTCAGGAAAACAAAGGGAATATCATTTTTTTAAGAAAGTTGGTTCAGGGTGGAAGCGAACACAGTTTCGGGATTCACGTTGCAAAACTGGCAGGAATGCCTTCAAAGGTGGTGAATCGTGCTAATGAAATCTTAAAGACACTTGAGGAAAGCCGAACGCAGGGTACTTCAAAAGAAAAAATAAAAAAAGTGACCGAAGAAAATCTGCAACTTTCGTTCTTTCAATTAGATGATCCTGTTTTGGAAAATATCCGAGAAGAATTGACCAAAATTGACATCAACACCTTAACACCGATTGAAGCCCTAATGAAGCTTAATGCCATTAAGAAAATGATTGGCAGGTAATTATTTTACTTTTTGGAGAAATAGGCAGCTTGCAGAATACCTTTTAAATGTTTTTTTAAGTAAATAATCCTTCATAAAAACCTTTTCAGGGGTATTTTTAGGTTCTTTTAGAAAAGATAAAATAAGTAGAAGAGCATATCGAGGATGCCTTAATATATATCTGAAATAAAAATTTCTGGTTTTAATTATTTCTCCATCAATGAATTGGAAACGATTGAAAAGCTCGCGATACATTTTTTTATAATCATCTCTATAAAAGGCTTCTACAGGATCAGGAACAGAAAAGAAAGTATGGGAGTTCGATACAATGAGATAACCATTATCGGGGAGGATTTCATAAAATACATTGGCCATTTTTTCTCTTAAATCTTTGTCCAAATACATGAGTATATTATTGCAAAGTATCGTTTTGGGTTTCAGTTCCTTTAGTTTTTCTACAAAATTATCATCATACAAATCCCCAACAAGATCCACGCCTTCATCCTGTTTCATATCTTGATGAATAACATTTTGTTCTTCATTAGGAATCTTGTCGAAAATATTTTCTTGAACGTAAGGTTGCAATTTTGTCCTGTAATGAAGTGTTGAACTTCCTACGTTTAGGATAGGAAAGGCCTTTTCGTTTATTATGGTTTTAAGTTTATCACCAATCCAAATAGATTCTTCTAAAAGCATTTTTTATTATAAGACGTTAGGAGATTTCAATAATAATTTGAGGTAAATTTCATTCAAATGTTAAAGTCAAAGGTACCCGATATCGATATCTTACAAGATAATCGTTGAGCTTTGCAGGTTGCCATTTTGTTTTAATTTTTTAAACAGCACGAATGGCTTCTTTATTAAAACCTTCGATTGCCAGTTGCAACTATGTTTGATAAGGTTGCGTCTCTTTCTAATACAAATGTTATTTCGCACGTTTCTTTACCTTTTCCAGCTACTTTTTTGTTCTAAAATTTTCAGCAACCAATTGCCGAAATGTATTTAAACCGCCCGGAAACATTGCTGGAGATTCTGCCACCGCAAAAACGTCTCCCGCATAAGTGGTGATTTTAACATCCTTTTGTTGACCGAAACAATACGTCACCGAAAATACTAAGAGTATTAAAAATTTTCTCATTTTTGCCATTAACAAAGATATTAAAATGAGATTTAACATAAATATTTTTTATTAACGATAACTCTATTTGTTGTAGAGGTTCTCATTGCAACCCAGTTTAAAAATTTTGTTTTTCTTCGTGCGTATTTAGGAGATGTTTTGGTGGTGATGCTGATATATACATTTGTTCTCAGCTTTTTTAACTTTAATAAAAACAAAGTTATTATTGGTGTTTTCCTATTCGCTGTTTTAATAGAAGTTTTACAGTATCTGAACATTGCAGAAGCACTTAATCTGAAACCCGGAACTTGGCAGCATATTGTAGTTGGCAGTTCGTTTAGTTGGTGGGATATCTCGTGTTATGGCTTAGGTTGTTTAGGGAGTTATTTTATAGAAAAAAACCATACAAAACGTATGGTTTAAAAATCTTTTTAGGCTAATTATTTTAAATCGGAACAAAAATTACAGCCAAAATTGCAGCCGCACCTATTGCAATAGAGCTCAATAAATCCAGCTTCTTTATTTCGTATATTTCACTTTTAGGAATGGTAATCATCTCTCCGGTTGTGGTTTTAACGTATAAGTTTTCCGGATCTATTTTTACAACTTCAGCTTTTACAAAGCTGGCATCCGTCTTTTGAATTCTGTATTTCTGATAAAGTTCGATTGAATTGTCTCGCAATGGTTTCTGTGCATCAACAACTCTTGTCATACAAGATGTAAGAGATAGAGCTGCCAACAAAATAATGATGCGGAAAAACTTTTTCATTTTAGGGAAATTTTTCGTAAAAATATAAAATTAAGGTTACCAGCCCAAATAATTGAAGCGCTCATCGAAGTATTTTATCAAGCTTTGAGGTATCAAATTTTTCAATAAGTTTCAGTTAGTGATATTATTTAAAGTTTAAATCTTGTGCAATAAGCCAAGCCTCACTCCAACAAGCTTGAAAATTGAAACCACCTGTTACCGCATCAATATTGAGAACCTCTCCGGCGATGTAGAAATTTTCAAGGATTTTTGACGACATATTTTTAAAATTGATTTCTTTCAATTCCACGCCTCCTGCAGTTACAAATTCATCTTTAAAGGTTGATTTTCCGTTTACTTTAAAAGTTTTTTTGCAGAGATTTTCGAGAAGTAATTTCATGTCCTTTCCGGAAACATTGGCGATTTGTTTATCTGGGTTTATGTTTGAGATTTCAAGTAGTTTGTTCCAAAAACGATTAGTCACATCAAAGATTTTGCTTTGGCCAATTATTTTTTTGGGATGGTTTTGTTTAAATTCCATAAAGAGGGCTTCCGCTTCATAGATGGTTTTTGCAATGAAATTCACTTCAATTTCAAACAGATAATTTAAATCAAAAAGTTCGCGAGCTTTCCAAGCAGAAATTTTAAGAATGGCAGGACCAGAAAGTCCCCAATGTGTGATAAGCAACGGCCCACTTTCATCGGTTTTGAGTTGTGGAATGGAAACTTCTGCATAATCGAAACTGGTTCCGGGTAAATCTTTCAGCAAATGATCATTGATATTAAATGTAAAAAGAGAAGGAACAGCAGAAACGGTTTTGTGACCTAAATTTTCAAGAATTTTGAGTGACTTTGGTGAGCTTCCTGTTGCATAAACCACAATATCAGCATTAATATCACCATTATTGGTTTTGATGAGGTATTGGTTTGCTGTTTTTTCAATGTCAAGAATGGTGGTTTTAGTAAGAATTTTAAAGTTTTTTTCTTCAATTTCTTTCTTAAAACAATCAATAATGGTTTGTGAAGAATTGCTTTCGGGGAAAATACGTTTATCACCTTCAATTTTCAATGATACATTTCTATTTTCGAACCACTCCATTGTATCGACGGGCTGAAATTTACTGAAAACACTCAACAACTCTCGGTTTCCACGGGGATAAAATTGCACAAGCTCACGCGGATCAAAACAGGCATGCGTTACATTACAGCGACCACCACCGGAAATTTTTACTTTTTGTAGAACATCAGAATTCTGTTCGAGAATTTGAACCTCAAATTTTTCCGCATCGAGATTGGCAGCACAGAAAAACCCAGCAGCGCCACCACCAATAATGATAATTTTCTTCTTACTCATGAATTTTGGCTAAAGCCAACAGAATTTTTATTTTGAAAACTGGCTAAAGCCATTTCGTATTTCTGAGCAAAAATACAATTTTTCTAAACGGTTATTAATCCTTAATTTTGCTTCATTCTCAACCTTAATCTCAAGCTAATTATATGTCAACATATTACCACAAATTCGAGGTTCGCTGGAGCGATATTGATGCGAACCGACATCTTGCCAACTCTTCTTATGTGCAATACTGCGCACAAACGCGTATGGCGTTTATGGCCAAAAACAAAATGGGACTTCGGGAGTTGAACCGTTGGGGAATAGGACCTGCTATTTTGCACGAAAGATTCTCCTTTTTTAAGGAAATTTATATGGATCAGGAAGTGTATGTGAGTCTGGAAATTGATGGTTTTGCAGAAGATGGCAGCATTTATCAATTTGTGCACAAGTTTTATTTGTCAGATGGTACGCACTGTGCTACTGCGGAAGCATTCGGCGTTTGGATTGATATGATGTTGAGGAAATCTACAACACCACCAGATGATATTTTGGAGGTGATGAACCAATACAAATCTGCGGATGTAAAAGTATTTACGCGTGATGACATTAAGGCATTGCCTTTTCGCCCAGAAAATATCGACGCCAAAATATTTGAAGAAAAAAAATGGACAAAAATTAATTTGAAATAATGCTTGAAGATAAAAATCAACAACTTACACCTATTTCTGCATTAGGAGAATTTGGGTTGATAAAACACCTTACCGAAAAATTTAGTTTAAGACAAAATTCTTCGGAAATTTCCGTTGGTGATGATGCTGCCGTAATAAATCCAGAAGGCAAAAAAATGGTAGTAACGACTGATGTTTTGGCAGAAGGTGTACATTTTAATTTGGGTTATGTTCCTTTAAAACATTTGGGTTATAAAGCAGTGGTAGTTAATTTAAGTGATATAGCTGCTATGAATGCGACCCCTACTCAAATTTTGGTTTCTCTGGCGGTATCTAATCGTTTTCCTGTTGAGGCTTTGGAAGAAATTTATTCCGGTATTGGACTGGCTTGCGAGAAATACAATGTTGATTTGGTAGGAGGTGATACTACGAGCTCTACTTCTGGATTGGTAATGAGCATTACTGCAATTGGAATGGAAAATTCTGATAATATTGTAACCCGAAAAAATGCAAAACCAAATGATTTGCTGGTTGTAACCGGAGATTTAGGTGGTGCTTACCTTGGTTTGCAGATTTTAGAAAGGGAACATGCTGTTTTCCTTGCCAATCCTAATATGCAGCCGGAAATGGAAGGCTACGAATATATTCTGGAACGCCAACTGAAGCCGGAAGCCAGAACCGATGTTAAAAAAATTCTGGAAGAACTTGATGTAATGCCGACTTCGATGATTGATGTTTCAGATGGTTTAGCTTCGGAAATCCTCCATCTTTCTGATAATAGTAAAGTGGGATTTCGTTTGTATGAGGAAAAAATACCATTGGATACGATGACGATTGCTACTTCAGATGAATTCAACCTAAATCCTGTGATGTGTGCCTTAAGTGGTGGTGAAGATTATGAATTACTCTTTACGATTTCACCAAACGATTTTGATAAAATTAAAAACCATCCAGATTTTACCGTAATTGGACACGCCGTTGATTTGGAGCAGGGTAACTATATGGTATTACGCGGAAGCAACGAACTGTCGCAAATTACAGCTCAAGGCTGGGATGCATTTTTGAATCAATAAATGACTTTAATCCTTCAAGGATTTCAATCGTTTAAAGATTTAAAATCTAAACTTTACTTCCCACAAAAGCGGCAAAAACCTGAGGGTGAATAAGGTCTTCCATATTCACACTCATATCATAAGCCTCAATTTCCGGTTTTTTGAATTTGGTTTCATCAAAGAAATTGAGAGACCATTTTCCTTCATTATATTCAAGCCAAGAAAGATTTTCAATCCAATCGCCGGAGTTTAGGTAATGGGTTTTGCCCTTTTCAGTTAATACTTCCCGATCCGAAGGCATATGGATGTGGCCACAAATCACGTAATCGTAATGATTGTCGATGGCTAACTCAATGGCTTTTTCTTCAAAATCTGCGATAAATTTCACGGCTTTTTTCACGGAATTTTTTATCTTTTTTGAGAGTGAAACCTTTTGCTTTCCGATGATTTCAAGGAACCAATTGATACCACGATTCAGTAATATAAGCCAATCATAACCAATGCCACCAATTTGCGCAATGATTTTAGCGCCACCTTTAGTAGTATGGTCGAAAATGTCTCCGTGGAAAACCCAATTTTTTTTCCCCTCGATTTCAAATAGATATTTATCGGTAAGGAAAAGGTTTCCCATCGATAAATCAGTGTATTTTCTCAAAAATTCATCGTGGTTGCCAGTAATATAAATAACTTTGGTGTCTTTCTGCATCATTCTGAAAACTTCGGAGATCACCGCCATATGCGAATTTGGAAAATATCTTTTGGAGAAAGCCCAACCATCGATAATATCACCATTCAGAATTAGGAGTTTAGGGCGTATACTTTTCAGGTAGGCTACCAATTCTGTAGCATGGCAACCATAAGTTCCCAAATGAATGTCGGAAAGGATAACGATTTCTACTTCGCGTTTATCGGGCATTTTGAGTTTTTCCAAAATTAGAATCTTATTGTTTCCTGAATTTTAACTTAAAATTAAATTTTTTAGTTGAATAAAAAAAGCCCTTCCAAAATGAAGGACTTAAGTATATATGGAAATAACTTATTTCTTTTTCACTGCTCTCGCAATATTCACAATCACTTTTACCGCTTTTTCCATTGTTTCCAAAGCAACATACTCATAAGGTCCGTGAAAATTCATCCCGCCGGCAAAAATATTTGGACACGGTAATCCCATATAGGAAAGTTGCGCACCGTCTGTACCACCACGAATTGCTTTGATTTTTGGTTCTACATTAGCATCTTTCATGGCTTGTGCTGCGATATCGATGATGTGCATTTTTCCTTCAAACTGCTGCTTCATATTACGGTACTGTTCTTTGATTTCTATTTCCACTGTTTTTTCACCGTATTTTTTATTTAGCTCTACTACTTTTTCTTGTATCAATTGTTTTCTGGCTTCAAATTTTTCAGCATCGTGGTCGCGGATGATGTATTGTAGTTTGGCTTCAGATACATCGGCAGACATATCTGTTAGGTGAAAGAATCCTTCAAATCCTTTAGTTGTAGCTGGTGTTTCATTTTCAGGAAGCATTTTTACAAATTCTGCCGCAATTAACCCCGCATTTACCATTTTTCCGTACGCATAACCTGGATGCACACTTAATCCGTGAATTTTTAGCACAGCTCCTGCAGCATTAAAGTTTTCGAATTCTAATTCTCCTGCTTCACTTCCGTCCATCGTATAAGCCCATTCTGCACCAAATTTTTCAACATCAAATTTGTGTGCACCTCGTCCAATTTCTTCATCCGGTGTAAAACCGATTGCAATTCTCCCATGTTTAATTTCTGGGTGTGCTAAAAGATATTCTGCCGCGGTTACAATTTCTGCAATTCCGGCTTTGTCATCTGCGCCAAGAAGTGTAGTTCCGTCCGTTGTAATCAGGGTTTTACCAACATAATCTTTTAAACTTTCGAATTTATCGGGTGAAAGTGTGAAGCCTGTTTCTTGGTTTAGAAGTAAATCACCGCCATCATAATCATCCCAAATTTGTGGTTTTACATTTTCACCATTAAAGTCGGGTGAGGTATCATAATGTGCGATAAATCCAACAGTTGGCTCATCATCATTTTCAAGATTTGAAGGGATATAAGCGTAAATATAACCGTTGCCGTCAAGCTCAACATTATCAAGTCCTAAAGTTTGTAATTCTTCAAAAATATATTTGGCAATGTTCCATTGCTGAGGTGTTGAAGGTGTACTTTCACTTTCGGGATCAGAAGTTGAATAAATTTTCGCGTAGTTGATAAAACGATTCTGGAGTTTCAATTTCCAATCCAGGTTGAAGTCTATTGTCTGCATTTATTATGAAATTTTCGGTTTAACAAAGATATAGAAAAGTAGGATGACCGAAGTCGGAAGGCTGAAGAAATTGAGGTTTTTTTTACGTTCACCATCGCTCTTCAGACTTCCAACCAAAAATATTATCTTTACGAAAACCTAAAAAAAGTAAAATGTTTCTTACCGAATGTCCTCGTGATGCTATGCAAGGTTGGGGTGAATTTATCCCCACGCAAAACAAAATCGATTATATTAACTCTTTGATGAGCGTGGGTTTCGATGTGCTCGATTGTGGTAGTTTTGTGTCCCCAAAAGCAATTCCTCAAATGGCAGATTCAGGTGAGGTGATAGATAATATCGACAAATCGGCTTCCAACACTAAACTTTCTGTTATTGTAGCCAACATCAGTGGAGCTGAACGTGCATTGAAACATCAAAATGTTGATATTCTGGGTTTTCCATTTTCAATTTCAGAAACGTTTCAATACCGAAATACCAATAAAGATCAGGAAGAAGCCTTCAGGCAAATTGTTGAAATAAAAAATATGGCTGAAAACCAAAATAGGGAACTCAATGTTTATTTTTCAATGTCATTTGGAAATCCGTACGGCGAGATCTGGAAGTGGGAAGAGGTTGATAATTGGGCAAAACGTTTTTCGGAAATAGGAATTAAAGAGGTGCAATTATCTGATACTACCGGTGTTGCAACGGTTGAAAGCATTCATTTGTTATTTGAAAAAATTCCTGCAAATAACCCCGCTATTAATTTTGGAGCACATTTTCATAACCGTTATGAAGATTCTTACTCTAAATTGAAAGCGGCCTACGATAAGGGTTGCCGAAGATTCGATTCTGCGATAAAAGGAATCGGAGGTTGTCCTATGGCAAAAGATGATTTGGTAGGAAACATGCCTACAGAACAGGTCATAAACTTTATGGCAACTGAAAAAATAGATCACAAATTACACTTACTTAATTTCGAAAGCTCTTATAATAGGGCTAAAGATATTTTTCATTTTTAAAATTCTATGAAATCGATAATTACTGCCGAAGAACTGAAAGCTCTTTTAAATGAAGAAAACTTAATTCTCTTAGACGCAAGAACAGGTAAGGACGCAAGAAAGAATTATCTTGAGAATCACATTAAAGGCGCAAGGTTTATAGATTTAGATGAACACATGGCTGAAATTGGAGAGGATCCGGCATTTGGTGGAAGACATCCTTTACCAACACCACAAAAGTTTTCTGAAACTTTGGCGAATTTGGGAATTACGGAAGGTTCTAAAATTGTAGTTTACGATACCTCCAACGGAGCTAATGCAGCAGCAAGATGTTGGTGGATGATGAAAGCGGCAGGATTTGAAGTTGGTGTCTTAAGCGGTGGTTTGCAAGCTGCAGAAGATAGCGGTGTTGAAATGAGCAGTGGAGAAGAAATCATTACTAAAGCCAATAATATCAATTTAACAGAGTGGAAGCTTCCTACATCGACGATTGATGAAATTGAAGATGGATTGAAGGATAAAACCGTTACTGTAATCGACGTTCGAGATGCTTACCGATATAATGGAGAATCTGAACCTATTGATTTAATTGCAGGACATATTCCAGGGGCTTATAATATTCCTTTTTCTGAAAACCTGGATGAACAAGGCAATTTTCTTTCCCCTGAAATTTTAAAAATGAAATATTCTGAATTCTTCAAAGATAATCCCGAAAAAACAATCATTCATTGTGGTTCCGGAGTTACAGCTTGCCACACAATTTTGGCAATGCACTACGCAGGAATGGCAATTCCCGAGTTATATGTGGGTTCTTGGAGTGAGTGGAGTAGAAGGAACAAACCAATGGCATCTGAAAACTGATTTATATCTTATTGCAAATCATACCAATAAAGTTGTAACTTTAATAAAAAATACAAATTATGACTTCAAAAATTACTTATTTAGGAGATTTTAAAATAAACTCCATACACGAAAAATCTGGTGAAGAAATTATCACTTGCGCACCAAAGCGAGATGGCGGAACTTCGGAATATTTTTCACCTTCCGATTTGTTTGGAATTTCTTTGGGACAAAGCATGCTGATGGCAGTTGCCGTTTTAGGCGAACCAAAAGGCATTGATATTAAAGGAGCGACGTGCGATTTGAAAAAATCTACTTATCCCGATCCGAAGCGCATCGGAACTATTTTCAGCATTGTGAAATTTCCGGGGAAATATACGGATGAACAAAAGGCCTTCATTGAGGAAACGGCACTTAACTGTCCTGTTGCTCTATCCATGCACCCCGACATTCAGAAAACGATTATTTTCGAATTTGAACATTAAAAAAAACGCAGTCTATTTTTCTGCTTTTTTTTATAGTATTTATTTTTGTTTAAAATAGTATTCCGAGTTCAAATTTGGCTTCCTCGCTCATCATATCTTTGTTCCAAGCCGGTTCAAAAGTGAGTTCAAGGTCTACATCTTTTACGCCTTCTACACCAGCAACTTTTTCTCTCACCTCTGCGGGAAGCGATTCTGCTACTGGACAATTTGGCGTAGTTAAGGTCATTACCACTTTTACTTCTGCATCTTCAGAGATTTGCACATCGTAAATCAATCCCAGTTCGTAAATGTCTACTGGAATTTCTGGATCATAAACCGTTTTTAAAGATTGTATAATATTATCGCCAATGGTTGCGATTTGTTCGTCTGTAAGTGCCATTTTATTCTTGAAATCTGTCTAATAAATCTTCCTGACGCAGACGCCGGAAAACATTTGCCAAAGTTAAGACATCTTTTTCACAATATTTAACTATTCTAAATAAATCTTTCTCTATATGATAGATTGATGAAACCATTGAACCATCGATATCATCTTTAGGGGTTGGGATTCTGAAGATATGTGCTAAAAGTTCTAAAGAAACATAGGATTTATAATCTCCAAATTTCCATAACTCCATAGTATCAATATGCGGAATTTCCCAAGGTTTTTTTCCATACAATTGAAATGGAACAGGCGGTTGCATTCCATTGATAAGAAAACGTCTTGCAATCCAAGGAAAATCAAATTCTTTACCGTTATGAGCACACAAAATTACATCTCTCAATTTCGGTCTGTTAAATATTTCACCGAACTCTTCAAGCAATGATTTTTCATCATCACCATAAAAACTTTTGATTAGAAGTTTGCCGTTTTTTTCAATTTTTCCGATTGAGATACAAATGATTTTCCCAAATTCTGCCATAACTCCTGCACGTTCCATGTAGAAATCTTCTGGTGTGAATTCATTTTTTCTTTGATGAAAAGTTTTTTTATCCCAAAGTTTTTGTTCAGATTCCGGCAAATCGTCCCAAGCAGAAGCGTTCGGAACAGTCTCAATATCAATGAATAAAACTCTTTCTATTGGGATTGTATGAATCATTGTTTTTTGTTTTAAATTTTGTTTTCAGAAGAAGGGTTTTCAGGTTGCTTTTCACCTCTTCGGATGAGAATTTCATCTAAAAGTTGCTCAACTTTCACCTTTTCTTCTGCATATTTTTGTTGAAGGGAGCTGCCTTCACCCATTCTTCTATAATATTCCAAAGCTTTTTGCGCAAATTCTTTCTGGCTGAACTCCGGAGCATCTGGAATGTGTGGAAAAACTTTATGGAATAACATTTCGGTATAAGCTTGCCATTCTCTTTCATTCTTGTCTTCAACCAAAGTTTCCGGTGCTTTTTGGCGCACATGGAGCATTTCGTGAGCAATCATATTCAAAATCAAACGTAAATCAAAATCAAATAAATTTTTGGGAATATTAACAGTTTGTTTTCCCCCAAGTTCACCTTCAGCAGTTAGTAGAATAGAATTTTCTGAAATCTCGGGCCTAAAGCCGAAACCTGCAAAATTCTCGTGAGTCAGGTTAAAACTACGAATAATATAATCCGCAGCATCCAAAATTTGGTCGTGTTGTTTATACGCATCAATGTGATTTTGAAAGTTTTCCAGATTCATAATCCAAAAATAGAAAAATCCTGCAAATTTTGCAGGATTGGATGTTGTTGTTTTATTCTTTCACAGATATTTAATGGTAATCATTGCTAAAATTCAATACTTACTTCAAGTTTTTCTGATAATAGTTTTGAAATTTTATTTTTAAGAGGCTCAATGTCAATATTTTGCATCGCATCGTTTGCGAAAGCATAAAGCAAAAGGGCTTGCGCTTCTTTTTTGGAAATACCCCTTGCTCTTAAATAAAATAACGCATCTTCATTTAATTGTCCAACAGTACAACCATGTGAGCATTTCACATCATCAGCAAAAATTTCAAGCTGAGGTTTGGTGTCAATAGTAGCACCTTCGGAAAGTAAGACGTTGTTATTTTGCTGATAGGCATTGGTTTTTTGTGCAATTTTATCTACAAAAACCTTTCCATTAAAAACGCCGTGCGCCTTATCTTTAAAGATTCCCTTGTAATTTTGGTACGATTCGCAATTCGGTTGGTTGTGGTGTACCGCAGTATGATGATCCACCAATTGTTCATTTCCGATTATTGTAATGCCATTCATAAACGAGTTGATATTCTGTCCGTTATGAATAAAATCCAGATTGTTTCTTACAATTTTTCCACCGAAAGAAAAGGTGTTCACCGTTGTTAAGCTGTCTTTTTCCTGTTTTGCAAAAGTATGATCAACGAGGTAAGAAGTGTCGCTGTCGTTCTGCAATTTATGCCAGTCTGCTTTTGCATTTGGATACGTGAAAATCTCGGTAACAGAATTTGTAAATACAAAATTTTCATCAAAATTGTGATGACTTTCAATCACTTCCACTTTGGCGCCTTCTTCTACAATCAAAAGGTTTCTGGTGTTGTAAAAGGTGTTTTCTTCCTGATTTTGAGAAAGATAAAAAACGTGAATCGGCTTCTCAATTACCACATTTTTAGGAATTTTCATAAAAAACCCATTGCGGAAATACGCTAAATTCAGATTTGTAAATGCTAAATCCGGATTGGTAATTGTGTTGAAATATTTTGTGAACACTTCTTTATATCGTTCGTCATTCAAAGCAAATTTAAACGACATAAACTCCACATTTTCTATTGAAACTTTGGATAACTCTTTGTGTAGTTGTCCGTTGATAAATACGATCCAGTCGAAATTTTCTTCACCCAAATGCAATTCATCCAGCTGTTCTTTGGTGATATTATGATGTTCAGTTGGGAAGAGATTATATTCCTTTTCGGTGATTTCCCGAAGATTGGTGTACTTGTATTCCTCGTCTTTTTTGGTTGGGAAACCGAGGCTGAAAAATTTTTTCAGCGCAGCAGTTCTTTTATCATCTAAAAACCTGTGTTTTAGAGTGTCCAAAAAAGAGGAGTGGTTGTTTTGTATGTTTTCTAGTAAAGGCATTTAATTTTCAATTTTCAATTCTCAACTTTCAATTAGTTTAAAAGCCAATCGTAACCTTTTTCCTCAAGCTCAAGGGCTAGGGTTCTATCTCCTGTTTTGATGATTTTTCCGTCTGCCAAAACATGAACAAAATCAGGCTGAATATAATCTAAAAGTCTTTGATAATGCGTAATAAGAAGTACTGCGTTGCCTTCGTTCTTGAAAGAATTCACGCCATCAGCAACAATTCTTAGGGCATCAATGTCTAATCCTGAATCGGTTTCATCCAAAATGGCGAGTTTAGGATTCAGCATTAGCATTTGGAAAATTTCGTTTCTTTTCTTTTCACCTCCGGAAAAACCTTCATTTAGTGAACGACCAAGAAAATCTTTTTTGATGCTTAATTTTTCTGAATTTTCACGAACCAAAGCCAACATTTCTTTTGCAGGAAGCTCCTCCATACCTTTGGCTTTTCTAGTTTCGTTAATCGCTGCTTTTATAAAGTTGGTAACAGTAACACCAGGAATTTCAATTGGATATTGAAAAGACAGGAAAATTCCTTTGTGCGCTCTTTCTTCCGGAGCATCTTCAGAAATTTCTTCTCCTTCAAAAAGGATTTCACCATCAGTAACTTCATAATCTTCCTTTCCTGCAATAACAGAGGAAAGTGTAGATTTTCCAGCACCATTTGGTCCCATAATAGCGTGAACTTCTCCTGGTTTTATCTCAAGGTTAATTCCTTTTAAAATTTCTACGCCGTCTTCTATTTGGGCGTGTAAGTTTTTGATATTTAGCATTTTTTTTAATTTTTTATCGCAACGATAAACAAAGTTTTTTAAATATTATCTGCTTAAAAGATAAACAAAGCCGCTCCGCTTACCAATGAAATACAATTTTTACTACAAAAATCTCTTCTTTATTTTTATCGCAAGGATAAACGAAGTTGTTTTCAATGTTTTCTGTTTTAAAGATAAACAGTGCCGCTTCGCTTATCGATGAAATACAATTTATTTTTACAAAAAATCGTCAAGCCCGTTTGCAATTCTTCTCACGCCATTTTTGAAAAGTTGAGAATTAAAATTGATGAGCATTCCTAATTTATAGTTTCCTAATCTTAAATAATTTTTTAGTTGGGCTGCGTGAAAATTGTTTAAACTTTCTACAGACTTTATTTCTAAAACAACTTTGTTTTCAATGAGTAAATCCATTTTAAAAGCATTTTCCAAATGAATTTCTTCGTAATTTATAGACAAGTATTTTTGTCTTTCCACTTTTAGTCCTGCTTTTTCTAACTCATAAGTTAGGCAAGTTTCATAAATATTTTCAAACAAACCAACTCCCAATTTTCTGTGAATTTTAAGTCCACATTCAAAAACAACTTTAGAAATTTCATTTTCTGACATAACTCTAAAATTTCATCACAAGGATAAACTAAGACTTTTTAAATGTTTACTGCTTTAAAATCAAACAATGCCGCTTCGCTTACCGATGAAATACTAAATTTTTACTCGTTTTATTTTGATAAGCGTTAGCGCCTTTGTTTATCTTAAAAATATTTCCACGCATAATCAAAAAACTTTTGTTTGTCTTTGCGTTTAAAACATTTATCCGACACTTCCTTCCAACGAAATTTCCAAAAGTTTCTGTGCCTCTATTGCGAACTCCATTGGCAATTTGTTTAAAACTTCTTTGCTAAAACCATTCACAATGAGTGCAATTGCTTTTTCAGTATCAATTCCTCTTTGGTTACAGTAAAAAATTTGGTCTTCGCCGATCTTTGAAGTGGTGGCTTCGTGTTCCAATTGTGCAGTTGGTTCTTTAATTTCGATGTATGGAAAAGTGTGTGCTCCACATTCATTTCCCATCAAAAGAGAGTCACACTGCGAGAAGTTTCTCGCACCTTTAGCGGTTGGCATTACTTTTACCAATCCTCTGTATGAGTTGTTTGATTTTCCTGCAGAAATTCCTTTGGAAATAATGGTGGAACGTGTGTTTTTTCCGATGTGAATCATCTTCGTTCCAGTATCAGCATACTGATAGTTATTGGTAACTGCAATGGAATAAAATTCACCAATTGAGTTATCACCTTTCAAAATACAACTCGGATATTTCCACGTTACGGCAGAACCTGTTTCAACTTGTGTCCAAGAAATTTTCGCATTTTTTTCGCATAAACCTCTCTTGGTTACAAAATTATAAACGCCTCCTCTTCCTTCTTCATCTCCCGGGAACCAGTTTTGAACCGTAGAATATTTAATTTCAGCATTATCCATGGCAATAAGCTCTACAACAGCAGCGTGCAATTGATTTTCATCTCTTGCAGGAGCGGTGCAACCTTCCAAATAGGAAACATAACTGCCTTCATCGGCAATCACCAAAGTTCTTTCGAACTGTCCGGTTCCGGCTTGGTTAATTCTAAAATAAGTGGAAAGTTCCATTGGACATTTTACACCTTTAGGAATGTAGCAGAAACTCCCATCGGAAAATACCGCCGAATTCAGTGCAGCATAGAAATTATCACCTCTTGGAACAACTTTTCCAATGTATTTTTGAACCAAATCAGGATGTTGCTTAATAGCCTCAGAAATTGACATAAAAATGATGCCTTTTTCTTTTAAAGTTTCCTGAAAAGTGGTCTTAACGGAAACCGAATCCATTACAATATCTACCGCAACTCCAGAAAGCCTTTTTTGTTCCTCGATATTGATACCCAGTTTCTCGAAAGTTTTCAAAAGCTCGGGATCTACTTCATCAAGACTCGCAAGTTCAGGTTTCTTTTTCGGTGCTGCGTAATATTTTATAGCTTGGAAATCAGGCTTTTCATATTGAATATTAGCCCAATCCGGTTCTTCCATTTTTTGCCAAATTCTGAAGGATTCCAAACGCCAATCTGTCATCCATTCCGGTTCTTCTTTTTTAGCAGAAATCATTCGGATGATATCTTCATTCAATCCTGTCGGGAAGTCCTCGTACTCGATGTCGGTATAAAAACCGGCTTCATAGTCCTTGGTTTTTAAATCCTCTCTTAAATCATCTTCTGTATACTTTGCCATTTTTTTTAGATTTTAGATTTTAGATTTAGATTTTAGAAAGCCTTGTATTGCAAACCTCTAATTTCTATCCTCTAAACTCTTTTTATAAACTAAAAGATTCACCACAACCACAAGTTCTGCTTGCGTTGGGATTATTAAATACAAATCCTTTTCCGTTTAATCCACCGGAATATTCTAATGTTGTACCTGCAAGGTACAGAATGGATTTTTTATCAACGACGATTTTCACGCCGTTATCTTCAAAAACCTGATCGGTTTCTTCCTTTTTGTTATCAAACTTCAGCACATATTCCAATCCGGAACATCCACCGCTTTTTACTCCAACTCTGATGTAATCAGCTTCAGGGTTAAAGCCGTCTTCGCGCATTAGGATGGCTGCTTTTTCTTTTGCGTTGTCACTAACTTTAATCATTGTTTTTATTTAGAATGATTTTAGATTACAAAAATACGAACTATAAAACTGATAATCAAATTTAGAATACCTTTTTAACTATAATTATCATTGATAGGAATTGTTTAACTTTAAACCTTAAATATGATCCAAAATAAAATTATTGTATGAAAAGAATTTTTGCATTTATAGGTATGATGACCTCTATCTTTCTATTTTCACAAACGTCAAGATTTGTATATCAGGTCACAATGAAGCCTAACTTTAACGATAAAAAGGATATTAAAACCGAAAATGCCTATCTTGATATTTCAGCAAATCGTTCAGTTTTTGTAGCAGAGAACCGCGTAAAAAGAGATTCATTAATGGATAGAATGAGAGTGACAGGCTCATTTAATCGAGATCAAATGATGAACTTACGTTCAAATATGGATTATATAGTAGAAAAAGACTTGAATGCACAGAAATCTACTTTTAAGCAAAGAATCGGCAGAGATGTTTATTCATATGAAGAAGACAGAACATTTGATTGGAAAATACTACCGGAAACTGTAACCATTGGAAATTATAAAGCCCAAAAAGCGACAACCAAATTTGCCGGAAGAATTTGGAATGCTTGGTTTACAACAGAAGTTCCATTTCAGGACGGGCCTTATAAATTTTCTGGTTTGCCAGGACTTATTGTGAAAGTGGAGGATGAAGCCGGCGATTATAGTTTTGATTTAAAGGAAACAAAAAAAATTGCAGAACAGGCCAACATTCAGGAAAGAGGGAGTTTGGTAAAAGTAAGACGTTCAAATTTCGATAAGCAATATGCTAAATTTGTAAAAGATCCAATGTCTTTCTTTACCATAGGAGGTACCGGAGCTCCACCACCTCCACCAAGTGCTTCAGGAACCCCATCGCCACCGAGAATGATGAGCCAAAATCCTCAAAGAATGAAAGAAATGGAAAATAGAATAAAGGAAGAAATTTCCAAAAATAATAATCCCATCGAACTTCCGGAAAAGAAATAAAAAAACCTGTCGTGATGGACTGCACCCAAAAGTTTAGACAAAATTAAACAATATTTTCAAAGGAAAGAGTTCGGTACTGTACCGGACTCTTTCCTTTGAGATTGAGTCTTATTCTATCATTGTTGTAATAGTGAATGTACT
>JAEXAR010000044.1 GCA_023394415.1 Bacteroidota bacterium
TGCGAAACCTGCCTCAAGATGAGACATCTTTTAAGGGTCGTTGGAGATGACGACGTTGATAGGCTACAGGTGTAAAGTTGGTAACAGCATAGCCGAGTAGTACTAATTACCCGTAGATTTATAGCCTATTTATGGCACTCGAAAGTGCAAGAAAGGTTTTTTCTTTGTGAACGTTTTTATCGATTATACTTTGTACACTGTAAAAGTACAAAGTACAATGTAGTTTTGCATTGTACATTTTACATCGTACATTAATACAACCTTTAGGGTGGTTTTAGCAGAGGGGCTCACCTGTTCCCATTCCGAACACAGAAGTTAAGCCCTCTAGCGCCGATGGTACTGCTAACGCGGGAGAGTAGGTCGCCGCCAGTTTTTTTTTAAAAGTCTTGCAGATTTTTCTGCAAGACTTTTTTTGTTTAATACTTTGGAACAGATGATATCTAATTCATCTAAGTCTGTTACGAATCATAACAACGGGGAGGAAAGAAAAATGAGTAATAGAAATTATTAATTTTAATTTGCTTGTTTATTCTACAAATCTTCTTCGAAATCTTAACCAAAGATTTAACTTTTTATTGTTGAAATATTTATTATTGAATCTTTATAAATATTCCCTCACCTATTTCTAGCCCCGATGGTAACGGCATCCTTTTGTGATGAGCACAGCGAAGAGCAAAAGATATAGTGGACAGCGGGTAGAATTGTTCTATAAATGTAAAAATGAACTGCTCCTAATTAATTTAGAATCTGGTTAAAATTCCCCAATGTATTTTTGTATTTCGAAAGTTTAGTGTTTCTCCAACTTGTGACCCGTTTGAGATTTGAAATGACATTAAACCAATGGGCAAAAAGAAATTAAATCCTGTCCCAAAACTGTAAAATCTTGTATTTGTAGAAAGTGACTTGTTATTGACTTGTGCATACTGTACAAATAGGTCAAAGAATGCCTGATTACTTACAAGATATCTGTATTCTGAGCCGCCAAAGACATAAAAATTACCCAATATTGAATTTTCGTTGAAGCCACGCAGGGAATTCCAGCCGCCAATCCTAAAAATTTCGTTTTCTGAAAGAATGGTTTGTGTAAGGATTGATGCAGATTGTGCTTTAAGATTGAGATAATGATCACCTTTTATATGGAAATTTTTTTCTGCGGTTATAAAATATCTTGTTTGATAATCCTTTTGATTAGCGATTTCATATTTTGTATTGATGAGATCGGTTTCTAATCGGAGGATTGTATTATGTTGGAAGAGTTCTATTTCTGTAGGTCTGATGTATTCATACCAAATTCCCACACCTTTTCTAGTGAAATCTTTTGCATTGGTATATAACGAAACAAGCACGGAAGCAACTTCTAAGCTGCCTCTTAAACCGATTTTTTGACGAGGAGAAATATGATAATATAAACCAGGCAGAATTTTAACATTGGCAAAGGTAGAATCTTGACGATAAACGTTGATATTAGTCTGTAAACCTAAATTTGTTTTGAAGAGATAAGGAATATCTGTATTTAAATCAAAGTTTTGTCCGCGATTTGGATTGCGTTGCCAGTAAAGGTTTATGGTTTCAAAACCATTGAACATATTCCGAAGATTTATGTTTAATGTTCCATTCAGGTTAAACTTTCCTTTCTCATCATTTCCAAACCCTAAAACTCCGTCAAAAGTATTAGATTTTCTTTTTTGCGTGAAAAGATAAATTTGTGTTGAATCTTTTGTAAAGAGTGTTTGTGGTGTTTTTTCTAGGATGATATAGGGATGATTTTGAAGTTGACTATTGATTGATAAAAGATTTTTTTGGTTATAATTTTTGCCTTTATATTCCTTTTCTAAATTTTTTATAAATCTGCTTGGTATCTTATCGTATCCTTTGAATACAAAACCGTTGATTACTCTTTTTTCACTTGGAATTACCAATAGTTTTACGACAGGATCTCCGTTTTGTAAACCTTGATATTGAGTCTTAATACGGTTGAATGAATAACCTTTTTGAGAGTACTGCTGATTAATACTTCGTTTAAGAGAGTCCAGATTTTTTGTATAGAATTCTTTTTTTAGTTTTAAATCTGTAACGATACTATCTGAAAGATTTACCAATCCTTCATTATAATTTTTGCCTTTATCAAAGTAAATTTCTGTTATACTTCCGTTTTGTTTTACTTCTTTTAGCTTGGTAAAAAAGTAATTGTTTTGTGAAAGTGAATCCAAAAATTTTACGGATGATATCGAATCCTGCTTTAAATATTGTTTTTGAGTCTGAACGTCGATTAAGATATATTTTTTTTGAGAATAAAACATAACCGGAACCAAAAACAGCAAGAAAGCTATTAAAAGTTGTGCACGATTCACTAAAGAACCTTTATTATTTTGAGATTCTAAACTCTTTAAACGGTTCACAATGACAGTCTGCATAAGAATTAAACAGAGTTTTAATCCATTTTATTATATTTTTTCATCAGGTTTTCATAGAAATTTTGCGGAAGAAGCCATTTTAAAGGAACTCCAATTTTCTGACCAAACTTCCCAAAATAATAATGAGCTTTCCAATTGTTTTTAGATATTAGTTTCTCAATGTAGGATGCGACATCGTTAGGTTCTGTACCTTCGTTAACATGAGCATTCATTAGTGAATAAACTTTATCAAAAACTTTTTTATAAGGTTCGGAAACCTCACTTTTTACACGGCTATCTGCAATATTGGTTTTTATATCACCTAAATGCAGAGCGCAAACATCAATATTCCAGGGAGATACTTCATAGCGAATGGCTTCTGTTACTTTATCCAATGCTGATTTAGAAGCTGAGTAAAATCCACGAAATGGTAATCCCATTTCTGACCCAATACTAGAAATGTTGATAATTTTTCCGGCTTTTTGCTCTCTCATTTTTGGTAGGACAGCAGACATCATTTGTACAGATCCTATCAAATTGAGATTAAAAAGCTTCAGAATTTCTTTCTGTGTAGAATCTTCAACAGGACCAACCATTCCCATCCCAGCATTATTAATCAGAATATCTATTCGATTTTCAGATTTTAAGATTTCAGTGATTGCGTGTTGAACTTGGTCAAGATTGGTAATGTCGGTAGGAATTGTTGTGAAGTGCGGATTTTCAACATTTTTACGACTTAAGCCAAAAACTTTATGGCCTTTTTTACCAAAATATTCAGCCAAAGCAAAGCCAATTCCGGCTGATGATCCTGTTATGATAATTGTTTTACTCAATTCTTTCTAATTTGTTGGTTCAGTAATCTTATTGAAATCTTCCCAAAATTTAGGATATGATTTCTCAACCACGCTTTCATCTTCAATTTCCAGATTTTGTAACAGAGCGAAAGGCGCAAAACTCATCGCCATTCTATGATCGTGGTAAGTTTTTATTAAAATATTTTCCTCAGGCTCAAAGAAGTTTATAGATATAATAGAATTATCGGTGATTTCAGCCTCACAACCCAATTTTTTTAATTCATTTTTTAAAGCTAGAAGGCGGTCGGTTTCTTTCACTTTTAAGGTAGCAAGTCCGGTTAATTCAAACGGAATTTTAAGAGCGGTTGCCGTTACACAAACGGTTTGTGCAATATCCGGACAGTCGTTCATATCCAGTTTTATGATCTCAGGATATGTAAACGGTTCAGGAAAAAGGCTTATGGCGTGTTCCTGAATATCTGTAATAGTATTCACACCAAAAGAATTCCAATATATTTCTTTTAGTGCAGAATCTCCCTGATAAGAATGGTTGTTAAAACTTTTTAGACTGATATTTTTACGGGAAATGGCCGCTAAAGAATAAAAATATGAGGCAGAAGACCAATCGCTTTCAACGACGTAATGAAATATATTCGATCTTAATTTATCAAGCACTAAATTTTTAATTGAAATTTTATTGTTTGAGAAATATGCTTCAATACCAATGTTTTTCAGAATCTTCAGAGTCATTTCTATATACGGTTTTGAAGTAATTTCCCCTATAAGCTCAATGTTTAAACCATTTTGCAATTTTGCTCCAACCAGCATCAATGAGGTGATAAATTGGCTTGAGACATTCGCCGCAATCTTTACATTGCTTTTCACAAGACTTTTTCCGTTAATTCTTAAAGGTGGAAAGCCTTCATTTTCTAAATAATCGATTTCAGCACCCAAATCTCTTAGCGCCTCAACTAAATATTTTATTGGTCGTTGTTTCATCCTTTCAGAACCGGTTAAAATAACAGTTTTTCCGGGCTGTATTGCAAAATAGGACGTAAGGAAACGCATCGCAGTTCCTGCGTGATGAATGTCTATAACCTCTAAATCACTTACCAAAGCCTTTTGCAGGAGTTCTGTATCCTGAGAGTCAGAAAGGTTATTAATTTTCACATTCTGAAATAAAGCGTGCAGTATGAGTAAACGGTTCGAGATACTCTTCGAACCGCAGATTTGTATGGTTTTGTTAGGGAGGTGTATTCTTTTTTCTAAAAGCATTATTTCAACTTCTCATTATTTTGATGGCGGTCTTTATCACGCTCGGTTTTTAGTTTCATTTTTTTGTCGAAAGCTTCCTGAAGATTGGTTCCGGTTTGGTTAGCCAAACATAATGTTACAAAAAGTATATCTGCTAATTCTTCACCTAAATTTTTAGTTTTATCGCTTTCTTTTTCGCTTTGTTCACCATATCTACGAGCAATAATCCTGGCTACTTCACCTACTTCTTCTGATAAAATTGCCATATTTGTTAGCTCATTAAAATAGCGAACGCCAACGGTTTTTATCCATTCATCAACCTGTGTTTGTAGATTTGTGATTTCCATTTATGACAGTTTTTTATTGATTTCGTTTAAAGTTTTTTCAATCACATTTAGTCGGTTTTCCAATGCTGTTTTATTTTGACTTGAATTTTTTATTTGGGTTCTTATAATTAACCAAATCAATGTGACAATTAAAAAAGGCCATAGGATTATTAATATTTCTGACATTCCAATTCCCATAATTTTATTTTTTAAAATTTATTGATAGGCTCCAATCGTAGGATTTAAGGTTCTCGAAACTTTCATAATATCTAAAGGAAGGCTTTGCGCGGCAGATAATTTTCCTTTGGCTTTTGCAGGAGAATCGTTTGCAACACGAAGATTGGTTTTTGCTAAATAGTAATTCAAAAATTTTGGATCCTGATTTTTAATGGAATTCACAATCATGGCGTTGCCGTCAAAATTAAAACCTGCATTATTTCCGTATTTCAAAAGAGATGAATCAAACAAATAATTAAAAGTTTGTCCAGAAGTTGGTTTAAAAACGATAGCATTATCACGACTGGTGTATAGGATAGAATTTTTGATGTTTAAAGCTAAAGCCCCATTTTCTGTTGTGCCTGATGAATTTTTCCACTCGTTAGTGGCATAAAGTGCAAAACCTGGCATGGATGTATTTAAATTCCAATAATTCGCTAGAGTACAATGTGTAAGATCGATGGTTCCACCCTTGAAAATTCCTAAATCAGCTTGCCCACAATTGTACATCACGGTATTTTTAGCATTTACAGTTGAATTCACAGCGTAAATTCCGTAATTCTGAAAGGTATGAATAAATGTGTTGCTGATATTAGCAGTGCTTTTCGTCATTTCAATTCCTGATGTTCCCCCAAATATTTTTGCATAATTGATGTTTGCAAGTGAGCCTTCTTCCATCTTGATGCTGTTCCAATTTACAGGTATGGTATCGTAGCGTGTATCATTGCGATCACCACGGAAAATGACTTCTTGGTTTAAGTCTCCGGTTACATTTAAAACAGAATTTTTAGACATTGTGAGTCCACTGTTTTTGGTAAAATAGATTTTAGTTCCTTTTTCGATATTCAATGTTTTGCCTTCAGCCAAAGTCAGTTCACCATAGATTATTTTGGCTTTATTGCTTGTCCATGTCGTATTTTGAGCAATGATATTGGGGTTTGTAGCTGTTTTAATATAAAATTCTGCATCCTGCACCACAGAAAGTAGTGTAACATGTTGGTTGGTGCTAAAGTTGATGCGATCTTCAGCAATGGCTTCTTTTGCATAAGCGATAGGCGCAATTTCTACAAAAATAAAAAGGCTGTCTTTTTTGCGCAAAGCAACATCGGAAAACTCAACACCAGATTTGCCGTCAAGGTTTAATTTATAGGGAGAATTGATGCCACCTTGCAAAGAGATTTTTGGGATTTTAATATCTCGGTTTTCTTTGTTGTAAACTTTTACAGCATAAGTTTCTGAACGCACTTGGTTATAAACGGTATCTAGAACCAAAGTGTCCTGAGAGAATTTGAGTTGTTGAGTCGGCGCTTCAAAAGTTATTTCGTCGCGGTTGCAACTAATGATGGCAAGCAATAACACGACAGCAGAAGCAAGAATTATTTTTAGTTTCATCAATGGCAGATTATGTTTCAAATTTAACCAAAATTCCCTTAAAATATTGTTGTTCATTTTCTTTAAAATAAGTTTGTGGAATTAAAAAATATTCTTAATTTTGCAGTCTAAAATTTAGCAGAGGAATATCCATTACTATTTCTGAAGCAAAACTTTAATTTTTTTAAAATTTTAAATTATGAAACAAGGAATTCACCCAGAAAATTATAGACTTGTTGTTTTCAAAGATATGAGTAACGACGAGATGTTTCTTTGCAAATCTACTGCAGAAACTAAAGATACTATCGAATATGAAGGAGAAACGTATCCATTGATCAAAATGGAAATCTCTTCTACATCTCACCCGTTCTACACTGGTAAAGTAAAATTGGTAGATACTGCTGGTAGAGTAGATAAATTTATGAACAAATACAAAAAATTCGCAAAGTAATTTTTTGATTCATTAAATATTAAAGCCTTTCAAGTTTTTGGAAGGCTTTTTTTATTGTAAATTTGAATTCGAGTTACGAGTAGTTACGAGATGCGAGATTTGAAACCTGTAACTTGGAACTTTTAACTTGCAATTGAAAACCTGAAACAAAAACATATATGCAACTCGTTTTTTCAGACGCACAATATTGGGAAGATTTTCTTCCCCTTACATTTACAAGACCTACAGCAGAAATGCGCTGTGGAATTCTAACCTTTGCAGAACGCTGGCAAAAACTCCTCGGAATCGAAGAAGTATCCTACATTACAGAGGATTTTCTTCAAGATAAATTCAGAAAGCCGGAAAGTAAAGGAAGCCTTTTCATCGTGCCGAATTTTCTTCCTACAGAAAGCGTTTTGCAGCAAGTAAGAGACCTGCAAACAGGTGAAGCGCTGGTTTACGAAAATGAACTTTTGGCGGCAAAAATCAATATGGAAAATTTCAGTTTGAACCAGATTGAAAAGATGACTGATATCACCGAAGAACTTATTTTTTTTAAACAACCGACTGATTTATTCACCTACAACGATAAAGCCATAGATTTTGATTTTGAGCTTATAACTAAAGGTAGAACGTCGCAAATGCTATCTGAAACCAATGGCTTTTTAGGAAACAAAGATGACTTGTTTATCGAAGAAGGTGCACAAATTGAATTTTCAACCTTAAATACCAAAACCGGAAAAATCTATATCGGAAAAAATGCTGAAGTGATGGAAGGCTGTAATCTCCGTGGACCGATTGCGCTTTGCGAAGAATCAAAATTTAATTTAGGTGCGAAAATTTATGGCGCAACTACAATTGGCCCTCACTCGAAAGTTGGAGGAGAAGTGAATAATATCGTTTTTTTCGGATATTCTAATAAAGGACACGACGGATTTTTAGGAAATTCTGTCGTTGGAGAATGGTGCAATCTAGGTGCAGATACCAACTCATCCAACCTTAAAAATAATTATGCAGAAGTAAAACTTTGGAATTATAGATTGAAGAGATTTTCAAATACTGGGCTTCAGTTTGCAGGATTAATTATGGGTGATCATTCTAAAACTGCCATCAATACACAACTGAACACCGGAACTGTAATTGGGGTAGCAGCTAATATTTTCAAAAGTGGTTTCCCACCAAATCTAATCGACTGTTTTTCGTGGGGCGGAATGAAAGGTGATGAAAAGTTTAAACTAGAAAAAGCTTATGAAGTAGCTGAAAAGGCTATGAAAAGGCGTAAAGTTCCTTTAACAGAGCCTGACAAAAATATTTTGAAATATATTTACGAGAATTATTAAGTTGTAAATTTATTGAAAATCAATCCGTTAATTAATTTAACGGATTTTTTATTTTATAATAGGCTCATAATCCAATGGTAATAAAAGAGAGAATTTATGTTTAGCCCAATCGTCTTGAAAAATTAAACGGTCAGGCTCGGTATAATTTCCATCTGAATTAATTTCAAAAACAATTCCGTCTGTATCAATCATTGAACTCATGTTGATAGGAATTGTAGCCTTTTCAAATTTATTTTTCACCCAACTATAAGGGTGTTTTTTATAAACAATACCTAATAAATCGTTGAATTTGAGGTAAGTGCGACCATTTTCTTTAAAGATGAATTTTTCAGCAGGCATTTTATGTTCCGTTAAAGCCAATGCAAATTTGCTTTCTCGGTTTTTTCGGCTTTGGATATCGGATATATCAGCGGGAATATTTAAAAATCTCTGATTATTGGGTGATTTTTTAATCGACTCTCTGTAATTGTCCAATTTTTTAAGTTCATCGGCGGTAGGATATTTCGGGTTGGGAAATTGTACAATACGGTTTACAATATAACCTTCATCTGCAATTTTATTTTGATATGCAGAACGGAAAAAATGCATTGCACTACCATAATAAGCATTCAAACGGTTAATAATCCATTTGTTTTTTTCTTTTTTGCTGCCATCCATTTCTTGGAAGAAGGATGTTCCCAAGTATGTTGAGATGTTCTGATTGTCATTGATGGAAAATCCCATCAAATTATACTCTACAGTATACCCGAGGTTTTTGTTTTCAATCATTAATGGTTTTTTCGCTTTGGCTTTCAAGATGCGGTTTTCTTTGTCATAAGCAAAAATTAGATCCTTTGGGTTTTTAATTTTGACATTTTCTCTGCTATAACCCAAAAATTCATTTAGAAATCGATTGATGTAGCGTTCATAGTTTTTATCAGTATAATTCAGGAGTTTCACTTCCTCAATGATGCTTTCTTTTGTGAGAATAACTTTGAGTTTTTTAATATTTTCTGCATTGAAGGGATAAATGATTGTTTCAAAACCTTCTTTCTTGAAAACTAAACTTCCCAATTTTTGATTGGAAATATTTAAACTGAATTGACCTTCACTGTTTGTATTGGTAACCATAGAAGATCCGTCTATATAGACCTGCACACTTTGTAAAGGAGATTCATTTTCATTCAGAACAGTACCTGTAATAATTTGTGCCTTTATAAAAACGCTTACAAATATTAAGAAAACCTGTTGTGCATTTAGCACAAATTAATTTTTATTTTGTTTAAACTTCTTTTGAAAACGAAGAAATTCAGATACTGAATCATCGTAAAAGATGTTATTTTCGATGCTATTCTTGTAGCTAAACCTT
>JAEXAR010000020.1 GCA_023394415.1 Bacteroidota bacterium
ATGGTCAATGCCCATCCAAAATTGGGGTATTGTTTTAAACCAATTTATGCTTATTTTTGAAGAAAGGCTCAGATTATAAAATCCAAGCCCTAACTTTTTAACTTACACACTTCGTGGGATAGTGTCGTATTTTAAAAAAGTTGTTCTTTGTCGCTCGCTTCGCTCGCGCCAAAAATTACCAAATTTTAATTCTTTCATTCGGTGCTTTGTAGAGTTGATCTCCCGGTTTTGTTTGGAATGCATTGTGAAACGCATCAATGTTCAACAATGGTGCAAATGCTCTGAAATAACCCGGAGAATGTGGATCCGTTTTCACTTGATTTTGAAGAAACTGATCTGTAGATTTAGTTCTCCACACTGTTGCCCAGCTCATAAAGAAGCGCTGATCTTGGGTAAAACCACTTATGGTTCCAGGATTTCCTTTGTCTTTCAGGTACATTTGTAGTGCTTCGTAAGCTACTGCAACACCGCCTAAATCGCCGATATTTTCTCCACTGGTAAATTTACCGTTGATGAAGCTGCCCTTCACAGGCTCATATTTATCGTATTGTGCTGCAAGCTGTGCAACTTTTGTATCGAAATTTTTTCTGTCAGAATCTGTCCACCAGTTTTTCAGGTTTCCGTCGCCATCAAATCTTGAACCTCCATCATCGAAGCCGTGCGAAATTTCGTGACCAATTACTGCACCAATTCCACCAAAATTAACAGCAGGATCTGCTTTGAAATTGAAAAACGGCGGTTGAAGAATTGCAGCCGGGAAAACAATCTCATTATTCGACGCACTGTAATAAGCATTCACCGTTTGTGGTGACATTCCCCATTCTGTTTTGTCTACCGGTTTTCCGATTTTGTCTAGGCTTCTTTGATAGCTCCACGCAGTTAAGTTTTGCATGTTTTTGTAGAAAGAACCTCCATTTTGTGGGGAAACCATTTCCAGTTTCGAGTAGTCTCTCCATTTATCGGGATAAGCGATTTTTACTCCGAATTTAGAAAGTTTTTCCTGAGCTTTGATTTTAGTTTCAGGCGACATCCAATCTAATCCGTCAATTCTTTTTGAAAATGCTTTTCTAATATAGCTGATGTATTCTTCCATTTTCCCTTTTGCTTCTGCCGGGAAATATTTTTCTACATACAATTTACCGAAAGCCTCACCCAAAACACCATTTACCATTTGCAAACCTCTTTTATCCATTGGTCTTTGTTCTTTCTGCCCTTGTAGATATTTTGAGTAGAAATTGAAGTTCAAATTGTCCATTTTCTGATCTAAACTTCCCAAATTGCCTCTCAATAGGTGAAACTTCATATAATCTTTCAGTAATGGAAGATTTTTAGCAGTTAAAACATTGTCCAAATTTTGGTAATACTTTAATTCGCTTAAAATCACTCTGTCCGTATTAACACCAACAGAGGTAAGGTATTTCGGAAGGTTTACATTTTTAATCAAAGAACCTAATTCAGCAATCGTTTTGGGATTGTATCTTAAGTTTGCATCTCTTCCTTGCTCGTTGGTAAGAAGGTAATTTGCTAAAACTTTTTCAAAATCTACCACCTTTTGAGCAGTATTATCTGCGTTGGTGTATCCTAATACGCTGAATAATTGAGAAGCAAAATTCTTGTATTCTGCTAAAGTTTTGGTGTTGGCATCATTAACTTTTTGGTAGTAATCTTTGCCTAAACCAAGAGATGGACCACCTAGATAAACTGCATTCATCACCGAATTTTTCAAATCTGGACTCACGCGCCACATATAGAAAGGATTATCTCCGGTTCTGGTTGCTGAAATTAAATATTTTTGCAGATCATCAACTGTTTTTATCCCATCAATTTTGGCTAAATCAGCTTTAATAGGGTTTAATCCGGCAGCGTTTCTGGAGTTCCAATCGGTAAATGTATTGTAAAGAGACTGAATTTTTTGACCTTCTGTTCCGTTTGCGAAATTTTCTGAAAGAATACGGTTCAATACATCAATAGAAGCATTGTCTACATCCTCTCTTAATTTGTTGAAAGAACCCCAAGATGCTTTATCTGAAGGAATTTCGGCAGTTTTATACCAGTTTCCGTTCACATAACTGAAGAAATCATCCTGTGGACGAACAGAAGTATCCATGTAATCGAGGTTTAACCCGTTTTCTTCTACCGCTTTTTTTTGTGTCTCCTCTACTTTCACTTCGGCAGTAGGTGTTTTCACGGCACAAGAATTGAGAAATACGATTCCGGAAAATGCTAAAATACCTATCGTTAACTTTTTCATAATAATATTTTTATGTATAATTTGTTGCTAAAAGAGTACAAAAGTTACAAATCTTACAATGAATATCAAATTTTCTTCTAATCAAATAATCGTGCGATAATTTAAAGGATGAGGACAATGTTTTTTAGTTTCATTTTTTTTACTTTTTTGCCACGAATACACTAATTTACATTAAACAGAACTAATTATTTGCAATTCAAATATCAGTATTTCAGAATAAAATCTTGGAAATAAAAATTTAAAAAATCATTCGTGCATTCGCGGCACCTAAAAATCTTTAATCAAAATTAAAATCAAGTCCTGCAAAACCTTCATCGAAACAAAATTCATAAAATCTTTCCGGTCTAAATGAGGTAAAAATAGTTTGAACGTTTTTTCAAAATCTCTCACTCGGATTGAGTAATAAACCAACCCAATTTCATTATTAAATTCATCAGAATTTGGTCCTGCAACGCCTGTTGTAGAAAGTGCAATATCAGTTTTGAATAATTTCTGACAACCTAAACTCATTTCTCGTGCAACTTCTTCGGAAACGACAGTTTTCTCTAAAATAGTCTGTTCAGAAACGCCGAGAATTTCTATTTTTTTATGATAATCATAAGCAACAATTCCCCCTGAAAAATAGTTTGAACTTCCTGAAACACTTGTAATTAAATGTGATAATTCTCCGCCGGAACAACTTTCTGCAGTAGAAATCGTTAAATTTCTTGAAATTAAAAAGTCGTGGAGAATTTCTTCAATTTTGTCGCCGTGTTCAGCAATAATATGATTTTGAATTAATGGCTTTAGTTTTAAAACTTCTTCATCCAATTGATTTTCAAGTAAATCGCAATCAATACCAGTTGCTGTTAATTTAAGTTTTACGCGATTGGCGATTGGTAAATACGACAGTGAAATGTTTTTCGGAAGCGAAAGTTCCCAATATTCTAAATGTTCCGAAAGCAAACTCTCCGGAAAATTAACTACAGAAATCGTTCTGGAAATCAAATAATTAGATGAAAATCTTTTTTGCAAATAAGGAATAATTTGTCCAGAAATAAAAGGTTTTACTTCATAAGGAACTCCAGGAAGACAAATCGCCATTTTTCCGTTATCTTCTACCATCAAACTTGGTGCAGTTCCAAAAAAATTCTGAAAAACTTTTGATTTTGAAAGAATTATGGCTTGTTCACGGTTTTTTTCAAGGATTTCTAACCTACCAATTTTTTCCAGTCGATTTCGCAAATGCTGGAAAGTTTCTTCATCAAAAATCAATTCATCATTAAAGAATTCTAAAAATGCTTTCTTGGTTTTATCGTCTTTCGTTGGACCTAATCCTCCGGTTGTTATGACCAAATCTGCAAATTCAAACGCATTACTTAAAGTTTTTTTTATGGTTTCCACTTCATCGGAAATGGTAAAAATCTGTAAAACTTTAATCCCGATTTTTTTAAGTTCGGAAGCGATAAAATTGGAGTTGGTATCAACCGTCGTTCCAGAAAGAATTTCGTCGCCAATAGTGATGAGAACTGCATTCATATAAAAATTATGAATTACAAAGGTAATTTTTTAAATTGCAATTCCGAGCCTTTTTTACTCGTTAAAATTAAAATACTGTCATTCTTAATTTGGAAGTTTTTGTTTTGTTCCAAAACCTCCCAAAACAGTTTGTCCCAATTTCCGTTACAGGCTCTTGCATCGCTTTCAGTTCCAGTTGTAATAAATTGATTTTCAAGAAATTTTGCATTCGTACTGAAACTGTTGCAACCGGAATATCCACCGATTTTTCCTTTTGGATAATCGAACATAATGATAGGTTGCGACTCGTTTTCGTTAACTTCTTTTTTAATGTCAAAAACTTTTTCATTGATATGCGAAAGTTCCCAACGTCCCTTTTCTAATGGTTTCAGAATTCTTTTCACAAAAAGCATTGTTTCGCCATTTTGACCAAAAACTTTCAAATCTTTTCCAATAAATTCAAATTTTTGAATTTCGGAGAGACGATTAAAATAATTTGTTTCCCAATCATTAATGTTGCAGCCCATTTGTGTAGCGGTAATTGGTGAAAAACTTAGATTATTTGAGAAATTTAAATTAAGTACATTGTTTAAAATTCTACCACCATAAGAATTACAACCTGAAAATCCTTGAACTGTTTTTTCTTTTAAATTAATAATCATTGTGGGTTGATTTTGGTCGAAACCAATGATTTTATCAATATCAAAAATTTTATCATCAATTTTTTGAAGTATCCAGTAACCGTCAATCGTGTTTTTTTCAATAATTTCTTTTTGAGTCGTTTGAGTTTTTAACACATCTGTATTTTTTTCTTTTTTACAAGAAAAAAGACAAAGTGAAAGAAGCAAAAAGTATAGATATTTATTCATTTCAAGTAATAAAAAAACAATTATTTTTTATCGTGATTTACCCAAATTAATTCTTCAGTTTTGAAACCTAAATCTTTTGATTTTTTCAGAAAACGTTGTTTGATATTTTCTGGAATGGTAGTTTCTCTCGATAAAATCCACAAATAATCCGTGTTGTTTCCGGCAACCAAAGCGTATTTATAGTCAACCAAATCAATTACGTTATAACCTGACCAAATTGGTTTAAAAAATGAAACTTTTAAGCGCGCTTCCGTTGGTTCATTCACAAATCTGGCTTCTCCAACACTCTGTTTCCATTCTTTTTTCACATAATTATAGCCGCGATTGTCCACTTTTATGCTTCCATCTGGATTTTTAGAATATGTTGCTGTAACATCGTCCAAGTTTCGTTCAAAGCGATAATCGAAACGGGCAATTTCGTACCATTTTCCTAAATATTTTTCCGCATCAAAATTTTGAATAGCAGTTGCACCTTTTGGAATTCCGACAGTACAAGATGATAAAATTGCGATTCCTACTAATCCAAAAGTGAATGTTAGAAGTATTTTTTTGAGTTTCATAATTTTAAATTTTACACTTCAAAAATAAGGTCTTTTCCGAAGGCAATCTTTATAAAATTATCATCCAAACTTTTATAGTCTAAACCCGTAAACTTGCTGAAAGCGGGCAATATCAACTGATTACTGGAATAGGCAAAGCAAGGCAATTTTATGAGTTGAATTTTTCTTTGCTGAAGTAAAATTCCAGGATGAATGTGTCCGGAAATTAAAAAATTTTCGGTTGAAATTTCAGGTTCGTGAACAAAAGTGAAAGGAGAAATTTCGTAGGATTTTTCTATTGAATTAATGCAGATTTTCTGTAAAATGTCTTTTGAAATTCGGTCGTGATTGCCTTTAATTAAAATAATTTCCAGTTCTGAAAATCGGTTTCGGAAATCGCAGAAAATATCCAAGTCGGAATTAGTTCCGGCGTGAAACAAATCACCAACAATAATGAGTTTTTCGGCTTTGAAAAATTGAATTAAATTCTCTAATTTCTGCAAATCATCCAACAAAACTTCGGATGAAACCGGAATTCCATTTTTTCGGAAATGCGCTGATTTTCCGACGTGTAAATCGCTGATGATGAGTGCATTTTCACGCTGCCAAAACATGGCGCTTTGGTTGGTAAAAGTGAGTTCTTCTCCTAAAATAATTTTATGTAAAGTCTGTATCTTCAACACTGAATTTTAGGTTGCAAAAATAGGTTTAAATCGCAAAAGAAAAAATTACATTTTTCTGCGATAACCACCGGATTTTTTTTCCCTCATCGCTTCTTCCTGCATTCTGCGAACTCTGGTTGCCAAATCTTCGCTCGTTAAACTTTGGCGCAAACTGTCTACTTTTATGGGGAAACTCAACGGCGTGAAACTGTTGGCGAATTTTAAAATTATTTTTGATTTTTCAATTCTTTTGAAGGCTTCCATCAATCGTGCTTCATCTATTTGTTGGTTGAAAACTTCGGTGTAGGCTTGTTTCAGCAATAAATTTTCAGCATCATAATCTTCTAAAACATTGAAAATCAAACCAGAACTTGCCTGCAAACTTTTATTGCTTTTTTGAAGTCCCGGAAAGTTTTGGACAACCATTCCAGAAATTACTGCAATATCCCGAAATTTTCTGCGCGCCATTTCTGCTGCATTAATGCTGCTCAACACGTCTTGAATAAGATTTTCTTTGCTTAAAATTTTCTTTAAATTTTCTTCATTCAAAGGAATTTCCTGATTGCTTAACAATTCAAAACCATAATCATTCATCGCCATTGAAAACGAAATCGGTGTGATTTTGGAAATTCTAAACGCAATCAAAGCCGACATTACTTCGTGAATTAATCGACCTTCAAAAGGATACATAAAAAGATGATAACCATCGCAATTTTGAATAATTTCCACCAAAAATTCGTCGTCTTTCGGAATGTGAGAACGCTCTTGCTGTGACGCCAAAAGCGGATGCAGAAATTTCAATTCCTTTTCCGAAGATTTTGCCTGCAACGATTCTGAAAGTTTTTGTCTTAAAAATCTTCCGAGATAGGAACTCAACGGCAATCTTCCACCTAAATAACTTGGAATCATTGCTTTACCTTTTGAATTTCTGACATAAACAGTCATTTCTTTGATATGCGAAATTTCTAAAACGCGACCTGCCAAAATAAATTTATCGTCTTTGTTGAGTCTGGTCACGAAATATTCTTCAATCATTCCGATGTAACCACCGCCTAAAAATTTCACTTTCATCATAGAATCGCTTACAATAACGCCCATATTCATACGGTGCAACATTGCAATTCTGCGACTCGTCACTTTATAACTTCCCTTATCAATCACGACTTTATGGAATTCTTCGTAATTTTTAAAAGCACTTCCACCAATGGTAATAAATTGAAGAAGTTTTTGCCAATCTTCGTCCATAAGTTCACGAAATGCAAAGGTATTTTTAACTTGTTTGAACAATTTTTTTTCATTAAAACCGTCGCCAACAGCGAGAGTTACCATAAACTGAACCAAAACGTCGTAAGTTAAAACTTGCGGTTCCCGAGGTTCTATAATTTTTTGTTTGACGGCTTCTTTCAAAGCGGAAACTTCAATCAATTCCAAAGAATGTGTGGGAACGAAATAAATTTTTGATGTTTCAAAAGGTGAATGTCCACTTCTTCCCGCGCGTTGCAAAAATCTCGCAACACCTTTACTCGAACCGATTTGAATTACGGTGTCCACAGGTTTAAAATCTACACCCAGATCCAAAGATGACGTAGAAATCACGGCTTTTAAATAACCCGAACTTAAATTTTCTTCAATCCAAATTCGCAATTCTCGGTCAATAGAACTATGATGAATCGCGATTTGTCCCGCAAAATCCGGATATTCATTCAACAAAATCTGATACCACATTTCAGCCTGACTTCGAGTGTTGGTAAAAACCAAAGTCGTTTTACTTTCTAAAATGATGGGGACAATTTTATCCGCCAATTTTCCGCCTAAATGTCCAGCCCAAGGCAAAATTTCAACTTGGTCGGGAAAAACGGGAAGAATGTCAATTTTCTTCTTTTCTTTAGCAACAACCTTTGTTTTTTTGATTTTATAGGGAATTAAAACTTCCAAGGCTTCGTCTAAATTGCCTATGGTTGCGGTGATTCCCCAAATTTTTATATTTTTCTGATAACTGAAAATTCTGGAAATGGCGAGTTCTACCATCACTCCACGTTTTGTTCCGAGCAATTCGTGCCATTCATCAACGGCGATACATTTTAAATTTTTGAAAAAACTTTGATGGTTTTTTTGTGCTAAAAGCAAATGCAAACTTTCGGGAGTTACGATAAGAATGTCGGGCATTTTTTTGGTTTGTTTTGCCCGTTCTTCTTTCGGTGTGTCTCCATTTCTGACGGCAACTTCCCAATCTAAACCAATTTCGTCAATGGTATCTGACATTGCTTTTGCAATATCTTTCGCTAATGCTCGCAAAGGTGTAATCCATAACAATTTCAGTCCATTTCCATAATTTTCTGGATAATTTAAAAAATCATTGATGACTGCCAAAAAAACGGAAAACGTTTTTCCAAAACCGGTGGGAGCAATCACCATTCCACTATAATTTTTTGAAAATTTTTCCCAAGTTTCTGCCTGAAATCCGAAAGGTTGAAAACCTTTCTCGCTCATCCAATTGTGGATGATTTTGTAGCCGTTGGAATTTTGGAAATTGTTCATTTTATTTAAGGAAAAGATCATTGCTCACAGATTTCACAGATGAACACGGATTTTTAATGTAAAATTTTCTGTGTAAATCTGTGAAATCTGTGAGAGATAAAAAAATCAATCATTCAAATTTCGTTTTCTGTCGCGATTTTCAATATAATTTAAAATGGATTCTTCTGTTGTGAGCCAATTTCTGCCTTCTTTGAAAGCATCAATTTTTCCCTGTCTTGCAAGCAAACTTACATACTCAATTCCGTAAGGAACTCGGTCTTCTTTTACAATATTTGAAATCGGTTGGTATTGGTCGTAAGAATTATTTAAACTGCTCAAATAAATATCTAAACTCCTTTCCAACGCCTGAAAAATCAATAACATTAATTTTGAATAATCTTCTTGATTTGCCTTATTTAATGCATCATAATATTTTTTTCGGTCGTTCTTTAAAATAATTGCCGGTGGAAAACCTTCCTTCATCAAAAGCAAATTAAAAAGTAAGCGAACCGTTCTTCCATTCCCATCAAAAAAAGGATGAATCCAAACAAAACGATGATGAAAAATCACCGATTTTATAATTGAATTTAAGTTTTCAGAATTCGTCCAATCAATCAATTCATCAACAAAATCCGGAACTTTCAGCGCATTTGGCGGAACGAAATTAGCGCCCGAAATCCGAACTCCACTGGTGCGAAATCTTCCCGCAAAATCTTTTTCAATTTTTTGCAAAACCAAACTGTGAATTTCCAAAACAGCGGAAGTTTTTAAAACATAGTTTTTAGTCGCTAATTTTTCAACCAATTCAATCGCTTCCTGATGATTTACGGCTTCAAAATGCTCTCGCAAAGATTTTCCTTTTATGGTAAATCCTTCCTCAATAACCATTTTCGTTTCCTGTAAAGTGAGCGTATTTCCTTCAATGCTGTTGGAATTGTAAGTCCATTCTAAAGTAAGACTTTCTTTGATTTTTTTTAGGGCAATTTCCGGAATCGGGCGTAAATTATCCAACTGAACTTTCTTTTGTTCAATCCGTTCTAATTGCTTTTCAAAACCATCAAATTGGTAATTAAAATCTTTCCAATTTTTCATTTCACAAAAATACGAAATCAATTTTTAATATCGGATAAATAATATTTTTAATTCATCCGATATTTATTTAATCAATTTTTTCACTTCTTCAATATCATCAATTTCATCTACATTTTTATCTTTTCGCCATCGTAAAATCCTTGGAAAACGTAGCGCAACACCAGATTTATGACGGTTGCTGAAACCAATACCTTCAAATGCAATTTCAAAAACCAATTCCGGTTTTACGGTACGAACCGGACCAAATTTTTCTAAAGAATTTTTGGTGACAAACTTGCTGACTTCCATAATTTCTTTGTCGGTTAATCCGGAATATGCTTTAGCAATCGTGACTAATTTATCTTCTTTTTTTACGGCAAAAGTGTAGTCGGTGTAATATCCGCTTCTTCTTCCGCTTCCTTTTTGAGCGTAGATTAAAACCGCATCAATCGTTAAAGCATCCACTTTCCATTTCCACCAATCGCCTTTTTTTCTTCCAGAATGATAAACGGAATTTTTCTGTTTCAGCATTAAACCTTCACTATTATTTTCTCGTGATTTTTCTCTAATTTCAGCAAGATTTTCAAAATTTTTCGCTTCAATAATTTCGGAAATGATAATTTTTTCGGAAGGATTTTCCTTTAATAATTGTTCTAATATTTTTCTTCTTTCTGAAAGTGGTTTTTCCCTCAAATCTTCATTACCATATTCTAAAATATCATAAACAAAGGCTTTGATTGGAATTTCCTCCATCATTTTTTTGGAAATCGTTTTTCGGTTTAGTCGTTTTTGTAATTCATTAAAATTCAAAACTTTATTATCCAAAACCGCTAAAATTTCGCCGTCTAAAACAAAGTTTCCTTTCCAGTTTTCAAGTTCTGAAACCAATTCCGGAAACTGTGGTGAAACCAATTCTTCACCTCTTGACCAGAGAAAAATCTCCTCATTTCTTTTGATTAATTGTCCGCGAATGCCGTCCCATTTGTATTCGGCTTGCCAATCTTCCAAATTACCCAACTCTTGAATTTCCTTTTCTAAAGGATAAGCCAAACAAAACGGATATGGTTTGGAATTGTCAGGATTGATATTAGTTCCAGCGATTAAATCTTCAAATAATTCATCTTCTACCGACCATTTTCCCATTATACTGTGCATCAACTGACTGGTATCAAGTCCAGAGTATTTTGACAATGCATTGATTAACAATTTTTTAGAAACTCCGATTCGGAAACTTCCGCCAATTAATTTATTGAAAATAAATCGTTCGGTATAATCTAAACCGTCCCAAGATTCTAAAACATATTGTTTTTTTTCTTCGTCGGTTTTGTCCTTTAAATCAATAAGTTCTGCCATCCATTGTGACAAAGATTTTTCAATTTTTGAATTGGGTGGTGGTAAAATCAACGATAAAGTTTCGCCTAAATCTCCAACCGATGAATAACTTTCTAAAAAAAGCCATTCCGGAAGTTGCGTAATTTCCAAAGCCCAAGTTCTTAGAAACGCAGTATTAACAGGTCTTTTCGGACGTTTTCCTGTGAAAAGTGCTAAAAACCACAACTTATCATTTTCCGGTACCGTTTGCAGATAATGAACCATCGCCTCAATTTTTGCGTTGGTTTTGTTAGTGCTTTCCAGAGATGATATGAGTTGTGCGAAGCGTTTCATAATTTGGATGTCAGATTACAGACATCAGATTTCAGATTCTTAAAGTTTAATGTTTTTATATTTTAATCTATTATGTATTTGCAAAAAAAAGTCATAAATAAATGTAAATCAAAATTTTAGAATTTTGAAACACAAAGGATATTGATTTGCATTTAATATTTGAGTAAGCAAAGTTAATTCAGTAAACTGAATTTATTAAGCGAATGCTTCAATGCGAATTTATTCGCAATCTTTGCTCTCTAAAGTATTTCGTAAACCATTGATAATCTTTGTGTTTCAAAATTAACCCTAAATACATAACTGGTATATTTTAGTTTATAGTAGTAAATGGAGATTTCCAAGTTCAAATTTTAAAAGTATGATATCTGATGTCCGAAATCTGATATCTAATATATCAATTCTTTTTCTTCAATTTCTTCATCACCGAAAATGGTTTTTACAGGTTCGGCTTGAATTCCGATTTCGTTTAAATATTTAGAAAAAACTTCGGTTTGTCCGTGCGTTACGTGAATTTTTTCGGCTTCCGTTGCTTTTACGGTTTGTAAAAGTCCGTTCCAATCAGCGTGATCGGAAACTGCAAAACCTGCATCAGCAGAACGCCAACGTCTGGAACCGCGAACCTGCATCCAACCGGAACAAATTCCTGTGGCACGATTTGGAATTTTTCGGATTAAGTTAGAATCTAACAAAGCGGGTGGTAAAATCACAATTTCTCCGTTTAATTTTTTTAAATCTTCATTAAAGTAAACTGTTTCATAATCAGGAAGTTTAATTCCTACAGATTCAATCGCTTCGTTTAGTTTTCCGATAGAATTGTGAACGAAAATTTTTCCAAAACCTTCCACAGATTTCATAATGCGTTGTGCTTTTCCTAAAGAATAACCAATAAAAATAGAGGTTTTTCCTTGTTCTCGATTTTTCTCAACCCAAGTTTTCATTTGCTCGGAATATAGTTCGGGAGAAAGCCAGTTGTAAATTGGTAGTCCAAAAGTGCTTTCGGTAATGAATTCGTTGCATTTTACCAATTCAAATGGTGTGGAAATTCCGTCGTCTTGAACTTTATAATCGCCGGAAAAAACCGTCACAAATCCCTTGTATTCCATACGAATTTGCGCAGAACCAACAATATGACCAGCCGGAAAAAAGGAAACTTTTACGCCATTAACGCTAATTTGCTCACCATATTTTACAGTTTGGATTTCAATATCTTCACCAATTCTATGTTTCAAAATTGGTTTTGTAAACTCGTGGCATAAGTATTTTTTCATTCCCCAACGTGCGTGATCGCCGTGACCGTGGGAAATTAAAGCCAAATCTACTGGTCTCCAAGGATCAATATAAAATTTTCCAGGAACACAATAGATACCTTTGTTAGTGAATGTTATAAAAGAATTTTTCAATAGAAAAGAAATATTTAAGGTAAAATTAATTTAAAATTCAATGAGAAAATGTCATTTTATAGAATTATATAACATTCTTTAAAAATGGTGTAAGCAAGAAAAATGCTTTTAAGAATAGATTTGTATAAGCAAATCACAAAATTAAATTATGATTACCGTTTTAGCAGATACTCCTGATAATGTAGCTGCATTTCAAGCCCAAGGAGAAGTAAACAAGGAAGATTTTGAAAACCTTGTTTTTCCTCATGTGCAAGCTAAAGTAAACCAGTATGATGAACTGAATTATTTGCTTCTTTTAAATACTGATGTTGAAAACTTCACATTCGGAGCTTGGATTCAGGACGCTTTACTTGGCTTGAAAAATATTACAAAATGGAACAGAGTGGCGATTGTAACCGACCAAAAATCTGTACAAAAATTTACGGAAATTTTCAGCGTAATGATGCCGGGCGAATTTAGATCTTTTCCAAGAGAGAATCTTTCTAAGGCTCTAAATTGGTGTGCTAACGGTAACGAAAAGGAGGACTAACCAAATAACAAAATATTAATTATGTCAACAGAAAATCTGAACAACAAAGATGCTGTAAAAAAATTAAAAGAACTTTCGGAAAGTGCCAGAATATGTATGTTTTGTACTGAACTTTCCACATTACCTAATAACGCAAGACCAATGTCGTTGCAAGAATGTGATGATGAAGGCAATTTATGGTTTATCAGTAGTAATGACAGCAACAAAAACTTTGAGATAAAAGAAGACAATCGTGTTCAGCTTTATTTTATGAATAATGGCAGCTCAGAATATCTTTCTATTTACGGAAAAGCGTTCATTTATACTGACAAGACTACTATAGAAGAAAAATGGTCGGTATTTGCAAATGCTTGGTTTGAGGAAGGAAAAGAGGATCCAAAAGTTTCCATTATACGTGTTACACCTGATGAAACTTATTATTGGGATACAAAAGCAGGAAAATTTGTTTCGATGCTTACCTTTATTACTGCAGCGGTAACGGGAAACAAAACCGATAACAGTGATGGTGTGGAAGGCAACTTAAGTTTATAAATAAAATATACTTTTATATGAAACCTGATTTAGGAATTACAGACAAAAATCTAAAAGCCGTTAATGAGATTCTAAACAAAGTTTTAGCAGACGGCAATGTACTTTACATTAAATTAAGAAAATTCCATTGGAATCTTTCAGGAGATAACTTTATGGAACTTCACCTGTTGTTTGAAGCACAATATGATGCCATTGCAGATGCTATTGACGAAGTTGCAGAAAGAATTTCTACATTAGGTGGAACTGCAATTGGAACCACTTCTGAATTTGCAAAACATTCTCAACTGAAAGAAACTCCAGGAAAAGTGCCTGATAACCAAGGTATGTTGAAAGAATTGGTTTCGGACCACGAAACTATCGTAAAAGCATTAAGAAAATTTATTGATGAATGCGATACCAAATATGAGGACGTTGGAACCGCAGACTTCTTAACTGGTCTCATTCAAGAGCACGAAAAAATGGCTTGGAAACTGAGGAAGTTTTTCAAAGAAACTCCGGCAACTCCTGCTCCAGCGAAAAAAACCACAAAAAAAATAATAAATTAAATTATAGTTTAAAAGGACCGCCGCAACTTTGTTGCGGCGGTTTCAGTTCTTATAATAAGAGTTATACAACGTTCTACTGTTTTTCACGCTGCTCCTTAAATTTGATTTTCAAAAGATGCTCCAACTCATCAATATTATATTTTATTGTTGAGGCCGTTATTGAAATTGGGGTTCCGTAGGTTTTAAAATTAGCATTTAACAGCTGTTTTTTTAATCCGGTTGCCTTATTTATGACCTTCTGATGGTCTTTAACGGAGATGCGAATGAATTTTTCCGAAACCACACGGTGAGATTCTATATTATTGATATCTTCCCACTTAATCCGTCCAGTACTCTTAGCATTAGTATTTTCAATAATACCTTCATCATCGATCACCAATCCGGGAGTTTTATCAGATAATTTTATCAAACCATGAATGCCTGCAGCTCCAAAAAACAGAACTGATACCATACCAACTATTCTCACAATTCCGTCATTGTTAAGTAAAAACGAACTGAACATTCCGGGCGAAAGAATAAACAGGGTCCCTATTAAAACAAAAGCTAAAGAACCTATAGTAAGTAATATGATTTTTCTTTTATTTAAAGGAATTTCAATTCTATTCATTACTAAATTATTTAACTTTTTTATTTAAATATTTCAGCCAGAAACTTCTTCATATCGTTCCACGATTTTTCATCAGCTTCCTTGTTGTAGGCAATTTTCATATTAAATTTTTTACCCATTTCCGTTGATTCAGGGTTCGTGAAAGAGTGTAAAGAATTCGGATAATCAATAAACGTATAATTGATTTTCGCTGAATCCATTTCTTTTTTGAAAGCTGCAATTTCTTCTTTAGACACAAATTCGTCGTTGGCACCGTTGGCGATTAGGTATTTTACTTTATTGTTTTTCGCTCTAACGCCGGTTTTCAAATTTCCGTGGAAACTTACTACCCCCTTAAAATCGTCGGACTGTCTTCCCATATTCAGAGCCTGCGCTCCGCCGAAACAGTAACCGATAATCGCCATTTTGCTATAATCAGCTTTGTCTGCAAGAATCACCTGATGTTTGGCCGCATCGAACATTCTCCTGGCATCAATAGGAATTTCATAGAAATGGGAAGACAGTTTCTGGGCTTCTTCAGGCGTATTCACTACTTTCTGGTTGCCGTAATAATCAACACCAACTGCATAATACCCTAATTCCGCAAGCATTTTCACCCGGTTTTTGGCATAATCATTCAAGCCCCACCATTCAGGAATAACGAAAACCACGGGTAACTTTCCTTCCAAATCCGGATTGTATGCCGCGAAAGAACGGTGCATAACACCATTAATTTCGGTTTTCAGTTCTTCGGTTTTGATGTTATTTTCCTTTACAGTTTGTGAAGTTGATGTACTTTCTTTATCGGTGGTCTTATTTTCTTTGCACGAAAGTGTGAATAGAGAAGCAGAAAGAAGGATGGTAAAAAGTGGCGTTTTCATAATTTTAAATTTTTTGATTGAAGATTTAAAGATAATATTTTCAAACCAACCCTTCAAAATTTTACCAAATTTTTCCACCCCCTTCAAAGGAGGGGAATAAAAAAACGCACCTAAAAGATGCGTTAAATTTCGTTTGTTTTAATGAATATGCTTTTCAGCGTGGTAGGAACTTCTTACCAACGGTGAACTCTCCACGTGGCGGAATCCAAGGCTTCTGGCAAATGCACCATACTCTTCAAATTCTTCAGGCGTGATGAATTTTTTAACCGGCAAATGTTTTTTGGTTGGCTGAAGGTATTGCCCTAATGTAATAACATCCACATTCGCATTGCGAACCTCTTCAATCGTCTGGAATACTTCATCCTTTTCCTCGCCCAAACCAAGCATAATTCCGGTTTTGGTGCGGTTTTGTCCGGCGTCTTTCAGGTACTTCAGTACATCCAGACTTCTTTCATATTTGGCCTGAATTCTTACTTCACGGGTCAAACGTTTCACGGTTTCCATATTGTGGGAAATTACTTCGGGAGCAACTTCTACTAAACGATCAATATGTTTATGAATCCCCTGAAAATCCGGAATCAATGTTTCCATTGTTGTTCCCGGTGAAATTCTGCGAACTGCATTTACAGTTTCTGCCCAAAGAATGGAACCCATATCTTTTAAATCGTCACGGTCTACTGAAGTGAGAACGGCGTGTTTGATTTTCATTAATTTGATGGAGCGCGCTACTTTTTCAGGTTCATCCCAATTGACATCTAGAGGTTTTCCGGTTTTTACACCACAAAATCCACAACTTCTGGTGCAGATATTTCCCAAAATCATAAACGTTGCAGTACCTTCACCCCAACATTCACCCATATTTGGACAGCTTCCACTTTGGCAGATGGTGTTCAGTTTATATTTATCGACCAAAGTACGGAGTTCACGGTAATTTTTTCCGGTGGGAAGTTTTACGCGAATCCATTTGGGTTTTTGGATGGTAGTATCTTGAGTTGGATTTTCCATTTTTTGAATTGAATGTACAAAAATAAGGAATATTTTTTGGTTAGGTGCTGGGATTTGAATGCTTGATGTTAAACGCAAAGAACGCAAAGATTTTATTTTATAGCTTTGAAAAATATTTTTAAGGTCGCAAAGGTTCATCAAAAGATGAACTTTTTAAATTCAATAAGTTCATTTAATTAAAATTCTTCGGACTTCGGACTTCAGACTATTCAGTATCGAAATCGTGGTTTTTGAGAAGTTCGGCGAGGACTTTTTTGGCGCGCATAATACGAACCTTCGTATTGGAAACGGATAAATTGAGTTCCTCAGAAATTTCTTTGATGCTTTTTTCTTCAAAAAATCGTAAACGTATGATTTCCTGATAATTATTATCCATACTTTCTACGATTTTCTGGATTTTTTGTTGGTCTTCTTCTGAAATTAAAAGTTCTTCGGGAGATTTGGCAAATTGATTGCGAACATCATGTAGATCTTCAGTTGCATCTTCATTTTCACGACTTCTTTTTCTCCAAAAATCAATAATGGTATTTTGTGCAATCGTTAATATCCAAGTTTTAAATTGAAAATTAGGGTCGTATAAATCCAATTTGCTTAAGACTTTTGAGAAAACATTCACCGTAATTTCATCGGCATCGTTTTCATCATTCACTTTTTTGAGCACAAATGAAAAAACATCCACCCAAAAAAGATTGATGAGCCTGGTTTGTGCTTTTTGATCTTTTCGGCTTGCTTGAAGAATGAGTTCTAAAAGTTGCTGTTCTTTCATCGTCGTGCGAAATTACGGATTTTTGCACGATTTAAAAATTAATGAATTTTAGTCTTTATTTCGCTTTTAAACGGTAAATCGTATTTTCTAGTTTGAAAGAAGCGGTATTGTCTGAAATAAAGAATTCTGGTAACTTATCTGCGTTTTTATAGGTTGCTGTGGAATCTGTTTTGGTTTGTAAATAAAGCCAAGGAAAATCTTTTCCATTATCTGAAATCACAACTACAGGTGTACCTTCTTCATCACTTCTGAATGTGATTTTAAAGGTTTTTCCTTCGCCTTCGTAAATGGCTTCATACTTTCCTTCTTTTTCAAAATTTGAAATGTTTCTTTGAAATGCGTTAAGTGAATCTGTAATAATTGTATCCGAAACCACAGAATCTACCGTAGTTGATACAATATTTCCTGTTGTATCTCCTAGGGTTTCTGTAAGTTCTTTTGATTGCTTTGTGCAACCTATAACTAAAACTACTGATAATAAAAGAGTTGAGATCGAGATTTTCACTTCATTTTTTTTATAATGTTTTCAATTGTTGTTCCAACAGAAGTAAAAGTGGTTATATAATTTTTTCAAAAACTATCAATTTTAATGTCTCCGCCTTTTCCGCGTGAGTGATGGTAAGGGTGCGAGCAGTATGCAGCGCAGCGAAATACCGAAACGAAGTGCAGCCCTGAACAGCACGACCCGAGCGAATGTATGGTTTGTCGCGACGACGAAGGAGGAGCGTCGAAATAATGAGTGAGCGAGGGACACGCCCAAAATCAACCGAAAATACTATCTTTGCACATCAAAATTTTGACGGAATGAATGCTTTTATTGAAGAACTGAAATGGCGCGGACTGTATGCTGATATGATGCCCGGAACCGATGAACAACTTAATAAGGAAATTACAACGGCTTATATCGGCTTCGATCCTACTGCAGACTCACTGCACATCGGAAGTTTGATACAGATAAAAATCTTGGCTCATTTTCAGCAGCACGGACACAAACCTATTGCTTTGGTTGGTGGCGCTACAGGAATGATTGGCGATCCTTCGGGAAAATCTTCAGAAAGAAATCTTTTGGATGAAGCCACGCTGAACCATTATGTAGATTGCCTAAAAGCGCAACTGTCTAAATTTATTGATTTTACAGGCGAAGGTGAAAACCGCGCAGAATTGGTAAATAACTACGACTGGATGAAGGACATCTCGTTCCTACAGTTTGCAAAAGACATCGGAAAGCACATCACAGTGAATTATATGATGGCAAAAGACTCTGTGAAAAAACGTTTTTCCGGTGAAGAAGGTGTTGAAGGAATGAGTTTTACTGAATTTACTTACCAACTTTTACAGGGATACGACTTTCTGCATCTTTACAAAGAGAAAAACGTGAAACTGCAAATGGGCGGTTCTGACCAATGGGGAAATATCACCACCGGTACAGAACTGATACGCCGTAAAGTGCAGGGAGAAGCATTTGCTCTGACCGTTCCACTCATTACAAAAGCAGATGGTTCTAAGTTTGGAAAATCTGAAAGTGGTGAAAATTATTGGCTCGATGCGAAGAAAACTTCGCCTTATAAATTTTACCAATTTTGGCTGAATGCAACGGATGAAGATGCCGAGATATTTATTAAATTCTACACCTTCCTTGGTAAAGATGAGATTGATAACCTTATTGAAGAGCATAAAATTGCACCTCACGAAAGAAAATTGCAGAAGAAACTGGCTGAAGAAGTAACTGTTTGGGTTCATAACAGAGAAGAATATGAAAAAGCAGTGAAAGCCTCTGAAATTCTCTTCGGACGTTCTACTGCTGAAGATCTTGTAAAGCTTGATGAAGAATTATTCCTTGAGATTTTTGATGGTGTTCCGCAAATAGAAGCTGCAAAGGCTGAAATTGTTGGCGCCAACATCGTTGATCTTCTTTCAGATAAGTCAGGGTTTCTGAAATCTAAAAGTGAGGCACAACGCGAGCTGAAAGGCAATGCCATTTCTGTAAATAAAGAAAAAGTAAACGACACTTTTACAACACAGGAAAGCGATTTAATCGACGGTAAATTTCTTTTATTGCAAAAAGGAAAGAAAAATTACTTTATTGTAAAAACTATTTAAGTCATGAATAAAATTTGTTAAAAATCCGGAAATTTCCGGCTTTTCTATTTAGAAAAGATTGAAAATCACTAACTTTGTAATATCTAATAAAAGTTTAAATGGCAATAATAATTTTCATCATAGTTCTGTGGTATTCAGGACTATTCTTTCAGACGTTTTTTCTTCACCGATACGCTGCGCATCAAAGTTTTACGATGTCTAAATTTGGAGAAAAGCTGTGTTATGTTTTAACGTGGATCACTCAGGGTTCCAATTACTTAAGCGCTTACGGTTATGGTGTAATGCACAGAATGCACCATGCTTTTGCTGATACCGAGAAAGATCCCCATTCTCCAAAATATGATCCTAATCCTTTAGCAATGATGTGGAGAACAAAAAATATCTACCAACAAATCAATAAACAGAAAATTGTGGTAGAAGAAAAATTCACCAAGAATGTTCCGCAATGGAAATCATTTGATCGTTTTGCGAGTTCTTGGGGTTCTAGATTAGGCTGGGGAGTGCTTTACACCTTGTTTTTCATCTTTTTTGCAGATCAATGGTGGCATTGGTTATTTTTGCCTGTAGCATATTTAATGGCGCCAATTCATGGGATGATTATCAATTGGTTTGGACACATTTACGGCTATGTGAATTTTAAAGTAAAAGATACTTCTAAAAATCTTTTTCATTTCGATTGGTTAATGCTGGGAGAAGGTTATCACAATAATCACCATAAATATGGAGGAAGAGCCAATTTTGGGGGTGTAAGATGGCACGAGATTGACGTGACGTATTTAATAATGTTGCTTCTTGAAAAATTCGGCTGGATAAAATTGAACAGAGTTATAGCGACACCAAAACGAGAAATCTAAAAAAATAAAATATTAATAAATCCGGACAATTGTCCGGATTTATGTTTTTCAAACATGATTTAGAGTTCATAAATTCTCATTTTTATCATTAGAATTTTAATTTATCTTTGCTTTATGGAATTACAATATCTGGTTCGTGAACCTCAAAATATCACATCCGAAACTCCAATACTGTTTATGATTCACGGATACGGAAGCAATGAAGAAGACTTGTTTTCTTTCGTTCCTACCCTTCCCGAAAATTGGTTGGTAGTAAGTTACCGTGCACCAAGAAATACAGATTATGAAGGTTATTCGTGGTATGATATCGATTTTATGGATCAGGAAAAATTCATCAATAAAGAACAAGCAATCGAATCCTTAAATGCACTTTTACATAGCATTGTGGATGTAAGAAAAAGATATGGCATCACAACTGGAGCAAACCATTTGTGCGGCTTTAGTCAGGGTGGAATCCTAAGCTATGCTTTAGCGCTTAAAAACCCTCATCTGTTTTCGAAAATAGCGTGTTTAAGTTGCTATCCTGAGCCTAAAATTATGGGTGATATTGTGAAAGACAAGAAGAAGCTGGAGCATCTTCGTTTCTTCATTTCGCACGGCAATGATGACGCAATTATCCCTTTAGAATGGGGCCGAAAAGCAGCAGATTTATTATATGATTTGGGTTGTTACTTCACATTCAGAGAGTATGTGAGTGGACACGGCGTTAACCAGAAAAACTATATGGATTTGATGGATTTCTTCAGCAAATAATCAGTCTGTAGAAATTACCGTTGTATGTTTTACTTCCTTTATAGAAAATGAGCTTTGTGTACTCGCAATGTTCTGTAAATTTGTCAGTTTGGTTACCATAAATTCCCGATAATCTTTAATATCCTTAACGCAGATTTTCAAAATATAATCGTAATCTCCACTCACATGGAAGCATTCTAAAACTTCTGGGAACGCTACAATCTCTTTTTCAAACTGGGTGATATATTCTTTGCGGTGTTGTAAAAGTTTTACGTGGCAAAGCACTATGAAATCTTTATGAACTTTCTGTTTATCGATAAGAGCCACATATTTCTCGATAACATTCTGTTTCTCCAGTTTTTTAATTCTCTCAAAAACTGCAGTGACCGATAAATCGAGCTCATTGGCAAGTTCTTTCGTGGTTTTTTTAGAGTCGGTTTGCAATAAAAAAAGCAATTTTCTATCCTTTTCGTCAAGTTGCATCAGAAATATTTTTGGTGAATGAGAAATACACCTTGCAAATTTAGATTAATATTCAAAAAATCATTTAAAATTTAAATTTATTTTCTAAAAATCACCAAGATTATTGTATTAAAGTCGATTTATTCTGATTTTTAAGAAACAAAAATTAAAGAAAAATGGAAGATTTTAACGCAGCAAACCACATTCAGGATTTACAATATTTTGGTGAATTTGGAGGTGTCAACCCTTCAATTTCTGACAGTTCAACCTACACATTTCTTTCAGCAAAAAAAATGTTTGACACGTTTGAAGGCAATGCTGAAGGCTGTTATCTATATTCGCGTCATTCTTCGCCCAGCAATCTTTATTTATCGGCAGCTTTGGCAAAAATGGAAGGTACGGAAAGTGCAAATGTTACCGCTTCAGGAATGGGTGCTATTACTTCTACTCTTCTTCAATTGTGCAAAAGTGGTGATCACATTATCTCTAGCAGAACAATTTATGGAGGCACTTACGCTTTTATGAAAAATTTTCTTCCCGGTTTCAAGATCGAAACCTCATTTGTGGATATAACCGATTTACAAAAGGTTGAAGACGCCATTAATGCAAACACAAAAGTGATTTACAGCGAAACCGTTAGCAATCCTCTTCTAGAAATTGCAGATTTAAAGGAACTATCGAAAATTGCAAAAAAACACAATCTGAAATTGGTGGTTGATAATACTTTTTCACCACTTACAGTTTCTCCACAACTTTTAGGCGCTGATGTTACCATTCATTCACTTACCAAATTCATCAATGGAAGCAGTGATACCGTTGGAGGTGTGGTATGTGGCACTCAAGAACTGATCAATGATTTGAAAGATGTGAATTCCGGAGCATGTATGTTGTTGGGACCAACAATGGACAGCCTTCGTGCAGCAAGTATTCTGAAAAATTTGAGAACACTTCATATCAGGATGAAAAAACATAGTGAAAACGCACAATTTTTGGCAGAAAAATGGGAACAGGACGGCCTTAAGCTGAAATATCCCGGATTAAAAAGTCATCCACAACACGAATTGTACAAAACTATGATTCACCAAGAATATGGTTTTGGAGGTTTAATCGCTTTAGATGTAGAAACTGTAGAAAAGGCTAATGAACTGATTGAAATGATGCAGAATGAAAACCTCGGTTATCTTGCGGTAAGTTTAGGATTTTACAAAACACTATTTTCAGCTTCTGGAACCTCAACCTCATCAGAAATTCCGGAAGATGAACAAAAAGAAATGGGACTTTCGCCGGGTTTAATACGCTTTTCCATTGGTTTAGATCACGATATTGAACGAACTTACCAGAAAATGAAATCTTGTATGAAAAAAGTGGGTGTACTTTAAATAAAACTTTGTACTAAACTAAATTGACTTTCATTTTACTTTTTATAGCAGAAGAGGCTTCCGAATTGGGAGTCTTTTCTTATTTTTAGGGTATGAAAAATTCTATTCTTCTTTTCGTTTTTCTATTTGTTTTGAATGTTAATGCACAGGAAAAACCTTCCACAGCAGAGGCTAATGTTAAAATTATTTCCGATCATTTTGAGATGCCTCAGTTGGAACGAAATCGAAGAATTTGGATTTACCTTCCTCCTGATTATGAAACTTCAAGGAAGAAATACCCTGTGATGTATCTTCACGACGGGCAAAACCTTTTCGATGACCGCACTTCCTATGCAGGAGAATGGCAGATTGATGAAAGCCTGAACCGAATTTTTGCTCAAAATAAAGAAAGTGCCATCATTGTTGGAATTGACAATGGTGGAGAAAAACGTATTGAGGAACTCTCACCTTTCAAAAATGAAAAATACGGCGGTGGAAACGGTGAAAATTATATGAAATTTATCGTAGAAACTTTGAAACCTTATATCGATAAAAACTACCGTACAAAATCTTGTAGAAAATATACCACACTTGGAGGAAGTTCGCTTGGCGCACTGATTTCTGTTTACGGTGGTGTAAAACATCCTGAAACATTCGGAAATATATTGGCGTTTAGTAATGCATTCTGGTTTAATGCAAAAGAACTGAATGATTATATCCGAAATACAAATAGCAATCTTAAAAGACAAAAATACTATTTCGTGCAAGGCAAACACGAATCTGAAGATATGGATGAACAGACTTTGAAAGTCATCAACAATTTGAAATTGAGAAAAGTAAAAGCGAAAAACATCTACAACCGCTCCGATGAAGATGGAAAACATAATGAAATGTACTGGCGTAGGGAGTTTCCGGGAGCTTTTTTGTGGTTAAATTGATTATTTCCCGAAGATTAGATTGTGATTATAAATCGGATGTGACAAACCTAAATTTTTACTTTAAATTCTTTTGAGATTGTTTCGTTAGTTCTTTGTACTTCACTCCTTCAAATGACCTATTGTTTTACTAGCCCTGATTGAAGCGGAAATACTTTTGCTTTTTTTCACATAAGGAAAAGCAAAAGATTGCAGTGGAAAGCAGGTTCCCGGCTTCAAAACAATTATTTAATCGTAAGAATTCGGATGGCTTTTCCTAATTTCCTCCACCGTTCCCAAAACTTTGTCTTTTAAGGTATCCTGATATTTTTGGAGTTTCGTTGACACATTTTCATCAGCGCTTCCGATGATTTTTGCGGCTAAAATTCCGGCGTTTGTCGCACCGTTCAGAGCAACGGTCGCTACGGGAATTCCCGAAGGCATTTGCAAAATTGATAAAACAGAATCCCAACCGTCGATAGAATTCGATGATAAAATCGGAACTCCGATTACGGGTAACGTTGTGCAACTTGCAACCATTCCCGGGAGATGTGCAGCACCTCCTGCTCCTGCAATAATGACTTTCAAGCCACGATCTTTGGCAGTTTTAGCATAATCAAACATTCGTTCGGGTGTTCGATGCGCTGATACAACTGTGAGTTCGTAAGGGATTTCAAGAGTTTTCAGGAAGTCTGCCGCTTGTTGCATAATTGCCAAATCGCTTTGGCTGCCCATAATAATTCCGACCATTTTACTTTTTATTTATTCTTGTAAAGATAGGAAAATTATGACTGTTTGATGGAGACATCCCATGTGAAAAGTTAAACGCAAAGGCACAAACCGCTTTTTAATTGGGAAAATTCAAAATTACGGCGCAAAGACACTTCGCTTTATTTTAATCAAAAAAATTATTTTTCAATTTGGACAAAGTCAAAAACCTTCCGCCTTAAAAACATGAAATTTTCAATTTCAAAAACTTTTTTGGGTCTTTGCTTTAAAAAAAAATCAAAAATTATAGATGAATTAAATTTTAAGAATCGGTAAAGTTGCGCTTCCGCCTTTGTTTACGGTGATTTAATTGCTTAGATTCGTTCCATATTTCAGAGGATTTGTGAAGACTGATATCATGCTGAACAAAATCTTTAACACCTACAAAACCGCTTTCAGTGATTTGAGCCGCAAAAACTGGCTCCTTTCATTTGTGATGCTTATCAACAGAATGGGAACAATGGCAGAGTTTTCATGAGTGTTTACGTCACGCAGTCATTACACAGAAGTCTTTCTGATGCAGGTTTGGTGATTGCACTTTTTGAAGCCGGAGCTGTTGTGGGTTCTTTAAGTGGCGGAATTCTGATGAAAAAAATTGGTTTAGGACGACACAGATTTCCACAAGTATAGTAACCGGAATTTTGTACATCATCTGTTTGATTTGTGCTTTTTTAGCCCGAAATTTATTCTCTGAAATGAATGCTGAAAAAAAATTGAAAACTGATGAAAGACGCTAAACTGATTTTTGCCATCCTCACCGTTGCCATTGTTTGGGGAACTACTTTTCTGGGCATTAGAATTGCCGTAGAAAGCATTCCGGCGTGGTTTGTTGCAGGAATTCGTCAGTTAATTGCAGCGGCTTTGCTTTTGATTATTTTGGCATTTTCCGGACAGTTAGAATGGATTGGCTGGAAAAATTTCAGAATCCAAATCATCTTATCGATATTGATGCTGATTGTTGCGAACGGAATGACAACGGTTGCTGAAGAACATTTATCGAGCAGTTTGGCTTCGCTGATTAGTGCCACTTCCCCACTTTTGGTTTTCATCGGGAGTATTTTTGTAGGACTACAAAAATTCAGTTTTAGATCTCTTCTTGGAATTCTTCTTGGATTTTCAGGTATAGTTTTGATTTTCAAAGATGGATTGCAGGATTTGCTGAATCCCGATTACAGAATGGGCGTAATTTTTATTTTCATCGCGATTTCGGGTTGGGCTGCAGGTTCGGTTTACACCAAAAAACTGAATCTTCAGCATCAAAATATTACGTTGAATTTATTTTATCAGTTCTCTTTTGCATCCGTGGTTCAGATTATTTTCGGATTTTTATTTTCGGAACACACTTCCGTTGAAAACTGGACGTTAAGAAGTATTCTGGCTATGATTTATTTAGCGGTTTTTGGTTCGATAGCGGCGTATTTTGCTTTTCACTTTGCTTTAAAGAAAATTTCGCCAACACAGATTTCCTACCTTTCTTATGTGAATACGATTATTGCCATTATTCTAGGTTGGCTGGTTTTGAATGAAAAAATTTCGACGGCGTTTATTTTCGCTACGATTTTGATTATTATCGGAGTTTTTATCACGAATTATAAACCGGGAATGTTGAGGAGGAAGGCTTAATCTCTCGCAGATTCCGCAGATTTAGCAGATTAACTCACTCGTAGTGTCCTCTGTGCAAAACTTTGTGTCTTTCTATTTAAGAAACTACTTTCACCAAAGATTTTATATGAATTAATTTCTCCATTAATTCTTCTCTGGTGTCTGCCAAAACATTAATGTGTCCCATTTTTCGACCGGGTTTTGTTTCGGTTTTTCCGTAAAGGTGAACGTAGGTTTTTGGCAATTTTAAAACTTCATCCAAACCTTCGTATTTTACTTTCCCAGAAAAATTTTCTTCACCTACCATATTCAGCATTCCTGAAAATCCAAAATTATCGGTGTCGGATAAAGGTAAATTTTTCAAAACTCTGTAAAACTGTTCAAACTGTGAATTGGCGTTTCCTTCCTGAGATTGATGTCCGGAATTGTGCAGTCTTGGCGCGGTTTCGTTTACCCAAACTTTTCCGTTTTTATCTAAAAATAATTCAATGGCGAAAAGTCCGGAAGAATTTGCAGCATTGATGAACTGTTCTGCAATTTTTTCAATTTGATTTTGAACTTCCTGAGAAATATTTGCGGGACAAATATTAAAATCCAATAAATTCAATTTCGGGTCTGCAACCATTTCAGTGACAGGAAAAGTTTTAACTTCTCCGTTTTCGTTTTTAGCAACGATGATGGAAAGTTCTTTATCAATATCAACTAAAGATTCCAAAACCGACGGAAAATCCCACAAATGCTGTAAATCTTCTTCTGTTTTAATAACCTGAACGCCTTTTCCGTCGTAACCTCCCGTGTTCATTTTCTGCACGAAAGGCAAGGCGAACGTCGCCTCCGATTTTTTTTGAATGACTTGAAATTCAGGACTTGGAATGTCGTGTTTTTTGTAAAATTCTTTCTGCAGAATTTTTTGCTGAATGGTTTTGATAATTTCCGGACTTGGAATCACTTTAATTCCGTTTTCCTGAAGTTCGAAAAGCGCATCAACGTTCACATGTTCAATTTCTATAGAAACGACATCTTTCCCTTTTCCGAAATCGAAAACTGTATCAAAATCGTTGAAACTTCCATTGGAAAAATGAGAAATTCCGGAACAGGGCGCATCTTTCGCCGGGTCGAGTGTAAACCATTCGTCATCATATGATAATGCATTTTGAATGAGCATTCTTCCCAATTGTCCGCCTCCGAGAATTCCGATTTTCATTTGATTTTTTATTAGTCATTGCGATTGAAGCGAAGCCATCCGTTTCTAAAAACCGCAGATTTAAGATTTATTTCCTCGCAAAAATACAAAAGCAAAACCGCAAATACAAAACCACTGTTCATCAATATCCTATAAAATATATTATAAAAATTATAATGTGTTTCGCGATTTTTAAACGTCCTTTGCAATGATAAAATATGGAACTTTTTCTAAACATTTTCTCAATCTTACTCATTATTTTGAGTGTGTTGCCGTTTTCAAAAAACCAACACTGGATTTTCCGTGTTCCGGAGTTTATGAAGATGCAAATTCTTATCCTTCAGATTCTTACATTAATACTAAGTTTTATTTTTGTTGAGAAAAATCTTTGGTTTTGGTTGATTAATGGAGTTCAGGTTTTGCTCACGATTTATCACATTTACATTCTTATTCGTTATACAAAATTTTACAAGAAAAAGCTTTCACACCGCACGAAATATTCTTCGGAAACCATCAAAGTGATTTCTGCGAATGTCTATCAATTCAATAAAGATTACAAAAGTTTTGAAAATTTAATTAAAAAATACAATCCCGACTGTTTCATCACGATTGAAAGCAACAAAGATTGGGAAAAAGCCAACCTAATTTTTGAAAACGACTATCCTTACACCGAAAAAGTGACTTTGGAAAACACATACGGAATGCATTTTTACTCCAAAATTCCGTTTGAAAAAGTACAGACACACTATTTTGTTGCAGACGATTTACCGAGTATTGAAGCGATTTTCAAAACACAAGCGGGAAAATTTTTCCAAATTTTTGCAGTTCATCCGCCACCGCCAAGTCCAACGGAAGAAACCACTTCCAAAGAACGCGACGGCGATTTGCTGAGCATTGCGAAGAAAATTAATGAAACGAAAATTCCGAGTTTAGTCATCGGCGATTTCAATACCGTTGCTTGGAGCGATACTTCTATTTTGTTCCGAAAAACGAGTGAACTGATTGACGCGAGAGTTGGTCGTGGAATTTTGGCTACTTTTCACGCCAAGTACTGGTTTTTCCGAGTTCCTTTGGATTTATTGTTTCACAGTCCGGAAATTTTTATTGAAAAATTGGACACTTTAGAAAATATCGGTTCCGACCATTTCCCGATTTTATGCGAGTTTCATCTTGATTTCGAGGACGATAAACAGGAAGATGAAGTAAAAACACTTTCCGAGGAAGAAGCCGAAGAAGTGGAAGAACTTATTGAAGAAGGCATTAAAGAAGAAAGTGATAATCGTGAAGAGTTTGCGAAGGAAGATTAGTTTTCACACTTTCTGCGCGTATCGATAATGTATTGAATTTTCCAAATACCGTTTTGTTTCACAAGTTGAAAACTGTTCACGCCACAATGTGAAACTTTTCCTTTGAAGAAAAACTCGTAATTCATCCAAACTGAAGCTAAATTTCCGTCTGTGAGAATTTTCTTGATTTTGAACCTTTCATCCAAATCATTTTTTGAATATTTTGAAATACTTTCTGCGAATTTATGAGCATCTTCAGTTTTCACAATTCCATTTTTATCAATGGTTTGAAAAACTACATTTTCTGAAAAAGTATTTTTCAAAGTTGTGCCATCGGCATTTCTCATCGCTGTGAAAAAATGATTGACGACGTTTTCAATTTCTGCTTTATCGTTTTGGGAAAAACAGAATATTGAAGTGATCATAAAAAATAAGAAAAATGCTTTTTTCATTGATTTAATTCTTGTGATTCTTAAACTTTCAAATAACCAATTTTCATATAATTTTCCTGATTCTCGGCATCTGATTTCTCTAAAATTATGGAATATTTTTCTTTGGTTTCTTTAGAAAGCAAATCCGAAATTTCGTAGATATCATCAATATCAACGCCGTGTTTATCATCAACGTGACTTACCGCACCTTCAAATCCCATTGTTTTGTAGAACTCGGTTTGTTTCACTTTTTTAATGACTTCTCCCATAGATGTTCCGACCATCAAATGCTGTTCGTGAAATTCCTCAAAAAATCCCTGTTTATAACCACCCAAATTGATGAAGAATAATTTATTGTCCGTTTTTTTAGCGGTTTTTTCTAAGATTTTTACTTCATAACCATCAGCATACTTCACTTCCTGATAACAGTCGATGTGAATTTTTGCATTGCTCCAAAATGCTTTCATTTCGGAAATTAAATCTTCAAATTGTTCAGCAATACCAAAGAAAACATCGTGCTGTTCAATATTTCTGCCTTTTGGTGTGGCACCGAGAATAACGTGGAAGAGTTTCATCGATTAATTTTTTAAAGACTTAACCGCAAAAGTTACAAAAGATTATTTTTTTAAAAGTTTTTCAAAAGGAAACATTATTTGGAAAATCAAAGATTTTCATTTTTTGTGAACTTCATATTCTCAATTGGTTCCATCTCTAAATTTAAAACTTTTGTTTCTTTTATGGTTTTAAAATTTTCATAAAATTCCAAAGGTAAATCATCCGGATCTTGCGTGAAAAAGAATTTCTTATCGGTGAATTCATCAATTCTGATTTCTTCGCATTCCAAACCTTTAGAAATGAGTTTGTTTGGTTTTTGTTCAACATTATCTACGGAAAATGCTAGATGTCGCAACCCACAACTTTCAGGGCTTGAAAGACGTTTTGGCGGATTTGGAAAAGAAAAAAGTTCAATCACATAATGTTCACCAATTCCCAAATCCAGTTTCCAAGAATCGTGTTCCTTTCTGTAAACTTCCCGCAGAATCTTTAATCCTAAAATTTCTGTGTAAAATTTTTTGGAGCATTCCGTAGGAATCTAAACAAAGATTCAAAATTAATAAGGATTATCTTTAAACTGTTGAGATTCCTACGGAATGACAAAAGTTGTGGTTAGTTAATGCTAAAAATCTTCGGTCTTCGGACTTCCTTCTCCCAACTTCCTAAAACTTCATAAAATCCTTCACAACACCACCTTTTTGCGTATGCGGAAGCAATTCTGCAGAAATAAAATCTTTGATGGCTCTTGAGGTTTCATTTTCCGGAAATAAAAGATGGACGTTCGCACCTGCGTCAAGAGTGAAAAACAAAGGATTTCCGGTTTCCTTACGGAATTTCCAAAGTTTGTTGATGACTTCCAAAGTTCCGGTTTTCATCAAAATAAATGCAGGTTCGCTCATCATCATCATGGCGTGAAGTGTGAGTGCTTCGTGTTCTACCAATGTGATAAATTTCTGTAAATCACCGGATTTTAGAATTTCTTTCATCGGAACAAAGTTTTCTCTCGCTTCTTGAAAACGTCGTTCTGCGTAAGGATTCGTGTTCATCAAACCGTGACCAACCGTAGAACTTACCGATTTTTGACCTTCGTGAATGAGCAACACCCAATCATTAAAATTCTTGAAAATCGGATGAATTTCTTCATCAGGATATTTTACGGCAAATAAATCTGAACTTCCTTCTACTTCGTCGTTTTTTCCCCAAACTACAAGTCCATCGTATAGGCTTCTGCAAGCACTTCCGGAACCAAGACGAGCCAAAAAACTTGCTTTCTTGCTGCTGGATGTTGGATGTTGGATGTTGGGTGAAAAAATTCCGTCCAATTCCATCAAACAACTAGCAATTGCGCCAAAACCGGAAGCGGAACTTGCAATTCCCGAACTGTGTGGAAAGGTGTTTTCGGTTTTGATGATGTATTTTCCTTTTAAAATCCAAGGAAGATATTGTTGAATGTTTTTGAAATATGTTGAAATTTTTTCTGCAAATTTCACTTCTTCATTTCCTGACAAAAATGTTTGGACAGAAAAAGGTTCATCAGCAAAAAACTCCATTGTTGTATTGGTTTTGCAATTGTTCAAAGTATAGGAAATACTTGGATTAGCAGGGATTTGATTGGTGTATTTTCCCCAATATTTGATAAGTGCAATGTTGCTTGGACAACTTGCGGAAACCGTTTGGTTGGAAACCTTAAAATTGTTATTTCCGAAAAATTCTTGTTCCATATTTTATTTTAAACGCAAAGAGTGCAAAGATTTTTTGCTCACTTTGGAAATATTTTAAGTTAAACAAAGAAACATCTAAAGATGTTTTTGCAAAGGTCGCGAAGATTTTTAAAACCACAAATCGAAGATTCGACGGAGTCAAAAGTCACAAAAGAATTTTGATTTCCTGTTTTTAAGTTTGATGTTTAGATTCTAATAAGTTCACAAAAGTTTGAAAATCAAAGATTTTCTTTTAATATTTAAGCAGCGTGTCATTGGCATCGCCGAATCTTATGATTTCCGAGTGTAACGAGGAATCTCATTATAAAAAAGATTCTTCATTTCACTGCGTTTCATTCAGAATGACAGAAGCAAAATCTTCGGACTTCCGTCTTCCATCTTCGATCTTCCAACCTAATTCCCATACATTTTCTCAATCAATTCCTGATATTTCTGCAAAACGATGTTGCGTTTTATCTTCAAAGTTGGGGTAATTTCTCCCGAACTTATTTCAAATTCTGCAGGCATCAGCGTGAATTTTTTTACCTTTTCAAAACCGGAAAGCGAGTGCTGAATTTCTTCAATTTTTTGATGATACAAATCTTTAATTTGTTGTAAATCAATAATGTCTTTCCAATTCGTGAAAGGAATTTTCATTTCTTTCAGTTTTTCCATCAAAAATTCAAAATTGGGGACAACCAAAGCTGTTACGAAAGGTTTTCCTTCTGCAACCACCATTACTTGCTGAATATAATTATTGTTGGATAACAAATTTTCAATAGGTTGTGGCGCGACATATTTTCCGTTGGAAGTTTTCATCAAATCCTTGATTCTGTCGGTAATGATGAGATTTCCTTTTTCGTCAAATTTTCCGGCATCACCGGTTTTAAACCAACCGTCTTTTGTAAAAACTTCGGCAGTTTCTTTTGGTTTTTTGTAGTAACCTTTCATTATGCCATCGCCTTTTGCGAGAATTTCGTCGTTTTCACCAATCTTAATTTGGGTATTTCCAAGTGGAATTCCGGCAGTTCCGTGTTCGTAATTTTTGAATGGAAAAGCGGTTAAAGTTGCAGTGGTTTCCGTCAATCCATAACCAACGGTAACGTGAATTCCCATTGCATCAAAAAACTGTGTAACTTCGGAAGAAATCGACGCTCCACCACAAGGCATAAACCATAATTTTCCGCCTAATTTTTGTTTTATTTTATTGAAAACCAATTTATTGGCAATTGAGTTTTTAAAATTTAAACCAAAAGGAATTGGCTGATTTTTTCTCTTGAGTTCGGCAACTTCGGAACCGATTTTTATCGCCCAATTGAAAATTTTCTTTTTTGTGTCGGATCCGTCTTTTACCATTTCGTGAATTCCTCCGTAAATTTTTTGGTAAAATCTCGGAACAGCGCACATCATCGTCGGTTTTACTTCTGCCAAAGTATGTGCAATAAGTTTGGTATTTTCTAAAAACGAAACTTTGGCTCCTCCGTAAAGTGAAAGGAGTGTCCAACTGCGCTCAAAAATGTGCGTTAATGGGAGAAAAGCAAGAGAATGTTCATTCTCAAAATTTTTAAATTTGAAGAAATCGAAGTGAGATTCTACGCATTTGTGGAAGTTTCCGTGCGTTAACATTACGCCTTTCGGAACGCCTGTTGTTCCCGATGTATAAATGATGGTCGCCAAATCATCATCATTTTTTTCAACGATTTCCAAGTGTTCTTCGGCATTTTTGATGAAGTCTTCCAAATATTCGGTGTGGTCTTTTTTTACCCAAACTTTCTTTTTGGAAACGATGATTTTTTGAAGCGAACCGTTTTTCTGCAAAATTTCATACGCAGCATCGTATTGCTCCTGATTTCCAACCATTATTACTTTAGATTCGGACTCGTTGATGATGTACTCCGCGTGTTCCTGATTGTTTGTAGAATAAATGGGAACTGTGATTGCACCGAGAGAAAGCGTCGCCAAATCAAAAATAATCCATTCCGCTGAATTGTCGGAATAAATGGCTACTTTGTCGTTTTCCTGAACACCGGAATTCCGCAATGCATTCGCCGTTTTGAAAACCAATCGACGAAAATCTTTCCAGTTGATGTCGTTCCATTTTTCGTCTTTTTTGAAACCGATAGCGGATTTCAAGGGATATTTTTCGGTGTTGGTGTTGAGGAGTTGAGCAATATTCACTTTCTATTATTTTTAACCACAAAAGTCACAAAAGGTTTTGACTTTAATTTTATTATTATTTTAACGCAAAGAGCGCAAAGATTTTTTTTATCACTTTGAAAACATTTTAAGTTCGCAAAGGAACATCTAAAGATGTTCTACAAAGTTCGCAAAGAATTTCAATTACAAACTTCCATCTTCAAGCATCCATATTCCTTACTTTTTATCCTCCAAATAATTCTTCAAATGAAAATCTATGCTTTCCGCAACAGGGATAAATGTGTAATTGAGTTTTTCACGAATTTTTTTATTTGAAATTTTATTGAACGTGCTTATGGCTTCTATATTGACTTTGTTTGCCATTTTAAGCTTTGGAAAAAGCCAACCGAAAATAAAATTGAGCATTCTTCCAAGATTCATTACAGAAAGGGGAAGATTTTTTTGGTCTTTCAAACCTAGTTTTCCACGTACTATTTTTCCAAAATCAAAATATTTTAGATTTTCGGAAATTACGATAAATCTTTCCCCGAAAACATTTTTTTCCATTAATTCGACGGCGATTTTTGCAACGTCTCGAACGTCCACATAAGAAGTTCCGCCCGTGAAAATATAGCTGTTTCGTTCTGCAGTACCAAAAATTTCGCCGCTGCTGTGATTCCAATTTCCGGTACCGATAATCATTCCGGGATTGATGATAACGGTGTTCAAACCTTCTGCAGAAGCGCGCCAAACTTCCATCTCTGAAAAATGTTTGGATTTTGCATACGCAGAATGTTCGAGTTTTGAATTGAAATCCGAGGATTCGTCCATTTCTCCGTCTTCATTAAAACCGTCTAAAACCGCAATAGAACTTACAAAGCAAAATTTCTTTACTGAAGAATCTTCACACGCGTAAAGCAAATTTTTTGTGCCTTCAATATTGGTGTGATACATTTCCCGTTTTTTATCGGGATGAAAACTGACTTTTGCAGCGCAATGATAGACCTCTTCAACTTCATTTAGAGCAGCCTTTAATGAATCCAAATCATCAAAATCAACGTCTATCCATTCAATTTTTTGAAAAAATTCGTCGGGATTTTCAACATAGTATTTGAAAGAATTTTTCACATCATCCAAATCACTTGATTTTCTTTTGGTTGCGCGCACATTTTTTCCTCGCTTCAGCAGTTCTAAAGCGATAACTCTTCCGAGAATTCCTGTGGCGCCGGTAACTAAAATCATAAATTTGGATATTTTACAAAAATACTCATAATAAATTCAAGCTCAAACTTAAAAATATAATAAAAAACCCTGCAAAAGTTTTTTTTGCAAGGTTTCTATTATTATTAAAAATTCAATTCTTTAATTACTTGGGCTGCGACTGCTCATCAATAATTTTCTGAAATTCGCGCCAATCGTAGTAATGAAATATTTTTCCGTTGGTCATCGCCACAAAAACGCCGTTCGGAAATTTGGGTCCGAGATTGACACTGACCACTTCTGAACCGTCACTTTCCTTTGTAGAAACCGGAATTTCTGCAATTCTGGAATGCTGGTTCGCATTTCCACTGTCGCCTTCGCGCCTGTAAACGTTGAAGGTATTGGCTTGCTGATTTGAAATCAAAATGTATCCTTTTCCGTTTCCGGTGTCATAAATCGAAATTCCCTCCACATCTTCTTTGAAATCTTTCTGCCCAAAAAGTACGAGTTCCTGATTTCCCTTTGCCGGATCTGCATAATATTTGCGAACACCAAATCCTTCATCAGAATAATAGATAAAGCCCAGTTCATCATCAACGGCAATGCTTTCAATTTCTTTCTTACCGCTGAAATTTCCGAACTTCCTTACCACTTCGCCGGTAACTTTCCCGTTGTTTTCTAAAAGTTTGTACTGCCAAAGGTAAGTTCCGCTCGGGCCGAATTTTCTGCCTACAATGGCGAAAATTTCTTCAGTCTGCGGGTTCTTGTAGATTGAAATCCCCATAGGGTCGCGATCAGTTTCGCCTTCAAAAACACTTATTGCCCCAATTTCTTTCATCGAGGGAACTTCGTAAATCCTGATCTTGTTCTGCTGTCTTTCCGTGGTAACTGCTATATCGATTTTTTTACCCTGAAAATTAAATCCGTATTCAACATCTACGTTGTTAGGACGCTTTAAACCCGGAACTTTGTTCACAATTTTTCCATTTAAATCAAAAACAAAAAGGCCGCCTTCCGTGTCTTTGTCGGTTCCGATGATTAAAGATTGGGAAGCATCCTGTGGATTGATCCAGATCGCGGGATCATCAGTATCAAAATTTACCTGTTCGGTGATTACGGTTGGTTGAACCTTTTTACCCAAATTTAAAGATGTACACTGTACCAATGCGGAGCAAAGTGCGATATAAAAAACTGTTTTTTTCATTTTATGAAATATTAAAAAAAAGCGGATTGCTCCGCTCTCCTGGTGAAATATATAAAATAGTAATTAAAAGTCAAACTTGAAACCGAAAGTATATCTCGGCATATAGTATTCCATCTGTGCCGTTCTGCTCTTCACACCCTGATAATATCTCAAAGGTTGGTTGGTAAGGTTGTTGGCCTCCACGAAGAACCTCATCCATTCCTTGATTGCGTAAGATGCGTTGAAATCCACAAAAGTCTGCTTATTATAGTAGCGGTCCTCGAAAGCATCTGCACCAAGTTCATCAAGATAAGCTGCAGCATGGTTCAATGAAATCCTTGCGGAGAATTTCTTGTTTTCCCAAGCCAATGAAGCATTGAACATATGTGGTGCCGTACCAGGCAACATAAGGCCTTCTCTTAAAGTTCCGTCCGCAGCGTAAATTCCTTTTGTTTCAGATTTGGTGTAGGTATAGTTGGCGTAAAGGTTGAAGAATCTCGCAAATCCAGGAAGGAAATCGAGCTGCTTTTGTACAGCCACCTCGAAACCGTAAACGTTTACACTTTCTCCATTTTTCGACTGAAGGAATGTGTAATCTTCTCCCTGCACCAAAACATTGGCAACATCCGGAAATTCTGCAGAGAATTTATCGTAACTGAATTTATTGTCCCTGTTATCGTAGATGAAATCATTGATCTTTTTGTAGAAACCACCCAATGAAATCAAACCTACAGACTTGAAATATTTTTCAGCCATCACATCAAAATTGTGTGCATAAGATGCTTTCAGGTTCGGGTTACCTGCAGAAATATCGTTGTCTCCCGGAATAATGCTTACGAAAGGCGAAAGTTTGTAATAGCTCGGCCTCGCCAAAGCTGTGGAATAAGCTGCACGGAGAACCAGATTTTCAACCGGTGTGTATTTGAACGCCAGGCTTGGTAAATAGTTGGTATAATCGTTTTTGATCTGTCGGGTTCCTGTCAAATCCTCTTCATCCTCAATGACGTTCCCGGTGTAGTCGATTTGCGTGTTTTCAAGCCTTAAACCGGCAATCATCGAGAATACATCGCTAAAATTCTGATCCCAACGCAGATATCCGGCATAAATATTTTCTTTGGCTTTGTAATTAAGACCTAAATATTCTGAGGGTTCGTCACTCTCTGTAAACATCGCTGAGTTTTTCAGATTTAAACCGGCCAAGTGTTCTTTGCTTGCAAACCATCCCGGAACGTATTTTTCGCTTGGGTTATAATTTTTACCGTCCCAAAATACGCGGTTCACTTTATCCAAAGTAGAATATAAAGTATTGGAAGCTACAGGTTTGTAATCGAAGAAATCATTATCTCTTTCTTTAGTTTTGATCCTCGCCTTACCACCGATTCTCAAACGTCCTTTCTGTTCGCTGATGATGGAGAAAGGAAATCTGAAATTCAGTTTACCCGTAATTTCGTCTTCAAACGTCATCCCGTTCTGCTCTGTAAGTGTTCTGAATTTATAATCTTTTAAAGCCGGCTGAGTCAGCGGTTTTAGTAAAGGCTGCTCCTCGCTGTCGAAATTTTTATCAAGCGCAACGCCTTTCACCTGATAATCAGTATATCTTTCGTTTGGCCTTTGTTCTTCGGCTCTGGAGAAGGATGCACCCCATTCCATATCGATTTTTGAGCCGATGATGTGGTCACCTTTAATAAAATAATTCTGCATAATCTGGCGCTCAAGCCTTGAACCTTCGTTAAGGTCATTCATGATTCCGCCTTTGGTTTGCGCTCTTAAATCAGCGGTATAACCCAGGAATTCACCGGTTTTTTTGTCGAAATTTTCTTTTACGCTGTTGAAACGCAGCCTGTAACGGTTTTCCAAATCGTCTCTCCAGTTGTAAAGTGCGCCTAAAGCAAGGGCATTCTTACTGTTGATCTTGAAATCAAGGTTGGCACCTACAGATTTCCGTTCGCGCTTTACATCGTATTTTCTGATGTCCATTTCACCGATGAAAGCTTCTGAAGCTTTACCTTCTTTCCAAACCGCTTCTACATTATCAGAACCGTAATCCTGAAGGTTATAAGAACCGTTCAACGCAAGCCCGACAGCACCGCCAAAGAATCTGTTTCCGTAGAAAAACCCGTTGTTGAAGGCAAATTTGTTACGGATTGGGTTGAAGCCTGAAGCAGTCGTCAGTGAAAGTCTTTCCTTGTTGGTTGGCGTTTTGGTATTCAAGTTCACCGAACCACCGATCGCATCGGCATCCATATCTGAGGTCAGAGTTTTGTTCACCTCTACCAGTTGGATCATATCTGCAGGGATAAGGTCCATCTGAACTTTTCGGTTATCGCCTTCCGCAGAAGGAATCCTGTTTCCGTTCAGTGTTACAGAGTTCAGCTCCGGTGCAAGACCGCGAATGATGATGTCGCGCGCTTCGCCCTGGTCGTTCTGCATCGTGATTCCAGGTACACGCTTTAAGGCATCACCGATATTGGAATCCGGGAATTTACCGATTTGCTCCGTAGAAATAACGTTGGTGATATTAGGATTGTTTTTCTGGGTATTTAACGCTCTTGCCTGGCTTTGACGACCGAAACCCACGACATTTACAGCTTCTATGGTTGCCGATTTCGGATCCAGAACGATGTTCTGCACGATACCCGATTCATTTACGGTTACCGGATAACTCGCTGTGCCGTAACCCAAATAATCCACCGTCATGGTATAGTTTCCTTCAGGAACGTTCAGGAAAACAAAGTTACCGTTAGCGTCTGAAGTGGTGAAGATGTTTCCAGGAGTTAATCTGATTTTTGCACCGGGCAAAGCAATTTTGTTTTCATCATTAATCTTTCCCGATACGGTTCCTGTCTGCGCAAAAATATAGGCTGAAGCACAGAACAGCACCGAACATAAAACTCTTTTCATTACTTAAAATTTAATTGGGCAAAAATAGGCAAGTGCGTTCTGAAAAGAGTTTTCGGAGAATTTAACAGTTTGTTAAGAAATTGTTACAGATTATTTTTAATTTTTCCACTAAGCCTGGTGTGTATCAAAAATAAAATCTTTAACTGCCTTATTAAAATCGGTTGGATTTTCGGCCTGAACCCAGTGGCCGGCATTTGGAATTTTAACAATTTTAAAATCAGGAAACTGCTGTTTGATCAGAAATTCGTCCTGTGGAAGAATATAATTGGATTTTTCACCGGCTATAAATAAAGTCGGACCGTTGTAAACCCCAAATTTAATGGCACTGGCCACAAACTCATTGTATTTTTCCGAAAGCGTTTTCAGGTTGAAGCGCCACGCGAGTTTTTTCTCTCCGTTTTCGTCATTCCAATACAGATTTTTTGCCAAAAACTGAACCACAGATTTTTCGGGAATATAGGCTGTTAAATGTTCCTCCACTTCCTGTCGCGACTTCATTTCATTAAAATCAACGGTTTCCAAAGCCTTTATAATTCCCTGATGGTGTGGCGGGTATGCTTTCGGTGAAATATCGGCCACAATAAGTTTTTCCACTTTCAAAGGATATTTTACCGCGAACTGCATCACGGCTTTTCCGCCAAGGGAATGGCCTAGAAGATTGGCTTTTTCAATCCCGTAATGCTGCATATAATGCGTGATGTCGTGCGCCAAATCGTCGTGACTCATTTCTTCTGAATGGAAACTTTTGCCGTGATTCCTTAAATCAATAAGATGAACGGGAAAAAATTCGCCCATTTCTTTCCCGAAACTTCCCCAATTGTCGAGCATTCCGAAAAGTCCGTGAAAAACGAGAAGAGGCGTTCCGCTTTTTTCTTGTCCGTATATTTTTGAGTGGAGGATTTGCATATTTTTTAAACGCAAAGTGCGCAAAGATTTTATTAATTATTTAAAATATTTTAAGTTCGCAAAGAAACATCCAAAGATGTTCTGCGAAGTTCGCAGAAATTTCTAATTTACCAAACCGCCAATCGTTTCAAATAAGCTTGAACCGTGTTTTCCATTCCCATATACAATGCTTCTCCAATTAAAGCGTGACCAATGGAAACCTCTAACAAATTGGGGATATTTTCTGCGAAATATTTTAGATTTTCCAAACTTAAATCGTGTCCTGCATTTACACCAAGTCCATATTTTTCGGCTTCTTTTGCGGTTTCTATGTATGGTTTTATTGCTTCTTCCTTGTTACTAGAATAGTTTTTTGCGTAAGCTTCGGTGTACAATTCAATTCTATCAGTTCCGGTTTCTGCTGCAAATTTCACCATTTCTGGATTTGGGTCAAGGAAAATAGACGTTCTAATTCCTGCATTTTTAAATTCGGCAATCACAGATTTTAAAAATTCTAAATTTTTCTCGCAATCCCAACCGGAATTGGAAGTGATGGCATCATCAGCATCAGGAACGAGCGTTACTTGCTCCGGTTTTACTTCCAAAACCATATCAATAAACGGACGATGAGGATTTCCTTCAATATTAAATTCCGTGTAAACCAAAGGTTTTAAATCATACACATCTTTTCTGGTGATGTGTCTTTCGTCCGGTCTTGGATGAATGGTAATTCCGTGCGCTCCAAATTCCTGAATTTTAATGGCGGCTTCTGTTACGCTTGGGAAATCGCCACCTCTTGCATTGCGAAGTGTGGCTATTTTATTGATGTTGACGCTGAGTTTTGTCATTGTTATGATATTATCGACTTCTAGACTAGAGATTAAAGACGAATAAATCTCATTTCTCTTATCTATAAATCTATTTGTCTAAATTTTATTTACCTGCATTATTTCCAAATCAAACTCCTTTGAAGCTGCCAAAAGATGGTCGAAAATATCGGCTTGAATTTCCTCAAAATCTTCCATCGCAGATTTGTTGGCGAAACAATAGATTTCCAAAGGCATCCCTTGCGAAGTAATTTCGAGTTGGCGCACCAAAAGGGTTTCTTCTTGGTCGATATCTTTGTCCTGTTTCAGGTAGTTTAAAGCATATCTACGAAAGACTCCAATGTTTGTTAATTGCCTTCCATTAATAATAAAATCTGAATTTTGTATTTTATTCCTTTCATTCAAAATTTCTTCTGCTTTAGAATCCAAATATTCAGCAATGAGATTAACTTTCTTCAATTTTGAAAAAAGTTCTTCATCAATAAATTTGAATGAATTAATATTGAAAACGATGGATTTTTTAATTCTTCTACGGTTACCTTCCGCCATTACCTGATGGTTTTTAATCTCTGTAGAAAGTAAGTCGTAAGTTGGTATTGTAGATATTGTTTTATCAAAGTTTTGAATTTTTGTAGTGATGATACTGATATCTTGAATTGTACCTTCTAAATTGTACTTCGGAATCCCAATCCAATCGCCCACTTTGAGACTTCGGGATGTTGCGACGTGAATTCCCGTCATAAATCCGAGAATGGTATCGCGGAACACCAAAACCAAAACTGCTGTGATTGCTCCTAAACTTCCTAAAATGGTTGTCCCACTGATTCCGAAAATTACTGAAAAAGCAATTACCGTAAAGATGAAAATACCAACTGTTTTAAGGGTTTGGGATATTGCGTTGATCGCAACAATTCTATAAAAATCACTTTTATAAGAGTAGTAATATTTTATGGCTTTCAGAAAACGGTATGCCATATTTGCAAAGACTAATACCATCGCCAAGTAAAACATTCTGGTAAAGAAATCAAAACTTTTGGGATGCCTCCAGAACACGGACTCTAATGCGATAGAACCAATTCCCAATGCAATAATATGTGCAATAGAATTGCTGACTTTTGATTTATAAATCGCTTTCAAAAAAGGATATTTCTGCTCATTATCAAAAGTTTTCAGCACTAAGTTTATAAAGCTTTTCAGAATAAAATCTAACGCAAAAACAATGGCAGCAAGAAAAATAAATTTCCCCAAAACCTGCAAAAACCACACATCAGCAATGTAATCCCTTACAAAATAGTGGATTTCATCGCTGATAATCTGTAGAAAATCAAGTGTTTTATCAAGTTCTTTTTCCATTCTCGCAAAAATAAGAAAATCGCTTGTTAATATCTGATAAATTCATACTTTTAACCAATTTTAATAAATGATTTTATGGATAACTCAGTGATTATTTTAATCAGTGTCGTGCTGCTCGTGGTTGGACTTCTGGGAACAATTTTACCGGTTCTTCCGGGGTTATTGTTGAGCTTGTGCGGACTTTTAATATATAAATTCGGAACCGATGCAGATTTGCCGATGGCTTACATCTGGATATTTTCAATTTTAACAATAATTTCTGCGGTTCTCAATTACGTTATTCCTGCCAAAACCAACCGAAAATACGGTGGAACACGTTGGGGAAGCATTGGTTCTATCATTGGTACAATTGCGGGAATGTTCTTTATTCCGGTACCTTTTGGATTTTTAATCGGAATGTTTTTAGGTGTTTTTGTTGGCGAATTATTGCACGATTCTCAAGATAAAAAGAAGGCTTGGAATTCTACAAAAGGTGCATTAATTGGATTTATTTATGGTGCAGGATTCAATTTTATGGTAGGTTTGGCAATGCTTTTGGTCGTTTTAATTAATATATTCTAAAATTTAAAAAAATGTTAAAAAAAATAATTCTTCCGGTTTTAGTTTCGCTGACTTTCATTTCTTGCAACTGCCAGAAAAAAACGCAGACCGATGCGCAAGGCAATTTAATTATGCCAAAAACTTCTGATAAAATAGTAAATTCTACTTATCCAACAGAAAAACCTGAGAAGAATATTGTTCGTTTAGCAGAATGTCAGAATGTGTTTTTGAAAGAACAGCAAATGAATGTCACTTTTAATAAAACTTTGGATGACAGCCGATGTCCGATGAATGCGCGTTGTGTTTGGGCAGGAAATGCATCAGTAGAAATTGAACTAATGACCACAACTTCACGTCCGAAAAAATTCAAGATTTCAGTTGGTGAATTGCGTGACGGACTTGTTCAGACCATTAATTTTGGAGGTTACAAAGTCACTTTGGAAAATCTTTATCCAAGCAATTCTACACAAATGCCTTTTAATAAACTGAAAGGAAAATATGTGATTGATTTAAAAGTTGAAAAATCTACCAATTAATTGGTTTTTTACCTTTCAATTTGAGATAATCATTAATTTTTGAAAATGGTCGGCTTCCAAAAAATCCACGATAGACAGAAAAAGGTGATGGGTGCGCCGATTTAATAATAAAATGTTTAGAGGAATCAATCAGTTCCTCTTTTTTTTGTGCAAATGCGCCCCATAAAACGAATACAATATTTTCTTTTTTATCTGAAATTTCTTTGATGATAAAATCTGTAAATTTTTCCCAGCCTAAATCTTTGTGAGAATTTGGTAAATGTGCACGAACCGTCAATGTCGCATTTAAAAGTAAAACGCCTTGTTTTGCCCAAGAATCTAATTCGTTGGAGGTTTTTACGATTCCTAAATCATCTTTAAGTTCCTGAAAAATATTTTTCAAAGAAGGCGGCGCAGAAACTTGGTCTGAAACCGAAAAACACAAACCATTCGCCTGAAAATCGTTATGGTAAGGGTCTTGACCAATAATCACAACTTCAACTTCTTCAAAAGGCGTCAATTCAATCGCTCTGAAAATTTGGTTTTTTGGCGGGAAACATTTGGTGGTTTTGTATTCCTGTTTTACCGTTTCCCAAAGATTTTGGAAATAGTCGGAGTTTTTTATTGGGGTGAGAACTTCAGTCCAAGTCATATTTTAGATTGATAAATGATGACTGCAAATTTACTTTTGTTTTAGCAATTTCTGAAATTTCACTAAATCTGGTTTGGAAAGTCGCGCTGTATCAATCTTCCCGAGAGAAAGTTTTATCAAATAATAATCATCGGTACGGGATTCTCGTGTTGGATCATCTTTTTCCACTTTTCTAATTCAGTCCAATGATAAGTGAATGACTTTAAATGATTTCCGTCTTTAAAAAGCCAACTTTTCTTATCTTCATAATAACCTGCATCTCCTGTAGAGTCTGCAACTTCAAAACTTTTTGGCAAAATTTCATCCTTTATTATATCATAAAAATACAGATGCATCGCCGTAAAATCGTATTCTCCCGGCATTCGGACAATCAGTCCGTACAGATTTTCATTGATTTCAAATTTCAAAAATGCTTGAAATTTCTCAATTCCGCCGATAAATGAATCGAAACGTTCATCCCGTGGAAATAGTTTCAATTCTTTCTTTGTTAAAGATGGACCAATCTTCTTTTCTAAAGTCGGCGAAACAAAACGAGCCGTATCCAATTCTATCAAACGAAACTTATCTAAAAAATCCTGATTTTTTGAAACCCAGGGTTTATCAACTTATATCATGTCCGTTTTCAAAATAACAGTGGTATCGCCTGGTGTGTTTTTAGGTAACTTTTGTTTCTGTTTTTTTACAGGACACTAACGCAATTAGAATCAGTATTATCAAACCTAAATTTTTCATAAATAATCTTTTACCAAAAATAAGAAACATTAGTCCACATAAATTTCAATTTTCAGTGATAATGTTATAAATTTTTACATTTTCAAAATGATTAAATTTGCACAATGCACATCAACCCAGAAGATTTACAGGAACTGGAATTTCCCGAATTGCTCGCGGAAATTGCTCCTTTTGCATATTCCCAAAAAACTGCGGAGCGTATCGCAGAGCTTCGTCCAATGCCAATGGAAGAAGCCTCGCTTTCACTAAAAAAAACATCAGAATACCTTACCAGTTTTGAAAGTTCTAACGCCATTCCCTTCGATGAATACGAGGATATTGAAGCCGAACTGAAACTGATGCTGATTGAAAATTATCGTTTGGAAAACAAAGCATTTGTAAAAATTAAAAATATCACGGAACAGATTGGAAGACTGCAAAAATATTATCCGAATTTTCCTGAAATTTTCCCGAATTTGCTTGAAGATGTTCGACAATTAGAATTCAAGAAAGAAATTGTTGAAAAAATTGATAAAGTGTTCAACCGTTTTGGTGAAGTGAAAACCGAAGCATCGCCGATTTTGAAATCGTTGCGAACTGAAATTCAGCACGCCAGAAAAGCAATTGATGAAAATTTCAACCGTGCCTTAAATACCTATTCACAAAGCGATTTACTGGACGATATTCGTGAAACGATTATCGATGACCAAAGAGTTTTGGCGGTGAAATCCGGTTTTAAAAAAAGAATTTCGGGCAGAGTTTTGGGCATTTCAAAAACAGGTTCAATCACTTACATTCAACCGGAATCTGTCGTAAAACATTACTTCAAACTTCGTGAAAATGAGGAAGAAGAAAAAAAAGAGATCGATAAAATTCTGCGAAAATTAACCGCTGAAATTTCTGAATTTCAACCTCAACTTACCGATTATCAAACCTATATTTTCGACCTAGATTTAACTCGTGCAAAAGCCAAATTTGCGGAAAAAATAAATGGTGTTTTTCCGAAGATCAACCGACATAAAACGTTGCGACTGAAAGATGCGTTTCATCCTTTGCTTTGGCTGCAAAACACAGCTCAAAACAAGAAAATTTTTCCGCAAACACTCACTTTAACAGAGCACAACCGAATTATTTGTATTTCCGGACCGAACGCCGGTGGAAAATCCATCACGTTGAAAACGGTTGGATTGCTGCAACTGATGATTCAGAGCGGAATTCTCGTTCCGGTTCATCCAAAATCAGAGATGTTTTTCTTTGATAAAATAATGACGGATATTGGTGATAATCAAAGTATTGAAAATCATCTTTCCACGTATTCTTCGCGCCTCAAAAAAATGTCGGGAATCATTCGCGAAGCTGACCAAAATACACTTTTGCTCATAGACGAATTCGGAACAGGTTCTGATCCCGAACTTGGCGGAGCATTAGCCGAAAGTTTTTTGGAATTTTTCTACGAAAAAAAGAGTTTTGCAATTATCACAACGCATTACACGAACATCAAATTGGTGGTTGAACAACTTCCTAATGCAACTAATGCAGCAATGCTTTTTGACGAACATTCTTTGGTTCCGTTGTACAAATTAGAAGTTGGACAAGCCGGAAGTTCATTTACTTTTGAAGTGGCAGAGAAGAATAAAATCCCGAGATTCATTATCAAAAATGCCCGTGCAAAGGTGGAAAAAGACGTGGTAAATCTGGACAAAACCATCGTGAAACTTCAGCAGGAAAAATTTGAAGTCGAAAAATTGAAAACCAATCTCGCCGAACAAAGAGATTCTGTAGAAGATAAACGCGAAAATCTGCAAAAACTGAATGACCAATTGCAGCAAAAACTCTTTAATTTTCAAAAACTTTACGAAGACGAACATCGCAAATTACAGTTCGGAAACAAGATTGAAAAATTCATTGATGATTATGTTCGAGGCGTTTCCAGAAAAGACTTGGTGAAAGATTTTGTGAAAATTTTGGAGCAGGAAAAATTTCGAAAATTGGGTTCTGACAAAGATGAATCAAAAAAATTACAGGTCATCAAAAGAAAAATCACCCAACAACTGAAGAAAGAAGACGTAAAAGAAAAAATCGCCGAAACCAACGAGAAACTGGAAACCAAACGCCAAGAAGAACGTTCAGTTTGGATAAAAGTTGGACAACGCGTGAGGATTTCCGGTTCAACTTCGGTTGGAACGATTGATGAAATTCACAAAAACGGAAAAGTGACGGTGAATTATGGGACTTTTAAAACGAAGATTAACTCGGAGGAACTGGAGAGAATTTAAATGAGATACGAGTTTCGAGATAGGAGATTTTTCTTTGGTTGAACATTTCTAAATTTTGTGAGTCGCAGAGCGACGACCTGTTGGTAAAAAAAATTGCGTGGAATTGCGGAGCGCCAGAGGCGCGACATCTTGGTTTATGAACTAATCAGAAAAAATAATGTCAAAAAATCTAAAAATTCTCTGGATTTTCTATTGCAAACTCATCCTTCCGACGTTTGTTTTTTCATTGTTGGTTTCATTTCTGACTTTTAGTTTTGATGCTTCAAATTTCGGATTTGCTTTTATGTTTATTTTGCCCTTAATGCATTACTTTATCTATGAAATACGATTTCCGGACGAATATGTTTTCTATGGAAATTTTGGATTTTCAAGAAAATTTCTGTGGATTTGTACGATTGCTTTTGGTTTTTTAATTAAAATTTTAAGCGGAATCTTATGACAGGGCTACAAATTGACAGCATCAGAAAATCATTTGGAGAAAAAACCATTCTTCAAGATGTTTGTATAACTTGTGGTAACAACGAAATCGTCGGTTTACTTGGAAGAAACGGCACCGGAAAATCAACGATTTTTAAAATCGTTTTCAGAATGATGGAAGCGGAAAGTTATTTTGTTCGCATTGATAACAAAGTCATTCAAAATCAATTTGATTTAAAAGGAAATCTTTCTTATTTGTCACAAAATCATTTTTTGCCGAGAAATATCCGAATTAAAGAATTCATCAGACTGTTTTGCTCCACAGAAAATGCTGATTTTTTGCGCGAACATTCTTTGGTAAAACCTTTTTTAAACTCAAAAGTGCGGGAACTTTCCGGCGGAGAACAGCGTATTATCGAAATTCTGCTCATTATTTTTTCTGAAAGTAAATTTGCAATGCTGGACGAACCGTTTCACAGCCTTTCTCCAAAAGTCATTCAAGAGATTAAAACTTTAATAAAAGAACAATCAAAACACAAAGGTTTTATCATTTCAGACCACAATTATCAGGATGTTTTGGAGATTTCCAATCGTAACTATTTGCTTTCAGAAACTTCAGTGAAAGCAATACAAAATGTAGAAGATTTGAGGTTTTACAAATATTTACATTAAACAATCAACTTTCTCTCATCAATCGCCTTTTTCAACAAAATTTCAAAGGCTTCACCCATTTCTTCTGAGGCTCTTTTTACGGCTTTTCCCACGATATTGGTAACCTTTTCAGCAGAAACATGAGCTTCCGTCCAACTTGTTCCTTTGTTGTTGGTGTTTAGGATAAACGGCATTATTCTATCCACAGCGGTTGCGAAAATCGCATCAGGTGTTTCTTCAGCCTCAAATTCAATCCAAAGATTTAGAAATTCAGAACGCAAAGGCTCATCCAAAATTCCAAATATGTTTTGGGCAGCTTGAAGTTCACGTTCGTATTTACCTATCATCTTAGCTTCATCAAAGATAAAGGTGTCGCCAGCTTCAATTTCCACCACATCGTGAATGGAAAGCATTTTGATGACTCTCAGCAAATCTATTTTTTCTTTATGTCTGGCGTAAGGAAGTAGAATTTGTGCGAAAACTATAACTTGCCAACTGTGTTCTGCCGTGTTTTCGCGTCGGGAATCATCAAGATTGTAATTCCTTCTGTTTACATTTTTCAAGGCATCCAAAGTGAGGATGAACTGAATTTCTTTTTCTAAAATCATTAAGCAAATATCGGGAAAAATGAGAAGTTTTTATATGCTCAACTTCACTTTAAAAACATATTTTATATGCACGCTAAATAAAAAAATAGAATTCTAATTTTTGTTGAAATGGGATTAAATTTAATTTCAAAAAGATGATAAAAGTCAATTCCTTATGTGATAAATGTTACATATAGGCGCTGATTTTCAGGCTTATCTTTGATGTACAAAAAAGCAAGTAAAATGAAAAATCTTGTAATTCTTGGAGCCGGAACTGCCGGAACAATGATGGCAAACCATCTGGTAAAACATCTTGACAAAAATGAGTGGCAAATTACGCTTGTAGATCAGTATAAATCACATTATTATCAACCAGGATTTCTCTTTATTCCCTTCGGAATATACAAACCGGAGGATGTTAAAAAAACTATTGACGAATTTATTCCGAAAAAAGTCAATCTCGTTCGCGAAGAAATTGATTTAATTGATAAAGACAGCGATGAAGTTCTTCTAAAAAACGGACAAAAATTAAAATATGACATTTTGATTATCGCAACAGGTTGCAAAACCGCACCGGAAGAAGTAGAAGGAATGAAAGGCGATACTTGGTACAAAAACATTTTTGATTTTTACACTTTTGAAGGAAGTTGTGCACTCGCCAAAAAATTGGAAACTTGGTCTGGAGGAAAATTGGTGGTACACATTACCGAAATGCCGATAAAATGTCCTGTAGCACCATTGGAATTTGCATTTTTAGCCGATGATTATTTCAGAAAAAAAGGTATGCGCGATAAAGTAGAAATTACTTACGTTACTCCTCTTTCAGGAGCCTTTACCAAAGCGAAAACAACTGCAGAACTCAACCATTTGTTAGAAGAAAAAAACATTAGTATTGTTCCCGATTTTGCAGTAGAACACATTGAAGGCGAAAACGGAAAAATGTTTGATTATGGTGGTGAAGAAGTGAGTTTTGACCTTTTGGTAACGGTACCGACTAATATGGGTGATGAATGCATCTTACGTTCTGGTTTTGGAGATGATTTGAATTATGTGCCTACTGATAAAAATACGCTTCAGAGCAAGGTAAAAGAAAACATTTTTGTAATTGGTGATGCTACCAATGTTCCCGCTTCCAAGGCAGGTTCTGTTGCACACTTTGAAGCAGAAATTTTAACCGAAAATATCTTAAATTATATCCAAGGTAAACCTCTGAAACCTGATTTTGACGGACACGCCAATTGCTTTATCGAAACAGGAAACGGAAAAGCGCTGCTTATTGATTTCAATTATGATACAGAACCTGTGAAAGGTAAATTTCCATTCGCAGGAATTGGACCACTAAATCTGCTTACCGAAAGCAAATTCAACCACTTCGGAAAAATGGCTTTTAAATGGGTCTACTGGAATATGCTGCTTCCCGCAAGAAAAATCCCCTTTGTAACACCACAAATGAGCAAGGCAGGAAAGGAACTGGAAGAAGTATAAAGAGGTTCGAGATACGAGATACGAGTTTCGAGTTTCGAGTTTCGAGTTACGTTTCGGGGTAAAAACTTAAACAAAACAAAAAATCATAAAAATGGAAAAAACATTAGCCAGTAAATTAATCAATTTGAATGAAGAAGGTTATTTACTCAATATGGACGAATGGAATGAAGACATTGCAAAAGAAATGGCGGTAGAAGAAAACCTTGATCTTTCTGCAAGACACTTTGAAGTGCTAAATTATTTAAGAGATCAACAGAAAAAGGATGTTGCCCTTACCATAAGAGGCGTTGGTAAATCCGGCGTCGTGGATATCAAAGAATTTTACGCTCTGTTCCCAAAAGGACCATTAAAAATTTCAAGCAAACTTGCAGGCATTCCTAAACCTAAAAGTTGTATTTAAAAAAATAATGATTTGTCATTATGTACGAAATGAAATGTAGTGAAGAATCTTTTGCTAACATAAGAGATTCTTCATTTCGCTTCGCTACATTCAGAATGCAAACACATATATTAATTTCAAAAACCCAAGAATATGGAAACTTTAACACAAACCTCACCTTTAGCGGATCTTGATCCCAACCTAAAACCAATTCAAAAAGTAATGGTGATTATTTCTAAAGGTACTTTAGAAAGTGTATATGCCGGTTTCATCCTTGCCAATGGTGCAAGAATGGAGGGTATAGAATCTGAAATTTTCTTTACATTTTTCGGTCTTGAAGCTGTAAACAAAAAAAGACTGAATGATATACATGTTGCAACCGTAGGAAACCCTGCCATGCATATGCCAACCATGTTAGGCGGATTACCTGGAATGGAAGCCCTTGCCACTAAAATGATGAAATCTAAAATGGAAAAACTCGATATACCGTCAATTGATGAATTTCTGGAAATTCTTTCAGCATCAGGCTGTAGATTATGGGCATGTAAACTCGCTCTTGAAATGTTTGACCTTAAGAAAGAAGATCTAATCCCTGAAGTAGAAGGTGTTTTAACGGTTGGAGATTTTTATGCAAGAGCTGCAGGAGAAGGAACTCAAATTATATTCATATAAGTAAAGAAGTAAGAACATAATAGCTTTTTCATTTTACTTGGGCGGTCATTTATGGCCGCTTTTTTTTTTAAGAAATAAAATTTATAATTAATTTTTATACCTGAAAATCAATTATTTAAATTAGTAAATAATAAATTTTTACTACTTTGTATTGCATAATACCAAACTTTATACATATCTTTGCAATAGAAATCACAAAAACATTATAAAATGGAAACCTATCAACAACACAACAATCAATATTACGCTAATATAAAAGCAAAATTATCACGCGATACAGCAAACAGAAGAATTGCAGGAGTTTGTGCAGGAATTGGAAAATATTTCAACATCAATGTTTCATTAATTAGAACCATTTGGTTTCTCCTCGCTTTCTTCGGGATATTTTCAGCAGGAATTTCTACTTTTTTTGTAATGAGTGCTTATTTTGCACTATGGCTTATTTTACCCAAAAGCCGAAATGTATTTGAATTCGAAATGGAACAGCAAAATCGAACTAGAAATTAGGAGAGCACCACTGAAGATTGACTTCAAAAAAAATATAAAACAAATTTGTTAACCAACTAATAACTTATAAATAAATGAACACAGAAAACACAAAAGCGCAAATGCGCAAAGGCATTCTGGAATTCTGTATTTTAAGTCTCATCAGCGAAAAAGAAATGTATGTTTCCGACTTGATGGACGAACTGAAAAAAGGAAAACTGGACGTAGTGGAAGGTACACTCTACCCTCTTCTTACAAGACTTAAAAATGGTGAATTTCTCTCATACAGATGGGAAGAATCTACAGGAGGACCACCAAGAAAATACTACCAGATTACTGAAAAAGGGAAAATCTTCCTCAACGAACTACAAAATACCTGGAACGAACTGACTGACAGCGTAAACCAAATCACCAAAAAACTATAAAAACAAAAACTATGAACAAAACACTTTCAATAGGACTTGCCGGTTTCTCTTTCGTAATTGAGGAGCACGCCTATATAAAACTGAGCGACTATCTCTCTGCATTAAGAAATTCGCTTGATGCTGCGGAAGCAGACGAAGTAATGCACGATATCGAAATCCGTATGGTTGAAATTTTCAAAGATTCTTTGGGAAAACGCGAAGTCATCAACGACGGAGACGTGGAACGCGTTATCGCACAGATCGGAAAACCAGAACAGATCGAAGAGCAAGAAGAAGCTTATTTCTCTGAAAAGACTTCAAAAACTCAAAAAACTACTGGCACTGCCTACAACGGCCAAAGACAATTGTTCCGCGATCCTTCAATGCAAAAAATCGCAGGTGTTTGCGCAGGTTTAGCCCATTACACTGGGATGGACGTAACATTAATGCGTGCTATTTGGTTAGGAATTGCCGTTTTGGGAGTTTTCACTGCAGCTATTTCTACTTCTCTAATTGTATTAATCTACATCATCCTTTGGGCCGTTTTACCAAAAGCTGAAACCGCTTCAGACTTTTTGAAAATGAAAGGGATGCCTGTAAACTTCGATACTCTAAAGCAGGAATCTAACAAAATTGTACAGTTCGCTAATGAATCTACACAGAGAGTTGGAGAAATTTACAACGAAAACAAACCATACATCAACCAAGCCGGAAGTGGACTTTGGAACGTGATAAGATATGTTTTGGGAGGAATTTTCGCTTTTCTTGCAGTGAGTTCTGTAATGGGAATATTTGCAATCTTTGGAATTTTTGGAAGTTCAGATTTCTCAGGACTTAATGAACTAGATTTCTATTTTGGTGACAGTTCTATGAGTTGGGTACTAAAATCCTTAATGATTTTTGGAGCTTTGTTACCTGCATTATTGTTCGGATTTTTATCCATTAAACTTCTATCTCCCAAAACGCAAATCAAAAATATTGGTTATGTTATTGGCGCAATATTCTTAACCATTTTAGCTCTCGGAACATACTTCGGAATTAATATGGCTAAAAAAGATATGATTTACAAAGGCCATAAAGAAGATGTTGAGAATATTGCTATTGATACAGAATCTGACAGCCTTCTGATTGATGTTAGAAGTGTTGAGATACCACAAAAGTTCACAGCTTATGATAACGACCTGTATTCTGATAGAAAAACTGTTTTTAAAGAAGACTATCCTTTTGTAGAAGTTACAAGAAAATTAGATATAAAATCACCATATCTGATTGTAAAAAGAGAAGCTGATGGCTATAATGTTCCACTAGAAATGAAAGTACCGGTAGAAATTCAAAATAATAAAATTCTATTTCCGAACTTTATAGAATATCCTTACAATCACCGCTTTAGAGATTACAATGTTACTTACGAGCTTGTAGTTCCACAAAATACTGTTGTAATTAGCTTAAGTGAAAATAAAATGAGCTTAAGAGGCGATTTGAATGGCGACGGTAAAGATGATGATAACGAAGATAATAACACCATTAAAGTTGAGAAAAACAAAGTAACCATCAACGGTGCAACAATTACTTACAGTTCCGATGATAAAGATAGTGTAATCATCAACAATAAGAAATACCCGAAAGAAGTGGCTCAAAAAATGATGGATTCACTAAAGGTAAGCTTAAAAGACATGAAAAAATTGAAAGATTTAAACATCAGCATCCAAGAAGGTAAAGACGAAGTTACCATCAAAACAGGAAAATAAAGTGATTTGGATTTGGGCAGATTTTTAATGACATAGTATAAAAGTTTTTAGTCTGCCCGTTCCTTTCAATAAATTTTTTAAAAAAATTTTAACATAGGATGTAATATTTTAATTAATTAAATTGTTATATCTTCGTAGAGCAAAAAAACAATAACAAAAAATCTTAAAACAAATCAAAATGGTACAGTTTGTCATCGAAATCGTAATGAAGATTATGGATTTCATCAGCAGTTTATTTTAGAGACAGTCAATATTTCAATATATTTGTAAGGTATAACCAGTGTTGGTTATGCCTTTTTTTATGTAAATTTCTTATTTAAAATAATGAAAAAAATACTTGGAAGCCTAATACTTAAAATCCTCGGCTGGAAAGTTGTTTTACACGGTGATATAAACAACCTTAACCGCTGTATTCTTGTGGTAGCACCACACACCCATAATATGGAATATGTTTTAGGTAATCTCTCCTACTGGAAACTGGGGAAACCACTGAAAATCATCATTAAAGACCAACACACCAAAGCATGGTACGGAAGTGTGGTAAAAGGTCTTGGCGGCATCGGAATTGATCGCTCTCGAAAAAACGATTTGGTCAATTTTGTTGCAGAACAGTTCGAGAAAGAAGATTTCAGCCTTGTGATCACGCCGGAAGGTACTAGAAGTTGGGTTGAAAAATGGAGAAAAGGATTTTATCATATGGCAATGGCAGCCAAAGTTCCAATTGTTTTAGCAGCAGGTGATTTCAATAAAAAAATTATTTATCTGGGTTATAAAATTTCATACGAGGAATTGACAAAAATGACTTACGAGGAAGTTCTGAAACGTATCAGTGATTATTATATCGAAAACAAAGTAACTCCAAAGGTTCCTGCAAATTGGAATGCGAATATTCAATAAGCTTTGAGAATATGTATGATGTATGATGTACTATGTATGATGTATTATGTACTATGTATTATGTAAATAAAGCTGGAATATTGAACATTGAACATTGGACATTGGAACTTGAAACCTGAAACTTGAAACTTGAAACTTAAAAAAATGGAAGACAGCAGAAAGAAAGAAATACTAGATAAACTGAATAACTGGGGAACTGAAACCTTAGGTCATACCTTAAATATTGTTTTTACAGAGGTTGATGATGAATCACTTACGGCAACAATGCCTGTAACACCTAAAGTACACCAACCTTACGGAATTCTCCATGGTGGTGCAAGTGTTGCTTTGGCAGAAACTTTGGGCTCGTGTCTTTCTGTTTTGCACGTAGATACCGAAAAATATGCTCCGGTTGGCACCAATATCAACTCCAATCATTTAAGGGCGAAAAGAGAAGGTGTAGTAACAGGGAAAGCTACTTTTATCAGAAAAGGTCATACTATGCACGTTTCACAAATCGAAATCCGTGATGAAAAAGGTAATCTTGTCAACCATACAACAATGACTAATAATATTATTCCGCATAGTAAATTAAAATAAATGAGATTTTTAAAATTTCTTTTTCTGTTTTTTTTATTGTCCTGTTCAGACTCATCTTTTGTTGCAATATCTCCAACATCTGTAACTCCAGAAGTTTTTGAAATTAAAGGTGCTGACTTATCATTCCTTCCTGAAGTAAGAAGAAGCAATATTACTTTTACCAATGCCGAAAACCAAACAGAAGATATGCTAACAACGCTTAAAAAAAGCGGTGTAAATACTGTAAGATTAAGACTTTGGAAAAATCCAAGTACACCAAATTCTAATTTTGAAACTGTAAAAAGCATATCTCGGGAAATAAGAAATAAAGGAATGAAAGTTATGCTTACAGTACATTATTCCGATAGTTGGGCAGATCCTTCAAAACAGGAAAAACCTTCTACATGGAAAAACCTTAATATAAATCAGTTACAGGACAGCGTATTTGTTTACACCAAAAAGATAATCTCAGAAATTAATCCTGATTATATACAAATCGGAAATGAAATTAATAATGGTTTTCTTTTTCCCGAAGGCAGCTTCACCAATCTTTCACAAATGAAAATGCTTCTAAAAAAGGGCATCAGTGCTGTAAGACAAACCAATCCATCAACCAAAATTATTCTGCAATTTGCTGGACATCAATATGCTGATAGTTTTTTCTCAAATTTTAAAGATTTGGATTACGATATTATTGGAATAAGCTATTATCCAAAATGGCACGGCAAAAATTTGAACGAATTGCAAACCAATCTTATTACAACATCTAATGTTAATAATAAACCCATATTTATTGCTGAAACCTCATATCCTTTTACATTTGATTGGAACGATTGGACCAATAACGAAATTGGAGACAATTCCCAAATTTTACCAGAATTTCCCGCAAGCGAGATTGGACAGAAAAATTATCTTATTAAGATTAGAACTCTAATGAAATCTGTACCTCTAGGCATTGGATTTTGTTATTGGGGTGGTGAATGGGTAAGTTACAAAGGTGATAAAGCCACAGATGGTTCCAATTGGGAAAACCAAGCATTTTGGGATTTTAAGAACAAGGCGTTGCCCATAATTGAAGCGTATAAAAACTGATATGATTTATTTTAAATTTCCCTTCAAACCCGGCATTTATACCATTGAAAGCAGTGCAGAAAATAATGCTGTAAAATTCGTTTCATTTGATGAAAAAAAGGTGGTAGATTTTCCGGGGGAAATAAAGGAAATCAGTAAAGAAGAATTATTAGAAAAGGAATTACTTATCAATAATTCTGATTATCATTCTTTTGAATCCAAAAAAGAAGAAGAAAAAGAAAATTATCAAAATAAAATTTCAGAAGTTATACAATTTATCAAAGATGAAAACTTGAAAAAACTAGTGATCTCAAGACGGAAAGTACTTCATTATCAAGACATTTCACAAAACAAAAATATTTCTTTAACAAAGACTTTTTTAAACCTTTGCGAAAGTTACCCAAATGCTTTTGTGTATCTTTTTAAAAAAGAAACGGTTTGGATGGGAGCCTTCTCCGAATTGCTAGGTAAATTCAACAAAAATAATTCTGAATTTGAGACGATGAGCCTTGCCGGAACATTGCCTGTAAACGAAGAATGGACAAAAAAAGAAATCGAAGAGCAAAAACCCGTTACCGATTATATTTTAAATATTCTGAAAAGGTATTCTGAAAAGGTTAAAAAGTCCAAAACCTACGATCATATTTCAGGAAACATAAAACATTTGCGCACCGATTTCAACGCAAAGATTGAAGAAAAAGAATTAGAAAATTTAATTGCCGAACTTCATCCAACACCTGCTGTATGCGGAATCCCGAAAGATTTTTGCCGTACTGCAATAGAACGATTTGAAGGTTATAATCGCGAACTTTATGCCGGCTACATACGGATAGAAACCCAAGACGAAATCTTGTATTTCGTCAACCTTCGATGCGCTGAATTTACAGAAAACAGAGCGTTTTTATATGTCGGCGGAGGCATTACTGCACAAAGCAATCCTGAAAAAGAATGGCGTGAAACCGAGTTAAAATCGGAAGCTATCTTAAAGAATATTGCTATTTCTTAACCGGAAGTTTAGACCAAGTATTCAGCACGTAAACCACCAAAATACCAACAATTGCAGCTACTATAGAGAAGATGTATTTAGTATTGTCTTCGTGCATAAACCCAAGACTCCAATCTAAAGCATAAAGGTTAAAAGCGATAAATACAAAAAAAATAACCAGAAAAATTTTATATACTTTTTGCATAATTTTGATTAAAAGTGAACGTACGTTTGAAAAAGTTGTGCAAAGTTAGCAGTAAATAATTTAATAGAGATAGCCAACAGAATAATTCCGAAAACTTTTTCAATAACTTTCAAGGTTCCCTCTCCTATTTTACGTTCCAACCAATTGGCTGATTTCAACACCAGATATACAAAGATGGTATTAAGAATAATTCCGAAAATAATGTTAATATCGTGATATTCAGCTTTTAATGAAAGTGTTGTGGTTAATGTTCCGGCTCCTGCAATAAGGGGAAATGCAATCGGAACAATGGAAGCAGCTTTAGCTTCACTATGTCTTTGTATCTGGATGCCTAAAATCATTTCCAAAGCAATAATGAAAATAACAAAGGCACCTGCAATAGCAAAAGAATTAACATCAACGCCAATAAACTTAAGGATTTTATTACCTATAAAAAGGAAAACAATCATTAAAACTCCAGCAACAATAGACGCTTTTTCAGATTCAATATGTCCAAATTTTTGCTTAAGGCTAACGATAATGGGAATTGAGCCCACAATATCAATTACCGCAAACAAAACCATGGTACACGTTAAAATTTCTTTCAGTGAAAAATGCTCAAAAACCTCCATATCAATCGTTAAAAATTTCGCAAAAATATGAAATATTTTTAAGAATTACGCAATTTGAGAATATAGTTTTTTGATTTCGGACAATAGCTCGAGCAAATGTTCTTTTGTATGAACTGGTGCATACTTTTCAATCTCAAAATTCTGAACCAGATTTCGGTAATCTTCGGATACCTGTTGTCCTTTATGATGTTCAAAAAACTGCTTTACAGAAAGGTTATACTTTCTAAAGACTTGATTTTTAACCTCATTATCAAATGAAAAATAAGCATCAAAAAATTCAGAATATTTTTCTTCATTAATTAACCTCTCAAAAAACATCACATTAGAATCCACGTCCAAGGAAACCTCATCACGCAGAGCAGCTTCCGTTTCAGCTATACTTCCAAGTGAAAATTTTTCAGTTTTAGGCTTTAAACTATTTATTTTTTTAAGCCCTGAAATAAAGAAAATTATTAATCCTAAAAAAAGTGCGATGAGTGAGTAATTTGCAAAAAGCGTTTTCCAATTCAGTTTATTTTTGTCCTGAATTTTATATTGTTGGGTTTCAATTATCGGTGTATTAACAGTCTCCAATACATCATTGGTAAGATCATTCACCCTTTCGATAGTCGATTTGGCACTTGCAATCTGTTCAGGTGTCAACACATTCAACTGAAGCGTTTGTACACCAAGATTGATATATTTTTTTTGTTCAGGATTAAAAAACGCGAAGGATTCTGTATTAACAGCAATATTTCCGGATTTTTTTGGGATAATCACATATTTTGCCGTTACTTCACCTTCCAATCCTCTGTTCCCACCCTTCACATGAGACTGGATTTCTGGTTTATAAACAGCATAATCTTTAGAGTTTACAATTTTAGGCAATTGTGTTGAATCTAAATTTCCGTGACCTTTTATTTTTACAATAACATCAACAGGTTTATTAACTTCCGATTCATTGGCTGATGCTTTTACAATAGAAAGTTTGTATTTGCCAACTGCATTTTTAAAATTTTGAGGCGATCCGGTTGGAAGACTTTTTACATTTAGTTTTACAGGGTTCGACTTTAAACTTTCCATACGCTTTCCGTTCTCCAGATAAGCGACAGAAGCAGGCGGAATATAAACACGCCCCGATTCATTTGGTAATATCATCACCACAGCAATTACCTGAGACGAGAAATCAGATTTCTCTTCAATTTCAGATTTTGCAAAACTAATCGGTTTAATCTCAATATTTCTACCATCAGGAAAACTAACTTTCCCAACTTTCCTCAAATTATTAAAATTTTTGCTGTAAGCTCTCAGCACCGCAATGGCAGGTTGATTTTGGTACACTTCGCTATTTTGAAGTTCCATATTGAGATATACATTCTCTGAAGTATTTTCTGCTATGGTTTTTTTGCTGAAGTCGCCATCTTTAACCGTAATATAAAAAGGATCAGATTTATAAATCTTACCGCTTACTGTTACCAAAGCAGAACCGATAAGATATTTCCCCGGCTGTTTTGGTTCTAAAACATATTCATAAACCAACTGATTAATAACCGTTTTGGTACGTTCATCAACATAGGTATTTCTTACGGAACCTTCCGCAATTTTATTAAATTTTGAAAGATCCGGCATCCTCAATGGTGTTTCCTGGATGCTCTCATTACCAACAGTCTCTTGTATAATAGTAAAGACAAAGGTTTCTTTACCCGTTATCTCCTTTTTATCGGTATCGGCTACAACAATTACCTGTCCGTAAGATATTACGGACGTTAACAATAGAAGTAAATATTGCAGTTTTTCTTTCATTACCAATCTTTCGCATTGCTTTGCGGCATTGCGTAAGAGTTTTTATTTAAAATTTTACGAGCGGTTTCACGTTCTCTGCCTTCAATTCTATTCAGAATTGCATCCTGCTGATCTTTTGGCATATTGCTGCCGTTATTTTGATTTTTGGTATCATTAGGATCCTGCCCATTTCCTTTTCCTTGCTGCTTATTTCCCTGCTCACCATTTTGTGGCTGCCCATTTTTATCTTTCTCGCTGTCTTTGGATTTATCTTTTCCTTCTCCACCAGCACCACCGTTTTTACCGTCTTTACCTTCCTGCTTTTGCTGATTTTCTTTATCCTTCAGCATCGCTATTTCATAATTTTTACGGACATTTTCGTTGTAAGGATCATATTTTAGAGCCTGCTTATAGAGTTCTGCAGCTTTTTGAGGGTTTTCGCTCTGCATATAAGCATTTCCTTGATTGTAGAGCGCAGCAGTTTTATCAGCTTTAGTTTGTGCTAAAGCGGATGCTTTCTCGTATTCAGCTTTTGCCTCATCATATTTTTTCTGCTTGTACAAAGCATTGCCAAGGTTGTAGTGAGCTGCAAAATCTTTCGTGTTTTGTTTTATGGCACCAAGAAATTTAGAAGAAGAACTTTCATAATTCCCTTTTTCAAATTGTTGGTTACCTTCGTAAATGAGAGTTTTGTAGCTCTCCTGTGCAAAAGTGTAGAAAAAGCCAAAGAAAGTAAAAATGTATGCTATATAAATTCTTTTTATCATTATCAATGCAAAAATATTCCTTTTAATGTTAATAAAGATGCCGTAAACCGTTAAATTTTGGTTAAAAAAAGCCTAAAGCATTGGTTTTTAGCTTAAATATTGAAATCACGCTTTGGATTCAACAAATAAATTATGAGGAATAATAACAAAGAAACTGCCAAAAAATATTGATAATAGTGAACAGCGCTTTGGGAATCGATCATCACATTAGTAGAACCGCTTTTCTCGTTGATACTGCTGATAATTTTTTTCGCTGTATCCTCAATATTGTTTCCGTCTATATAATTTCCACCGGTTCCGCTTGCAAGTGCTTTAAGTGCGTTGGTCTGTCTTTTTGTTACAACGGTTTCACCCGTCGTCATATCTACTTTATATCCCATTAACTGTCCGTAAATATATTCCGGAACAGGTGCACCTTCTTCAGTACCAATCCCTACACTTGTAATTCTTACGCCTTCTTTCTTGGCGAGATTTAAAGCTGCTCTGTCATTACCTTCATTATCTTCTCCATCACTTATGAGAATGATTTGTCTTGCTCCTTTAGGAACATTCTTGAACTTCTTCACCACTTCTTCCATGGCTTTCAAAAAATCCGTCCCTTGAATTTGAACAATTGAAGTTTCTACACCACTGATATACGTTTCTGCAGCAGTAAAATCTGTTGTTAAAGGCATTATGGAACGAGATTCACCTGCGAAAACTACAATTCCAACTCTGTCGTTGGTAAAGCCTTTCAGTGAATTTATCATTACATTTTTCGCGGTGGATAAACGATTGGGCTGTATATCTTCAGCATTCATTGAGTTGGAAACATCTAACAAGAAAATAACATTATTCATTTTCTGTTGTGATTTTATCTGCTCGTTTCCGCCTAATAAATCAATAATTGCAAATATTAAGAACGTGAATGCCAAAAGGTATAAAACAGGAAATATTTTTGAAAATTTATTGGTTTTTTCAAATAAATCTTCCTGAAAGCGCTGTTCTGCAAAAAGTGATTTTCTGGCATTTCTCCATTTCACAAAAGCCACCAGTATCACTCCGATTAACGGAATGACTAAAAGCAGTAGCAGATACCAATAATTTCCTAAAGTCCAGTTCATCACAGCACCGATTTATAAAAAAACCATCTCAAAAACGCGTCTATCAGCAATGTAAAAAACGCTATCCACAAAAAAATCCTGAAATATTCTTTGTAATTATAAAGTTTAGATGATTTTACATCCGATTTTTCCATTTGGTTGATTTCATTGTAAACCTCCGCCAAACTTGAATTGGATGTTGCACGGAAGTATTTCCCTCCTGTTTTTCTTGCTATATCCAAAAGTGTAGGTTCATCAATTTTCACCTCTGTTTCGGTAAAAACCAATTCACCAAAAATATCTACACTTGTTGGCATCAATGCATATCCATTAGTTCCAATCCCGATGGTGTACACTTTAATATTATTGCCTAAAGCCAAATCTGCTGCAACTTGTGGTGCCATTGCATTTTCAATGGTATTAACCCCATCCGTCATCAGAATGATGATTTTACTTTTCGCTTTGCTGTGTCTCAAATGACTTACCGCAACCGAAAGCCCTTCGCCAATTGCAGTTCCGGGATTTAGTTCCAAAGGATCGATATTCTGAATTTCATCAATCACAATCTGATGATCCGTTGTTACCGGAACTTTTGTTACCGCTTCTCCTGAATACGTTACCAAACCAATTCTGTCGTTAGGTCTTTGCTTCACAAAATCTACTGCTATGCCTTGTAAAGCACGCAATCTATCAGGCTCAAGGTCTTTGGAAAGCATACTTAAAGAAGTGTCGATAGTCAGCATAATATCAACCCCTTTAGTTTCGTCGTGTTGGTCTGATATAGTAAACGTTCTTGGCCTTGCCATTGCAATAATAAGCGCCGAAAGGATGAAATATTTTGATATTTTGAGCAGAAACAATACAAACAGAAAATTGCTGTTCTCCGTCATATTGTTAGTTGTAGGAACTTTAATACCTTTCTTACGCTTTTTTCCTAAATCCTTTAAAAGGAGAGGTATAAAAGCTAAAAAAAGCAGCAAAAACCAAGGACTGTGAAACTCAAAATTAAAATCAAACATCTTTCCTCAAATTTTCAAATTCCAAATCCTTTGATGAGCGTTTCACAAAATCCCTCATATCATTGAAGTCTTTTTCCATTGTTGTCTGATCTGGGAACGTTTTCGCAAACTTCACCAAATCACCACGAAGAAAGATGTCTTCAACAAGTTTTTCATTGCCTTGTGAAATGGTTTGGTTACGCTTCATCACCTCAATTAAATCATCCGTTAGCAGTACATCTGCTGGAATTTTGTATTGTTTCGTCAGGAAGTTGCGTGATATATCAATCAGTTCCACATAGAATGAGCGGTAATTTCCAGCCTCAATATATTTTTTCTTTTTAAGTTGATCGAGTTGCTTTAAGGTTTGATTGGTTGCTACAACAGGCGAAGATTTGCGCTTTCTTCCGTATTTCAAAATCATTATAATAGCAATAATAAGCGCTATTAAAGCTAACAAACCGAGAATATACCATTTATACATTTCCCAATAGCTTGCTACATCCATTTCCACGCCTTTATTTTTCATAATGTCATTAATCTTGTCGCCTTTTTGTGCGGTATTAATAACTTCAAGCTCGTAAGAAATGGTTTTGGAAACATCGTTGCCGATTTTCACTTCAAATTCAGGAATGGTAAATTTTCCTTCTTCAAAAACAGTAAATTCTACAACTCTCTCATAAGTATCACCTTGTACCGAAACGCTATCGTTGATTTCTTCAAAATGAAAAGGTAACAATTCATTTTTGGGAGGCAATTTAACAGCTTTCCCTGCCAAACCGTCTACACGAATTTTATATACATTAGGTTCGCCAAGTGCAATGGTTTTTTTCTCTAACACCGAATAAAGCGTTTGAGAAAAAGCTGAAAAACTTATAAGAAGAGTAAATATGTATAATAGTTTTTTCAATGTTAAAATCTGGTTGTAATGTTAACGATCTTCAACAATTTATCTTTTCTGAAAATATTGGTATAAGAATTTAGAATAATCGTCTCCGGTATTAATATTCATAAATCCGGCAGAACTGTTCTCAAAATCTTCTTTTAATTGATGGATACGCTGTTTCTGTTTTTCAGCAAAGTTATAGCGCCATCTTTTATTAGAGGTGTTAGCCCAAACTTGTTTTCCGGTTTCTGCATCGCGGAAGAGTGCGTAACCTATATCTGGAATTTCATTGTCTTTATCATCAAAAATCCTCATTGCAAGAAGCGAGTGTTTTTTAGAGGCCACCCCCAAAATTTTCTTACTGAAATCATCCTCAAAATCTGAGAACATAAAAACAAACGACTTCTTCTTAAAAACATTCATCATATATTCCAGAGCAGCATCAATATTGCTTTTCGCAGGAACATAATCTGCCGTTAAAATCTGTGCTATAATCGCCAAAATATGTTTTCTGCCTTTTTGTGGTGGGATTACTTTATACACCTTATCTGCAAACAAAATCATTCCGACCTTATCATTATTTCCTGCCGCAGAAAATCCTAAACTTGCACAAATTTCTGCAACGTATTCCCTTTTAAGTGCGGTTTTTGTGCCATAATCCATTGATGCAGAAATGTCGACCATCAGCATTACTGTTAGTTCACGCTCCTCTTCCATTACCTTTACGTAAGGTTCTTTGAAACGTGCCGTTTTATTCCAGTCGATCATTCTGATTTCATCTCCAAACTGATATTGGCGCACTTCAGAAAACGTCATTCCTTGCCCTTTAAATGCAGAATGATATTGTCCCATAAGCGTAGCTTCAGACTTTTTTCGTGTCCGAATTTCTATTTGCTTTACTTTTTTTACAATATCTTTTATCTGCATTTTGGTTTTGGTAAAGGTTTCCAGTTTCAGGTTTCAGGTTACAAGTTTCATATATAATCTCACACCCATTAACTCTTGAAATTTTCGACTCAAATCAAGGTGCTTGTATTTTTGAAAGAATTCGGCTTACAATTTCTTCTGCATCAATTTCCTCTGCCTCTGCCTCAAAACTTAAACCAATTCTGTGACGCAAAACATCTTTAGCAATTGCTTTCACATCTTCAGGAATTACAAATGCTCTGTTTTTAAGGAACGCAAAAGCTCTGGAAGCAATAGCAAGGTTGATAGATGCTCTTGGTGAAGCACCGAAACTAATATAGTTTTTAAGTTCCGCGAGTCCATATTTTTCCGGGAATCTGGTTGCAAAAACCATATCAAGAATATATTTTTCGATTTTTTCGTCTAGATAGATTTGGTTTATCAGCTCTTTTGCCTCCACTACATTCTGTAAAGAAATTACAGGTTTGATATGCGGTTGGTGTGAAGTTGAAACCATACGCATTACCTTTCTTTCATCTTCAAATTCGGGATAATCAATCTTACACTTCAGCATAAAACGGTCGCTTTGAGCTTCCGGCAAAAGATAAGTACCTTCTTGATCAATAGGGTTTTGTGTTGCTAAAACCAAAAAAGGTTTTGGTAATGGCATTGTTTCATCACCAATAGTTACCTGTTTTTCTTGCATAGCTTCAAGAAGAGCAGATTGAACTTTCGATGGTGCACGGTTTATCTCATCCGCTAATACAAAGTTGGCAAAAATAGGACCGCGTTTTATTGAAAAATCATTTTCTTTAATATTATAAATCTGTGTCCCCACTACATCTGCAGGCAACAAATCCGGTGTAAACTGAATTCTTGAAAAATTACCGTGAACCGCTTCTGCAAGAGATTTAATCGCTAATGTTTTAGCAAGACCGGGAACACCTTCCAAAAGAACGTGACCATTTCCCAAGAGTCCAATTAAAAGCCTGTCGATCATATATTCTTGACCAACAATTGCTTTATTAATTTCTTCTTTAAGTAATGTAAAATAATAGTTTTGCTCCCTTACTTTCTCGGTTAATTGTTTAATATCTTCCGCTTGATGTAATTCTGACATAAGTCTGATTTTAAATAATTCGTAAAATTGCGACAAATACCAGCACTAATCAACATATTATATGCCATATTTGAGTTAAAGTTTGTTAAAAAGTTTAAAGACCGAAGTCTTAAGTCCGAAGATTTGGTTACTTCATAAAAAAATGTCATTGCTTAATCAATGCGGAATTTATTAATTTTCTATCTTTAATAAACATTAAAAATTCACCTTCTATATTCGGACTTCAGACCTCTGTCTTCTTGTCACTCTCAATTAATTAGCCTATTTTTGACCTCTAAAAACACTAGAAATGAACTATCATTTTAAGGCTCACCGACAAGTAAGAAATAACTTGCTTGATATATTGCAAAACACCTCACTGGATGATTTGATGACCATTCCGGACGGTTTCAACAATAATATTTATTGGAACATCGCACACGTTGTTGCTACGCAGCAATTGCTTTGTTATTATTTGAGCGGAAATCCTTTCAGAATTGATAAATACTGGATTGAAACTTACAAAAAGGGAACTCTTCCCAACCTGAATGTGCAACAGTCTGAAGTTGAAGATTTAGCCTTCTTACTAACAGAAACTTCAAAAATTTTAATGAAAGATTACGATGCCGATTTCTTTTCAGATTATACACCTTATACCACAAGTTTTGGTATGGATTTGAAGAGCATTCAGGATGCCATCATTTTCAACAATATGCACGAAAGTTTGCATTACGGCTATGTTTTGGCACAAAAAAGAGCCTTAATTGGTGAAAAGTATTGAAAGTCGAAGATTTTTTCAAGCTAACACTATAAATTTTAATTATAAAACTTCCGTCTTCGGATTCCCGATTTCGGACTTTACAAAATATGACAGATAAGAAAGACGATTTTATATTCGGTTTACGCCCTGTAATAGAAGCGATTGAAGCAGGAAAAACCATTGATAAAGTATTTGTGCAAAATGCACTTCAGGGACCGATTTATGCTGAACTAAAAACGATTTTAGCAAAACATAAAATCCGCCCCAACTACGTTCCTGTAGAAAAACTGAACCGATTCACCAGAAAAAACCATCAAGGTGTTGTTGCATTTATTTCGGATGTCCCATTTCACAAAATCGAAGATTTGTTGCCACAGATTTTTGAAGAAGGAAGAATACCATTTCTTCTTATTCTGGACCGTTTAACCGATGTAAGAAATTTTGGAGCCATTTGCAGAACTGCAGAGTGTGTGGGAATTGATGCGGTAATTATACCAGAAAAAGGTGCTGCACCTTTAAATTCTGATGCTATAAAAACATCTGCAGGTGCTATTTACAATATCAAAATCTGTAAGCAAAACAATTTGGCGCATACGGTAGATTATCTTCAGCAAAGTGGCGTACAGGTTTTTTCAGCGACAGAAAAAGCTCAAAAACTTATTTATGATGTCGATTTTACAGAGCCATGCGCATTGGTAATGGGAAATGAAGAAACCGGAATTTCTAAAGAAGTTCTGCATCATTCAGACGAAAAAATAAAACTCCCGATCGAAGGAAAAACCCAATCATTAAACGTGTCTGTTGCTTGCGGCGCGATTTTATATGAAGCTGTGAGACAGAAAAGCTTGAAAATTTAATGGTGAAAGTGTTGAGTATCGAGAACTAACTCAAATCAAAAACCTGAATCCCGAAACCCGAACCTCGCATCTGGTAACTCGAAAAAAGTAAAATTTAAAATTATATCAATGAAAAAATTAGCAGCAGTAGCAATCTTCTCTTTGGCAATGGTTGCCTGCAAAAAAGATACAAAAACAGTTACCAAAATTGATCCTAAAACCGGAGAAAAAATAACTGTAGAAGTTCCCGTAAGTGACTCTACAAAAACTGAAACGGCTGTTGTAGTTGCAGATCCGGCTATAAAAGAGGTAAACGGCGTTTATATACAATCTTTTAAGCTTGAAAAAGGAAAAACTTATCCTTTAACGACTTACCAAAGAAACGTACAAACGATGACCGGACCAGACGGAAAATCAGTTTCAGGAACCACCAATTCTACTGATGAAATGTCGTTTACTGTAAACGATTTCAAAGATGGCGTGTATGACATTTCCATTAATCTTTTAGGGAAAAGCAGTTCGCAAACAGCCAACGGAAAAACTGTTTCTTTAGATACAAAAAGTGCAGCACCAGCAGATCCTAATCTTAAGATGATGTGGACGATGAACAAAGCTCTGGTTGGAAACAAACTTCAAATGAAAATGAAAGAAAATGGTGAAGTGATTTCTATCTCTGGCTTTGAACCTATTTATACAAAAATCAACACTGCCGCATCCGGACAGATTAAAGACGCAAAACAAAGAACCGCTTTTGTGAATAGTTTTAAGCAAAGCTTTGATCAGAATTCAATTAAAGAGCAGTTTACAAAAAACCTGATGATCTTGCCAAAAACCGGCGCAAAAGTGGGGCAAAAATGGACAGAAACTGAAAATGCAACACCCGACGGAAGTGTAAAACTGACCACCACTTATATGCTTAAAAGTGTGGATAACGGTATGATCAATCTTACTGTAACCGGCGGAATTCCTAAAAAATCTGATAAAAAATCACAACAAGGAATGACACACAGCATCAGTTCTGAACTGTCGCAAAACGGAACAGTAACCATTGATCAAAACACTGGCTGGATTAAAAATCAAAATATCTCAGTAAAAACCAATCAAACCGAAAGTTTGTCAGACGGAAAACAAACGCAAACGATGAAAAGTTCAACAACTTCTACCGTGATTGTGAACCCTCAAAACAAATAAAAAAAATGAAAATTATACTGCTCACCATACTTTCTACAATTATTATTTTTTTCGTGTGGAATATTCTGAAAAGAATTTTTTTCAACTCGTTTTATCAGTTTCCAAAACCTAATGAAACGATGAAAAAAGAAAATAAAACTATCAACCAAAAAGTAAACTGGGACGCAGAAACCGTAGATTACGAAGAAATAAAAGAATCGAAAAATGGCGAAAAATAAGAACTTGATTTACATTGCACTATGCCTCATTGCATTCATCGTTCTGGCAATAGCTTATGCAAGTCCTGTAATTTCCGGAAAAGAGTTGGTACAACCCGATATCGTTCATTACAAAGGCGGTGCAAAAGAGCTTTTAGATTACCGCGATAATAATGAAAACGAAACTTACTGGAGTAATTCTATGTTTGGTGGTATGCCGACTTATCACACCGGAGCTCAGTTCAGAGGCGATGTCATCAAAAAAATTGATGATATTTTGATGTTCTTGCCAAAACCAGCCAATTATTTATTTCTTCTTTTCTCAGGATTTTTCCTTTTGGGAATCGTGGTAACACGTAACTGGAAATACGCTTTATTGGGAGCCACCTTCTTTGGACTCTCAACATATTTTTACATTTTGGTTTCAGCAGGACATAACGCAAAACTGCATACCATTGCTTATTTTGCACCATTGTTGGCAGGTATTCTTTTAGTTTATGTACGCAAAAAATATATTCTTGGATTTATTGTAACTGCCTTGTTTATGGGGCTTCAAATCTCTGCAAACCATCCGCAGATGACGTATTACCTGTTTATTGCGCTTGGATTTTTATTTATTTCTGAATTAATCACCGCAGTAAAGAAAAAAACACCAATGAAACAATTCCTCATTTCTTCAGGAGTTTTAGCGTTGGCTTTTGGAATTGGTGTTGGAATGAATGCCCAAAGACTTCTCGCAAACGCAGAATATGTAAAAGAAACCACAAGAGGAAAACAAATCCTCAATAACGATCGTCATTCAGCAGAAAGTTCAGGATTGGATAAGGAAAGTATTACCATGTGGAGCTACGGAAAACTGGAAACTTTAAACCTTTTTATCCCAAGATTAATGGGTGGAGGAAGCCAGGAAGAAGGTTCTGATAAAATGATGGCTGAAGTACAACAACTGGTACAAGACAACGTGAAATCGCAACAGGAAATGGATATGATTTCCAAAGGATTCGGTTCGTTAACGTATTGGGGAGATCAACCCGGAACTTCAGGACCAGCTTATCAAGGAGCTGTAGTAATTTTTTTGGCTATTTTAGGATTTTTCTTTGCCGGAAAAAAATACAGATATTGGATTTTAGGAGCTTCAATTCTAACCATTTTATTGGCTTGGGGACACAATTTTGCACCATTAACTAATTTCTTTATCGATGTGGTTCCGCTTTATAATAAGTTTCGTGCACCTTCCTCAATTTTAGTGGTGGTAGAATTGCTTTTTCCGCTCATTGCCATTATAGGATTATACCGTTTTTACAATGATGAAAAACTTACCGAAGAGTACAAAAAGAAAATTCTAACCTATGTTTCTGCATCGGTTTTAGGATTGCTTTTAATCTTAATTCTTTTCGGAAAGGGACTTTTAGGTTTCCATACCGAAACTGAAAAACAATACCTTCCACCCTATTTATTGGATTATTTAACCGGTGAAAGATTCTCAATGTTTAGAACAGATGCTTTAAGAGCATTGATATATGTATTGATTACAGCCGGAGTGCTTTGGTTTAGCATGAAGCAGAAACTCTCACAAAATGTTGCTTTAATCGTGATTGGATTGGTAAGTTTGTTCGACTTGTGGTCGGTAAATAAGCGTTATTTGAATGACGGAAATTTTGCTGATAAAGCATTTGCAGAAAACCCTTTCATCACTGAAAATTCAGACTTTTTAAGCGGAAAAGCAGCTGAAAACCCATACATTCAGGGATTGCTTTCACAAGTAAATGTGAATAAAACATTACAAGATATTTCTTCTAAAGACCAAACGCATTACAGGATTTACAATCAGACTTTAGGGACGTTCAGCGAAACCAATACTTCCTATTTCAAATCTTCGATTGGTGGATATTCTGCAGCCAAATTAAGACGTTATGATGATGTTATCAACCATTATTTTATGGAAATGGATACGGTAAAAGTTCCAAAAATTCTTAATCTTCTGAATGCAAAATATATGATCTTCGGTAACTCCGAAAAACCACAGGCTGTTGCAAACGCAGGAGCCAATGGAAATGCTTGGTTTGTTTCGGACATAAAATTTGTTAATACTCCTAACGAAGAAATCGACGCTATCGGTGTCATTGACAGCAAGAAAACAGCAGTTGTTTCCAATGACGATAAAGCTTATTTCAGTGGAAAACAAATGGCTGCAGACAGTACTGCATTCATTAATCTCACAAAATACCAACCCAACGAAATAGAATACAAATCGCAATCGAAAACACCACAGTTAGCCGTTTTCTCAGAGATTTATTATCCTAAAGGTTGGAAAATGTTTGTGGATGGTAAAGAAGTACCTTACATTAAAACCAATTATTTACTTCGAGCCGTTTACGTTCCTGCCGGAAATCATACGTTGAAAATGGTATTTGAACCTCAAGTGATTCAAACCGGAAAAATGATTTCGATGATTGTTTTTGGGTTGTTTTTGTTGCTTTCCGCTTTGGGAATTTGGATTTTGTTTAAACACAAAAAACACGAAGATTTCACGAAGAACACAAATTAATTTAACTGTAAATCTATAAACCACATAGAATCACAGAATTTGATGTCATTAGTTTAAAATAAAGCGGTGTCATTCTGAATGAAACGTAGTGAAATGAAGAATCTAAAATTTTAATTTTATAATTGCAATGAGAGTAGAATTTTTGATTATTAAGTTAAAAAAAAAGGCTGTCATTCTGAATGGAACGCAGTGGAATGAAGAATCTTTAAAGTAATTATTTTATTTTTTAATTTAAGTAGGAATTATTGATAATAAAGTTAAAAAAACCCGGCTGTCATTCTGAATGGAACGCAGTGGAATGAAGAATCTTTAAACTCAATTATAAAAGGAATTTGAAAACACTTGGAACTCATAATTACTTTGTTTATATATTAACTAACAAGAATAAAACAGTTCTGTACACAGGTATAACCAATAATCTAACTGAAAGATTACATTGGCATCAAAATCCAGAAGCGATTGAAAAACATTTTACAGCAAAATATAAATGCTTTTTTCTAATTTATTATGAGCATTTCCAAGATGTGGAAATCGCGATTAGCAGAGAAAAACAGATAAAAGGTTGGACGAGAAAGAAAAAAGAGGATTTGATTAATGGTTTTAATCCAGAATGGAAGTTTTTAAATGACGAAGTTTTAGATTAGTTTAGAATATGTTATTCCTAATCAAAAAATAAAGATTCTTCACTTCGTTCGCAAGCTCACTTCGTTCAGAATAACAAGTGTCAATATTTTGCAACCTTTTGAATAACTAAAAACTTTTGTGACTTTTGCGGTAAAAACTTAAAAGTAAAATGCAAACAAAAAAAATTCTCATCATCACTTACTATTGGCCTCCTGCAGGAGGTCCCGGAGTTCAGCGTTGGTTGAAATTTGCGAAATATTTACCGGATTTTGGTTGGACGCCTAGCATTTTCATTCCGGAAAATCCAAGTTATCCTTTGATTGATGAAAGTTTGGTAAGTGAAGTTCCTAAAGATTTAGACATCATCAAAACTAAAATCTGGGAACCTTATCAATTAGCAGAAAAACTGAACAAAAGCAATAAAAAATTTAAAGCCGGACAGTTTGATGTCGGCGAAAATCAAAGTTGGAAATCCAAACTTTCGATTTGGGTGCGCGGTAATTTTTTCATTCCGGATGCGCGTGTTTTTTGGGTAAAACCTTCGGTTAAATTTTTAAAGAAATATCTGAAAGAACATCATTTTGATGCATTCGTCACAACAGGACCACCACATTCTCTGCATCTCATCGGTTTAGGATTGAAAAAAGAATTTCCAAATTTGAAATGGATTGCCGATTTCCGTGATCCGTGGACAGAAATTTCGTATTATAAACATTTAAAACTTACTGAAAATTCCGACAAAAAACACCGTGAACTTGAAGCAAAAGTTTTTAAAACGGCAGATATTACATTAGCGACAAGTTTTACGGATGCTGAAAATTTCAGTAAAAAAGGAGCAAATTCAGTTTGTATAACCAATGGTTTTGACACAGACGCTTCGACATCGCTCAGCGTGAGAGAAAACACTGCAAGAAAATTCACTTTAAGTTATGTCGGCGTTTTGGAGCAGCTGAGAAATCCGGAAATTCTTTGGCAAGTTTTAGATGAATTGATAAATGAAAATCAAGATTTTGCGGAGCATTTCCAATTGAAATTCGTGGGAAGAATTGATGATAAAATTTTAAACCATTTAAGTAGTTTAAATTTAAAAAAATGGATTAAAAATTTAGGTTATCTTTCGCACAAAGACTCTTTGTACGAAATGTATCAATCTGATTTACTATTAATTACAAATTTCCCTCAAGACAGTTCTAAAGGTATTATTCCCGGGAAAATCTTTGAATATTTAGCAACCGGAAATCAAATTATTTCTTTCGGTCCGAATGATGCCGATGTTGCCAAAATTTTGAATGAAACGAACGCAGGAAAACATTTCAATTATTCTGAAAATCTGGAAGTTAAAAATTATATTTTAGAACAGTTTCATGTTTGGAAATTGGGAAAAAATTCTGAAAATGCTTCCAATATTGATAAATATTCCCGAAAATCTTTAACCCAACAATTGACCGAAATATTGAAAACCTGTTGTGCATTTAGAGATTTAAAGAAAAAAGATTGTTCATTTGATTAAAAAACCGTATATTTAATTGATTACCAAGTCATTAAATACATGAACAATCTCATTCAAAACTACAAAATTATTTTA
>JAEXAR010000003.1 GCA_023394415.1 Bacteroidota bacterium
ACCTAAGACTGTTGTAACTTTTAAAATATTCTTTTTCATCTTAAGCATCTTTTACGGATATTTCTTCAGCACCTGTTTCTACAAGAAGCTGTTTGATTTTTTCAACATCGTCACTCACAAATTCCATCATGAATTTGTCATCTGTAGTACGCGGATCTGGGTTTTGAGGTGCAGCACCCGGATACATTTTATTTCTTACAAGAAACGTAAGGGACATCATGTGTGCAGCACAGAATACCATCAGCTCAAACATGGGAACTACGAAAGCAGGCATATTGTGACCCCACCAGAATGCGGGCTTACCACCAATATTTTGAGGCCAGTCATGGTTCATCATATACCAGGTAGTCAGTGCTCCAAGGGTAACACCATATACCGCATAAATAAAAGCAGCGTCTGAGATTCTGGTCTTTTTAAGGCCAAGAGCCTTATCCAGGCCGTGAACCGGGAATGGTGTATAAACTTCGTTGATATCGATTCCTTTTTCTCTGAAAGCTTTTACGCCACTCATCAAATCGTCGTCGTCAGCGTAAAGGCCGTATATAATCTTAGTGGTGCTCATCTCCTTCTTTTGCTTTATAAGTTTCACCTGAAATTTTCAAAATAGATTTCAATTCAGCCTGCGCAATTACAGGGAATGTTCTTGCGTAAAGTAGGAATAATACAGAGAAGAAACCGATTGTTCCTAAGTAAACACCAACATCAATAATGGTTGGCTTAAACATAGTCCATGCTCCAGGCAAGTAGTCTCTGGAAAGGTTGATAACGATAATATCGAAACGCTCAAACCACATACCGATGTTGATAATTAACGCTACAATGAAAGTCCAGATAATATTTGTTCTTAATTTTTTGAACCAGAATGATGCAGGCACTACAAGATTACAGATAATCAATGCCCAGAATGCCCACCAGTAAGGACCTGTTGCAGCTCCCGGTGTTAAGTACGCGAAATCTTCGAATCTTGTACCAGAGTACCATGCTACGAAATATTCAACAGCATAAGCTACTGTTACCATACCACCTGTAACGATAATTACGATATTCATAATTTCGATATGGTACATCGTAATGTATTCTTCTAGGTTACAAACTTTTCTTGCTACTAAAAGTAGAGTTTGTACCATTGCAAATCCTGAAAAGATTGCACCGGCAACGAAATAAGGAGGGTAGATTGTGGAGTGCCATCCTTTAATTACCGATGTAGCAAAGTCGAAGGATACCGTGGTGTGTACTGAGAATACAAGTGGCGTTGCCAAACCTGCTAAAACTAAAGAAAGTTCTTCAAATCTTTGCCAGTGTTTTGCTTTACCACCCCAACCGAATGCTAGGAAAGTATAGATTTTTTTAGTCCAAGGTGTTTTGGCTCTGTCCCGAATCATTGCAAAGTCTGGGATAAGTCCCATAAACCAGAATACGGTGGATACAGAGAAATAAGTAGAAATCGCAAATACGTCCCAAAGTAATGGCGAGTTAAAGTTCGTCCAAAGAGAACCATATTGGTTAGGAATAGGGAATACCCAATAACCAACCCAAACTCTACCCATGTGAATTACCGGGAAGATTGCAGCCTGCACTACTGCGAAGATGGTCATTGCTTCCGCAGAACGGTTAACAGACATTCTCCATCTTTGTCTAAATAATAATAATACTGCAGAGATTAACGTTCCGGCGTGACCAATACCTACCCACCATACAAAGTTGGTAATATCCCAACCCCAGTTGATGGTTCTATTAAGTCCCCACGCTCCAATACCAGTACCGATAGTGTAAGCGATGCAGCCGAATCCGTAGATGAAAAGAACCAAAGCTGCGTAGAATGAAATCCACCACAGTTTACCTGCTCTTTCCTCAATAGGTCTTGCGATATCTTCTGTGATATCGTGATAAGTTTTGTGACCAATAATTAAAGGTTCCCTAATCGGAGCTTCGTAATGTGACATTTTTTACCTTATTATTTAAACTTTGTTTTCTTTTCTGTTTCTCACTTTTGTATGATAGAAGACGTTTGGCTTGGTACCAATCTCTTCTAGAAGCGTATATCTTCTGTTGCTTGCATAAAGTTCTCTTACTTTCGAAGTTTTATCATTCATATCTCCGAACTGTAAAGCTCCTGTAGAACAAGCTGCCGAACAAGCGGTTTTGAATTCGCCGTCTTTAATCGTTCTGCCTTCTTTCTTAGCTTCTAGAATGGTTGCCTGTGTCATTTGGATACACATTGAACATTTTTCCATTACCCCTCTAGTTCTTACAACTACATCAGGATTAAGAACCATACGTCCTAAATCGTTATTCATGTTGTAATCAAACTTATCATTCAGAGCGTAATTGAACCAGTTGAATCTTCTTACTTTGTAAGGACAGTTGTTTGCACAATATCTTGTACCAACACATCTGTTATAAGCCATTTGGTTCTGTCCTTGCTTACCGTGAGATGTCGCTGCAACTGGACAAACTGTTTCACACGGAGCGTGATTACAATGTTGGCACATTACCGGTTGGAAAATCACATCAGGATTCTCTGCCGGATCAATTAAAATATCGTAAACTTGAGGTACGTTCAATTTTCTGTCAAGCTGTTGCTTGGTAGTGATCTTTTCTTTTGCAGAATAGTAACGGTCAATTCTTAACCAGTACATATCTCTGGACATTCTCACTTCTTCTTTACCAACAACAGGAACGTTGTTTTCAGCCTGACAAGCAATGATACAAGCTCCACAACCTGTACAGGAGTTAAGGTCTACTGATAAGTTAAAGTGTGGACCATCCGTATCGTCAAATTCATCCCAAAGAGAGATTTTTCCTGCTGGAGTAGCCTGAGTTAACGTATGATATTCTAATGGAATGTTCCAGCCTTTTGGATGTCCATTTTCAATGGTTTTATCGTCGTATGCAACATTTAAGAAAGTTTCTAATGGAACTTCTTTTGCGATGTCATAACGTCCCATCAATGTATTTTGAAGCTGCATTCCTGCAAATTCGTGCATCCCTGAAACCTTTTCAATTTTTACATTTGAAAGTACTAGGTTTGAGCCATCGAATAAAGGATAGGCATTAACACCGGTTTCTGCAACCTTACCTGAATCCTTTTTACCATAACCAAGCGCAAGCCCTAACGAACCATCTGCTTGTCCAGGTTGAATGAATACCGGAACATCTTTCAACGTAACACCGTTTACAGTAAGATTTACTCTTGATCCGTCTAACTGCATTCTTGCATTCAGATCGTTTTCAAGGCCTAGTCTCTCCGCATCTTTAGGAGAAACTGTTAAATAATTATCCCAAGAAAGTCTTGTAATTGGATCTGGTAATTCTTGTAACCAAGGATTGTTGGCTTGTGTACCATCACCGATAGATGTATTGGTGTAAAGCACCAACTCTAAGTCGGAAGCTTTGAATGCGCTTAATTCAGTTACGGCTTGTGAAGCATTACCTCCTCCGTAGTTCATGTTTCCGCTTCTTTTAACAACCGGTGCTGCAACAGCAACAGGAGCTTTTACAGCTGTACTGTCTGTCTTTACTGTGTTGTTATTTGCATCTGCAACCACTGTAGGAGCAGATTGTACAGAAACTCCATTAATACCATTATAAAGACCTTTATTAAAAGTTGTTCCACCTAATAAGCTGGTAGCATTCGCTTTTAAATAATTATAATAGTTGTTAGCAGGATTTCCTTTACCGTTGATCCAAACTAAAAGAGATTCTTCAATCTGTCTAGGTTTATAAACCTTAGAAATGGTTGGTTGCATTAAAGCGTAAACACCTGTTTGCGGTGTAAGATCTGCCCAAGATTCTAACCAGTGAGCAACCGGAATTACCACTTTCGCCGCTTTATACATTTCGTTTTTCTTATCAACAACAGCAACAATGTGAGGTACTTTTGCTAATAATTTCTGGAAATCGGCGCCTTTGTTTGATGAATAAACAGGATTTACATTGTTAGCGATTAAAACACCAACTTGCCCTGTGTTCATCCATGAAAGGAATTCATTATATCTTGCTCCATCAAATTCTTTCAACAGGTTGGATTTACCTGTGAAAGCATTAGAGCCTAATTTTTGATTGATTAAGTGTGCTAAAACATAAGCCGCTTTAGAACCATCAGCGAAAACAACTGCTTTGTTTCCTTTAGCTTGAAGTTCTTTAGCAATTTTAGCAGCTTCACCGTTGGCAGCGCCACCATTAAGGGCGTTGTAAACATCTACCAACATTTTATTAGCAGCACTTGGCTTCACTCTTATTCTCTCGTCAGCATTAGCACCCGTTAAAGACATATTCGATTCAACCTGAATGTGTCTCAACATGTTTGCACTTGGCTTTCTAGCAGTAGCGTAAGATGTTTCAAGGCTACCACCATTGTAGTTTCCTAGGAAATCTGCGTGGAATGACACTACCAATTCAGTTGCAGAAAGGTCATAAACCGGAAGAGCTCTTTGTCCGAATACTTCTGCTGCAGCATCAAGAGCAGCAGCATGTGAATAAGCATCATAAGTTACAAGTTCTGCCGTAGGATATTTAGCTTTAAAATCAGCAAATAATTTTTTGAAAGTTGGAGAAGGGTAAGAATGTGATAAAAGCACAATCTTTTTACCGCTTCCTTGTGCTTCAGTTAATGCCTTTAGAACATAATCATCAACTTTATCATAAGTTTCGTCTTTACCGTTCAGTTTTGGCTGTTTTACTTTATCGTTGTCGTAAAGTGAAAGCACTCCCGCTTGAATTCTTGCGCTGGTTTTTCCTAACTCGTTAGCAGCAGGATTCGGATCAATTTTGATAGGTCTTCCTTCTCTTGTTTTTACTAAAACACTTGCGAAATCGGAACCATCAAAATAGGAAGTTGCATAATAATTTGGAACTCCCGGAATGATGTCGTGAGGTTTTACAACGTAAGGAATGGTCTTAATTACCGGAGCTTCACAGGCAGCCAAAGTAACAGCTGCTGTAGAAAACCCTAATAATTTAAGGAAATCCCTTCTGGAAGTCCCGGAATTATTCATCTTCTCGGTATCCCCCAAGAATTCATCAACCGGAATTTCTTCCTGAAACTCTTTTTGAGCCAACTTCTGATTTAGAGTTGGATCTTTCAGTTCGTGAATACTTCTGAATTGTATTTTGTTTGAAGCCATTTATACTTCTAATTTTTTGTTATTAATAGTGACATTTACCACACTCAAGACCACCAATAGCATCTACAGTAATCTTACCTTCAGTTTTAGGATACTGTTTTTTCAGTTTTTCGTGAAGATTTTTGAAATACTCTTTGTTGTAACCGTTATTCATATCAACTTCGGTGGTTCTGTGACACTCAATACACCATCCCATGGTGAAGTCGTTTGCCATTTGTACAACATTCATAGTATCTACTTTACCGTGGCAAGCTTTACAAACTACATCAATCTGATCGTTTGGATTTTTCTTGTTGTGAGAACTAATAATCGCTTGTTCACCTGCTACAACGTGTTGTGCGTGGTTGAAATAAACAAAATCAGGCATATTGTGAATTCTCACCCATTCTACTGGCTGTGGCTTGTTTTTATAAGACTGACTTCCAGGATCCCATCCTGTTGCGGCATAAATCTTTTGGATTTCTGCATCATAAAATGCTTTGTCTTTACCAGGTTCCAAATAAGCGCCTTTGTATTCAGAGATGTTTCTGTGACAGTTCATACAAACATTCATAGAAGGAATTTCTGATACTTTACCATACTTGGCAGAAGAGTGACACAACTGGCAATCAATCTTATTGTCACCTGCGTGAATTTTGTGTGAGAAATAAATTGGTTGTTCCGGCTTATAACCTTTATAAACGCCGATTCCCATTAACCAGTTCCATACACCATAGAAGGCAAACAGCGCAAGAAGACCAAGCAATGCCTTGCCAACTAAATTGTACTTTCTGTATAAATCTCCTAGAGAGTAAGCTCTTGTAGCATTAAGATCAGCAAGTTCATCTGTTTGGTTCAGTTTTACCAACTGTCTCAATCTCATCAAAAGCCAAACTAACAATCCTGCGATTGCTAAAAGGGAGATTAAAAGAATTTTTGAATTTGCACTTTGTTGTTTAGCTTCTTCAAGAGCGGCAACTGAATTTTGATCCTTTGCTCCCGCAGCATCTACTGCAGGCGCCGGTGCCGGCGGATTTGTTGTATAAGCTAAAATGTCGTTGATGTCCGTATCAGATAGATTTGGGAACGGATTCATCGCTGTTTTGTTGAATTTTTCGTAAACCTCGTTAGCGTATTTGTCGCCTGATTTACGTAATGCTTCGTTGTCCTTTATCCATTTGTGAAGCCAGTCTGTATCCAGATTTTGTTCTTTCTTCAATCTGTCTACAACACCTCCTAAAGCCGGACCTACTAATTGCTTGTCTAAAGCGTGACACGCAGCGCAGTTCGTTTTGAAGAGGTTTTCACCATTGGCAGGATCACCGTCCTGTGCGTGAACCGAAGCGGTGGTTGTTAGCAATAGACCTATTGCAACCAACCCCTTTTTGTAATGCTTTCTCCAACTAATCATTTAATTAATCTTGGGTTAGTAAAATTGATGGTATACATTCAATTCTGCAAAAGTAAGGTTTTTAACACTAATTTAACAACCGAAAAATCCGCTCTACATCCTATTTTATATAATTTGGAATTGTTCTAAATAATAGTTTTTGGTATAATTTTTATTTGTATTAAATTTGCCGAAAATAACTTTGATGAAAAACATTCACAAATATCTGCTTTTACTTTTTTTAGCTCTTTTTTATAAAATTGATGCACAGCAGGTTATAAAGACTGATACTGTTTCCGGAACACCACTTACCATTTCTATGGACAAAAATATAAGCGAATCTCTTGATAAGCTTGAGGAAAATTGTGCATTAGCAAATGTGAGAACAGCTGAAAGAAAAAATAATACCTCTGTAGAAAAAGAAACAAGGACAACTTCAACCGAAACCAAAAAGGATACTAGAGTAGTCGCAAACAGAGCATTAACGACTGCTGAAATATGCAGGCAGAACCCAAGAATCCTTGGTGTAAAAATTCAGTTGGCAGTTGTGAAAAGTAATGAAGAAGCCAATGAGGTGAAGGCTTATTTTAGAAGAAGATTTCCAAGTATAAAAGTGGAAACGGATGCTTCTTTAAGACCTAATTATAAAATTCTAGCAGGAAGCTACTTCAATAAAGGAACTGCTGCAGGAGATTTAGCAAGAATAAGACAATATTTTAAATCTGCTATTCCTATTCAATATAGAGTTTTCTGTGCAGAAGCGAAATAATTATTCGAAAATATAAAAAAAGAATCCGGAAATTTTTCCGGATTTTTTATTTGTGATAATACTGGTTTAAAAATTCAAAAAACTCTTCCATACGCATCAGGTTATTAATGCCAAGATAGATGAAGAGAAGCGATGTTACTATCAGAATGGATGAAAATACTTTCTGTGAATTTCTGTATGAATAAAATAGCCAACCCAACATCAACGGATAAACAAATACAAAATGGCCACCATAGATATAAGAGGTGTGTAAACCGAATTTCAGAACACAATGAATGATAATATCCACCGCAAAAGAAATCATCAATATCTGAACTAATTTGTTTTTAAAATTTTTGATGAAAGCCCAAATTACCAAAACCAAAAGAATTCCGATAAAAATATAAGGAATCCAGGATGAATACACATCCATAAATAATGCGTTGTATTTAAAGCCTTTTTTGTTGTGATAATCACGGATGATAAAGTTTGAAAATAATATATTTCCGCCAAAAAACCACGAAGATATCATATCCCAAAGCGGCGTAAATTTTGGTTTGGAAAATCTCTCATACTGCTCACCAGTTTTATTAAAGAATTTCAGATAGTCAAAATTGAGACGATACATAAATAGCAAACCGAAGACAGCAACGGCAATAATTCCTCTTAATATAGCGTTGCCGAAATTTTTAAAACTTTTAAAAAGATTTTTTTCAAAAAGAACAGGGATAAAAACTTTTGCAGCATTCGTTACTGTTAATCCTCCAATTGATACGGTTCCTAATATAAGTGCTGCTGCAGATATTTTCTCATCTTTACGAAGTTTTAGAGCGGAGTAATAATTAAACAGGGAAAGAAAGAAAAGGGTATAAGTGTAGGTTTCAGGAGTGAAAGAAAGTAAAATATTGGTTGAAAAAAGTGAGAAAAACGTCACAATAAACCAACTCAACCAAACCGGAAGACCTATGATGTTTTTTAAATATTTGTAAATCTGAACAAGGCTCAAACTTATGGCTAACACACTGAACCATGCTAAAACCAACCTGAAATTAACATCCATTTTTCCGCCGGACACAAAAAGAGCAATCTTGCGAATCCAATCAAAAAAATAATTGGAGAGAGGATGTCTTTCAAAGCCACCACCAGTCATGACGATAGCACGATTGTCGAAACTGAAATAAGCATCCCAAGGAATTCGGTTGTCGAAAATAATAGTGTATCCCAAAGCGATTCTGGTTGCTAAAAATCCGTAAAGCAAAGTGAATATTGAAAATAGCAATAATTCGTTTCCGCTACCTGGGAAAACCGTTTTAAAGAAATCAGATGTTTTTTGTTTGAAATTCAAAACTCAAAAATTTAAGCCTGCAAAAATAATTATTTATTACAGAAATCTGCTATGAACTGCATGAAAGCATTGAGCATCCTGGTGTATCATTATATTTGGAAGGTCTTTTAACGCTGAATTCAGGATAAATTTCCGTGTAAGGATTTTCTAATGCCATTAAAAGTTTATCAAATAAGTTGCGATTGCCATCATTTAATTCTTCAATACATTCAAACAAGAGGTAATTTCTTAGAACAAATTTTGGATTTGCATTTGTCATCAAAGATTTTGATTCGGCTCTAGAGATCTTATTTTGTTTTAGCCGCTGCTGATATTCATTAATGAAATCATTCAATTTTTCATAGTCGTTTTCAGACATTCTTTTGTAGAAAATATCTCCAAAAACTGTTTCCGAATTCAAATCAGCGACCAAGTTTTCAAGTTTGTTGAAGAACAGAGTATAGTCTATGCTAAGATCTTGCATCAACAACTGCCAATTGGTAAAGAATTTTTCATCAGAATCGTTCAACTCATCAAAACCAAACTTTTTGCAAAGCATTTCGTCGTGTCGCTGCCAAAAATATCCAGAGAAATCATTTAACACTTTTTCTAAAGCCGAGCTGTCTTCAATTAATGGATATAGTGCATTTGCCAACTGCCAAAGATTCCATTGCGCAATTTTTCCTTGTTGTCCGAAGGCGTATCTTCTGCCGGGCAAATCAGTTGTATTTGGTGTAAAATTCAAATCATACTCGTCGAGCATTGAGAAGGGCCCATAATCTATTGAAAGTCCAAGTACAGACATGTTGTCGGTATTCATAACGCCGTGTGTAAACCCGACTCTAAACCATTCTACAATTAAATCTGCTGTTTTTTTTGAAACTGAATGAAAAAATTGAAGATATTTTTCTGAACCTTCAGAATTTATTTCTGGGAAGTAATTTTCAATGGTGAAATCTGCAAGTTTTTTTAATAATGTGTGATTTTTCTGTGCTGAAATCAACTCAAAATGTCCAAAACGCAAAAAACTTTCAGCGGTTCTAATCATCACTGCGCCTTTTTCAGCTTTTGGATTTCCGGAATACATCAAGTCGCGCACTACGTTTTCACCAGTAAAACTGATACTCAAACCTCTTGATGTAGCAATGTTAAGAAAATGCATCGCTTCACTCATTAGATATTCGCGAATTGTGGAACGTAAAACCGCTCTTCCATCCGCACTTCTGGAATAGGGTGTTGCACCGGCACCTTTCCATTGTATTTCTGTTTTCTTGCCTTTAGAATTTACAATTTCTCCCGCAAAAATAGCTCTTCCGTCACCCAATTGTCCTGCCCAGTTTCCGAATTGATGTCCTGCATAAGCCGTAGCATATGGTTTTATATGGGATGGAATATGGTTGGAGTTGAGGAAATCAATATCGGTTTGAGACTCTAGTTTTCCGAGGCCTATTTCTTCTGAAAGATTTTGATTAAATAAAATAAGTTCAGCTTTTTCAAACCCTGCAGGATTTACCAATGCATAAAGAACGTTCGGAGTTTGTCTCTGAAAGGTATTCATTGAAATATCGCCGGGAAATTCTGAAATAAAAGGTTGTGAAATTTTATTTAAGTTCATGGGATAAAGATACTTATTAAAAAAGAAACCTTCCGTTAGGGAAGGTTTACTTTAATTATTGGTTGAAATCAACATCTGATTCTTTATTCAGATTTTCGTTGATGTTTTCTTCTTTTTTAGGTTTTGTTGCTTTCGGTTTGGTGCCGCTTGATTTTGGTGCTTCTTCTTTCGGCGCTGGATTTTTTAATTCATCTAATGTTTGCAATCCTCCTTCATCACCATAACCGCCACCTAAACCTTGTAGATCGGAACAATCGCCAGTCCAGTTTGAAGGTTTGATGAATTTATCATCCGGTGAAATCTCAAGTTCTTTGTCGGCATATACTTTTTTCATAAAAATTGCCCAAATTGGAAGCGCCATCTTTGCACCCTGACCTTCACCTGTTCCCCAGAAGTGTGTGGCTCTGTCTTCCCAACCTACCCAAACACCGGTTGCCAGATTAGGTGTAAGACCAATAAACCAACCATCGGAGTTATTCTGTGTTGTACCCGTTTTCGCTGCAATTTCCACATCTTTGGATATTCCTCTTCTTTGCAACTCACCGGAAGCTGTACCAAATTGTGCTACCCCTTTCATAAGATCAATCATGGTGTAGGCGTACATTTCGTTCATAACTTCTTTCACCTCATTTTTCACCTCGGTGATAACTCTTCCGTTAGCATCTTCAATACGCCAAACCATTTCCGGTTTTATATAGTTTCCGAAGTTGGCAAATGTACTGTAAGCACCAAGCATTTCGTAGATTGTAATATCTGATGAACCAAGTGCAACAGCATATTCATTGGGAATTTCTTCTGTTACTCCTAAATCTCTAGCAAGCTGAATTACCTTTTTAGGACTGGTCATCTCAATTAAACGCACAGCGACAGGGTTTTTGGAATGTGCTAATGCATCTCTCAAAGTCAATTGTCCGCCGGAACCTTCAACCTTCCAAGATCCTTTGGTGTAAGTTGCATTGGAAACCTGTGAACAAGGCGTCATTCCCAAATTCATAATTGCTGTGGCATATACAAATGGTTTGAATGTAGAGCCTACCTGTCTTTTTCCTTGTTTAATATGGTCATATTGGAAGTGCTGCCAGTTGATACCGCCAACCCAAGCCTTAATTTCGCCGGTTCCCGGAACCATAGACATTAAACCAGCCTGTGCGATTTGCTTGTGATAGCGGATAGAGTCGTAAGGTGACATTTCTACTTCCTCCTCGCCATTCCAAGTAAATCTGGAAGTTTTAATTGGCGTTTTAAATTCAATCATAATCGAGTCTTCAGGTACTCCGGCTGCTTTTAGCTGTTTGTATCTTCCGGTTCTCTTCATGGCCTGCAACATAATGCCGTCAATTTCCTTTTGAGATATAAGGTAGAAAGGTCTTTGTTTTCTGCCTCTTTGTTCAGCGTCAAAACTTCTTTGAAGTGAGGTAAGGTGTTCTTTTATAGCTTCTTCTGCATAATTTTGCATTTTAGAATCTAAAGTCACATAAATTTTAAGCCCATCTTTGAAAAGATTTAGCGGTTTTCCGGTTTTCTTTTCATAATCTTTCAAATATTGATCGATCTCTTTTCTTAAATAGAACTTATAATAAGCAGAATACCCTTCTTCAATTGTTTTTATTGGATGAAAATCTACTTTTATCGGTGTATCTACAGCTTTTTGATAAGTAGCTTGGTCAATATAACCTGTATCACGCATTTGCCCAAGAACGACATCTCTTCTCCTTTTTGCTCTTTCCGGGTTTCTCATCGGATTGTTGGCAATTGGTGCTTCCAGCATTGCTACAAACATTGCTGATTCCGGTAATGTAAGCTGTTTTGTGGATTTATTGAAATATATTTTAGAGGCCATCTCAATGCCATTGGCATTATAAGTAAAATCAAATTTGTTAAAATATAGTTTTACAATTTCCTCTTTGGTATATCTTTTCTCAAGGCTTACAGCAACTACCCATTCTTTCAATTTTTGAAAAACCCTTTTTATCGGATTTGATGATGGATCTGGAGTGAAAAGCAATTTTGCCAACTGCTGTGTGATGGTAGAACCACCACCTCTGTCGCCACGGAAATAAATGGCTCTTGCAACCGATTTCAAATCGATCCCGGAGTGTTCTTTGAAGCGCTCATCTTCTTTAGCCTGAAGCGCATATATCAAATGTGGCGGAAGGTCTTTATATTCAACAGGTTCTGTTTTTTCTTTCTCAAACTTGCCAAGCAGTACTCCATCTGAAGAATAAATTTCTGATGCGACATAGATATCAGGATTTTCAAGCTGTTTAACATCCGGCATTTCACCAAGGAAACCTTGGGAAACGGCGAAGAATAATCCCGAAATTCCTAAAACGACTGCGATAAGCGCCAGCCAAATGAATTTCACCCATTTTTTATAGCCTTTGTTTTTCACCTTTTTTGGTGGCAAAGGAAATGTGCTGCCTGTTGTCTGCGTTTTTTTGTTTTCCATCTTATGGTTTAGCTGATTCTATTTTAATCCCAAAATCTTCAATACCTTTCAGTGTGTCTCTTCTCATTGCGTGTTGTACGTCAATAAAATATTTTCCGTTCTTGGGAAATTTATAATTTAATTTATACTGAAACAGAGTTTCTTTGGTTTCGCCAAATCCGCTCCCAATCCATTCTCCGTTAGGTTTTGCAAGAATGTAGTTTAATGTATCAATCTTGCTTTTGTTTTCTTTGCTGTATAACTTACTGAACACCCATAGATTACTGTAAGGATATTCGTTATTATTTCTTACAACAAATATAATGTTTTTAGGATTTTGTGAATCCTTTATCTCAAATTCAAATTTCTGTGATGCCTTTTTTTGCCACATTCCGTTCAGTGAATGCATATAAACATCTTCTCCGTTATAGCTGCAACTTAACAATAATAACGGCAATAGAAACGTGAAAAGTTTATTCATTATTATTCGGTTTAGGTGCGTTTTTCTTGTAATTTTTTTTGAAGTTTTTGTTTGGTCTCTTTCCTTCTCCGCTATTAGTGTCTTTTGTATCAGAACTTTTGTTTTGAGGCTTATTGCTTTGTTGATTCTGATTTTGATTCTGAGGTTTACGATTAGAGTTCTCGTTATTCCTTCTGTCTTTTTGTGGTTTGTTGTTTTTATTGGAAGAACGGTTCTTCTTTTCAAAACGATCCGGGTTGTTCTCCTGAATTAGATCAACCGTTTTTACAGCAGCAATTTCATCCGAAACCAAATCTTCTAGCAAAGATGATTTCTGTCCGTTTTTATTTTTGCGCATTTGATCTTTAACTTTATGAATTTCAATACCGTACCACGCAACAGGGTTTTCGGCATAAGCAAACCACATTTTTCTTTTGAAAACATCAATCTTAATGCAGAATGCTTTTCCTTTTTCTGTATCCAGTGTTGTATTTGATGAAGGGAAATCGGAAAGTGCATCCAAATAACTGTCAAGCTCGTAATTGAGACAGCATTTCAATTTTCCACACTGGCCGGCTAATTTTTGTGGATTGATACTTAATTGTTGATATCGAGCAGCATTAGTGTTTACAGATCTGAAGTCTGTTAACCAAGATGAACAACAAAGTTCACGACCACAAGAACCTATACCGCCAATTTTTGCAGCTTCCTGACGGAAACCGATTTGTTTCATATCGATTTTTGTGCGAAATGTAGTTGCATACTCCTTAATTAATTGCCTGAAATCCACACGGTTATCGGCAGTGTAATAAAAAGTGGCTTTTGCACCATCACCCTGAAACTCAACATCAGTAATCTTCATTTCAAGCCCAAGTCTTGTAGCGATGATCTTAGCTTGGGTTTTTATATCATTTTCTTTTTTTCTTGCTTCTTGCCAAACTTCAACATCTTTTTGGTTCGAAACTCTGTATATCTTAAGGGTTTGATCTTCAGAGAAATTTTTCTTTTTCATCTGAATTCTCACCAACTCACCAGTGAGACTCACAATTCCTACATCGTGACCCGGATTCGATTCTACGGTGACTATGCTTCCTACGTGAAGCGGTAATTTGTGCGTGTTTTTAAAGAAACACTTTCTGTCATTTTTAAATCTGACTTCTACATATTGTTCTTCGTTTTTTTGGCTCGGACTATTAACATTCGAAAGCCAATCGAAAACGCTTAATTTATAGCTGTTACCGCAAGTATCTACATTTTCGCATCCTGTAGCGGCTTTTATTCCGCAAGAATGACCGGAATCGCCGGATGTTTTACATCCACAACTCATATATAATAGTTTAATTAAATTCCTGCAAATTTAGTATAATTTTTCACAAACAAACCTGGAGATTCTTAATTATAAAAATAAATTAAATTCTGAAAAAAATCTTTTTTTTGCTGATAATAATTTAAGAAATATAAGTTATTATTATTTATTTTAAAATGCTTAAATTGAGATCTTTATTATAATTTAGAAACTGTTTAAAACTAAACAACCATTTAATTAATACAATGTAAATTATAGAAAATCAATTTATTACAATGGATTAAAACCTTAAACCAATGCTAAAAATAACAATTTGTTTAAAAATATTATGAAAAATTAACATTACTATACAAAATAATTTTAAATTTGGCAGCAATAATAATCTATAATATGAGAAAATTAATCGTTTCAATGTCTCTCCTTGCTGGTATGATGGTATATGCCGGTGGCTTCAGAGTATCTTTGCAAGGGGTAAAACAATTGGCAATGGCACATACCAGTGCACACGCAGAAGATGCGAGTGTGGCATTCTTTAATCCTGCAGGTATTTCTTTTATTCCTGCTAAATTGAGTGTTGCAGCAGGTGGTTTTGGTGCTTTGTCTAAAGTAACTTATCAAAATCCCTCAACACTTCAGTCTTACGAAACCGACAATCCATTAGGAACGCCTATTTATGCGGCTGTTGCATACAAACCAATCGAAAATGTTTCTTTAGGTTTCAGTTTTACAACGCCCTATGGTAGTACCATTAATTGGGGAGAAGAATGGGCAGGAAAAGAAATTGTGCAGAAGATGTCGCTAAAAGCTCTTTATTTCCAGCCAATGATTTCTGTGAAACTAGCACCATGGGCTTCTGTTGGGGCCAGTTATATTTACGCAAAAGGTGAAGTAGATTGGGATAAAGCCGTGACGCAATTGGGAGGATCTTTGAACATTAATGACAGCAATGCTAAAGGAAGTGGTTTTGGCGTTGGCTTTTATTTCCAACCGGATCAAAACTGGGATGTAAGTTTAGCTTATAGAAGCCCTGTTAGAATGAAAGCTGAAAATGGTACAGCAACCTTTAATATTTCAAGTGCTCTATATCCAAGATTAGGTTTAAGTACTTCTGGAACAGATAAATTTAAAGCGACTTTACCTTTGGTTGATGAATGGACAGTAGGTGCAGCGGTTAACGTCACTCCAAAATGGAAATTGGCTGCCGATTTCAACTATACAGGCTGGTCACAATATAATAAATTAACTCTTGATTTCGAAAAAGCGCCTGTTGGTAACCAAACAGATGTCACAGTTTTAACGACGCCTAAAAATTTCCACGATACCAGAACTTTCAGATTGGGTACCGAATATAAATTTAACGATATGGTTGCCGGAAGAGCTGGTTGGTATTATGATGAGTCACCTTACGAAGACAAAAACTTCATTCCAGAAACGCCATCTTTCGATGCTCATGTTGCGACAGCTGGTTTAGGTCTTAATTTTGGTGCTTTAGGCGTTGATCTTTCAGCTGCTATGTCATTTCCGAAAGCAAGAACTTTCAATAATCAATACTATAATTTCTCAGGGCAGGCAAAAGCCAAAACGTACTATTTTGGTTTAGGGCTTAACTATAATCTTAAATAATTTTAAAATAATATGAAAAAGATATTTATATCGGCGTTTGCAGCTTCTGTGTTAATGTTTACATACAGTTGTAATACCGATTTTGAAAACGATGTTACAAGTGTGGCAGTGTCTAAAGGTAATGCAGACTTTAGTAAATATGTAGCTCTGGGTAACTCTCTTACTTCTGGGTACAGAGATGGAGCATTATATGTAGATGCACAGAATGAATCTTACCCAAGTATGATTGCTGCACAGATGAAGCTTGCTGGAGGCGGTGAATTCAAACAACCGTTAATGGCAGATAATCTTGGTGGAATTACCGGCGTTTTGAACAATAAACTTGTTCTTGCGGTTGGTGCTGATGGAAGCTTAGGTCCTGTTGTTGCAAGTGGTACAGGTGCTACTACATTGGCAAGCATTTATGGTTCTGGACCATATCAGAATATGGGAGTACCGGGAGCAAAATCATTTCACTTGGTAGCAAATGGTTATGGTAACCTTGCAGGTGTACAAGCAGGAAAAGCTAATCCATATTTTGTGAGATTTGCTTCTTCAGGAACAACCAGTGTTCTAAAAGATGCTATGGATCAAAAACCAACATTCTTCTCATTGTGGATTGGTAATAATGATGTTCTTTCGTACGCCACATCAGGTGGTTCTGGTAAAGATCAAAAAGGAAATCTTGATCCTTCTACATACGGGAGTAATGACATTACAGACCCAAATGTTTACGCAAGTGTTATAAAAAGTATTCTTGACGGGATGAAAGCAGTGGGCGCTACTAAAGGAGTTATTGCAAATATCCCTAATGTAACCTCTATACCTTTTTTCACTACAGTTCCTGCTAAACCAATTGCTGGATTAACTGATGCACAGGTTTCAGCACTTAATACAGCATACGGCCAATACAATGGAGGTTTAGCAATGGCAAAAGCGGGAGGGTTAATTACCGATGCAGAATATCAATCTCGTTTAATCAAATTCACGGCAGGCGCAGTTGTAAATGGTGCTGTGATTGAAGATAAAGATCTTACTAATCTTTCAGCATTAGGATTGCCTTCTTACAGACAAACGACAGCATCAGATTTTATCCTTCTTACTACGGCGGGAGCTTTAAAAACAGGTGGAGGAACCCAAACACCTCTTAAAGATGCGCAGGTTCTTACAGTGAAAGAAACTGCTAGAGTAACAGCTGCTACTACAGCTTACAACACTTCTCTTGCACAATTAGCTTCTGCTTACGGCTTGGCTTTGGTGGATGCTAATTCAAAAATGGTAGAAATGTCTGCTGGATCAGGTTTACAGTTTGATGGTGTAAAATATACTACAACATTTGTAACCGGAGGTTCATTCTCGCTAGATGGTGTACACCTTACAGGTAGAGGTTATGCGATTATCGCAAATGAATTTATTAAAGCTATAAATGCTACTTATGGTTCTAGCTTGCCAAAAGTTGAAGTCAATAAGTATTCTGGAGTTACATTTCCTTAATCAACGATTATAATTATGATGAAGCCGGAGCAATTTGTTCCGGCTTTTTTATTATTAATAGACTACAATTGCTATTTTTACCAAAGATTTTAAGATATGGCTTACAGATTACTTTTATTGTTGATTCTTACTTGTAATTTTGGATTTGCACAGCAAAATCAAGATTTTAGAAATGTAAAAGAGCATTTTGACAGACAAAGAGTTCTTCTAACAAATGAATTTAAAAAAAGAAATGAAATACTTCCGGCAGATCAAAGGATAGAGCTCAAAGAACAGTTCGTAGAATTTATGATGAAATTGGATAGTGTGCAGAATGCATCATTTGTAAGGACGCTTATAAAGGTAAAAAACGATGAAGATTTAAAAAATATTAACCTGTTTCAAACTCAAAATATCCTACAACAACCAGTTTCCACAATCGAGAAAACACCAGAATATCCAGGAGGAATCAATAATTTAAGGACGCAGGTTGCAGAACTTTTCTATTTCGATTCTACCACTGCTGACCCCAAAATCTTAAAAACGAATGTTACTTTTCTAGTGGAAAGGGACGGCTATATTTCTAATGTCTTTGCAGAAGGCGACAACCAAAACTTCAACCGGCAAGCCATGATTGCGGTTTACCTTTTGCCCGATAAATTTAAACCAGCTGTAATAAATGGAACTCCTGTAAGATATATGTATCGGCTGCCACTAACAATGAATTTTGAATAAATGAAACTAAATCCCGAAAAAGAAAAATGGATTCTACTTATTGTACTAACTATAATTTGGGGTTCTTCTTTTATTTTAATTAAAAAATCTCTGGAGCATTACAATCCCTATGAAGTAGGGAGTTTGAGAATCATTATTGCATCAGTATTGCTAATGCCTTTGGCGATTGTTAATATTAAAAAATTTCCCCGCAAACAACTAAAATACCTATTGGTTGCGGCAGCTTGTGGAAATTTTATTCCGATGTTTCTTTTTCCAATGGCAGAAACAGAAATCAGCAGTAGTGTTGCCGGAATCATCAACTCGATGGTGCCGATTTTTGTTATTATTCTTGGAGCGTTATTTTGGAAAACAGATACTACTAGAAGGCAAATCATAGGAACAATTATCAGTTTTGCAGGAGTTTGTATCCTAACTTTAGGAAGTGGAGAAGCCGGAGAATTTAAAATTGTTCCGATAATTCTTTTGCTTTTGGCAACAGTACTTTATGCCATTAATGGTTTGACGGTGAAGACCAAATTGAACCATGTAGAACCTAAAGCGCTTTCTGCATTTGTGTTTGGGTTTGTGCTTTTTTTTCCGTCCTTAATTTCATTAGTCTTTGCTGGATTTTTCAATGATTTCAGTTTTTCTAAGAATAATTTTGAAGGATTGATGTATGTATCGATGCTTTCGATCTTCGGAACCGGTTTAGCAATGATGCTCCACTACAGATTATTAAGTGTATCAACGGCATTATTTGCATCTACTGTTACTTTACTGATGCCAATTGTTGCGATACTTTGGGGAATTTTAGTCGGAGAAAAGCTGTCGTTTCTACAATTCTTTGGTGCGACAGTCGTTATTGGCGGTTTATTATTTTTAAGAGGAAAATCAAAAAAATAAAACCACAACTTCAAGCTGTGGTTTTTATTTATTTCTTTTTCGATTTTACTTTTTTCATTTCGTCTTTAATGTATGGATACTTCTCCTTCATATCTTCAGCGAGAGAAGGATCCAGTTCCATGGCAATAGTAAGTGCATCAAGACCTTTGCTGTCTTCTCTTAAATTGTAATAACAATTGCTTAACTGGTAATAAAGTTCGGCTCTTTTATGAATTTTAGTTGCATTCAAAAGGGTTTTTACGGCGTCTTCATATTCACCCAAAAGCATCATCACTTCGGCGTAAGCATACCAATTATAGAAGCGGTTTGGCTCATTATCAACGAGTTTTTTCAAACAGTATAAACTTTCTTCAAACCTACCGGAATCGATGTAAAGAAATGCCAAACGCTTCTGATAATCCAGATTGTTTTCATTTAATGCTGTAGCTTCTTTCGCAAAATGAAGGGCTTCTTTCATCCCACCCATTTCTTCGTAGATGTAACTTTGCTCCATCATTGCGAGATAAAACTGCGGATCCTCTATTAAAGATTTTTGAAATGATGACAATGCGTTCACAGGCTGTTTCATTTCTTTGTAACAGAGCCCAATTTTATAGTAAGTAAACGCTTTGGTATATTCTAACTCAAGCATTTCTTCATAAACGCTGATGGCTTTGCTGAAATTACCCAACGCTTCATAGCACGCTGCTTTATTAGCGTAAACACCTACAGATGAGGAATTTATCGCTAAAAGATAATCAAAACCTTTAATGGCTTCTTCGTAGTTTTTTCGGTTGAAATGAAATTGACCATACTCAAACCAAGCCGTTTCCGAAAATGGAAAGTCATCCAGATATTCATTCAAAAATGCAATTCCATCATCATATTTTTTAAGATCATTGAAGCAAACCATAGCATTTTCCAAGGCATAATCGTCATTGGGATCAGCTTTTAATGCTAATTTATAATGTTTTAATGCAAGGAAAGGATCACCAAGATTTACACACTCATCAGCTATAAAATTATGCAGGAAATTTTCTTCTTCTTCCAGTTTTAAAGCTTTTTCGCAATATTCAATCGCTTTTTTCGGATTTCCAAGGTTGGAGTAGTATTTGGCGCAACAAACTAAAAAGTCAGTATTTTCCATGGATGAAGCTTTCAATTCTTCAATAAGAAGTTTAGCCTGATTGTAGTCTTCAAGCTCCAATAAAACCTCCAATTTTTTGGTTTTAATTTCGATGGAATTCGGATGCAGTTTCAAGCCAAAATTCACAGCTAATTCTGCATAAGAAATATCACCAAGTTCCAGATAGTAAATAATGATGTCTTCAAGTTCTTCGCTATCGAAGTAGAATTCGTCATTATTCTCAATCATCTCTTCGAACTTTTTTGCAAGCTCGTTTTCAAAAAATTCTTCCAATATTTTATCTCAAAGTCCTTTCAATGGAGGAAAAATATATCCCAACTTTGAAAAAACATATAAATTATACTTTTTAAATATAACAAAAATCTGACCTAAATCAAACTTTTGATTTTTGCAATGATATCATTGCCCAATTGGTCTGCTTCTTCCTGCGATTTGGCTTCGGTATATATCCTAATAATTGGTTCTGTATTCGATTTTCTTAGGTGAACCCAATTTTCAGCAAAATCGATTTTCACGCCATCCACTGTAGAAACCTCTTCATTTTGATATTCATTTTTCATTTTAGTTAAAAGTGCGTCCACATCAATTTCCGGCGTAAGTTCAATTTTCTTTTTACCCATAAAATATGCTGGATAAGAAGCACGCAACTCAGAAACAGTCTTGTTTTCTTTAGCTAAATGAGTTAAAAATAATGCTGCCCCAACTAAAGAATCTCTTCCGTAATGCAAATCAGGATAGATAATTCCGCCATTTCCTTCACCACCGATAACTGCATTTTTTTCTTTCATTAAATTCACCACATTCACCTCTCCTACAGCACTTGCGAAATATTCTGAATTGTGGTTTTTCGCAACATCTCTCAAAGCGCGGCTTGAAGAAAGGTTGGAAATCGCAACTCCGTTTTTATGCTTCAAAAGATAATCTGCAACAGCAACCAAAGTGTATTCTTCACCAAACATTTCACCTTTTTCGTCAATTAAAGCCAATCTGTCTACATCAGGATCCACAACGATACCTAAATCGGCATTTTCCTTTTTCACCAATTCACAGATGTCGGTTAAATGTTCTTTTAAAGGTTCAGGATTATGCGGAAACTGACCATTAGGCTCACAATAAAGCTTTATAACCTCGCAACCCAATTGTTCCAACAGTGGAGGCATTGAAATTCCTCCAGTAGAGTTTACGGCATCCAAAACGACTTTGAATTTTTTGGCTTTTACTGCTTCTGCGTCTACCATTGGCAATTCCAGAATTTTTTTGATATGAATGTCAAAAGCATCGCTTCTTGTTTCGTAACTTCCCAAATCATCCACTTCTGCAAATTCAAAATCTTCATCTTCAGCAATTTTCAGTACCTCTGCACCATTTTCACCATTGATGAATTCGCCTTTATTGTTCAAAAGTTTCAGTGCGTTCCACTGTTTTGGGTTGTGTGACGCGGTGAGGATAATTCCACCGTCAGCCTTCAGTTCAGGAACCATAACTTCTACGGTTGGTGTGGTTGAAAGTCCCAGATCAACGACATTGATTCCCAGTCCTTGTAATGTCGCTGTAACCAAAAAGTTAACCATTGCACCGGAAATTCTTGCATCGCGGCCAATCACAAGGGTTAAATCTTTTTTATTTTTATTTCTCTGAAGCCAGGTTCCGAACGCAGCCGTGAATTTTACCACATCCAGCGGTGTAAGGTTGTCGTCTACTCTTCCGCCGATGGTGCCCCGGATTCCGGAAATACTTTTGATTAATGCCATATTTTTAACTGTATTAAAAAATAATTTTTGCAAAAATACGAAAAATGAAAGCGGCAAAGTGCTAAATATTAAAAACAAAAAACCCGACTTGAAGCCGGGTTGAATATTTAAAGTTTAAAATTTCTTAGAAAGAATATTTGAACCCAAGGTTAATACCTACATTTGAAAAAGGCAAAGAAATTTTTGTTAGTTTCGTTGCCGTACTGGTGCCTGTATTGTCGCCAGGATTTACCTGATCTACATATTCGAAGTGAATGTCATCATATTGCCAACCATTTGCTTCATTCAGCTCGCTAGTGCCGTTAAAATTTGCTTCAGTATAGGTTCCTTTTTTTGGAGAGTAAGACATTGCCATTGATCTTAACTCAGTAAAAATTGCCATATTGGAATTAAGTGAATAATCAAACCCTAAAGCTCCGGTAACACCTACTGCCATTCCTCCGTCCATCTCAAATTTCGTGGTATATACGTTGTTGTTCAAAGTGTCTGTGTAGTCTTCGGTTGTTTTTGGCATCGCACCAATAGCAAGACCGAATTTAGCATATGGAGTGATCGTTGAAGGGTTTGCTTTAATAACAATTTTAGGCTGAATTAAAAGCATTTGACCGTACAGCTCATACTTTTCAGTTCCTCCGTTGTTCCATTTCTCGGTAACTTCTGTTTTGCCACCCTTCAGATAGTCAACTCCAAGCTCAGCACCAACGTTTTTGTTGAACATGTATCCAAAATCCAAACCTACATTTGCACCTTTGCCATATGAAAGGCCCACTGCTTCTTCAGACCAGCCTCCGCCCGATTGCTGAGTTTTGTTGAACCAGCGACCGTAATCTTTTGCGATGCCGAAGTTGTAACCACCGTGAACTCCAACATAAAACCCTGTTGAACCCATTACCTGATTTGAAGCAACTTGCGTTTGTGCGTTCATTTGCGCAGTTAGAGCAAGGCTAAGAAAAGCCGCTCCCAATAAAATCTTTTTCATACTACTTTTTTTTTGAAAATTATTCGTTAATTATGCTACGAATATAAAAAATTCTTAATAAAACAAATGTGATTTAAATCATTTATTCTTAAGAACACCCACAATCTCTGTCGCAACCCGTTCTTTTGCTTTTGAACTTTGAAGGTGAAAAATTCTTTTTAATAATTTTAAAAATGGAATATCCTGCAAAGCCAACGATCAATGCAACAAGGATGTATTGTAAAAGAAGTGTACTGTCCATTTTTTCTGTGGTTCAATTTGGTTCAAATGGTCCAATTATAGTTCCAAAAGCAGTAAAATTTAATTGATTTAAGCAATTTGAACAATTTTAACTATTTAAAAATCTGATATGCGGCTAAAGCCACTATGTACGCAAGACCAGTCATACCAACCAGTTGAATAAGCGTCCATTTCCAGCTTTTGGTTTCTCTGTAAACCACGGCAATTGTTGAAATACACTGCATCGCAAAGGCATAATAAATCAAAATTGAAATCCCGGTAGCGAAAGAGAATACTTTTTCGCCGTTAGGTTTTACATCGTTTCGCATTTTTTCGATGATTTTCTGTTCCGGAACATCGTCATCCAAACTGTAAAGTGTTGACATTGTTCCCACAAAAACTTCCCTCGCTGCAAAACTTGAGATAATGGAAACGCCCATTTTCCAGTCGTAGCCTAAAGGTGCAACAATCGGCTCAATTCCTTTTCCGAGTTTTGCCAAATAAGAATGATCCAGGTGTACATCAGTTGCAACGATTTGATTTTCATTTTGTTTCGGCCCGACATAACTCAGAGCCCAAAGAATGACGCTCACCGCAAAAATAATTTTTCCGGCTCCGGTGATGAAATCCCACACTTTTTCCAGCATCAGTTTGAAATCATATCCGAAAAGCGGCATTTTGTAGGGCGGCAAATCCATTACCAGGAAGCTTTTAGAATTCTGTTTGATGACTTTTTTCAAAATTAAAGAAGACAAAAGTGCGGTTACAAAACCTAAAAGATACATCGCCAAAAGTGCAATCGCGCGGTAATCTATTCCCAGAAATTTCTTTGCCGGAATGACCAGAGCAATGATAATGCTGTACACCGGAAGCCTTGCAGAACACGTCATAAAAGGCGTTACGAGAATGGTAATCAGTCTTTCTTTTACATTTTCAATATTCCTCGTGGACATAATTGCGGGAATCGCGCAAGCCACACCTGAAATCAAAGGAACGATACTTTTTCCGTTCAGCCCGAATGGTTTTAAGAAGCGGTCCATCAGAAAAATTACCCGCGACATATAGCCGGAATCTTCCAGTAAATAAAGGAAATATAACAATATCCCAATTTGTGGCGCGAAAATGATAATTCCCCCAAGCCCCGGAATAATTCCGTCAGAAATCAAACTGTTTAAAGGCCCTTCCGGAAGTGTATTTTTGGTAAATTCGGCAAGCCATAGAAATCCGTTGTCAATCCAGTTCATAGGATATTCCGCCATAAAAAACACCAATTGGAATATCAATAATAAAATTGCCCCAAAGAAAACATAACCCCAAAATTTGTGAACCAAAAGTTTGTCCAGTTTTTCAGTGAGAAGTTCTTTAAATTGTGGTGTTTTAGAGACTACTCTCTGAACGGTTTTGTCAATATTTTGGTATCTTCTTATGGTTTCCTGCGTCTGTAAACGCTTGGGAACGATGCATTTGGTCTCGTTTTCATTCAGTTTGTCGTCCAGCGTATCCAGTTTCCCGAGATATGTTTCTGAAGAAAGCAGTGTCCAAACTTTGTAAGGATTATTTTCGTGAGTTTGCGAAGCGATTTTGTGTACTACGCCACGCTGTTCCATTGGAATCTCAAAGGAAATTTTTGAAGATTTTGAAAATTGGTTTTGATGAATGGCTTCGCGCAAGTCTTCAATTCCAATTTTTTCTTTGGCGTTGGATTGTATAATCGTCACACCAAGTTTATTGGAAAGTTCCTCAAAATTGATAAAAGTTCCTCTTCGCTCTGCTTCATCAAGCTGATTGGCTACTAAAAGCAAGGGAATTCCCAAATCCTGAATCTGCTGAAAAAGCAACAACCCACGTTTAAGGTTCATTGAATCCAGAACGTAAACCACACCAGAATAATTTTGCTGTTCTTCCACCAAAAACTTGGTAAAAATGGCTTCGTCTTCTGAACTTGGGTAAATGCTGTAAGAACCCGGCAAATCTATAATCTCTACCTCTTCGTTTTTGTAAGTATAGGTTCCTGAATGTGATGCAACAGTAACGCCGGCGTAATTTCCGGTTTTTTGATTTTTATTGCATAGCGCATTGAAGATGGTCGATTTTCCGACGTTGGGATTTCCGACTAAAAGGATTTGCTTATTTGTTTGTGCGTTTTGCATTAAGAAACTGATTCAACCACGATAAATCTGGCTTCCTCTTCACGAAGAGCAATTCTGCTTTTCTCCTCACCAAATTCGATATAAAGAGGTCCGTTAAAAGGCGCCTGATAAAGAATTTTGAAAGGGGTCTCCGGAAGAAGTCCCATCTCAATAATTTTTCCGGGCATCTTCAGATCGTCATTATCATAATCTATGATTTTCCCCATCTTATTAAGCGGGAAACAGCATAGTTTACTGGAATTATCTCTCTTCAAAATCTTAATATTAGGATTGCAAATATACGTTATTTAAATTAAATCTAAATAAGGATGACAAAACTCATATTAAAAATCGGAAACAGATCGCTCTGCTTCCGATTCATTGTATAATTTAGTTTTAATATGAATTCTATTTTTTAGCTTTTGGTTGAGGTTTTTCAACGGAATTGTTGTTTTCAGCAAGGAATTTTTTCAACCTTGCTTCTTCATCCTTCATCATCTGCGCAATAGAAGTTCCGTCTGGCATTTTCATATCTGCAGGTATTTGCGCAAGTTGTGGCCTTATAGATGCATAAGGATCTTGTTTGTAATTATAATATATTTGGTCGAATTTTTCTTTGCTTACAGTCAGTTCTTTGCCCCTACTACCAAAAGAAGCCTGCATTTTTTCACCGTAAGACTGTTCTTCGTAGTTATCAATTTTTTTGTTTCCTTTTAGCTCCCAAGAGTAATTTTTCTCGCTGTCTTCTAGTTTCACAATTAAACCGGGTAATCCATAAAATTTGTAAGGCCCATCTTGAAACGGTAAATCTGTAGAAAACCAAGCTGTCCAATTTCTTCCACCGTAAGTTGTAGTTGCCTTTTGCGCATTATACTCGCCAATTTTTGCTTTTTCATTCTCTATTTTCCAGTCGAATTTTAATTTTTCATCATACGAAACCTTATCCTGTAAAATCTGTTCAGTAAATTTTACATCCATAGTAGGATAGGTTTTGCTCACGCGGTACGAAAATTTGGGTTCTTTAAAGGTGGCGCGGAAAGTTTTCATACTGAAATTGCCCGATTTCATAGCTTGATCCATATAAACTTTAAGTAAAGAATCCTGCGAAACCATAAGGTAATCACGATACAACGATTTTTCTTTAGTAATATCAAGAATCGTCATTTCTTTTTTAAGTGAATCGATTTCAATTCCAGGTTTGAAAGTGAGTTCATAGAAAAAACGGTTAGCCGTAACCTGTGCGTTTAGCGAAAACGCTATAACCAATAAAAGTGCTGCAAAAATTTTCTTCATTGCGAAATAATCTTTTCACAATTAGTATTAAGGGAAGAATTTTTGTTACAGAAATTTAAAAAATAAAGTAAAATTTTATTGAATATCCTTAATTTATCATAAATTTTGTATATTTGGTTTAAATCAAATAGTTAGGCATGAATTTATTCAGTTTTTCAGCACATTTTGGGACAGAAGATGATTGTATAAATCATTTTAAATCTGAGAGAGATAAAATAGGACTCACGTGCAAATGTGGAAGCACAGAACATTTTTGGATAAAGA
>JAEXAR010000040.1 GCA_023394415.1 Bacteroidota bacterium
TACATTCACTATTACAACAATGATAGAATAAGACTCAATCTCAAAGGAAAGAGTCCGGTACAGTACCGAACTCTTTCCTTTGAAAATATTGTTTAATTTTGTCTAAACTTTTGGGTGCAGTCCAAAAGAGAGTTTTTTTATTTAAAAAAAGTAACGGTTTTAAAATTTTGAGAATAGGTAAAGATTTATCTTTGCCGAAATTTTTTTAATGGCAACAGAAAAAGCAAGTCATCATTTCGACCTCAAGAAACTTTCATTCGTTGGTGTTATAGTGTCACTGGGAATTGTGTTCGGTGATATCGGAACATCACCACTTTATGTAATGAAAGCAATTGTAAATGCGTTCAAAGATGGTTCTAAAATGCCGTTTGATGAATTCATAGAAGGAGCATTGTCCTGCATTATTTGGACGCTAACACTTCAAACCACAGTGAAATATGTTATTATTGCATTAAGGGCAGATAACAAAGGTGAAGGTGGAATTTTGGCGCTCTTTTCTCTCGTTAAAAATCTTAAAAGACGGTGGCTTTATCTCATAGCCATTATTGGAGCTTCGGCTTTGGTAGCAGATGGTGTTATTACACCTTCACTAACGGTAATGTCAGCCATAGAAGGTCTTGAAATCTATAATCCTCACACTCCGGTTGTGCTTATTACCTGTATCATATTAATCGTGATATTTTTTGTACAGCAGTTCGGAACTAGTGTCGTAGGTAAGTTTTTTGGTCCTGTAATGGTATTGTGGTTTTTGGTATTAGGTTCTATCGGAACATTTCATCTGATGGGAAATTTTGAGGTTTTAAAGGCGTTTAATCCGTATTATGCTTACAATCTCATTAGTCATTCACCAAGTGCTATTATTATTCTTGGGGCTGTGTTCCTTTGTACAACAGGTGCAGAAGCACTTTATTCAGATTTGGGACATTGCGGTATCAAAAATATCCGGGTAAGTTGGATTTTTGTGAAAATAATGTTGATTCTTAACTATTTAGGACAAGGCGCATGGTTGCTTGCAAATCATGATAAAGTACAACAAGAAGGTATCAATCCTTTTTTCGGAATTATGCCGGAATGGATGATTCTGCCGGGTGTAATTTTGGCAACAGCTGCTGCGATTATTGCATCACAAGCATTAATTACAGGTTCTTTTACAATTTTTTCAGAAGCGATGTCTCTTAATTTCTGGCCTAACCAGAAAATTGATTATCCTTCAGGTGTAAAAGGTCAAATGTATATTCCACGAATTAATTGGGGGCTTCTGTTATTCTGCATTATAGTGGTTGTTTATTTTAAAGAATCCGGGAAAATGGAGGCAGCTTATGGTCTCTCCATTACACTCACAATGTTGATGACGACGCTTCTTCTCGCTTTTTGGTTGCTTAAAAAACGTGTCAATAAAATATATATCCTTGGCTTTTTAATTCTGTATCTTGCTATTGAAGTAGGGTTCTTTAGTGCAAACATTATTAAGTTTTTCGAAGGCGGTTGGATTACTGTGCTACTTGGAGGATTTATAGGAATTTGTATGTACGCTTGGTTCAACGGAAGACAGATTAAGAACAAATTTATCAATTTTGTTAAGCTTTCAAAATATGTTCCTATCATTAAAGATTTAAAACTAGATGATACAATTCCGAAATATGCAACCAATCTCGCTTTCTTGAGTCGTGCAAAAATGGAAGATGAAGTGGAATCCAAAATCATTTATTCAATTTTAAGAAAGCAGCCAAAGCGTGCAGATCATTATTTTATACTGAATATCCTCAACCAAGAGGATCCATACACCTTCAAATACACTGTAGATGAAGTTATGCCGGGAACCATTTACAAGATTAATTTCCTTCTTGGTTTTAAGATTGACAGAAGAATTAACGATTATTTTGATGATGTCTTGAAAGATTTGATGGATGAAGGTGTTATTCCTTCAAGAAGTGCTCACCCATCATTAAGGGCTCACAATATACCGCCGGATCTGAAATATGTTATTATTGATAATACTTATATCAACGATAAACTGCTAACGGTAAAAGAAAAAATTACACTTAATATTTACAACTTTGTTAAATATATTGGTAGTGACGATTTCAAAGCTTGGGGCGTTTCACCTCACAATGTTGTGGTAGAATCTGCACCATTGCTCGATCAAAATATCCTGACCAAAAAAATACAGCAGGCCGAATTCAAAAAATATGATTCCTAACAATAAATTCCTCTTTTCAGAGGAATTTTTGATTTAGTTTCGGTTTCAGATGATGAATTATTTTGTCATTTAATTTTAATAAATTTGTAGATAATTTCATTTGATGAGCGCACCACAAAAAGAAAGCAGCAATACCGTTATAAAAGAGGTTCTGAAACAATATCTACAGGACAAAGGCTTCCGTAATACTCCGGAACGCTACACCATTCTCGAAGAGATATATAACATGGATCATCACTTTAATGTAGATGATCTTTATCTGCTGATGATGCAGAAAAAATACCATGTTTCTAAAGCTACGATTTATAACACTATTGAAATTTTTTTGGATGCAGGCCTCATTAGAAAGCATCAGTTTGGCGAAAAGACCTTAAGTTCATCTTCTTACGAAAAATCATATTTCGACAAGCAGCACGACCACCTTGTGATTTACAAAAAAGGTTCAGACAAAGAAATTGAAGAAATCATCGAGTTTTGCGATCCCAGAATTCAGGGGATTAAGGATGCTATAGAAGAGGCATTTGGCGTAAATATTGATTCTCATTCGCTGTATTTCTACGGAACCAAAAAAAATTAATGAAGAAGTTTTTTGTATTCTTTCTCATTGTTGCTGCACCATTTTTATTAGCGCAGATACCAACACAGCCAAAAGATCCTTTGGTGAAAGATCCTTTTTTTAATGCTCAACAAACTGCAAATGCGCAACCCGGTGAGAAAGTTCAGCATATACACTCAGACAGATTTGGGATTGAACCTGGCCGTTACAACGGGAATCCTTTTTTTGAAGGCAAAGTTCAGTTTCAACATCAAGGCTCTACCTTAACTGCTGATATTGTAATTCTTTACCGCGACCAAAATTTTATCAAAGCCATTGGTAATGTCAGACTTCAAAACGCAGATGGTTCCGTAATCACCGCCAACGAAATGGAATATGATGGGAACACCGAACGTGGAATTGCCCGAGGAAATGTAGTGCTTACAGATCCTAAACAAACCATAAAAACGCAGACGCTTTATTACGATCGCCGTTCAAACAAAGCGTATTTTAATTCAGGTGGTACCATTACGAGTGATAATAATACTATTTATACCAATTCTGCAACCTATAATATCTCAACCAAAAGTATCGACCTTTCCGGAAAAGTAAAGATCGAAAATCCAGAATATACGGTAGAAGGAAGCAATATTACCCACAATCAAAATACCAATACTTCTGATTTTTTTGGTGCTACGAAAATTATCAACAATGCCAATCCTTTAAACTATGTTTATACAGAAAAAGGAACTTATAATCAGAATACAAAGGAAGTTTGGCTCTACAAAAATTCAAGAATTCATTACAATAATAAAATCCTTACCGGAGATAAAATGTATTACAATCAGTTCACAGGTTACGGAAAAGCAGAAGGTAATGTTACATTGAATGATCCGAAGGAAAGACGCTATATCAAAGGTGGATTTGGAGAAATATGGGAAAAGAAAGATTCTGCAATGATTACGGAAAAACCTTACGCCGTAAAAATTCTTGAAAAAGATTCGATTTATTTCTCGGCTCAAAAAATTCTTGCTTTTCAAAAACTTGATTCCACAAGACAGAAGAAAAGTTACTTAAGGGCATTCAGAAAAGGCAGGATGTTCAAATCTAATGCACAGGCTAGAGCGGATTCTATTAGCTTTGATGAGACCGACGGTATACTTCACCTCGACGGAAATCCAATTCTCTGGAGCGGGGAAAAACAAGTAACCGGTGACAAAATTGAAGTCTACTTTGATACTAAAAATGAAAATATTGACTCCCTGAAAGTCTTGGGAAATGCTTTTGCCATCAGTAAAGCAGATTCTTTAAATGATAAAGATGAATTCAACCAGGTAAAAGGTCGTGTTATGACGGTTTATTATCAAAATAACGAGGTAAAACTGGCGCAGGCTTTAGGAAACGCGCAAGCAATAACCTATGCTGATTCACAAGATGAAAAGACTAAAGAAATTGATCGTATAGGTGTTTTAGTTTCTACTTGTGGTACCATCGAAGCGCAGTTTGAAGAGCGCCAAGTTCATATAATTGCCTGCAACATTGGTGCTAAATCAAAAGTATACCCAATGTCTAAAATTTCAAAAGAAAATCGCTTTTTCTCCGATTTTAATTGGAATACAAAAGACCGTTTAAGAAAATGGCAGGACATATTTGCGGATACACCCAATTATCCTGTGAAAGTTTATAAATCCGACGATACGCTTTACGATGCAGCACAGAAAGCCTTAGAAGCCGAACGCACTAAAAACCAACCTAAAACACCTAAAAGGGTAAGAAAATAAAAGCAAACTTCAGCTAACTTGCTGAAGTTTTTTTATTTTTATTCTATCAATTTAGTAAGAATGAAAAAAATAATTTTTCTATTTATTTTAATGTCCAATTTTTTGTTATCTCAAGAATATATTCTTTTAGATTCACTTAATAATGATTTTACAGTAAAAGAATATACGCTTAAAACAAGAGATATCTATTCTTTGGATGAAGAGATAAAGGTCTATAATATTTATGTATCTAAAGATGCAATACTTTTAATGACAATTCTACCTAATTTCAAAGAAAAACACAAAATTTATATTAATGATAATTATTCCTGGGATAAAAAATGGGAAAAAGTAGATTTTGAAAATATTAAAAACCAATTACTTTCAAACGGAAAAATTAATATGCTTGCTCATGAATGGCATTTTGAAAATAACCCCAACAAAAAAACGTTTAAATATAAATTAGTAAAAAAAATAAATGGACAATATTATGCGAGTAGAAATACATTGACAGAATATTTTTCTTTTCAAAAGTTCCAATATCCATTAATTTCATCATATGGAAATTTAAATACCAAAGAAAGTAAAGTTAGCATTAAAGAAGTTAGAAACGCATTTATGAAACATTTTCCTGATGAAGATTTCCCAATGGATTTCAATGACCATAGGATAAATACAGGATTAATGCTTGCCAAAAGAAATTATCTTTCTAAGGAATTCTTCCTTAAAGGAAAAAAAGCCTATCAATTTTGGACATTTGATGGTTGGTGGAGTATTGATGGGTACAATGAGCATAAAGGTATAGATAGAATTGTTTATATTGAAAATGAAGGAATTGTTGGGGGTTCTTATGATTTTTATTTTTCTAAAATTGAAACAGAGGTGAAACTTTGGAGTAATATTATTAATGAAAAGGTAATGATCGCCCAAGAATTAAAATAATCTTAAAGCTGAAGCTTTTTAAGGCGCGAGCGCAGCGAGCGTCAATCAAAAGTTTAGTTTTAGAAATGTCATTCTGAACGAAGTGAAAAATAGAATTTAATACTAACTTTTTAGGTAGTGATCCAACATACTTAGCAAAAGTTATAGCACATGAGTATATACATGCTCATTTGTATGATGAATTGGTAAGAACGCAAACTATTTCCCGTGATGAAGCTGCTGCTATGAATATTTTTGAATTATTTGATAAGAATAATTATAGGCAATCTCAACTGTCAAATCCTTATGGACAACACCAAATAATGTCAAAGGAATATATAGATTTTCTTAAAAATACTATGAAGAGTTTCGATGCTCTTAATGGTTACTCTCGTACAGAAGAAGAGTATGATATTCTGGCTTGGGCTGGACTCCATACAACGCCAGAGTTTTATAATTCTGATATTTATAAAAAAATGGGAATAAGTAATTTCACTGAATTAAGAGATACTTTAACAAAAGAAAAAGCATGCGAATAATATGTTGCTTATTTTTATTTATTTCTGTTAACTTTTTTTCTCAAAAAAAAATTGTGGAAATTGATAGTGTTAGTGGTGTAATATTTGAAACACATACATACTCTAAGCAAAAAACAATAGATATTGCTAAAGATTTTGAATATATATTAAAAAGTGAATTTGGTAAGAAGTACAACGGTTTTGTTAGACAATATTCACTATTTAGATCGTACAAGGATCGCAAATTAAAGCTGTTCATACTGTTTATTCCAATAGAAAAATCATATGATTATAAGTGGAGATACAAAAAGATAGATTATTTTTATGATGATGTACTTTATACATTTTATGATTTTAATAATTTGATATACAATAGGATTCGCCCACTACCAATAAATGAATAGCGGTTATTTACATTATATAATTTGAATAATATCCTATGGAAAAATCTTACCAATATAAATGGCGATATAAGAAGTATGAAAAATTTGATAAAGATGTCATTATACTTGGTATGATTATGAAAATATAATCTTAAGAAATGTTGCATCAGTTACAACTGATGAATAAATCAATGTAATAACCATGCGATTAGTGTTTTTTATTATTTTATTATGTTCTGTCAGTCTTTATTCTCAAAAGATGATTGTCAAAATAGCTGATGTACAAGGTGTAATTTTCGAGAATGAAAAATATTCAGAAAAAATGATTTTAGAGTTGGCTAAAGATTTTTATGTTTATTATATAATAGATATCAAAATAAATATATTTACTATGTAAGGCAATATTATATTTTTGATAAGATTGAAAATGAAAAATATCTTTTTGTAAAGTTTATTCCTATGGAAAAATCTTACCAATATAAATGGCGATATGAGAAGTATGAAAAATTTGATAAAGATGTCATTATACTTGGTATGATTATGAAAATATAATCTTAAGAAATGTTGCATCAGTTACAACTGATGAATAAATCAATGTAATAACAATGCGATTAGTGTTTTTTATTATCATATTATGTTCAGTAAGTCTTTATTCTCAAAAGCGAATATTTACAGTAAGTAATGTACAAGGTGTTATTTACCAAACAAAAGAGTATCCTGAGAAAATGATTCTAAAAATGGCTAAAGAATTTGAATGTCTGCTACATGAAAAGTTTGATAATAAATATGATGGCTATGTTAGACAGTACTTTATATACGATAAATCTTCTAATAACGGTAAAAGGCTTTGGGTATACTTTATTCCAATGGAAAAATCATATGATTTTAAATGGAGATATGAAAAAATAAATTACTTCTATGATGATGTACTTTATACAACTTATGATTATAAAAAGAAGGAAATTGACAAAATACATTTTGTTAATATAAAAGAGTGATTCGACAATTAAAACTTCAGAATTTTTTTTGAAGTTTTTTATTTCCCGACATTTGCAATTATTAAGTGAGGATTTTATTAAGTATAAAATAAAATTCTATGAATAAATAAATACCATGCAAAAAGAATTCTTTCAATATCAAGCCCAAACCACAAAATTTGCTGCCGGTTTCGAAGTAGAAAAAGCAGAAGGAAGCTATATCTACGGTACTGATGGTAAAAAATATCTAGATTTAGTAGCCGGGGTTTCTGCCAATACATTAGGGCACTCTCATCCCAAAGTTGTTTCTGCAATTAAAAAACAGGCAGAAAAATACCTGCACGTGATGGTTTACGGTGAATATGCACAGGAAATGCCTGTAAAGCTTTGCCAACTTTTAGCCGAAGCAACTCCCGAACCTTTGGAGGTAACATATCTTGTCAATTCTGGTGCAGAAGCCATTGACGGAAGTTTGAAGTTAGCAAAACGATACACCGGAAGAGAAGAAATTATCTCTTTCAAAAACTCTTATCACGGTAATACACACGGTGCACTTTCGGTTTCGGGGAATGAATATCACAAACGGGAGTTCCGTCCGTTACTACCTTTGGTGAATTTTATTGAATTCAATTCCGAAAAAGAACTAGAAAAAATTACTGAAAAAACAGCTTGTGTTATTCTTGAAACCATTCAAGGAGCAGCAGGATTTTTAGTTCCTGAAAATGATTATCTCAAAAAATTGAAAAGAAGATGCGAAGAAGTTGGAGCACTCTTAATTCTTGATGAAATTCAGCCCGGATTCGGACGCACCGGAAAACTTTTTGCGTTTCAACATTACGGCATTGTTCCGGATATTTTGGTGATGGGCAAAGGAATGGGTGGAGGTGTTCCTGTTGGTGCTTTTATGAGTTCCAAAGAAATTATGGAAACGCTTTCTCATTCGCCTAAATTGGGACATATCACCACGTTTGGCGGTAATCCTTTAATTGCTGCCGCAAGTTATGCCACACTGAAAGAAGTTCTGGAAACTAGTTTGATGAATGAGATTGATGAAAAAGAAAAACTGTTCAGAGAACTTTTGGTTCATCCAAAAATTAAAAATATCAATGGTAGAGGCTTGATGCTTGCTGTAAATCTTGGCTTGCCTGAATATACTTTGGATGTTGCAAAACGATGTATGGAAAAGGGTTTAATCGTATTCTGGCAACTTTACCGAAATGAATATTTGAGGATTTCACCACCACTTACCATCAGCAAATCAGAAATTGAAGAAGGTTGTAAAATCATCTTGGAAACTCTGGATGAAAATTGATAAAAAACATATAAAATCAATTCTTTTCTATTAGTTTAATATAAAATTAATTTATATATTGCGGCACATTAAGAAAAGAATTTAATATGGCAAAACAAAAGGTGCATTACGAGTTTCCGATGCATTGCCTTTCAGAAATTTTGTACGAATATATGGCTACGGCAGAAGGCCTCTCGGAATGGTTTGCGGAAGATGTTGTGGAGAAGGGAGATGATTTCTATTTCAGTTGGGGAGGTGGACCTGCAGAGAAAGCTACCCTCATAAGATACAAGCCTGAGAGTTTTGTGCGTTTCCGTTGGGAAGAGGATGAGGGAACCAAGAATTTCTTTGAGATGACAATCGTTATTGACGAAATTACAGAGGACCTTTCGCTTAATATCACCGATTTCTGTAATCCCGGTGATGAAGAAGAAAACCGTCTTTATTGGGAAAATTTAATCGAAAACCTACAGATAAAACTCGGTGCAGCTTAATTTTCCTTTCACTGAAACCAATAAACTGATGGACGAGTTATCGTTCATTATTTTTTTATAAATATCACACCCGATATGGCTTTTGAAAACATCTATACCTCAGAAAATTTTAATCTTAAAAACCGTGCTTTTCTTTTTGGTGATGCGGTAAAGGTTTCCTTTTTTGTAAGACATTCACAGCTGATTATGGCTGAAGAATGTTACTTTTATCTGATGGCATCTATGAGGAAAATGAGGATGAATATTCCGCTTTCTTATACTTTGGATTTTTTTCAGAACCTTTTTAACGAGAATGTACTGGCAAAAGGAGTTTCAGATGGAATCATTAATTTTTTGGTCTATAGAAATACTGATGAGCAACCACTTCAAAAATCAGAAATTTCTTTTTGGTTTGATGTGACGGAAGTTGAAGATATTTTGCAAATCAGAGGCAATTATGAATTGGATTTAATTAAAGAAATCAATGTTAACACCAATCTTTTAAGCAATATCCGCGTTCATAGCCCGGAAAATGTTTATGCGGAGATTTATGCTAAAGAAAACGATTTAGATGATGTTATCCTTCTCAATCCCAGCAAACGAATTGCACGTTCCATTTTTGGAAATTTGTTATTTCTGGAAGGCAACATTATTAAAGTTCCGAAGCAGACAGAAGGGGCATACATCTCACCTTTGATGGAGAATTTCATCACTTTCATACATAAAAGTAATCTCGCAGTAATAGAACAGGCAGAAATGATTGCTTTTGAAAGTCAAAAAGCAGATGAAATATTGATGATTTCGGATGAAAAAGGAATTTTCTCGGTTAATAAAATCAGGAATAAAACCTTTGCTAACGAGAGATTTTCCCAAATGATTCAGCAATGGGCTGAACTTTCCATTTAGTATTAGCTACTTCACGGTGTACTTGTCGAAGTGACTCAACTTTAACAAATATCTCAAAATTGACAAATCCGACAAACAACCTTCCATAAGTCATTTGCCGGGTTTTACTCTCTGATGTTTCAGAAAAAATAATTATTTAATTCATATCTAAAAAATCCAGGATTTTTTTTGCTGTTTGGTTTTGCCCGTAAGATTGGGTCATGTATTCGCGATCATCTTTATTATTTAGAAAACCAAGTTCTACAATCATGGCGGGAGATTTTGATTCTCTTAAAATGTGAAGATTCACATCTTTTACCAAAGCATTGTTGAAACTTGTCGCAAGTTTGTTAGCAAGCATTTTAGATTGTTCGGCCTTTATATTTTTTTCAGAATAATAGATTTCTACGCCTTTTTTGTCGGTATCCTTATGCTGGTTTTTGTTCATGTGAAGAGATATCACAAGGTCGGGATTTATTTTGTTTACAAATTCACTTCGTTCTGAAAGTGAAGGATAATCGTCAGAATCTCTAGTAAGGATAATTTCTAAATCAGAATTTTTGTTCAGCTGTTTAATTTTGGTAGCAACTGCCAGTACAATATCTTTTTCTAAATGATCGTCATACATTGCGCCTTTGTCGTTTCCGCCGTGTCCTGCATCTATAACAATTATTTTTTTGTCCTTATTAAAAGACATTACGATTAATAAAATGGAAAAAATAAGGGCTGTTGTTTTTAGAAAAACCTTCATGGATTCTTTGGGTTTAAGTTTTATCCAAATTAACGAAGATTATTTCTTAAAATATATTAAAGCATATTTTAAAATTTGTTAAATGTCTTTTAAGCATTTAGTTAACAATTTTAAAACATAAGAATTAAACAGTAAATATTTATTTCTATAGAGTTCAAAAGACTTTCCGAAGTTTTGGAATTGATGAAGCGAGCACCCAAATATTTATTTAATTCATTGAAACATCTTCAGGTGCATTAGCCCAAAGTAAAAACTCACCGCCGAGATTTTGCATAATTTTTTTCCAAAGACTTTGGTCATTTGGTAATGTATAATCCAGATTGTAAACATCAACCACGGTCCAAAATTTCCTGCTGATTTCATTTTCAAGCTGTTGCGCAGCCCAACCTGAATATCCAGAGAAGACTTTAATGTCTGAAGGACTTAATCTTTGTTCAAAAATTTCACTTACAATAGTTTGCACATCCTCAGTGAGATAAAATTCATCATTAATTTCAATAAAAAATTCATTCACGGGTTTACCTTTTACAATGAAGAAAATTTTGTCATTTTCAACAGGTCCGCCTTCATAAACGTCAACTTTAAATCCAAAAATTTCTTTTAAACTGCTGCTAACGTCTTTATTTTTTTTGTTTAAAATCAATCCAAAAGCACCATTCTCATTATGATCCACCATCAAAACCACTGAACGGGAAAAAATGTCGCCGGAAACATCGGGTGTGGAAATTAATATTTTACCTTTGTAAGAATAATTCATACTCAAATGTAAAAAAAATATGGAAAACCTTCACGACAAGAGGAAAGTTTATGATAAATCTCAATTGTTGGAAACTGAAGTAAAAGAAAATCCGATGGAGCAGTTCCGCGATTGGTTTCTACATGCAGAAGAAGCATCCAATATTTCTGAACCTAATGCAATGGCCATTTCTACATTAGAAGATGATGGTTGTCCCAGAACTAGAATGGTTTTGCTAAAAGCTTATACTTGGGAAGGTTTTATTTTTTACACCAATTACGATAGCCGCAAAGGAAAGGCGATCGAAAACAATCATAAGGCATGTCTGCACTTTTTCTGGCCTCCGTTAGAAAGACAGGTGATTATAAAGGCCAAACTTGAAAGATTGCCCGATAATCTAAGTGACGGCTATTTTTCTGAAAGACCAAAGGGAAGTCAGCTTGGAGCATTAGTATCCCCACAAAGTAAGGTTATTCCCAATCGAGAATTTTTAGAAAATAAATTGGCAGAATTGGAGATGGAGTATAAGGATAAAGAAGTTCCAAGACCTGAAAACTGGGGAGGTTACCTTGCAAAGCCTTATGAAATTGAGTTTTGGCAAGGCAGACCAAACCGTCTTCACGATAGAATTATATATGAAATTACTGACGATTTCGAATGGAAGATCTCACGATTGGCACCATAAAAAAATCCCGCAATTGCGGGATTTACATTTCTTAAATCTTTTCAGATTATTTTTTCTTTGCACCAGATACTGCGTTAGCCAAATCAGCACCAGCTTTGAATTTAGCAACTTTTTTAGCAGCAATTTTAATTGGTTTTTTCGTAGCAGGGTTGATACCTTGTCTTGCAGCTCTTTCAGCAACTGAAAAAGTTCCGAAACCTACTAAAGATACTTTACCATCTTTTTTCTTAAGTGTAGATTGTACGTTAGACATAAAAGATTCTAGAGCAGCTTTAGCAGCAACTTTAGTAATTCCGGCATCCTTTGCCATTGCGTCGATTAATTCAGACTTGTTCATAATTATTACTATTTAAAGTTAGTTATTTAAGGCAAATATAATACTATTTTCAAATTGTGCAAATCTTTTTCACATCTTTAATGAAAATTGTACTGTTTTTTATGCTATGATAGAAAATTGATAATTAATCTTTTTACCAAAAATCAGCGATATAAACATCTAAAATTGTGCCAAGTGCCTTTGAATATTAGGTTTTTAAATATCTGTTTAAAAATATATTTGAATTATGAATTTCGGAATTTTGTGCTAAATTATTACATATTGTAAGTTATGTTTGTTTATTTCATAAAAATGCTTTCTTTTTGATGGTTTTTAACTAATTAGGAGAAATTTACGCACTTAACCTTTGTATAAGTTTTGTTAATGTTATATTCAAATTTTTATAATAAATTTGTCACTATGTTAATTGAAGTTTTTAAGTCTAAAATTCACAGGGTTAGGGTTACAGAATCCGACCTTAACTATATAGGAAGCATCACTATTGATGAAGATTTGCTCGAAGCTTCGGGAATTGTAGTAGGTGAGCGTGTATATATTGTAAATGTAAACAATGGTGAACGTTTCGATACCTATACCATAAAAGGAAAAAGAAAATCTGGAGAAATTTGCTTGAATGGTCCTGCTGCAAGAAAAGTGCAAAAAGGCGATATTATCATTATTATTTCGTATGCACAAATGACACCTGAAGAAGCAAAAACCTTCCAGCCAAAAATTATTTTTCCCGACGAGAAAACCAATCTCTTAACTTAAATTTTCTAAAGTTTTGGAACATCAGAAGAAAACAAAACCGGTAAAAACATTTATCACCATAGCCATCTCTATAGCAGTGGCTGTTTTTTTTATGTGGTTGGCATTCAGGGGTTTAGATTTTGGAAAAATAAAAGGATATTTTGCTAAAGCCAATTATTTCTGGGTAGCTGCAGCTGCGGCTTTTGGTATTTTAGCATATTGGTTTCGTGCCATTCGTTGGAATTTACTTTTGGAACCAATGGGTTATAAAATTTCAAATTCTAATGCACTTTGGACGATTTCTTTCGGTTATTTAATGAATCTTACCATACCGAGAAGCGGAGAATTAGCACGCTCTACAGCATTATACGGCGTTGAAAAAGTTCCTGTAGATAAGTCCTTCGGAACCATTATTCTTGAAAGAGTTGTGGATCTAATCTGCATGATTGGATTTCTCGGTTTAACATTAATGTTTAAGTATGATGCTATTGCAGCGTTTTATCGTTTTGCAACCGAGCAAAAACAAGGTTCTGAAGAAAGTTCTTCAAATTGGATTTGGTTGATTTTAGGAGCAGGAGCAATGGGTGGAGTTCTTTTTTTTGCACTAAGAAAATCTTTGGAAAAACTGCCAGTTCTTAGTAATATTTATAAAATTGTCGATGGCCTTTTGCAAGGTATAATGTCAATCTTCAAACTGAAACAACCTGTTAAATTCATCCTTTACTCTATAGCAATTTGGGTTTGCTATTATCTCGCAGCCTATTTGGTTTGCTTCTCACTTCCTGAAACTTCAAACTTTACTATTGCCGATGGATTTTTCATCATTGTTGTAGGAACTTTGGGGATGATGGTTCCTGCTTCCGGAGGAATTGGCGCATTTCACTTTGCTTTGAAACTGGGAATTGGCGCATTATTTCTTTCAATGGGAAAATCTTTCGAGGAAGGTGCAGAAGTGGGTTTAGCTTATGCATTTATCTCCCACACCATGCAGTTGGTAATTATGGCAATAATGGGATTCATAGCTGTTCCGATTCTCGCGAAAGCCAGAAATAATGCAGTAAAAAATCAGGAGTATCAATAAAAAGAACTTTCCAGCGAATAAACTTTAAAATTTATCGCTAAATGTGACATTATGCCGAAAGTATTTTAAATTTTAAATTGAAAACGCTCGCTTCAATAGGCTTTCTACTTTTGGTTCGCTTCCTCTAAAATTTTTATACAATTCCATGGGATCTTTTGTTCCGCCTGATGAAAGTAGAATTTTATATTTAGCCGCGATTTCAGGATTAAAGATGCCGTTTTCTTTAAAATATTGAAAAGCATCTGCATCTAAAACTTCCGCCCATTTGTAAGAATAATATCCGGCAGAATAACCTCCTTGGAATATATGCGAAAAACTTGGGCTTACTGCGGTTTCCGGATTGCTTGGATAAAGATTGGTGGCTTTGGTTTCTTCTACTTCAAATGTTTTTACATCGTTAACATTTTCAGGTTTTGTGTGATAAGCCATATCCAAAAGTCCAAAACCTAATTGTCTTAAGGTTTGGTAACCTTCCATAAAGTTTTTGCTTTCAGAGATTTTCTCCATTTTTTCATTGGGTAAAATTTCTCCTGTCTGAAAATGCTTAGCAAAGGTTTTCAAAAATTCCGGTTCATAACAATAGTTTTCTAAAAATTGAGATGGCAACTCCACAAAATCCCATTTTACAGAAGTTCCGGAAAGATTAGGGTACTGAGTATTCGCCAAAATGCCGTGCAAAGCATGCCCAAATTCGTGAAACAAAGTGGTAACCTCCTGAAAAGTCAATAAACTCGGTGTATCTTTTGTGGGTTTGCTGAAGTTACAGACTACAGAAATATGAGGACGATTGTTTTTGCCATCTTTTTGGTATTGGCTTTTATAACTTGTCATCCAAGCTCCTGCACGTTTTCCTTTTCTTGGGTGATAATCGGTATAAAGAAGCGCCTTGTAAACTCCATTTTCAAGAACTTCATAGGTTTTTACTTCAGGATGATATTTTTGGATGTCATTTCGTTCAGAAAATGTCAAACCAAACAGTTTTTCTGCCAAAATGAAAACAGCTTCTTCTACTTTTTCCAGCTGGAAATAAGGTTTCAGTTCCTCATCATTCAAATCAAATTTTTGTTTGCGAAGTTTTTCGGCATAATATGCGTGATCCCAACTCTGCATTTCATCGATCCCATCCTCTTTTGCAAGTTTTTTCAGTTCGTCAATTTCTTTTTGTGCGTAAGGTGAGGCTTTTTCCAACAGTTCATTCAAAAATTTCTGAACTTCTGTTGGTGATTTCGCCATTCGTTCTTCCAAAACAAATTCTGCATAATTGTCATAGCCTAAAAGTTGGGCTTTCTGATGTCTTAAAGAAATGATTTCTTTAATTAAAGTTTTATTGTCGAAATCGCCATCAGTGAAAGATTTTTTACCGTTTGCAATGGCAAGTTCCTTTCTTAAGTCCCGATTTTCGGCATACGTCATTGCAGGAAGGTAGCTGGGATATTGAAGTGTAATCACATAGCCTTCCAAATCTCTTTCTTTTGCATCTTCAGCATATTGATTCAGAATAGCTTCGGGTATGCCTGTCAATTCATTTTTATCAACAATATGTTTGTAATAAGCATTTGTAGAAGCCAAAACATTCTGCCCAAACTGAAGGGATTTAACCGAGAGATCCATATTCAGTTTCTCAAGTGTCTTTTTATCTTCGTCATTCAAAAGGGCGCCACTTCTTACAAATCCTTTATAGGTTTCCTTCAGAAGCATCTGTTGCTCTTCATTTAATTGGTATTGATCCTTTTCATCAAACACTTTTTTTATTCTTTCAAACAGTTTTGTGTTTTGCGAAATTTTGGATGAAAATTCAGTAAGAATGGGTGATACTTCCTGTGCAATTTTCTGTATTTCATCATTGGTTTCAGCAGAATTTAAATTGAAGAAAATATTAGAAACTACATCCAATTTCTCTCCGGAGTAAGCCAAGGCTTCAATGGTGTTTTCGAAGGTTGGTTTTTCAGGATTTTCTGCAATATGATCAATTTCCTGCTCTGATAATGAAATTAATTCCTTAAAAGCAGGTAAAAAATCAGCTTCATTTATTTCGTTAAAAGGAGGGGTATTATATTGTGTATTAAATTGTTGGGTAAGTATATTCATAAAAAAATTAACTGAATTTTAGTTTTGTCTTTATTTACCACTAAGTTACAATTTTTGTTCCTAATCTAATTTTGTACTAAAATTACTTCCGAAACTCATAAATTAATTATTTTAGCAGACTGATAACCGAAAAAATGAAAATAAATTTATCCAACTGCGACAGAGAGCCCATACATATACCCGGCAAAATACAAAGCTATGGTTATTTAATTGCTCTTGAAATCACATCACAAAGAATCGCATTCTGCAGTGAAAATATTCATGAAATTTTTGATGTGCCACATCAGGAAGTTTTGGGTAAATCATTGGATATTTTTCAAAAAGAAACCTCCTGCTATGCTAATTATGAACGTTTTGAAGCGCAGATACACAGCATACTGAATGAAGGTATGAAAGATATGTATAACTCAATGGTTATCAATATACACGGCAAGCCTTACCATTCCGTATTTTCTATTTCGGGAAAATATCTAGTTATTGAATTCGAAAGTGTTATTTCAGACATCAGGGAAAAAAACAGAATTAATAATGTGGTTCGTAAGCTGGTAAATGAAGATGATTTCGAGCAAGTACTGAAAGATGTTTCAAAAGAAGTAAAAAATCTTATAGGTTATGATCGCGTGATGATTTATCAATTTCTGGAAGATGATTCCGGTAAAGTGGTAGCAGAGGCTAAAAAGGATAATCTGGATAGTTATATGGATCTTCACTTTCCTGAATCTGACATTCCTAAACAGGCTAGAGCACTTTATTTGCTTAACAAAACCCGATTAATTGCAGACGTATTTTCAGAAAACAGCAAAGTTTATTCGGAAACGGATGAGATTCTGGATATGACGCACTGTAAATCTAGAGCTGTTTCACCGATGCATATTGAATATCTGAAAAATATGGGTGTAAAATCCAGCTTCAGTGTTTCAATCGTGGTAGATAATAAACTTTGGGGCTTAATTGCCTGCCATCATTATGAGGCCAAGAGAATTGATTTTGAGCTCCGCCAAATTGCAGAACTTTTAGGAGAGATTATTTCTTTGGTGGTGAATGTAAAATCTAAAGAAGTCAACTCACAGCTTGAAAACAGTTTCAGAAAAATACATCAGGATTTTGTAGAAAAACTTTTGATGGACGATTATATCGATTCAATCCTCATCCGCAACGACAGTAATTTGCTGAATGTAACTGAGGCAACAGGAGTATCGATGTATTTTGAAGACAATTACCACAAGCTTGGCGATACACCTCCTAAAGATTATGTGAGAAGGATTCTTACTTGGTATCTTGCCAATTTTGAAGATGAAGTTTTCCACACCAATAAACTGGCAGATCATTTTCCTGAAGCCATCAAATATAAAGATTGTTGTGCCGGTATTTTAATCGTTGTGTTAAGTCGTGAAACCGGTGATGCTATCATTTGGTTTAAACCTGAAAAAGTAGGTGTTATACAGTGGGCTGGAAAACCTGAAAAAGCTGTTAAAGAGCGTTTGCAAAATGGGGAGATAATCTACGGAATACACCCAAGAAAATCTTTTGAAGCTTATGCTGAAAAAATATCAAACCGCTCAGAAAATTGGAGTATGGCAGAGATTAAATCAGCAGAAAGGGTGAAGCAAATTGTTTTGGAAAGCACGCTTCTTAATAAAACCAAAGAACTCAAAAACCTTAATGATAGGTTGAAAGAAGCTTATGATGAGCTTGATACTTTTGCATACACCATTTCACACGATCTTAAAACACCTTTAACCGTGATGAAGGCCAATGCACAAGTATTGTATCGTGTTGCGAAAGATGATTTTATGAAAGAAAAAATTGCTAAAATCATTAACGGCACCAATGAAATGACGGAAATGATGGATAAAATCCTGAACCTCACCAAGCTTAATTATTCCGAAGTTTTATTCGATACCATCGAAATGAAACCGCTGATAAAAAAGATTGTGGAAGAGTGCATCATCGCCTACAATAATCCTAAAACCGAAGTAAGAATTGGTGAAATATACGATTTAAGAGGCGACCAGATAATGATTTACCAGCTGTTTACCAACCTTATCGGAAACGCCATAAAATATTCTTCAAAAGTAGAGAGCCCTGTCATTCAGGTAGATTCCCGTTCAGAGAAGGGTACAACAATTTATGAGGTAAAAGATAACGGAATAGGAATGAACCCGGAAGATCTGCCTAAAATATTTGAACTTTTCACAAGATTTTCTAACGCCAAAGCATTTGGCGGCAGCGGAGTTGGGATGACGATCGTGAAAAGAATTATGGATAAGCACCACGGCGAAATAGGCATTACCAGCAAGGTTGGGGAAGGCACAACTTTCATTTTGAAATTTAATCAGTAAATGACAGCAGCATATTTAAAAGAACAAACTAAACCCCTGCACGATGCGCTGGAGCAGAAAATGATGGTGAGTAAAATTTTCAACCGGACTTTAAAGAAGGACGTTTATTTTAAAATTCTTAAAGTCAATTTGCTGGTACATCAGAAGATTGAACCTGTCATCAACTCAAATCTACCTGATAATATAAAATCTGAACTGAATATTGAAGAAAGGCAGAAAACTCCACATTTAATCAATGATATTGGAAGTCTTAATGAAAATATTAATTCTGATTTCCAATTAAACAATTCAGATGAAGCATTAGGTGCGCTTTATGTTTTGGAAGGCGCAAGTTTAGGAGGAAATGTCATTAAAAAACAGTTGCTTCAAAACCCTGAATTTGCAGATGTCTCATTTCACTATTACGGAATGTATGGCGAAAAGCTTTCAGAAAACTGGAAATCTTTTTTAAAAATTTTGGAAGAAAATGTTTCGGATAAATACGCTGCACTTTCTGGGGCAAGCAAGACTTATCACCTTTTTTTAAAGTCTGCGGAATCCACAATGCAATAAATTTTCTTTATAGAAATTAAAGGTCAGATTTTTGATATTAAAGATCATAAAACTATCTTTATCTAAATTATTGGGATTGATGCAGCAGAAAAATTATTCTAAAAGAGACATCAGAGATTTTGTAAATGATTCTATTTCAGGTAAGATTAAAACACTTGAGTTTTATCTCAATTTCACTTTGGACGCAAGTCGTGATTTGAAGAAAACGGCAAAATACGACAGTTTTCGGGAGGAAATGCAGGAAGAAATCTACCACCTCGATAAGCAAATGGCCTCACTAAAGGCGATGAAGCAAAAGATGCTCCGTGTCATCAATTCACCAACCCATATCGTACAACTTGGCTCTCTCGTGATAACTAACAAAGCCAGGTTTTACATTTCAGTTTCTTTAGGTGAATTTTTCTTTGAAGGTGACCGTTTTTATGCCATTTCAGAAGAAAGTCCAATGGCGCAAATGATGAAAGGGAAAGAAGTAGGTGATGAATTTGTATTGAATAAAATTCACCAGAAAATTGAAAATATTTTGTAGAAAGTTGATAAATTCTCAAGATTTCAAATCATTAGAAGGTATTTTTATTTCTTATTTTAGCTGAATGAATCCTGAAGCATTAAAACAAATCATACAATCTCGTAGAAGCATTTTCCCAAAAGATTATAGCGGTGACACAATTCCTCAAAATATTTTAGAAGAAATTCTTTATTCTGCCTCACTTGCTCCGAATCATAAGCGTACAAAACCATTTCACTTCAAACTGTTTCAGGGTGAAGAAAAAAATCAACTGGGACAGCAACTTGCAAAAATTTATAAGGAAATTACGAAACCTGAAACATTTCTAGAAAAAAAATATCTTGATATTTCTTTAAAAATTGAAAAATCAAACGCTTTGGTAGCAGTATGTGTCAATTTTTCGGGATTGGTACCAGAATGGGAAGAGATTGCTGCTGTAGCAATGGGTGTGCAGAATATGTACTTAACCTGTACCGCAAATAACGTCGGATGTTATTGGAGTACGCCCAATATGAAAGATTATATTGGTGATTACCTTGGTTTAGAAGAAAACCAAAAATGTCTCGGTTTTTTCTATACGGGGATGAAACTCTAAATTGTTACATTATTAGGTTGTTACATTAAAAATTTTTATTATTTTTGCAGACTTAAATATTAACCGGGACGAGTTCCCCAAAATTAAAACAATATGTCAGTAAAAATTAGATTACAAAGACACGGTAAAAAAGGGAAACCTTTCTTCCACATCGTGGTTGCAGATTCAAGAGCAAGAAGAGATGGTAGATTCATCGAAAAACTTGGAACTTACAACCCAATTACTAACCCTGCTACAATTGAATTGAATGTAGATTCAGCTGTAAAATGGTTAAACAATGGTGCACAACCAACTGATACTGCAAGAGCGATTCTTTCTTACAAAGGTGCACTTTACAAAAAACACTTACAAGGTGGTGTTGCTAAAGGTGCTTTTGATGAAGCTGAAGCAGAAAAAAGATTCAATGCTTGGTTAGAAAACAAAGAAAAAGCTGTAGCTGGTAAAGCTGAAGGTTTGGCAACTGCTAAAGCTGATGCTAAAAAAGCAGCTCTAGAAGCTGAACAAAAAGTAAACACAGATAGACTTGCTGCACAACAAGCTGTTTTAGCTGAAGCTAAAGCTGCTGAAGAAGTTGCAAATGCTCCTGCTGAAGAAGTGGCTGAAGCAACTGAAGAAGCTGCTCCTGTTGCAGAAGAAGGTGTTGAAGCTCCTGTAGCTGAGGCAACTGAAGATACTCCTGCTGCTGAAGCGACTGAAGAAGCTCCTGTAGCTGAAGACAACAAAGAAGAGCAAGCTTAATCGCTTTTCTACAATATTTAAAATAGAGATGTCAGTTTGGCATCTCTGTTTTTTTGGATTGCATTTTGTATTAAAAAATTTAGATCAAGTAAAATCATGAGAAAAGAAGACTGCTATTTATTAGGAAAAATTACCCGTAAACATGGCCTTGCCGGAAATGTAGTTTTAAAACTGGATACCGACCAACCTGAATTTTACAACAAGTTGGAAGGAATCTTTGTGGAAATTAACGGATTGCTAGTGCCTTTTTTTATTGATAAACAACAATGGTCTAAAGATGATACCAAACTGATCTCTTTTAAAAACTCTACCGATGCTATGGTGGAGCAATCCATCAATAAGAATGTTTATCTGCCACTTTCTACTTTGCCTAAACTCAGTGGGAAAAGCTTCTACTATCACGAAGTTGTAGGTTACAACTTAAAAGATGAAAATGATATCAATTTTGGACTTATTGAATCTGTAAATGATCAAACCGCACAACATTATTTTGTAACCAACTTAAACGGGAAAGAAATTGTGGTTCCTATCATCAAAGATTGGATTTTGGAGGTAAACCGAGAAGAAAAATATGTTAAAATGCAACTTCCTGAAGGTCTTTTAGATGTTTTTACAACAAAGGCGGTGAAAGATGAGTAATCATCTTTGGACGCTTGATTTAGTCTTCCAACATAAAAAGTTTATCTTTGCAACCCACAGGAAAACCGGCTTGTTGATTCTCAATTTTTTTGAGGGTAGGAAAGTCCGGACATCGCAGAGCAGCATAACGGATAACATCCGTCCATAGTAATATGAGGACCAGTGCAACAGAAAGCAGGTACAGTTCGGCTGTAGTGAAATCAGGTAAACTCTATGCGATGCAATGGTAAGTATATCGATGCTTTACGGAGTAATCTGTAAATAGGAGTGGCTCGTTCCGAAAATCGAGGGGTAACCAGCTCAAGCTTTGCAGTAATGTAATGCGCAGATAAATAACAGGCATCCCGAAACTTCGGGATTACAGAATCCGGCTTACAGGTTTTCCGGTGGGTTTTTCTTATTTCAGTTCAGATGGTTCAATTATTTTGAATTTTAAAATAATTTGAATATTATAAACTATTCATTTTCCAACATTTTTTTAGCTTCATCAAGTTGTGCGGCTTCTTCAGTGGGGAGTTCAGGATATTTCAATTCCATTTTTTCTAAAGTATCGATGATGATTTGTATGGCTGCTACTCTGGCAAACCATTTTTGATCTGCCGGAATAATGTACCAAGGTGCGTGATGTTTTGAGGTTTTAGATATAGCATCTTCATAGGCATCCATATATTTGTCCCAAAGTGCACGTTCTTTCAGATCGCCCATGCTAAATTTCCAGTTTTTTTCAGGCTCTTTTATTCTGTCCAGAAATCTCTTTTTCTGCTCATCTTTAGAAACGTTAAGGAAAATTTTCACAATTTGTGTTCCGTTTTGGGCAAGATGTTTCTCAAAATTTTCGATGCTTTCGTAGCGGTTATCCCAAAACTTTTCATCAAACTCTGATACATCGGTCCATACTTTTTCGCTTAAATTGTATTCGGGATGTACCTTGCAAACCAAAACACTTTCGTAATGAGAACGGTTAAAAATTCCGATTTTACCTTTTTCCGGAAGTGTATTATAATGTCGCCAAAGAAAATCGTGGTTGTACTCTTTATCAGAGGGTGTTTTGAAGCTTGTAACCTCACAACCTTGTGGATTTACACCGCCAAAAACATGTTCAATCATACTATCTTTGCCTGCAGCATCCATTGCTTGTAGAACGATCAACAGAGATTTACTTCCGTCAGCATACAATTTTTCCTGTAGGTCATACAATTTTTTCTTTTCATCCTTAAGCATTTGTTCTCCCTCTTCTTTAGTGAGCTTGCCTTTGTATTGGGTATCAAAGTCTATTAAGGAGATTTTTCCGTTTGCTAAATAATTGTCGCTGAAATTTAAATCCATGATGCTAAAATTTTAATTAAAAATAAAAAAAATCGCCTCAATTGAGACGATTTTTGTAGAAATATTTTGTAGAATTACTTTTTAACAGCAACTTTTTTCTTTACTACTTTTTTCTTCGGTGTAGCTTTAGCATTTGGGTTTACACCTGTTTGTTGCGCTACTGCAGATTTTTCGTTGGCATTTGCAACCGCAACTTCAGAAGCGTTTGGATCAACTTTACCTTTTATAAAAATAACCGATCTTCCGTTTACAGGATCATTAGAATATACGTCTATTGATTTTTGAAACTCACCAAGTCCGCCAGTATTATAATGTACTTTAATTTCTCCTGTTTTCCCCGGCATAATCGGCTCTTTGCTCCAATCTGGCGTTGTACATCCGCAAGAAGGCTGCACTCTGCTAATTACTAAAGGTTTGTCACCTGTATTTTTTACGATGAAGGTTCTGTTTCCGTCCGAATTTGGTTTTACAGTACCATAATCAAGATTTACCGTGTTGAATGTAATCGTTTGTGCAGAAGCGAAAGCAACTGTACCTAGCAAAAGCATGCCAGCAAACAATTTTTTCATAATTTGTCTATTGTTTTAATTTTTTATTACTCTGTTTTGATAAAAATCAGGAAGCAAAGTTAAAAATATTTTGAATAAATACTTTAAAAATTTACTTTTCCCTATTTTTGCAAAAATAAAGCCAAAAGATAGATTTTATGCAGATTTCAGATAAATACAATCCCGGAGAAACCGAATCAAAATGGTACAGTTACTGGATTGAAAATAAATACTTTCATTCTTCCCCTGATAATAGACCTCCTTACACGATTGTAATTCCACCGCCAAACGTTACCGGCATTCTTCATATGGGGCATATGTTGAATAATACCATTCAGGATGTTTTGGTAAGAAGAGCTCGTATGAAAGGCTTCAACGCTTGTTGGGTTCCCGGTACAGATCACGCTTCTATTGCTACTGAAGCAAAAGTAGTGGCTAAACTGAAATCGGAAGGTATCAATAAATCAGACATTACCAGAGAAGAATTTCTGAAACATGCTTGGGAATGGACGGATAAATACGGTGGTACTATCCTTGAGCAGTTAAAAAAACTTGGCGCTTCCTGCGATTGGGACAGAACGCGCTTCACTATGGAGCCAAAACTGTCTCAACAAGTAATTAAATCTTTCGTTGATTTATATAATAAAGGATTAATTTACAGAGGTTACCGAATGGTAAACTGGGATCCGGAAGCTAAAACTAATATTTCTGATGAAGAAGTGATCTTCAAAGAACAAAATGGTAAACTTTATTATTTAAAATATAAAATTCAGGATTCTGATGAGTTTTTGTCGGTGGCAACAACACGTCCGGAAACCATTTTTGGTGATACTGCTGTTTGTATCAACCCAAAGGATGAAAGATACGCTCATTTGAAGGGTAAAAAAGTTATTGTTCCGATTGTAAACCGTGTAGTACCAATAATTGAGGATGATTATGTTGATATTGAATTTGGAACTGGTGCACTAAAAATTACACCGGCTCACGATACCAATGATTACGAAATTGGACAGCGCCACCATCTACAAATGATAGATTCTATGGATGATGATGCCAACCTGAACGAACACGGACAGCATTATGCAGGAAAAAACCGCTTTGAAGTAAGAAAACTTATCACAAAAGAACTCGAGGAAAAAGATTTATTGCTCAAGGCGGAAGATTACGTGAATAAAGTAGGAACTTCCGAAAGAACAGGTGCTGTTATTGAACCTAAAATTTCGGTGCAATGGTTTTTGAAAATGTCAGAAATCGCAAAACCGGCTTTGGATGTGGTGATGAATGATGAGGTGAAATTTCACCCCGAGAAATTCAAAAATACTTACAAACATTGGATGGAAAACATCCGCGATTGGAATATTTCTCGCCAATTGTGGTGGGGACAGCAAATTCCGGCTTATTATTATGGTGATGGTGAGGACGATTTCGTTGTTGCTGAAACCATTGAGCAAGCATTAGAATTGGCGAAGCAAAAAGCCGATAACCATCAACTGACAACCGATAACTTAAAGCAAGACGAAGACGCCCTTGATACCTGGTTCTCTTCTTGGTTATGGCCAATGTCGGTATTTGATGGAATGTTGGATGCGGAAAATGAAGATATAAAATACTATTATCCAACATCTGATTTGGTTACAGGTCCTGATATTATCTTTTTCTGGGTAGCCAGAATGATAATGGCGGGAATCGAATGGCGTGGTGAAGTTCCTTTCAAGAATGTTTATTTTACCGGAATTGTAAGAGATAAGCAACGTAGAAAGATGTCTAAATCTCTCGGGAACTCGCCAGATCCTTTAGAATTGATTGAAAAATATGGTGCAGATAGTGTACGTGTAGGAATTTTATTGAGTTCGGCTGCCGGAAATGATCTTTTGTTTGATGAAGATTTGATGTTGCAGGGAAGAAATTTTGCCACCAAAATATGGAATGCTTATCGATTGATGCAAGGCTGGAATAAAGACGAAAGCATAAAACCAAATCAAGCCGATTTGCAAACTATTGAATGGTTTGATAATCAACTCAATAAAACGATTGTGGAGATTGATGATCAGTTCTCAAAATTCAGAATTTCTGATGGTTTACATTTGATTTACAAGTTGATTTGGGACGATTTCTGTTCTTGGTATCTGGAAGCCATTAAACCTAATTATGGAGAGCCAATTTCAGCAGAAGTTTACAATCAATCAATAGCGTTTTTTGAGGAATTGATGAAATTACTTCATCCATTTATGCCTTTCCTTACAGAAGAGTTATGGCAAAATATCACCGAAAGGACATCTGAAGAAGCCCTTATTATTGCTCAACAGAAAAAAGGTGGAGACTTTAACGAGGTTATTATCAAAAGTTTTGAAACGTCCAAAGAAATTATATCGGGTGTAAGAAATTACCGTCAAAGCAAAGGCATTTCGCCAAGAGAAACCGTAGAAGTTTTCACAAGTTCATCATCATTTGCAAATGAAGACGTAGTGAAAAAACTTGCCAATATTTCTGGAATTAATTATGCTCAAAAAACGGACAAACCAAGCTTTACATTCCTTGTAGGTGCAAATGAAATCTCCGTACCATTAAGTGAAAACCTCGATTTAGGTGAAGAAAAAGCCAAGACTGAAGAAGAACTGAAATATCTAAAAGGATTCCTGGTCTCTGTAGAAAAGAAACTTTCAAACGAGAAATTTGTTTCAGGAGCTCCGGAAAATGTTGTTGAGATGGAACGCAAAAAACAGAAGGATGCCCAGGACAAAATCGCTCTTCTGGAAGAGAAACTGAAAACATTATAATCTTAATGTTGTTAATGTCACAATTGAGTATTAGGGAGTTAGTAGAAAAGAGAACTATTGAACATACGAAATGCAACACATCGAAAACATATCCAAACTCTTCAGCAAAAATTTTGTTGAAAATCCTTTGATAGAGACTTTTGAAGCCGGAAAGATCAATCTTCCGACAGGTCAGATTGTGGCTTGTGATCCCTTGATTACTTCTGAAATGAAACCTTTCAAGGTTCGTTTTCCTAGCGGTGATTTTTTTGTTTTTGTACACAAGGAGAGAGAAAGTAATTGTGTGGCTTATGTTGAAATCGTCTTTGATGATGATGAGATTATAGAGTGGAAAATGGCTACAACAGAAGACCAAAATACCGACGATTTGGCTGAAGGTGAAATATTTGGTTATCCGATTGAATCAGGAATGGGGAGTTTTATGGATTTAGAAACTCAAGATTGCCTCAACCATTTGGAAAAGAGGCTTTTTCACCGTAAAGGTGCAGACTTTATGGGAATTTACGAAGAGTTCTTCCACGAACATTTTTTTGATGAAAACGGTGCTATCGATCAATTTGCATTTCTGAAGCCTGATGAAGAGAAACCGGGAACCATTTTTTCTTTTGAAGCCGGCTATGGTGAAGGATTTTATGCGAGTTACATCGGTTTTGGAAAAGATCGACAACCTTTAAAGCTTGTTACCGAGTTTATTGAAATCCAAAGTTAAATTAACGTTAAATATTTTTAAGATCGCATTTTAAAACATAATTTTGTTCAATAACATTTTTAATAAATGACCATAACTTCAGAACAGCCAAAAATAACCGTTGTTGGTAGTTCATCCATAGATCTTATTCTGAAAACAGTACATCCGCCATTACCTCACGAAACGGTGATGGCCTATAAATCTGAAATATATTTTGGTGGAAAAGGTGCCAATCAAGCTGTAGGTACTGCACGTTTGGGTGCAAATGTATATTTTGTGGGTTGTGTTGGCATGGATCCGCAAGGTCAGCAAATCATGCGAAATCTCATTGGAGAAGGTGTAAATGTGGGATATGTAACGGAAACGGAAGATGCTAATACCGGAACTGCTTATGTAAGAGCTGCAGATAGTTCTTATTCCATCGTTATTGTTCCTTCTGCAAACCACTATCTGAAACCTTACCACATAGATCAATCGGAAAAAATTATCGCCACGTCAGATCTTATTTTAATTCAGTTGGAGATACCAATGGATGTTGTAGAACATACTGTTGAGATTGCTAAAAGATACCACAGAAAGGTTGGAATTTATGCTGCACCCGCTTCTAAACTTTCACAAGAAATTATAGATTATGCAACATTTATAGTTGTAAAAAGAGACGAGATATCTACAGTTTTTGGAGACATACCAAGCGATGAAATTCTTAAGAAATATCCTAATAAAGTTTTTGTAAGGGATGCTACTAACGCTACCTCTTATTTTAATGGCTCAGAGATGAAATATTTCCGCAATGATTTGGATTATATTTACAGAATGGGAATGGGAGATGCCTTTACTTCAGGATTTTCTGTAGCTTATTGTCATGGCAATACAATAGATGAATGTGTGCTTTTTGGTAACGATATATCTCTTAAAGTTGCTCAAAAACTTGGCTCACAAACGGGTTTGCCTTATCTGAAAGATTTGTTATAAATACTTATTTTAAACATATCAATTTTTTTGAAGTATATTTGATATTCAATTAATTTTGAAATAAATTTTCCACTTTTAAAGTGGATTTTTTTTAGTATCAATGAAAGAAATCAAACTTAAAACTTCCGATGGTTGCGAAATTGCAGCACACCTTTTCACCCCGGAAAAGAGCAATAATAAAATTCTGTTGATTAATGCTGCAACAGGAGTAAAACAGCATGTTTATTTCTCTTTCGCCAATTATTTTGCCGAACACGGCTTTACAGTTCTTACTTACGATTATCGAGGTATCGGACTTTCAAAACCTTCAAAAATGCGCGGTTTTAAGGCATCCATGCGAATTTGGGGAACCCAAGACTATAAAGCTTTAACCGATTTTATTAAAACCAATTATAAAAACCATCACAAATATTGTCTCGGACATTCTGTAGGTGCTTTAATTCTTGGGATGAATGAAGATTCTCAAATGTTTGAAAAATTTGTTTTCGTCGCCACACAAGACGCTTACATCGGACATTTGCCTAAAAAAGTAGCCCTAACTGCAATTTTTGGTTTCGGAATTGCTGTTCCTGTGGCTTCCAGTCTTTTAGGACATTTTCCGGCGCAATGGTTTGGTTTGGGAGAGTCTTTACCGAAAGGTAGCGCTTACGATTGGCGTACTTTAATTTTAAACAAAAAATCTACCGGAAAACTTTTTTCAAAAATTGAAAACGATCACTCCAAATCACTGCATCAGGAAGCATTAGTCATTTACGCTGAGGATGATCCTTGGGTGAAAATGAAAGGTATGGAAAGCCTTATGAATAAAGGTTATACCAATCTTCGCAAGCAATATCGTGAAGTAAAAGTTTCAGAATCTGAAAAAGGTGAAATAGGGCACATCAATTTTTTTAGAAGCTATAATAAAAATTTGTGGCAAATTCCTTTGAATTGGCTTAAATAAAAAAACTTTCAGATTGTTTTCTGAAAGTTTATTTTTTATTGAAACTGATTTTCTAAATTTTTCAGATCATTGATGATTCCGTCAATCTTGGCATCTTGTTTTTTGATTTGCTTTTTTCCAAGCCAAAAATAAGAGATAATGAACCAACCGTAAGTCATTGCAAAAGCGGTAATCATTTTCCAAGTATCAGTGATTTTCAAAATTTCGTAGAGGTAGACGGAAATTGCAATCCCGAGAATCAAATAATAAATCGGCAGATTCCAATGTCTTTGTTTTTTCTGAAATATTTGATAGTCTTGCCATTGTTTTAAATGTATTTCAGGGGTTTGAGTTTCATCTATATGATTAATTTTTTTAACATTATAAAAATGTAAATTGCTTGTAGGAAACAAATAATTGTGAGAACATGATATTCATAACTTTTCTGTAGTTGTTCTACAGTTTCCCTCCAAACGTAGCCGCTACAACTGTTACCCGGAATTAAAATAATGGATTGACCTTTTCCGGTTACTTTTACGTCAAAAGAATATTGTTGAGCAAAAAAAAATGTGGAAAAAATATGGCGATAATTAGGGTTAAATTTTTCATTTTTGTAAAGTTTTAAAATTAATGATTGTAGTTTTTTGAACGTTCAATTTTTAGAGCAAATCACAGAAATATTATTACAGAACATTTTGAAATATTTTGTAAATAATTGAAAATCAATAATAAAAATTTTGATAAATGGGTGAAATCATTCAGAATACCATCAATTTCGTTAAAGAAAAATTAGAAGGTGCAGAAGCAGGACACGATTGGTTTCACATAGAAAGAGTGTGGAAAATCTCCAAAAAAATTGCAGAAAAGGAAGGTGGAAATCTTGAAGTGATAGAACTTTCTGCATTACTTCACGACATTGCAGATCCAAAATTTCACAACGGCGACGAAACTTTGACTTTAAAAATTTCCAAAGATTTCCTTGATAGTCAAAATGTTTCATCAGAAATCATAGAACAAGTTCTATTCGTCATCAAAAATATTTCATTTAAAAATCAGGTTGAAAATTCTTCTTCCCTCAATTCTAAACGATGGAAGAATTTTCCAGTAGAATTACAAATCGTTCAAGACGCAGACAGAATAGATGCAATCGGAGCAATTGGAATTGCGAGAACGTTCAACTTTGGAGGTTTCAAAAATAATTTGATGTACCATCCAGAAATCAAACCAAATCTTGGAATGAATAAGGAAGAATACAAAAAATCAAACGGAACCACCATCAATCATTTTTACGAAAAATTACTTTTACTAAAAGATTTGATGAATACCGAAACCGGAAAACAACTTGCAGAAGACCGTCACCAATTTATGCTAATGTTCCTAAATCAGTTCTACAAGGAATGGAACTCTGAAGATTGATACCGATTTTCTTATATTTGCGTTAGATGGATTCGTTGGTATTAATAATTTTCCTGTTGCTTTGTGTGTCCCTAGCTCTTTCGGTAGTAAGAAGAGGGCAGAATGTTCTTAAAATAAAACTCCTGCGTTTCACTATCGTACTAGTTTCCATGGCATTTTTCGCATATTGGTTTGTGCAGAAAAGTGTACCCGGCTTTGTGCAGGATTCTATGGTAATTCAGATTATTAACAAATTGCCACAACCTGTGGATTTCTATGTGGTAAAAGTGAAAGACGACAAAAGTGTTGGCGATTCTTATATCCTAAAACATTCTGGTAAAATTCGACCTGAGCATTACAGAACTGAATACCTTAAAATGAATGATTCCAGCGAATACTGGATTGTAGGTTACATCGGCAAAAAAAATATGGTTTATTTTTCACAACACGCTGTTCCCAATAAAAATATGGATCAAATTGTGGAGATTAAAAACTATATCAACCAAAGTATAAAGCTTTCTGAATCGGCTGGTAAAACTATAGAAAAACACCGTAAAACAGATATGGAAACCAGTGTTTGGGTAACATTAAGTTTGCTGCTTATTTTCTTGAATTCAATGCTTTTGGCGAGTAAAAAATAAAAATCCCCCAATAATTGGGGGACAAGTCAAATTTATAATCCAGCAATCTTTGTTGCTAGTTCTTTTTCTCTTTCAGAGCTTCTTTGTCTTTGTCGCTCGGATTCCAAACTTTAACCTCCGAGTCTTTGGTGAGACCTGAAAGAATCTGAACATTGATGCCATCACTGGCACCAAGTTTCACATTTCTTTTTACGAATTTTCCGTCTTTTTGTTTTACTTCAACAAAAGGAGTGTCTTTTCCGTCTTTCTTTTCATACTGAATTAGAGATTCATCCAGCAATAAGGCATTGTTTTGCGTACTTAACACAATTTCGCCGTTAGCAGAAAATCCAGCTCTGATATATTCATTATTAGGGTTGAAAACATCACCTTCTACCGGAAATTTTATGGTTCCGTTTTCTTCTTTACCTTTAGGGGCAATCATGGTTAGCCTTCCAGGAAATTTTTTGTTCTGAAGGGCTCCGATTACGATATTCATCGTCATTCCTTCTTTTAGTTTTCCGGCTTGTGCTTCATCAATATTTCCTTCAAAAATCAATGAGTTAAGATTGGCAACAGATGCAATGGTAGTTCCGGCGTTAAATTGATTGGCTTCAATCACTTGGCTTCCAACTTTTACAGGGACTTCAAGCACTGTTCCGTTAGCTTTTGAACGGATTTGTGTTGTTGCCAATCCTTGAAGTTCAGGAGTGACACCAGTTCTCGCAATTTGGAGGCTTTTTTGTGCAGTCGCAAGTTGTTGGTTGGCATTTCGTACCTGTATCTGTGCATTTTGCAACTGTTGTTGAGCGGTAAGAAATTCCTGTTTTGAGATTACGCCCTGCGAATAAAGTCTTTGCTGCATTGAGAACTGTTGCTGTTGGTTATTCAAATTAACCTTTGCATTAGAAATCTGCAAATTGGCATTGTTAATTTCTTGTTGTGCCGCATTCACACTTTGTATACTTGGAACAATTTTAAGAGTCGCAATCAATTGTCCCATAGAAACTTGATCGCCTTCCGTAACCAAAACTTTATCAATAATTCCCGACATATTCGGTTTTATTTCAATTTCTTCGCGAGGGACAATTTTTCCGGTGGCCATTACCTTATCTTCCATATTCTGTACCGTAGGTTTTTTGGTAAGAAATACTTCACTTTCTTTGGAATTGGATTTTACCAAATAGCCTATTCCTGCAAAAAGCCCTATGGCAAGGAGTAAGCCAAGGAAAATGTAAATTGCTTTTTTAAAGGTGAACTTCTTTTTCATATATCTTCTATTGTTTCATGTTTAAAGTCTAAAGTTTATTACTCGCTTCGCAATGCTTCAATGGGTCTTATTTTCACAGCTCTTTGTGCCGGGATCATTCCTACGATTAATCCTAAGGTTACCATTACAGCCATTGCAGAGAAGACGTTTCCATAATCTACAGTTGGATTATAAAACGGGAACTCGTCTTGGTTCTTCGTGAAAATATCTAAAATCATCAGGAGCATAATTCCGAGTATAAATCCTAGGATTCCCGATGTTAAGGTAATTACTACACTTTCCAGCAAAATTTGGTTTCTTACTTCTGCAGGCTTTGCGCCAATGGCTCTTCTAATTCCAATTTCTTTAGTTCTTTCTTTTACGGTAATTAAAAGAATATTTGAGATGGCAATAACACCCGCTAAAATGGTAAGTGTACCCACAATGATGGTGAGGAGCTGCATCCCGTTCATAAAGCCCATAAATTTGGCAAATTCTTTTCCGAGGTTAAAGCTTCCGTATGCGTTAGTATCATCGGGTGACACATCGTATTTCTTTTTCATTTCGGCTTTTACGCGTTCTTCTACGCTGTTCAGGTCAGCATCGGGTTTGCTTACAATAGCAAAAAAACCAACTTTATCGCCGTCGTTATACATTTTTGTATAGGTAGAGAGTGGGATGTACGAAGTTTGGTCATTTTCCATTCCGCCACCTTTTTTGGTTCTGAATACGCCAATAACATTGAAGAACATGCCTTTTACGTTAATGGATTTCCCAAGCGGATTTTCATTTTTCTTGTGATCGAAAAAGTTTTTATAAATCTCCTCGCCGATTACAATAACCTTTTTGTTTTCAGAAACATCTGCATCGTTGAGGTAGCGCCCATAAATCAATTTCTTTTCTGAAATTTTATTACCAATAGGATAATCACCGGTTAAGGTATAGGTTGCAGTTTTTCCGTTTCTCGACATTTGCTCTCCCGGACTTCCGAAATTTCCTCTTGAGTTTTGTGGAGAAATATAATCGATATCCGGTATTTTTTTCTGAAGCATTTCTATGTCAGACAAATGAAGGTTCACCTTTCTGCCTTTCGGAAATCCGGCATAAGGAATATTGGTGTTTTGTCCCCACATAAAAATAGAATTTGTAGCAAAGCCTGAAAATAACTTGTCAAATCCATTCTGCATTCCCTTTGCAGCACCCAAAAGCGAGACGTATAGAAACATACCCCAAGCCACACCAATCATCGTAAGAAATGTACGAAGTTTGTTGTTTCGCAGCGAGTGGTAAATTTCCTGCCAGGTGTCTTTTTTGAAGATGATGTTCATATCTCAATGTTGCTTTACAAGTGAATTCATTTTTATGCTGAATTTTTTTTGCAGTGAATTTTTTCTTTTAATGTTTTACCAAGTTCGTTTTAAAATCATTCTGTTCTCAATGCCTCAATCGGTTTTATCTTGCTGGCTCTGTATGCTGGTACAAATCCTGCAAGAAGTCCTGAAACAATAAGACTGATGAAAGCTGCAATGATAATTCCCCAACCTACGCTTGGGTTAAGGATGAAATATTTTTCCAAATTATCGCCTATCAATTTTAACGTTAAAACCCCTAAGCCAACACCAATTAATCCTGAAATTACCGTAATGACGATGCTTTCTTGTATAATTAATGAAACGATGCTTTTAGGTTTTGCGCCAATCGCTTTCCGTACTCCTATTTCTTGGGTTCTTTCTTTCACGATATAAACCATAATATTGCTGATGCCAATGATTCCGGCAAGTAAAGTTCCCATACCGATAAATCCTACAATAAGCGTCAGAATAAATAAAAACTGAAAAGTTTCGCCAAGATTTTTAGCATTGTTTCTTACAGTAACGGCATTTTCATCATCCGGGGAAACTTTGTGTTTGTTTTTCAGCTGTTTTTCTAATTTATCACTATACTCAATAGCTTTGTCGGGTGTCAAGTTTTGGTCATAAGTAATGAAAACGGTACTTACGGTATCCGAACCTTTTTTCATTTGCTGAAGGGTAGTGATAGGGATTGAAATCATTCTTTCATCCCAATCTCCGCCATCATCAGAAAATACGCCAACAACTTTGAACATGGTTCCATTAATTTCCAGTTCTTTACCAATCGGATTTCCATTTTTTATAAGGTCGCGCTGCACCATTCTTCCGATTACTGCAACGTGCTGCTTATTTTCCAGATCTCTTGGGTTTAAATATCTTCCGTCTACCAATTTTCGGTTTTCAATATTTTTTTCTTCGGCGTTGGTTCCGCTAATTTGATAATTTCCGCTTTCTCTGCCGTATTTTACAGACATACTGGTGGAATATCTTGGTGAAGAATATTCAACTTTCGAGCGGTCTGAATCTAAAATTTCCTCGTAGTCTTCATTTTTTAAGACAATTTGCCTGTCAGATTGCAAACCACCATAAGCAATTGTCGTTTTTCCGGTGAAAATTGAAATTAAATTTTGAGCATCTCTCGCGAAACCTTGTGTAAAGGCGTTTTGCAGACCAGTTCCAATTCCGAAAAGTACGATAAAAATGTAAAGGCCAAGCGCTACTGTGAAGCCTGAAAGTACAGTCCTCAAAACATTGCTTCTTATGGAAGCGAAAATCTCAAGCCAGCGGTCTACGTCAAACATTTTGAAAGGTTAAGCCAAAAGATGGAAGTCCGAAGATTACCATTTTTTCGCTCTATTTTTGTTATTTTTTTTAATTCATTCGTCAGAAATTCACTTCCGATAGCAAATTTCAATATTCATCATTCACATGTTTTTCACACCAAAACCCTCTGTTCAATAAACTCGTCACTTTCTATGATGCCGTCTTTTAGTAGGATATTTCTTTTTGTTTCTGCTGCAACATCGGGTTCATGTGTTACCACGATGATGGTTTTTCCCTCGCGGTTAATTTCCTGGAGGAGTTTCATAATGTCGTAAGTGGTTTTACTATCAAGCGCTCCGGTTGGTTCGTCGGCAAGTATAACTTTTGGGTTGGTGATTAAAGCTCTGGCAATGGCAACACGCTGTTTTTGTCCACCCGAAAGTTCATTGGGTAAATGATTGGCCCATTGTGCTAACCCTACTTTTTCAAGGTATTCCAGTGCTTTTTCATTGCGCTCTTTTCTTCCTACGCCTTGGTAATATAGTGGAAGTGCGACATTTTCTAAAGCAGATTTGTAACCGATAAGATTAAAAGACTGAAATACAAATCCTAAAAATCTGCTTCTATATTCTGCGGCTTTGGTTTCGGTAAGGTGTTCTATTGGGATACCATCCAGTTCGTAAACGCCGGTGTCTTTCTCATCTAATATTCCAATAATATTAAGCAGAGTAGATTTTCCGGAACCGGAACTTCCCATAATTGACACAAATTCTCCTTCGCCAATTTGCAGGTTGATGCCTTTCAGTACGTGGAGTTTGCTTTTACCGGTATCGTAGGATTTATGCAAATCTTTTATAACAAGCATAGGTGTATTTGAGTTTATAAGATATGTCATTCATTTTGATTGTTTGTTACAAATTTTGAAATGTATCTGCTGTTTAATTTTTAAGCCTTTACAATAAGGATGAAACATGCAATTGTTTAGTTGTTTTACTTGTTAAATTGGTATATTCCAACATCAGAGGTGACAAAGGCTTTATACAACGATGTTGTGTGTGAATGTGGAAAACTTTTAGGGCTAAAAGTCAATGATTTGATATTAACGGCTTTTAATATTAGGTTTCATTTTCTATTTTTGTTTTCAACTCTAAAGGGAAGAAATCATTATTTTTTGTGAATAAAAATTGGGTGCAAGTAATATACAATCAATAATTTACGGATTAAAATCGGTTTTTTAACAATAGAGAATTTTAGAAAATTAGAATAAAATATACAGATATGGGAATTTTTGAGAAAAGAGTAAGTTACAAACCGTTTGAGTATCCTGAGGTTCTACAGTTTACGGATGCTATTAACAAGGCATTCTGGGTACATTCAGAAGTAGATTTCACTGCTGATGTGCAAGATTTTCATTCTCAACTCGAACCGCACGAAAAAAATGCCGTAAAGCATGCTCTTTTAGCGATTGCACAAATCGAAGTTTCTGTAAAAACATTCTGGGGTAACCTTTACAATCATCTTCCAAAACCTGAACTGAACGGACTTGGCGCTACGTTTGCCGAGTGTGAGTTCCGCCATTCTGAAGCGTATTCAAGATTATTGGAAGTTTTGGGCTATAATGAAGAATTCTTAAATGTAATTGAAATTCCTTCTATTAAAAAAAGAATCGAGTTTTTAACAAATGTGCTGAAACATGCTAATTCTACTACACCAAAAGAATATGTGTCATCACTGCTTTTATTCTCAATTTTGATTGAAAATGTTTCCCTGTTCTCACAGTTTGCCATTATCCTTTCTTTCACCAGATTTAAAGGTTATATGAAAAATGTGAGCAACATTATTGCTTGGACCTCTGTTGATGAGCAAATCCACGCTAATGCCGGGATTTATTTAATTAATAAAATCCGCGAAGAACAGCCGGAACTGCTTACAGATTCTGATATTGATGATATTTACACTTTGGTAGATCATTCCATTCAAGTGGAAGAAGAAATCTTGGATTGGATTTTCGAATTGGGCGAACTGGATAATTTCTCGAAAGAAGATCTGTTGAACTTTATGAAATACCGTGTGGACGATTCTTTGAAGAAAATAGGAATGAAAACCCGTTACAACATCACACCGGAACAATACAGACCAATGGTCTGGTTCGAAGAAGAGGTTTTTGCTAATTCTTTAGATGATTTCTTCGCAAAAAGACCGGTAGATTATACCAAGCACGATAAGAGTATTACGGAAAACGATTTGTTTTAAATAATTCGGAAGTCCGAAGATGGAAGACCGAAGATTTTCCGTAGCGACAAGTCGCGACTTGTAAGAGGCGCGAGCGCAGCGAGCGCCAAAAAGGGAATAGTATTAGCGATTATAATAAGCGGAGCACTGAAAGTCCGAAATCAACAGACAGGTGCACAGCGCCGGAATTAATAAAGAGGCAATCAGGAGAGCGCTGAAAGCGCGGCAGCCAAAACTAATCCTTCAAGGATTTCAAATCCTTGAAGGATTATAAAATCCTCGAAAGAAAAAACTACCCGAAATTTCTAGCCCCGATTGTAGCGGCATCCTTTTTTGTTTTGCAAAAACAAAAAAGATATAGCGAAAAGCGGGACTAAACGTGTAAAAAAGCAGAAAACGAACTGCTACAAAAAAACATAATTCAGCATAAGTAACTTGGAACTTTAAACCTGAAACTTGAAACAAAAACTATTATGGAAGAACAAAATTTAGATATTTGGTGGCTTAATGATGAGTCCGAACAAATGCTGAACCGTGGTTATCTGCTAAAAGGAGAAACCGTAGAAGGCGCCATCGACAGAATTACTACTGCCGCAGCAAAACGCCTCTATAAGCCAGAACTTCAACCGGCTTTTAAGGAAATGATTGTGAAAGGATGGATTTCTTTCTCATCTCCGGTTTGGGCTAATATGGGGACGCAGCGAGGTTTACCGATTTCATGTTTTAATGTGCACGTGCCGGATAATATTGAAGGCATCACCGGAAAACTGGGAGAAGTAATTATGCAGACCAAAATAGGGGGTGGAACTTCCGGATATTTCGGGGAATTGCGTAACCGTGGAACTGCGGTTACCGACAACGGAAAGTCTTCTGGTGCAGTATCGTTTATGAAACTGTTTGATACCGCAATGGATGTGGTTTCGCAAGGTGGTGTTCGCAGAGGTGCTTTTGCAGCTTATTTGGATATTGATCACGGTGATATTGAAGAATTCTTGGCAATAAAAGACATTGGAAGCCCTATCCAAAATCTTTTCACAGGTGTTTGTGTACCAGATTATTGGATGCAGGATATGATTGATGGTGATACCGACAAGCGTAAAATTTGGGCCAGAGTTTTGGAAAGCCGTCAGCAAAAAGGCCTTCCGTATATTTTCTTTACCGATAATGTGAATCGTCATAAGCCACAGGTTTATAAAGATTTAGGTCTTCCGGTAAATGCTTCGAACCTTTGCTCAGAAATTATGTTGCCGTCATCGAAAGAAGAGTCGTTTATTTGCTGTCTTTCTTCAATGAACCTTGAATTATTTGATGAATGGAAAGATACTAACGCCGTGAAGTTGGCGATTTATTTCCTTGATGCTGTACTTTCAGAATTTATCGAGAAAACAGAAGATAATTATTATTTACAAGGCGCCAGAAACTTTGCCATGCGCCACAGAGCACTTGGTTTGGGCGTTCTAGGTTATCATTCTTACCTTCAGAAAAATATGATTCCGTTTGAATCGTTCCAAGCAACACAATTTAATGCAAGAGCATTTAAACATATTAAAGAAGAAGCGGAAGCGGCATCAAGAGAATTGGCAAACATTTATGGGGAGCCGGAACTCCTAAAAGGTTACGGAATGCGTAACACCACTTTAATGGCTGTAGCTCCAACAACATCTTCTTCGGCAATTTTAGGGCAAACTTCACCGGGAATTGAGCCGTTTGCATCCAACTATTATAAAGCAGGTTTGGCTAAAGGTAATTTTATGCGTAAAAACAAATACCTTGCAAAACTTTTAGAACAAAAAGGTCTCGATAACGAGGAAACTTGGAGAACGATTATGCTAAACCACGGCTCTGTACAACATTTGAATGAATTGACGGATGATGAAAAAGCAGTTTTCAAAACGTTCAAAGAAATTTCGCCGATGGAAATTGTAACCCAGGCTGCACAAAGACAGCAGTATATAGATCAAGCGCAATCGCTAAACCTACAAATCCCAAGTACAATGCCGGTGAAAGATGTGAACTATGTCATCATTGAAGCATGGAAAAAAGGCGTGAAAACATTGTATTACCAAAGAAGTTCATCTGTTTCCAAGGAATTAATGGTGAATTTTGTGAGCTGTTCGAGTTGTGAAGCTTAACAGTTGAAGATTGAAATTGAAATGATTGACCGCAGAACTTTCTGCGGTTTTTTTATCTGTGAAATCTGTGCCATCTGTGAGAAATCATTAACTTTAAACCTTGAACATTAAACTTTCAATCCTATGAAATTCGGACAAGTAGAAGACCCTTCGCAAATTGATTTTACGCTACCTAAAAATCACCCGAAAACAGCAGAAATCCTAAAAAGTTCCAAAGGAAAGGATATGGATATCGCTATAGGTTGTGCCAAGTGGAACAAAACCGACCTTAAAGGGTTTTATCCAAAAGGAACGAAAGACGAATTAACGTATTATGCCACACAGTTCAATTCAATCGAGTTGAATGCTACATTTTACGGAATGCCAAGTCCGGAACAAGTGGTGACGTGGAAAGAGAAGACACCGCCAGATTTCAAATTCTTCCCTAAAATTACCAACACCGTTTCCCATTTCCGTAGATTGTTAAATGTTACAGATGTGGTGACGCAGTTTGCAACATCAATTATGAATTTTGATGAAAAACTGGGAATGGTTTTTCTGCAGTTGCACGATAACTTCAAACCGAAAGATTATGACAGACTCGAAAAATTTGTGAAAGAATGGCCACAGGAAATCCCTTTAGCCATTGAACTTCGCAACAACGAGTGGTTTTCTGACGAGGCAGTTTTTGAGAAAACAATGTCACTTTTTGAAGGGTATAACATTACGAATATCATTGTAGATACCGCAGGAAGACGTGATATGCTTCATATGCGTTTAACGACACCGGTTGCGTTTATCCGTTATGTAGGTGCTAATGCTGAAAGTGATTATGCGCGTCTTGATGACTGGATGGAACGCCTAACTGAATGGAAAAAGCAAGGACTGAAAAAAATGTATTTTTTTGTACATCAAAATATAGAAAAAGCATCGCCGCTACTTTCTGCGTATTTTATCGAAAAATTCAACAAAGAATTTGACACGAAAATTCACGTTCCGGTGATGACAAATGAAAATCTAACTTTATTTTAAAATTAAAGAAGCCGTCTCACAACTAGTGAAAGACGGCTTTTTTTATGATTTTCACTGTACCCCTATACGAACGGGTGTTTCGTTTAGAGGATTCTCAACCCAGATCAATGTGTTGTGAGACGGATTCTCGATTGTATTCAAATCTGTGTTAATCTGTGCGTAATTTTAAGCCAAAAAATCAATCTCCCTATCCTTAAAACTATTTTTCTGAACCAATTTGTTCATCGTTTTCAGCATTTTTTTGCGGAGTTTGGCGATTTTTTGGATGTTTTTATCCTCGCTGTAATCAAAAATATTGTCCTCAAAAGAGAAGGTATCGCCTTTTTTGAACTCAATATTATTTTTCTTGGCTTCTTTCAAAAGCATCATATTCGTCATGGTTTCCAAAAGATGATGTTCTGAAAAGGCTAAATTCTTAAGTGATTTTAGTAACTGTTTTTTATACTTTTTTTTGCTCATAATTTTATTGTTTTTGATGTCAATTCTTACGCCTTTCATCTAATGAATCTCTACAGAATTAAGAATTTTTTCATGTAAATGATTATTTCTGCAAAGATAGTCATTAAAAAATCAGTTTTATATCATACAAATTTTAAGTAAATTTGAAAATATTTAAAAAATATTTAAAATAAAATCTAAAATTTAACATCTGAAGTTAGATAATCAACATATAAACCTAACGTCAGACATCTAACATCTAATATCTATTAAAAATGAGCAGCAATGTAATCTTCGACCTTATTGAAAAGGAAAGACAAAGACAAACCCACGGTATTGAACTTATAGCATCAGAAAATTTTGTTTCTGAAGATGTAATGAATGCTATGGGAAGTGTTTTAACCAATAAATATGCAGAAGGATATCCTGGAAGAAGATATTACGGAGGGTGCGAAGTAGTAGATGAAATTGAAACTTTGGCTATTGAAAGAGCTAAAGAGCTTTTCGGTGTAGAATATGCTAATGTTCAGCCACATTCAGGTTCACAGGCCAACGCAGCCGTTTATCTGGCAGTTTTGAAACCAGGCGATGCGATACTTGGATTGGATTTATCAATGGGAGGACATTTAACACATGGGTCTGCAGTAAATTTTTCCGGAATACAATATCAGGCTAATTTTTATGGCGTGGAAAGAGAAACCGGATTAATTGATTACGAAAATGTGCGCCAAAAAGCCTTAGAAGTAAAGCCTAAAATGTTAATTGCAGGATATTCAGCCTATTCCAGAGATATTGATTTTGCCAAATTCAGGGAAATTGCTGATGAAGTAGGTGCTACACTTTGGGCAGATATTGCACACCCTGCCGGATTGATTGCAAAAGGGCATTTGTCTTCTCCTTTTCCACATTGTCATATCGTAACCACTACCACTCATAAAACCCTTCGCGGACCTAGAGGAGGCTTAATAATGTTGGGTAAAGATTTTGAAAATACCTACGGACACAAAACTCCTAAAGGTGAAACCAAAATGATGAGTCAGGTTTTAGATGGTTGTGTATTCCCGGGGATTCAAGGTGGACCATTAGAACATGTAATTGCTGCAAAAGCTGTTGCATTTGGAGAAGCGTTGGATGATAAGTTTACCACTTACACCAAACAAGTTATTTCCAATGCAAGAGCATTATCAAAATCGATGATGGATAGAGGTTTTGATATTGTTTCCGGAGGTACCGACAACCATTTGATTTTGGTAGATTTACGTAACAAAAACGTGAACGGTAAAGAAACTGAAAAAGCTTTGGTAAAAGCAGATATTACCTGCAACAAAAATATGGTACCTTATGATGACAAATCAGCGTTCACCACTTCCGGAATTCGCTTGGGAACCGCTGCTGTTACAACAAGAGGTTTGAAAGAAAATGATATGGATACTATTGCTGAACTGATTTCTAACGTGGTAGATCATATTAAAGATGACACAGTTTTAGCAGACGTAAGAAAAAAAGTAAACCATATGATGGACGGAATTCCTTTGTTCACGTTTTAATTTTTTTCCAGATACGAAATATGAGTTTCGGGTTTATCCCGAAACTTTTTTATGATTTAAAACCTGCAATCTTGTAAATAACCAAAATTTTTTAGCTTAATTTTTAATTAAAGTAAACCATAAAGGTAAACCGAAAGTACATTCAATGGAAAAAAAACTTTTCACTTTCGAAGAGATTAAACAGAAAATAGTAAACTATTGTGTTTATCAGGATCGTTGCCATTTTGAAGTGGAGCAGAAGATGAAAGAATTTGTGCTTATTCCGGAGGCAAAAGATGAAATATTGATGTACCTCATCAAAGAAAACTACCTTAATGAAGAGCGATTTACCAGAAGTTATATCCGCGGAAAATTTTATATGAAACAATGGGGACGCAATAAAATTAAGCAACACCTCAAGCAAAAAGGCATCCACGAAAAACTCATTGTAAAAGCAATGGATGAGATTGATACTGCCGATTATGAAAAAACCATCAGAAAGATTTGGGATTCTTATTACGAAAAGCAGAAAGGTATGAAAGACTACCAGAAAAAAATAAAATCAACACGGTATTTAATGAGCCGTGGATTTGAATATGATGCAATAAATGAGATTTTTAATGATTAATTTTTATAAGGAGAATATTATTTATTAAAAAACGTTAAATTTACCGACAAAATTATCTTGATAACTATGAAAAGAGCTTTAATGTTTATAGTCTTTATGACTGTAATGAGTTCCCTGAAAGCCCAGTTTAACAATTCACAGTATATAAAGTGGGGAGTTACCGGAAACTTTCATAAAGGTTCTATTGTTAATGTTCACGACTATTCTAAAGGGAAGTATGGCGGAGGATTAGGATTGTTTGCAGATATTGCACTTACTGAAAATGATGTTTTTGATGTGGCATGGCTTTATATAGAACCACAAATTGAGTACAGTATGCAAGGCGAGTTTGCAAAAGCACCACCTTTTGAAACCCAAAAATATGACAACCATTATCTTGCAGCAATGCTTTACTTAAAATGGTTTTACAATTTTGGAAATATGAAGCGTGACGCATTTGTTTTCGCCGGTCCAAGAGTAGAATATATGATTATGGATAAAAAAACTACTACTCCTGAATATGAAGCAGGCTATTATCAATATAATTTAGACCATAATATGGAAAAATTTGGATATGGTGTTTCATTTGGTACCGGAATTAGAATTAATAAGCAGTTTGAGGCGTTTCTCCGTTATGACAGAGGTTTTAGCAAAGTTTACACAGATAATCCTGAAAAAACTTATAACAGGCTTTTAGCAGTAGGAATCAATTATTTTATTAATACCAACTGGAGATAATCTATATAATAAATTTTATATTATATAAGTTTAGTAATGAGTTTGATTGATGTAAAAAATGAAATTTTCAGTATACATATTTATATTTCTTCTGTTATTAGTTTCCTGTAAACCAAAACAAAATATGGTTTATATGTCTAATGACAATTTTAAAGAAGAAGTTTCACAGGCAAGATACCAAGGGCTTCATATACAGGAAGGTGATATTTTAGAAATTATAGTCTCTGCCTTTGATGATATTGCTGTTAAACCTTTTAACAAGGCATCAATGACACAGGTTTCCGAAACGACACAAGGTGGTTCCACAGTACCTTCGGAATATGTTGTGAATACTGATGGCACTATAGATTTTCCAGTTTTAGGAAACATTTTTGTTAAGGGAATGACGAAAGAGCAAATGAAACAAGATATGGAGAAGAGATTAAGGAGATATCTTACTGATCCAATGGTAAGCATAAAGCTTAAAAATTTCAATATCAGTATTCTAGGTGAAGTGCGCGGTCCTGGACAAAAAACAAGCGGCACGGAAAAGCTCAATGTGTTTCAGGCTTTGGCATTGGCAGGAGATATGACTGAAGATGCCAACAGAACCAATGTAAAACTTATTCGCTATTCAGAAGAAACTGGTAAAGACAATGTTATCTCTTTAGACCTTTCTGAAGCAGGCATTGTAAACTCCCCTTATTACTATCTCCAGCAGAATGATATTCTGTATGTTGAGCCGGACAGAAACAAACTTATTACGGCAAACAGCAATGCCAGTGTAGATAAAATTATAAAATATGGAGGTGTAGCTTTGGGCATTCTAACCTTAGTGCTCTCCTTAACCCGCCGTTGATAAATGGAATTGCTAGAATCATCTGCCACCAAGTTAACCAACAAAAATATTAACTTTAAAAAAGAAGTTAAGAAGTACCTTAAAAAATGGTATTGGTTTCTTTTGAGTATGCTGCTGTTTTACATGATTGCAAAAGTATATTTGCGTTATGCTCAACCTCAGTATCTCTCGAAAACGGCCCTTAAACTTCAGGAATCCAAGAACACCAACAGCGCTCTTGGAGACATGAAAAATCTTGGCATGGGCATTAGTGGAAACGAAGAACTTAAGGGAGAAACTACTGTTATCGTATCCAAACCTATTCTGATGCAAGTGGCCAAGAACCTTAACTTAGATGTCGCATTTTTCAGCCAGGGTAAAATTAAAGAAGAAGAACTATACAAAAATACCTCTCCTTTATACGGAAAGATTATCAGCTTAAAAGATTCTGCAAGCTTCGGTGGTGCTACCTACAAAATAGAACCTTTAGGTAACAGATCATTCAAAATTGTAGAGGGTGGAAACGGAGTTTATCCATTAAATGTTCCTATAAACTTGCCTTTTGGTATCGTACAACTTACCTCAAAACCCGGATTTCGTTTTGATACCCCTATAAAAGTGGTTTTTAAAAATATTAAATCAGTCGCTGCAGGTCTGGAAGGCTCTATAGGTGTAGCTTTACCAGAAAATAAAGGCCTTCTGATGGAGCTTTCTATGACGGGACCTGTACCAAGAAAATCGGAAGACATATTGGATGAAGTTACCCGCCAATACAATATAGACGGGGTAAAAGACAAAAATCTCGAAGCACAGAATACACAAGATTTTATAAATGATAGGTTGCAGGTTATTACCGAAGATTTATCGGGCATAGAAAATCAGAAAGAAAGTTTCAAAAGACAGAATCAATTAACTGATCTTGAAACTCAGGCATCAATGGCTTTAACCAATGCTAATGACAATACTAAAATTATATTGGCAAATGCAACACAGCTGGAGGTGATCAATTCTATTGCGGCTTCAGCAAATTCCGGTGCGGATAATCTTTTACCTTCAGGCTTGGGAATGTCTGCAGGATTGGAAAGTTATATCAGTAAATATAATGATCTTGTGCTTACGCGTAACCGTGTACTAAAACAGGCAACTCCAGCCAATCCTGCCATTATTGAAATGAATAAAGAGATTTCAAGTGTTAAAAATCTCATCCGTAGAAATCTTGCAGACCAACAAGCTTTATTAAACGCTCAGATTGCACAACTTAAAGCACAAATTAGTATTGATAAAGACAAAGTAAGCCGCTACCCAAGTCAGGAAAAAATATTTCGTAGTATTGAAAGACAGCAAGGTTTGAAAGAGCAATTGTATCTTTACCTTTTACAGAAAAGAGAAGAAAATGCTATTACTTTAGCGGTTACAGCTCCAAAATCTAAAGTAGTAAACCCAGCTTATACAGTGGGACAAGTAAAACCCAATGCAGCTCAAATTACAAAAGGCGCTCTTGCATTAGGATTTATGATTCCTCTGTTGCTGTTTTTTGTTTTATTCAGCCTTGATACAAAGGTGCACACCAAAGAACATATTTTACAGTACGTCCCTGATGCTACCATTATTGCAGAAATACCGGTTAATGAAAATGAGAACAGCCTTATTCATGGGAAAGATTTCTCGGTATTTGCAGAATCCTTTAGAATCCTATCTTCTAATCTGCGGTTCCTTCTTAAAACCCAAAATAATGATGGCAACAAAGGAGTATTATTGGTCACTTCGTCCATTAAAGGTGAGGGTAAAACAACCGTTGCCATGAACCTCTCACTTACGTTAGCCAGTAAAAGCAGAGTTCTGATAATTGGTGCCGATATTCGTAATCCGCAGCTTCATCGTTTTGTAGATGGTAAAAACTATGGGCTTACCAATTTCTTGGTTTCAGAAGATACCAATCCAGAAAAATACATTATTCCTTCAAAGCTTACTCCTAATCTCGATGTATTGTTTAGCGGGGAAATTGCACCAAACCCGAACGACCTTTTGGATATGAAGAAATTTGATGATATGATTAATGGTCTTCGTGCCGAATATGATTATATCGTGATCGACTCTGCACCAGTTATGCTAGTGAGTGATACAAGACATCTTGTAGATAATGCAGATGTTACCCTGTATATTGTGAAATCGGACTATTCAGAAAAAGAAATGATGGAATTTGCAGGTGATTTCGAGAGAACTAATAAAATTCCAAGCATGGCCTTTGTACTGAACAGCGTTTCGCCGGAAAACACCCGTTATGGTAAAAAATACGGTTACGGATACTATTCTTATGGCGCAGAAGAGCTGAAGAAAGAAAAGAAATTCTTTAAAAGGTTTTTCTAATGCAGAATGACGATACTTACATTATTGGTTCCAAAAATTCATTCTTTAGCCTTAATTTAAAAGAGGTTTGGGAATATAGAGATTTGCTTTTGATGCTGGTGAAAAGAGATTTCGTCACGTTTTATAAGCAAACCGTTTTAGGGCCACTTTGGTTTATCATACAACCATTACTTACCACTTTAATTTTTATAATTCTATTTGGCAACATTGCCAAAATTTCTACGGATGGAACTCCACAGATTCTTTTTTATCTTGCCGGAATTACCATTTGGAATTACTTCTCCGAAAGCCTTAACAAAACGTCTACCGTTTTTACAACCAATGCTGCAATGTTTGGTAAAGTGTATTTTCCGAGGTTAATTATGCCACTTTCTATTGTGGTTTCGGCACTTATGAAATTTGCCGTACAGTTTGGCGTATTTATTTTGGTATGGTTGTATTACCTTCTTTTTACAGATCATATAAAACCCAATATTTGGGTTTTAGCAACTCCGTTTCTAATTTTGCTAATGGCGATGTTTGCTTTAGGAATCGGGATGATTTTTTCTTCGCTCACTACAAAATATAAAGATCTTTCATTTTTATTGACATTTGGAGTGCAATTGTTTATGTACATCACTCCTGTAGCGTATCCCATATCGGCTTTGCCGGAAAAGTATAGGTTTTTAATGTATGCCAATCCTCTTTCATCGGTGTTTGAAGGTTTCAGGTATGCCTTTTTGGGTCAAGGTACTTTTCAACCTGTAGATTTAGTATGGTCCGTTGCCATTATTACTTTGATATTAATCATTGGAACATTTATTTTCAACAAAGTTGAAAAAAGTTTTATGGATACCGTTTAATTAAAATATCTACCATCAATATTGAACGACATAAACAGCATAATATAATTTAACCATATAAATCTCTTGAACTCCAAACTCGCCATAAAAGCTGTAAATATATCCAAGCAATATCGTCTTGGTGAAGTTGGCACAGGTACCTTGTCTCACGATCTTAACAGAGCCTGGGCAAAAATCCGTGGTAAAGAAGATCCTTATCTTAAAATTGGGGAATCTAATGACCGTACACGAAAAGGCGGTAGCGATTATGTTTGGTCGCTTAAAGACATCAATTTTGAAATAGAGAAAGGTGATGCAGTAGGAATTATTGGCAGAAACGGTGCCGGAAAATCTACGTTACTGAAATTACTTTCCCGAGTAACCAAACCTACCACCGGACATTTTGAAGTGAATGGAAGAATTGCTTCACTGCTGGAGGTAGGCACAGGATTTAATCCGGAAATGACGGGTAGGGAAAATATTTTTCTCAATGGCGCTATTCTTGGGATGCGTCGTAAGGAAATCCAGCGAAAATTTGATGAAATTGTAGATTTTGCAGGGGTAGAAAGATATATTGATACGCCTGTAAAACGATATTCCTCCGGAATGTACGTGCGTTTGGCATTTGCAGTAGCAGCACATTTGGAGTCGGAAATTTTAATTGTAGATGAAGTTCTTGCTGTTGGAGATGCTGAGTTTCAGAAAAAATGCCTCGGAAAAATGGGCGATGTTTCAAAAGGTGAGGGAAGAACGGTGTTGTTTGTGAGTCATAATATGGCAGCGGTACAGAAATTATGTAATAAAGGAATATTGTTAGAAAATGGAATTTTAAAAGAGGAAGGCAGTGTTCCAAAAATTTTATCAACATATTTAGAAGATAGTTCAATATTTTCTTTTGCTAAAGAATTTGATCATCATAAAGAAATACAAATTTTATCCATAATAGTGCCTATGTTTCAAGATTTGTTGAAGTGGGCGAGGGTTGTGTCATTATGCCTAAAGCATGTGTAAATGCAGAGGTAAAAATAGGAAAGCATTGCATTGTTAACACAGCATCTGTAATAGAACACGAATGTGTGATAGAAGATTTTGTACACATATCTCCCAACGCAACACTTGCAGGGAATATTACGGTTAAGGAAGGCGCTCATATTGGTATTGGAGCCAACATCATCCAAGGTGTTAATATTGGGAAATACGCCGTTATTGGAGCTGGGGCTGTGGTTATTTCGGATGTTCCGGATTATGCTGTTGTTGTAGGAAATCCTGCGAAATTAATCAAAATTAGAGAAGAGTTGCAGAAACATTAAATGGAGAAGAAGATATGGCTGTCCTCACCAGATATGGGTGGGCAGGAAATGAATTATATAAAAAGTGCCTTCGATGATAACTGGATCGCACCTTTAGGTCCTAATGTTAATGGATTTGAAAAGGATCTTTCAGACTATTTAGGATCAGATAATCATGTAGCAGTTTTAAGTTCCGGAACCGCAGCGTTGCATTTAGCTCTAATTCTTTTGGGAATTGAGAAGGGTGATGATGTTTTGTGCCAATCGTTAACCTTTTCAGCTTCTGCAAATGTTATTAAATATATAGGAGGAAATCCCATTTTTATTGATAGTGAACTTCAAACTTGGAATCTCTGCCCTCAAGTTTTAGAAGACGCCATAAAAGCAAGAATATCACTCGGCAAAAAACCCAAAGCACTTATAGCTGTAAGTTTATACGGAATGCCCTACAGAATGGATGAGGTATTGAATATCTGTCATCATTACGGAATCTCCGTAATAGAAGACAGTGCGGAATCCTTAGGAAGCATGTATAAAGGTCAAAAGCTGGGTACATTTGGAGACATCTCGGTTATAAGCTTTAATGGTAACAAGATTATTACCACCTCTGGAGGTGGCGCTTTAATATCAAAAAATCCGGATCATAAAAGAAAAGCAATTTATCTTGCAACGCAGGCTAAAGAAGATGCGCCACATTATGAGCACGTTACATTGGGTTACAATTATAGGATGAGTAACATTGCTGCAGGCATAGGTAGGGGGCAAATGGAAGTTTTGAGTAACCATATTTCTCGGCGTCGTGCAAATCATTTTTTTTATAAAAGTATTCTTGATCCAGTAGAGGGTGTAAGCATTTTACACGAGCCTGATGAAAATTTTTATTCAAATCATTGGTTGAATGCCATATTAATTGATGAGAAGAAAATAAATAAAAGCCGAGAAGATTTGCGCTTGGCTTTCTTGGAGCATAATATAGAGTCACGGCCATTATGGAAGCCAATGCATCTTCAGCCATTTTTTAAAGATGAATTATATTTTGGAGGGCAAAACGCCGAAAATCTTTTTGAAATGGGGCTGTGTTTACCATCTGGATCTAACCTTACAGAATCTGATAAAATACGCATAAAAGAAGTTTTAGAAAATTTCTTTTTCTAAAAATCCTTTCGTAAATTTATTATTGTAATTTTTACTGACTCTTTTTTCCTAAATTTGCACCAGCTAAAGCTGATACAAATTTGGATTGATTATTGTATAGAGTCAATGTAACTTAAAAACGCTAAACTATAGAATGAGTTTTATTAATAGCCTCAAAAGAAAAATTTATGGTGGCGATAATATAGTTAACCTTTCAGATGTTAGATATTTACCGCGTTGGGTAATCCTTCTGTTAGATATTGTAATACTAGGTTTTTCTGTTTACCTTTCTTATTATACCCTCGTAAAACTTGGGGTTAAGCAATTTGTTTTTCTTTCAGGGTACCAAAAATATGTGATTTTCCTATCAGTTAATGTTTTTTTTATGTTCTTGTTTAAAACTTATGCAGGAATTATAAGACATTCTACTTTTATAGATCTTTTTAAATTGCTTTTAGCTAGCTTTTGTACGGTCTTAACTTTAGGTTTGATAAATCTCGTTGTTTATTGGAGTCAAAAACTAAAGTTGTTCCACACGCCAATTTTGATACTGTATTTCGCAGTGTCGTTTATGATTCTTTTTTTATTCCGGTTATTCGTTAAGGAGTTTTTTCACCTTTTAAGGGAATTCCGAAGAAGTAGCTTGAAAAAGCGGATTCTTGTATTGGGTATTGATGAACAGTCTATTGCTGTAGCAAGAGCAATACTTGATAACCCTAATTTGCCCTACCAAGTTAAGGGATTTCTTACACAAAGAACAGATTCTAAAAGAGCAAGATTATTGGGCAAACCAATACTTTCTAGGGATAAGCTTGAGAATAATTCGAAAGAAGAATTATCTGTAGATGGAGTTCTAATTATTAAAGAAAAGATGTCTAAAGATGAAATGAATAATTGGGTTAGTCTATTTTTGGAAAAAGATATTCAGGTATTCAAATCACCTTCTGTACAAAAGTTGAGAGATAATGATCTCAGCGCCTCAATAAAAAATCTCCAAATTGAAGATTTGCTGAACAGAAAGCCTATTAAAATTGAAAACGAAGAAGTAAAAAAAAGACACTTCGAGAAGAATATTCTTGTTACTGGTGGTGCTGGCTCCATTGGTAGTGAAATCGTAAGGCAGGTATCACAATTTCAACCGTCTTTAATAGTAGTTTTAGACCAAGCAGAAACGCCCCTCTATGAAATTGAAATGGAAATGAAGGAAACTTATCCAAGCATCAATTTCAAATTCGTTATGATGGATGTTGCCAATTATAATAGATTAGATGCCTTATTTGAAAAATATAAATTTTCAATGGTTTATCACGCTGCAGCGTATAAACATGTGCCATTAGTGGAAGAAAATCCTCACGAAGCTATTTTAACCAATGTGCTAGGAAGTAAAAATGTTGCAGACTTATCTAGTAAATATAAAGTAAACCGCTTTGTAATGGTTTCCACTGATAAAGCAGTTAACCCAACCAATGTTATGGGAGCAACAAAAAGAACTGCGGAGTTATATGTTCAGTCTTTGCAAAATGTTGAAGGAAATATTACTAAATTTATTACAACAAGATTTGGCAATGTATTAGGATCTAATGGATCGGTTATTCCATTATTTAAAAAGCAGATTGAAAATGGAGGACCAATTACCATAACTCATCCGGAAATTATGCGATATTTCATGACCATTCCGGAAGCTTGCGAACTCGTTTTGCAGGCAGGAACTATGGGAAAAGGTAGCGAAATTTTCGTTTTCGATATGGGAGAACCGGTAAAAATCCTGGATTTAGCAAAAAGAATGATTAAACTTTCCGGTTTTGAGCCTGATAATGATATAAAAATTGTATTTTCGGGATTAAGACCCGGAGAAAAACTTTATGAGGAGCTTTTGAGCGATGATGCCAAAACATTACCAACTCATAATGAAAAAATTATGATATCTAAAGACCCAAACATGAGGCATGAGGATATTGACAGGTTGGTTAAAGAGTTAGTAAGTGCCTCTGAAAAACCTGAAAAAATAGAAGTTGTGAGAATCCTTAAAAATATTGTACCCGAATTTAAAAGCAACAATTCTGTTTATGAGATGCTTGATTAATTAATGGGAACTCAATTGGAATAATAATTGCATATGGGATGTGGCTTAAAAAGCTATTTTGTATTTAATATATTTGCACTTTAATAAGATAATGAAATTCAAAACATTTATAATTTACGTTTCATCAGTAATTACATTGGCATCTTGCAGTGTTTTTCAAAAACAAAATAAGGAAGAAAACGACCTTAACTACATGAAAAATATTGAGCAAGTAGCCGTGGATGCATCCTTAAAAAATTCGGTTAATACCATTCAGCCTGCTGATCAGCTTGTTATTGTAGTTTCTGGAAAAGATTTGGATGTTGTAAAGCCTTTCAATCAAAACTATTCATCCAGCGAAATGATTGCTGGAGCTCAAGCAGGTGGAAACACTCCTAGCCAAGGTTCTGTAACTTTTTCAGGGCCAACTTATATTGTAGACTCTAATGGAAATATTGATTTTCCAATTATTGGACGACTAAATACCACTGGAAAAACCATCGAAGAATTCAAATCTGAACTTCGTAGTAAAATTGCAAGATATGTGATAAACCCGGTTGTTAGCATGAAACTAGCCAATTATAAAATTACAGTTTTAGGAGAAGTAAATAAGCCTGGTGAATATACCGTAGCAGATGGTAAAGCCACACTTTTAAGTGCGTTAGGTATGGCGGGAGATCTTACGATGTACGGCAAGAGAGATGATCTTTTAGTAGTAAGAAATGTGAATGGAGAGATTTCAAAACAGCGTATCAACCTTGCTGATGCCAATTTTATCAATTCCGAATACTACAACCTGAAGCAAGGGGATGTTATTTATGTCTCTGCCAACAAAACAAAAGAAAAAACTTCAAAACTAGATCCTAATATGCCAATTTATATTTCTGTGGCATCTATAATTGTAACGATATTAGCTTTAGTTATTAAAAAGTAAATTTTTAGATGGATAATAACCTTCCTGTAAATACAGAAAACACCCAAGAATCTGAAATTCATATTAACGAAATTATTAAACCTTACATTAGAAAATGGCCTTGGTTTGTAATTAGTGCATTAGCTGCCCTTATTCTTGCTTATTTCTACTTAAAGATTGCCACTCCTGTTTATAATGTTAAAAGCACTGTTTTAATTAAAGATGCTAAAAGTAACAATTTAGGAGGAAGTGGCGTTGAAGCCGGAGTATTAAGGGATTTGTCTGGAATTGGGGGAATGAGCACCAACAGTATCGACAATGAGATTGAGGTTTTCAAGTCTAAGAAATTGATGCACGAAGTTGTTTCAAATAAAAATTTAGAGACAGTGATTATGTCTGAGTCGAAGTTCAGCGATAAAGAACTTTACGCAGATACTTCGCCGATAATTGTTAATGTAATTAATGAAAAGAAGAATGCAAAATTTCCAAAAGAACCAATATCAATAGATATAAAAGGAGATGTTCTGGTACTAAGTTCTGACGAGCTGCCACAAAAAATTACTACAACATTTAATAAAACCATTAGTCTTCCGTATGCCAACATTATCATTTTAAAAAATAATTTATTTGATAAAGTAAAAGCTGGAGAATTAGGAGATTTGAAGTTATATATTGCATCAAAAGGCCATCGTGTAAATCAACTTCAGTCAGCTACGAATGTAAGTTTGGTTAACAAAGATGCTACGGTGATCGGATTGGATATGAATTATCCACAGACAGATAAGGCTAAAGCTGTTCTTAATACCTTAGTTGACGCTTATAACAGAGATGCCTTAAATGATAAAAGAGGGGAGTCTGAACAAACAATGGCTTTTATTGAAGAACGTATTGCTAAGGTATCAGATGAATTGGGCGATGTAGAAAACCAGAAAGAACAGTTTAAAGCGGCAAATAGGGTTACCGACATAGAGACAGAAGCAAAAATTAATCTGGAAAGTTCAGCCGCTGCCAGAGCAAAGCAATTAGAAACCGATGCTCAATTAGAATTAACTAACTCTTTAATAACTTATGTAAACCGTTCGGGATCTTATCAAGTTTTGCCATCAAATGTTGGATTAGCTAATCCGGAGGCAACTGCAAACATTAGTGCGTATAATTCGTTGGTGCTTGAAAGAAACCGTTTACTTGAATCTGCCACACCTCAACATCCGGCAGTCATAGAAGTCACCAAACAGATCAACAATTTAAAAGGGTCAATCTCCCAAAGTCTTCAAAAAAATAGAACAGGACTTGAATTAGCGCGAAACCAATATCAATCTGAACAAAATCTAGTCTCCGGTAAAATTTCAAAATTGCCTGCGATTGAAAAAATGTTTAGAAGCATTGAAAGACAGCAACAAATTAAAGAAAATCTGTACCTGCTGCTTTTACAAAAAAGAGAAGAAACAGCTATTTCTCTTGCGATTAAAGGAAATAAAGCGAGAGTGATCGATATGGCTTATGCTACTGATAAACCAGTTGCGCCAAAAAAAATGATAGTTTTGTTAGGAGCGCTGGCTTTTGGATTACTTTTACCATTCGCAATAATTTATCTTAAAGAACTATTTAATAATAAAATCAAATCAAAACACGATCTGGAAAAACTGTCTCATGCGCCAGTTTTAGCGGAATTACCTTCAGTTGAAAAAGGTCAGGATGAGTTAATGAAAGTAAACGACCTTTCTCCAATGGCAGAAGCCTTTAGAATCTTAATTACTAATTTAAACTTTATGCTTCCTAAAAAAGATGGCGGAAAAGTGGTCTTTGTAACATCCACTGTTAAAGGTGAAGGTAAAACGTTTACATCTGTTAATTTAGCACTTACACTAGCTACTCCTAGCAAAAAGGTGATTATCATTGGTTCGGACATTCGTAATCCTCAACTTCAGAGATACAATACAGCACGCAGAGGATTAAGAGGGTTAACTGAATATTTATACGATGATAAAACAGAGTTGAAAGACATTGTTCATGTAACATCTTTTAACCCACATTGTGATGTAATTTATTCTGGAAGTATTCCGCCAAACCCAACAGAACTTTTAAGTAATGGCAGATACGAGGAATTAATTAAAGAATTAAAACCTAATTACGATTATATCATTTTGGACACAGCACCACTAATGCTGGTAACAGACACATTCTTGTTCGCAGATTTGGCGGATGCCACTGTTTATGTAACAAGATCCGGATATACAGAAAAATCACTAATAGACTTTGCAAATAAAAATATCAACAGTAATAAAATTAAAAACGTTGGCTTTGTCCTAAATGATGTTGATAAGGACTATTTTGGTTATGGGAACAAATATGGATATGGTTATGTAGCAAAGGAACAAAGTTTCTTTGAAAAAATTAAAGATAGGCTGTGATAAAAAATTTAAAAATAGCGGTGCTTTCGGGTGGTGTTGGGAGTAGGTTATGGCCACTTTCAAGAAAAAGCTGTCCTAAGCAGTATCTCAATATTTTTAATAAAAAATCCCTCTTTCAGTTAGCATTAGAAAGAAATAGTGGTATAAGCGATAATTTTGTGATTATTGGCAACAAATCTAATTTTCACTTAAGTGAAAATATTTTGAATGAAACTCAAAATATAACATACAGTCAGATTATAGAAGCGATACCCAAAAATACTGCTGCTGCAATAGCTTTTGCTGCTTTTTCATGTCTTAAAGAAGATTATTTATTAGTAACACCATCCGATCATGTTATTGAAGATGTTGAGGGATATACTTTAGCAGTAGAGCAGGCTATACATTTAGCTTCTCAAGATTATTTAGTTACATTTGGCGTTTCTCCAGTAAAACCAGATACGGGTTATGGATATATTGAAAGCAAAGGTAATAATGTTATTTCTTTCCGCGAGAAACCGGATAAAGATACTGCGGAAAGATTTCTTAAAGCTGGTAATTTTTATTGGAACAGTGGTATGTTTTGTTTCAAAGCATCCGTAATGTTAGAGGAATTAAAAAAGTTTGAACCTGAAATTTATACAGCCTCTTTAACTGCTTGGAATAACGCACAAAATGGTGAATTGTTATTAGAGGATATGCAAAAAATCCCTTCCAAAAGTATATAGACTATGCAGTTATGGAGAGAAGCGATAAGATTTAGGTTGTAAAAGGCGATTTTGGATGGTCGGATTTAGATTCCTTTGAATCACTTTATGAATATTTTTCAAGAAATGCTAATCAATCGGGTCAATGTATATAGGAACTGATAAACTCACTAAATTTTTAGGGTTCAAAAAACTGTATATTAATTGAAATTGAAGAAGCAAATCTGTTTTTAAATAAAGAAAATTCATGGGATTTAAAAACATATGTGAAGAATTGGAAAAGCAAACTCTTCATAGATAAGTTAAAAAATAGACTATGGAACACGACATCAGACCTTGGGGAGAATATTGGGTACTTGAAGACGCACAAACCCACAAAGTGAAAAAGATTATGGTGAATCCAGGAGGAAGATTATCTCTACAATATCATCATCACAGAGCAGAAGTTTGGACTATTGTTTCAGGTACAGGAACCATACTTTAGATAATGATACAAGTGATTTTACTCCCGGTATGGTAGCTCAAATCCCTCAAGGAGCACATCACAGAATTGAAAATAAAACCTCAGAGCCTGTAGTTTTTATTGAGGTACAATATGGAACTTACTTCGGTGAGGATGATATTGTGAGAATTGAAGACGATTATAACAGAAAATAAAATATATGGCAAATATTGCATTGATTACAGGCATTACAGGGCAGGACGGTTCATATTTGGCAGAATTGCTTTTGGAAAAAGGCTATATGGTACATGGTGTAAAAAGGAGGGCTTCCTCATTTAATACCCAAAGGATAGATCACTTATATGTTGATCAACATGAAAGTAATGTAAACTTTAAATTACATTACGGTGATTTAACAGACTCTACTAATATCATCAGAATTATTCAGGAAGTCCAGCCGGATGAAATTTACAACCTCGGAGCTATGTCTCATGTAAAAGTTTCATTCGACTCTCCGGAATATGTGGCAAATGTTGATGGAATAGGAAGTTTAAGAATTCTTGAAGCGGTAAGAATTTTGGGATTGGAGAATAAAACTAGAATTTATCAAGCATCTACATCAGAACTTTATGGTGGGATGTCCGAAAATAAAAACGAAAAAGGATTTTACGATGAAAATTCACCATTCTATCCACGCTCACCTTATGGAGCAGCGAAGATCTATGGCTTCTGGATTACAAAAAACTACAGAGAAGCCTATGGAATGTTTGCCTGCAATGGTATTTTGTTTAACCATGAATCTCCGCGCAGAGGGGAGACGTTTGTAACCCGTAAAATTACAATGGCAACAGCAGCTATAGCTTTGGGTAAACAAGATTGTCTTTATTTAGGAAATTTAGATTCACAGAGAGACTGGGGGCATGCAAAAGATTATGTAGAAGCGATGTGGAGAATTTTGCAGCAAGATAAACCAGAAGATTATGTAATTGCAACCGGAGTTACAACTTATATTCGCGATTTTGTAAAAATGTCTTTTGCTGAAGTAGGTATAGAGTTAGAATTTGAAGGTAATGCAGAGAATGAAATAGCAAAAGTAAAATTTTGCAGTAACCCAGAATATCAATTAGCAGAAGGTCAAATCGTAGTTAGGGTTGATCCTAAATATTACCGCCCAACAGAGATGGACTTGTTAATTGGGGATCCAACTAAATCTAAAACTAAATTAGGGTGGGAGCCGAAATATGACTTAAAAGCTTTAGTGCAGGACATGGTTAGCTCAGATCTTAAATTGGCTAAAAAAATGCCTTAATCTATGGAACTTAGCAGTAAAATTTATATTGCAGGACACAGAGGTTTGGTTGGTTCTGCAATTTGGAAGCAACTTTCTGAGAAAGGTTATACTAATTTAGTAGGTAAAACATCTGCCGAATTAAATCTTGAAAATAGCCAGGAGGTAAGACAGTTTTTTGAAGCTGAAAAACCCGAGTATGTTTTCCTCGCTGCAGCCTATGTTGGTGGTATTATGGCCAATAATACTTATCGTGCAGATTTTATTTTAAAAAACCTTCAGATTCAGAATAATGTCATTTCATCAGCTTATGAAAATGGAGTAAAGAAACTTTTATTTTTAGGAAGTACGTGTATTTATCCGAAAGAAGCTGCACAGCCAATTTCTGAAGATGAGTTATTAACGAATACTTTAGAATATACCAATGAGCCCTACGCTATAGCTAAAATTGCGGGAATTAAACTCTGTGAAAGCTTTAATATTCAGTACGGTACCAATTTTATTTCAGTAATGCCAACCAATCTTTACGGGCCCAATGACAATTTCGATTTGGAGAAAAGTCATGTCTTACCTGCAATGATTAGAAAAATTCATTTGTCTCACGCTTTGTTAATTCAGGACTGGGATACGATAAAAAAAGACTTGGATAAAAGACCGGTTGAAGGTATGACAGGATTAAGTTCTGAGGAAGAAATTAAAACTGTATTGTCAAAATATGGAATTTATGAAGACAGGGTTGAGCTTTGGGGTACAGGGACTCCTATACGTGAATTCTTGTGGAGTGAAGAAATGGCAGATGCCTGTATTTTTGTAATGCAGAATGTGGACTTTAGTGATGTGGTTTCAGGTAAAGAAGAAATAAGAAACACACATATCAATATCGGAACCGGAAAAGATATTACCATTAAAGAGCTTTCCAAACTGATTGCTGAGGAAATTGGGTATAGTGGTAAAATTCTTTTCGATAGTGCTAAACCAGACGGAACGATGCGAAAACTCGTAGATGTATCCAAACTTCACGCATTGGGTTGGAAACATAACATCGAGATTGAAGAAGGAATAAGAAATGTATATAAATGGTATATAAAAGATTTAGAAGTAAGTTAAAATGAATATTAAAAAGAATTTCGTTTATAGCATTATTCTTACTTCCTCTCAATATATTTTCCCACTTTTAATTTTTCCATATATAACGAGGATTTTAGGAGTTGCGAATATTGGTAAGGTTGAATATGTCGACAGCATAATTAGCTATTTTGTTCTTTTTGCTTCTATGGGGATTAATATTCTTGGGATAAGAGAAATTGCAAAATCTAATGGTGATCAAGAAAAATTAAATAATGTTTTTTCTTCACTTTTATCACTTAATTTTTTAACCACATCCCTATTTGGATTAATTTTTTTTATTGTTATTTTCTTTATAGGTGATACTGGAGATTACAAAAAATTACTTTTAATTGGTTCTGCAAAATTACTTTTCAGTTTCATTTTAATCGAATGGTTATACAAAGGTCTTGAAAATTTTAAGTTAATTACAATTAGAACATTTTTTGTAAAAACACTTTATTCAATATCAGTTTTTGTTTTTATAAAAGAACCAGAGGATTATGAATTATTTTGGCAATTAACCGTTCTTATGGTAGTAGCTAATGGCATTATTAATTTTATATATTCAAAAAAGTATGTTCATTTTTCTTTGAATAGTATAAATCTTCGCTCATATATAAGACCAAATTTCGAGCTTGGTTTCTATCTTTTTCTTACATCAATGTATACAACATTTAATGTTTTTTTCTTGGGATTTAAATCTAATGATACTGAAGTTGGATTTTATAGTACAGCTATCAAAATTTATGGTGTTCTTTTAGGGATCTATACCGCCTTTTCTACCGTCATGTTGCCAAGAATGAGTAGTTTAATAGAAAATAAGAATGATGAAAAATTTAGATGGTATATCAATTTTTCTTTTAATCTTTTAACAAAAGTTAGTATACCGCTTGTGTTTTTTTCAGTTAGCTTGGCAAGCATTATAATACAGATTATTGCAGGTAAGGGTTTCGAAGGATCTATATTGCCTTTGCAAATTATTTTGCCATTGATATTTGTGGTTGGTTGTGCTCAAATTTTTTCATTACAAGTTCTTATGCCACTTAAAAAAGATAGTAGTGTTTTAAGGGCATCATTTATCGGAAGTGTGATAGGTGTAGTTTTAAACTTAATATTGGTAAAGTATTTACACTCAATAGGATCAGCATTGGTGCTAATAATTTCAGAAGTAAGTGTGACATTAATTTTATATCATTTTGCAAAGAAGCATTTTGTATTAAATTTTACTTTTATAGAATTTATTAAAAATTTAGCTATTGGGTTACCAGTTATAGGTATTGCACTATTAAGCAAGTGGTTCATATCTTCTCCATTATTAATTTTGATAGTTGCTTTTTCTGGTACCGTTTGTTACCTTTTTATTGCATATTATTATGTTTTCAAGGATCAGTTTGCAGTATCGGTTATTGATAGATTTATTATAAATAGAAGATGATTATGAGAAATAGTGTTTCAGTAATAATTGTTAATTATAATACTTGTGAGCTATTAAGAGACTGCCTTCTTTCGGTTTATGCTCAAACTAAAGATTTAAGTTTTGAGGTAATTGTTGTTGATAATAACTCTTCAGATTCATCTAAAAGAGTTTTAGAGAACGAGTTTCCCCAGGTAAAGTCAATTTTTTCAGAGGTGAATTTAGGTTTTGGGAAAGCTAATAATTTAGGGGTAAAAAATTCCGAAGGCGATTTTGTATTTTTTCTAAATTCTGATACTGTACTTAAAAATAATGCTATAAAATTGTTTTATGATTTTATGCAGAAAAATGAGTCGAAATTGAGGATTGGTGCATTAGGTTGCCTACTAAAAAATTTACATGAAGATATAGGATTTTCTTATGGTTCATTTCCTACTATTAAAAATGAATTTTTTTATATATTGGGGAAACTAAAAATAAGAAAGATAGAAGATCTTAGAAGTAAAGCAAAACTCCAATATTTTGATGTGGATTTTGTTTCGGGTGCAGCATTATTTATGAGAAAAGATGTATTTATGGAAATTGATGGTTTTGATTCCGAAATTTTTCTTTACTATGAGGAAACCGATTTACAGAAAAGATTATATAACAAAAATTTTAGAAATATTATAATTACATCCCCATTAATTGTGCATTTGGAAGGAGGTAGTGCGAAAAGTACAAAAAAAATATCTTTTAACACCCTATGTTTTTCACAAGAAAGTATGAATTATTATATCAAAAAACATTTTAAAGGGATAAATTATTACCTTTTCAGGACATATATAATAGTAGATCGATTACTTTTTTTACCAAACAAGAAATTGTCATTTAGTGAGACTAAGAAGTTTATTAAAATACTCTTAAAATAAATAATTTAGAACCTGTTAATCAACATGTTAATTAAAAAGCCAACAGATTTCAAACACTTTTATTTAAGCTACATATTGATGTTGTCTTTACCTATATTACCATTTATTGTTGGAGCTAAAGTACAATGGGCAACCCATGTATTATTGATATTTACACTGATTTTGGAAAGCAGGAAATTGATGATTTCAAAATACGGCAAATGGATTGTCTTACTCGTTATCTCCATAATAGTTTCGTTTTATACTTCGCTTAGTGCTGAATACAATTTAATTATACAATCCTTATTCTATCTCCTTACGCCCTATTTAATGATTGTATTAGGTATTCAAATGGGAGTGGTTTTTAAAAAAGAATCAGATATTCTAAAATATATCGTTTACCACGGTACAGTCGGAGCTATGCTTTTTCTCATTGTAGGGATTTTCACGGCAGGATCAGCTTTATTTAATGATATTTACCAGTTAAGACATATAATTCTTTGGGGGTCTATTACCAATGTCATTGCAATTATTATACTTTTGTTTCACAATAAATTAGATCAAGTGATTGTGCAGAAAGCATCTTGGAGAAAAGTATTTATTGTGATTAATATATTGGCTTTGGCACTCACAGCCTCCAGAACGTATTATTTAATATTTTTTATATTTTTACTATTAGTGTTGTTTAGATATAGAAAAACCGCTTTTCTCAGTATTTCAGTTATTCTTTGCTTAGTAATGGTTTTCATTTTATCTATTGAAACAGATAATCTTTTTATACTAAAGATTCAAAATGCAGTAAGTGAGATTTCTAACACGAGAGAGTTTTCTGGATATGACGATGTTGGAGCGTATTACCGAGCTTATGAAACACAACAGGCAATGAAAACTTATAATTCTGGAACCGAGGCAGAGCTAATTTTTGGACACGGTTTAGATAAACTAGTGGATTTAAATATTTATGTGGATTTAGCAGGTACAGAACGCAGATTTATACCTGTTTTACATAATGGATATGCTTACTTATTGATACGCACTGGGATATTGGGTGTGATTTTATTTGGATTATTTTTTTTAAGAGCATTTTTTATTAAAATAATAAATTCTAATACTAGTTTATATTATTTAATTTATTTAGGAACTTTAATATCACTAATAATTTCAAATTATGTAATTGGATCTTTTTTTTCTTCTGAAATGTTTTTTGGATGGGTGATCGTAGGACTTTATTTTTTATTAGCATCTAAACCTAAACTTACATAATTATTAAAAATGAATTCAATACTATCAAAAATAATAACAAAGATTAAAGGTGGAAATTGGGAGCTCGACCCCAATCTCACAAGCGCGGAACTTATTAATCTTATTTTAAAGAAAGGATGGATGTATATTCGAGGTGTCTTAAGATTTGGAAGAATAAAGCCTGTAACGTTAATCGGAAGTAACGTTATAATTATTGCAAAAAATAAGATAAAAGCAAAAGGTGTTTTATCTATTGAAAGAAATAGCTATATTGATGCAACCTCCTCTGGAGGAATTGTCTTTGGAAATAATGTTTCTATTGGCAAAAATACAACTATAGAATGCTCAGGAACGCTTACGAATTTAGGAGTTGGATTAATTGTTTGAAACAATTTAGGGATGGGAGCTAGCTGCTTCTATGGATGTGCTGGTGGGATTACAATTGGTGATGATACTATATTTGGCAATTTTATTTCACTACATTCAGAAAACCATAATTATAGTGATTTAGATATACCGATTAGATTACAAGGCGTTAACAGGCAAGGAATCAGCATTGGAAAAGACTGTTGGATAGGAGCAAAAGCTACTATTTTAGATGGTGTTAAAATAGGAAACGGTTGTATTGTGGCCACAGGTGCTGTTGTAACAAAAGGAAGTTATCCTGATTTTAGTATTTTAGGAGGTGTTCCTGCAAAAATAATATCAAAACGCAATTAACAAATGAAAAAAGTTTTACTTTTAGCTTATCAAGTTTCACCAACGAAGGGTTCAGAGTTTTCGGTGGCGTGGAATTATATAAAATATATGTCAAAAGACAATCAATTAATTGTCTTGTTTGGGGTGTCGGATGAGCATCTTGGTGAGATTAATGAAATGCAGGAATATTTAAAGAAAAACATTGTTAAAAATGTAGAATTTATTGCAGTTCATGCAAATAAAAAAATCGAAAGGTTAAATTGGTTAAACCGCAGGGGTATATTCAATTATAGTTTTTACATTGCATTTAAAGAATGGCAGAAACAAGCATATCAGGAGGCAAAAAAAATTATCGGAGATAAAGAAATTGATATAATACATTGTTTGGGACCTATAGGATATAGGGAGCCTGGGTTTTTATGGAAACTGGATAAGCCCTACATATGGGGGCCAATAAGTGGTTTTAATAATGTACCGTTGAAAATGATGAGTGCCCTTCCAATGATTGGAAAAGCAAAACTTGGATTTAGAGCTATTGTTAATAATTTACAGATGCATTTCAGTAAAAGGGTTAAGAAAGCAATTATGAGATCTGATGTATTGCTTGCTGCAACGTCAGAAAATGCTGATGCAATTAAAAAAAAATTCAATAAGGATGCAATTGTTCTTGCAGAAAATGCTATTCATACAGAAATAGGACTTGTTAACAATTCTAAATTTTCTTCAGAAAAAATTAATCTTATTTGGATTGGTAGTATAGATGCGCGTAAGTCTCTTATTATTTTATTAAAAGCCATATCAAAAATTAAAAATAAAAATATAATCTTAAATGTGGTTGGTGATGGCCCTCTGAGAGCCAATATGCAGAAATTTTCTGAAGTTAACGGCATTTCGGATATGGTTTTATGGCATGGTAAAGTTCCGAGGAACAAAGTTTATGAATTGTTAACTACTTCTCACTTAAATATAATTACAAGCGTAAGTGAAGGAAACCCTACGACGATATGGGAAGCAATGGGTGTGGGAGTTCCTACATTAAGCATTGACCATTGTGGGATGCATGATGTTCTGTGTGAAAAATGTGGTATAAAGATTCCTGTTGATAATTTAAATAAAATTGTGAATGACATTACCGCCGAAATTGATAGATTACAGGGCAATAAAAATTTACTTTATGAATTGGCTTTAGGAACTATAGATTGTGCCAAAAAATACCAGTGGTCCGAGAGGGTCAACTTTTGGGAAAAGATGTATGATCTGGCCATTGAAAATCATGCAAAGAAAACAAAATCTTAAAGGACCCATGAAAAAAGAGAAAAGTATTGTTTTTATCCATATGCTTAATAATTTTAGTGGTAGTCCAAATGTATTGTCTGTTGTTGCAGAAGAAATTTACAGAAGAGGTATTGAGACTAATATTATTACATCATTTAATAATCAAGGTTTTTTATCAAATACTCCAGCATCAAAAAAAATAAATATCAATTACAGCTTTTATCACAACAAATTATTGCGGCTTTTTGAGTTTGTTAAATTTCAAATTTTAAGTACGTTTTCAGTTTTATCTCAGCCCAAAGAAAAAGTAATTTATATTAATACAATCTTACCATTTCTGCCTGCAATAATATCAAAATTAAAGGGAAATCGTGTTATTTATCACATACATGAAGCCTATCCCCAAAAAGGAATCTTCCAGAAAATTTGTTTTTGGTGTGCTGAATTTGCTTCTGAAAAAATTCTCTGTGTTTCGCAATATGTGAAAAACAATTTGAGTGAGACTGCTAAACAAAAAGCTGTAGTTATATATAACGCTTTGGATAGTTCGTTCACTGATAATATTATAGAAAAGAAGAAACATCCTGTGAAAACCTTGTTGATGATATCTTCAGCAAGAACTTATAAAGGTATTCTCGAATTTGCAAAACTATCATCAGAGCTTCCTGCTTATAATTTTGTTTTGGTTTGTGATGCTTCGGAAAAAGAAATCGAACAAATTTTTCCCGAAAAGTATTTAATATTATCCAACTTGAAAATTTATTCAACACAAAAAAATTTACACCCATTTTATGCTTCCGCAGATTTAATTGTTAACTTTAGCAATCCTCATTTAATTGTAGAAACTTTTGGTCTTACAATTCTGGAAGGTATGTATTATGGGTTACCTGCTATAGTGCCTACTATTGGTGGCATAACTGAACTTGTAGATAACGAGGAAAATGGACTGAAAATTGATGTAAACGATTTCGACACTTTAAAAAAAGGAGTAATCTCTATATTTGAAACTCCGGAGTTATACAATAAAATGTCCAAGAAAGCCTTGCTAAAAGCACAACACTTTGATAGAGACATCCAAATACAAAAAATTAATGATGAGTTATTTTAAATTTTATTTATCTGTTTTTTTGCTTTCCTTTTTTGTCTCTGTCTCTGCGCAGCAACCAGTGAAAATTTTTGATAAAAAAACCAACACAGAAGTCCTTTATAAAGATGCATTAAAGTGGCAGGATGGTTCAGTAATGAACGATGCAAAAGTTGATGGTGTTATTTTCATTAAACAAAACGGCAAGTATTATCAAAGAGATATCAATGAATCTATAAATGTGAAATGGTTTGGTGCTAAAGGCGATGGTAAAACAGATGATACAAAAGCATTTCAGGATATGCTCAATTATTTAGAAAAAATCAAATTAAATTATCGAGTTTTTATTCCGGAAGGTGAGTACATTATCACAAAAGCACTTCATATTAAAGGTAATAATACCATGCCAATCATTCAAGGTGCGGGTATGCGAAATACTATTCTCAATTTCAGTAATAGTGCAGATGCTTATTGCATTCAGTTCGGAGAAAAAAACAGAAACTCTCTTAGTGGTGGACTTTTAGATTTGCAGATAAGAGGGAATGGAAAAAATGATGCACTTATAATAATGGGATCATCACCATATGGTGTGGCTTGGTGCCGTTTTGAAAATCTCTATTTTTATAATATCAATAATGGTATTGTTGAAGATAAAAATATCATTTTTTTCTCAAGCCATTTTTCAAATATTCACATAGAAAAATATTATGGAATTGGTATGACGATCAATGGAGGCTATAATACATATTCGGGAATTTTCATTGTTCAGCCTTCAGGACAAAATAACAAGGAAAATCCTCAAAAAAATTTGGGATCCAAAAACCTAGCAATGGATATAATAGGAGGCAACAATTCTTTTTATGATGTACAAAGCGAAGATCAGATAAAAATTGTGGGGGGATATAATACATTTAATGCTTTAGTAATTGAATATATTATAAAATCTGAAAATTATAAAGAAATTCCAAAAGCTGCAATTTGGGTAGCAGGTGCAAATACTATATTTAATAAATTAAAAATAATTGGTCTTAAATCTAGTAAATTTGATTATCTTATGTCGGTTTTTGGTCCCAATATAACCATAATGAATGCTATGTATGAGGATGAAGGTAAGAAAGATCAAACAATTAAATATCCATTTTTGCCTTCTGAAAACAGTTCTGGAGTTATGATGAATTGTATTTTAAGAACTACCTATAAATTAAACGCTCCTGAATTTTATAAAGACACCAAAAACTGGAGTTTTATAAATATGGAAGGGAGCGACGGAAAACCATTTTCACGTTTTAATAATGAAGGTTTTAAAATGTCTTTAAAACAAAGAGATACTTTCATACCTGAAGAAGGTACAGAGATTTTTAATACCACTACCAAAACAAAGGAATTTTGGGATGGCAAGCAGTGGAAGCAGATACTTACGAAGTAAATGAAATTTTTGTACTTAAGTATGATTGTTACAATAAAGTTGAAGGAAGTAGCATGCTTACTTTTCTAAAACAATAAAAACTTAAATTAATCATAAAATAAGATAACAACCCATGAAGAAGAAAAAAGTTGTTGGTATTATTGGAACAAATGGCTTGCCCGGAAAATACGGCGGTTGGGATCAATTGGTAATCCACCTTACCAAAAATTTGCAACAGCAATTTGATTTTATTGTTTATACAAGCTATACCAACTTTAATCCAGATAAAACAATCGTTAATAATGCTAAAATTCAAAAAATAAATTTTAAGGCCAATGGCATGCAAAGTATACCATACGACATCATGTCAATGTTTCATGCCGTGAAGCATTGTGACGTTTTGTTCTTATGTGGAACTTCTGGCTGTGTCTCATTGCCACTGATGAAATTATTTGGAAAAAAAATCATACTTAATCCGGATGGTCAGGAATGGATGAGAGATAAATGGAGCAAGCCAGTACAATGGTTTTTGAAAACTTCCGAAAAAATGGGGGTGAATCATAGTGATACAGTTGTAGCAGATAATAGGGTTATAAAAAATTATTTACGTTCTGAATATCAGAAAGATAGTGTTGAGATAGAATATGGTGGCGATCATGTTTTAAAAGTACCAATGACGGCTGAAACAGAAAAAAAATATGATATTAAAGCTGGAGATTATGCCTTTAAAGTATGCAGAATTGTGCCTGAAAATAATATAGATATGATTCTGGAAGCTTTCAAAGAAGTGCCTGAAAAAAAACTTGTAATGGTGGGGAACTGGGAGTTCAGCGAATATGGCAAAAATCTTCTAGAGCAGTACACTTCATACCCTAATCTAAAACTTTTGCTGCCAATTTATGATCAACATATATTGGATGAACTAAGAAGTAACTGTGGAATCTATGTTCATGGACATAGTGTGGGAGGTACCAATCCGTCGTTGGTGGAAGCGATGAATTTGGGACTTTGTATGTTGTCTTTCGATGTGTCATATAACCGTGAAACAACGGAAAACAAAGCAATGTATTTTAAATCTAAAGAAGAGTTAAAGGATTTACTCATCAATCATACAGATATAAATCAACGTAACACCTGTGCTCAAAATATGCAGGAAATAGCAGACAGGAGATATAAATGGGAAACCATTACTGATAAATATGCAAAGGTATTTTCAAAATAGTTTAAGATGAAGGTTTGTGTTACAGGAGCATCGGGATTTGTAGGTCAAAATCTTACAAAATACCTTAATAAAGAAGGTTTCCAAGTTGAGGCGATTTCATTAAGGAATCACTGGGAGCTTCCTAATGATGCAGATGCTATAATTCATTTGGCCGGTATAGCTCATGATACTTCAAAAACATCTTCTGAATCTGAATATTTTACTGTTAATAGAGATCTCACTGCGAAACTTTTTGATGAATTTTTAAAAAATGACATTAAAAAATTTTTTTATTTTTCTAGTGTTAAAGCAACTGCAGATACAATCGAAGGGTTTTTGGATGAAAATCATCACTCCAATCCCATTACACCATATGGAAAATCTAAATTAGAAGCGGAAAATTATCTTTTAAAACAAAAATTGGCGGATCATAAAAGACTTTTCATTATTAGGCCATGTATGATTCATGGGCCTGGTAACAAAGGTAACTTAAATCTGCTTTCCAAAGTCGTTGAGAAAGGTGTTCCGTGGCCATTAGCTGCTTTCGAAAATAACAGGTCTTATTTAAGCATTGATAATCTGAATTTTTTAATCAAAAAAATGTTATTGGAACCCAATCTTCAATCTGGTATTTATAATTTTGCAGATGATGATGCCGTTTCAACAAATCAACTTATTAAAATTATAGCAGACGCAAACTACAAAAATACAAGGTTAATATTTATTTCACCAAAATTTATAAAATTGTTAGCAGCAGCAGGAGATTTTATTAAATTTCCTCTAAACAGTGAAAGATTAAAAAAATTAACGGAAAGCTATTTGGTATCAAATCAAAAAATTAAAAATGCCTTAAGAATTAAAACCTTACCTTTGTCAGCACAAGAAGGTTTAGTAAAAACAATCAAGAGTTTTAAAAAAAGTCAGCAATGATTCGTTTATTTGATTTTATATTTGCTTTAGTCGGTATTCTGCTGTTATGGCCAATAGGGATAATTTTATATATAATTGGTCTTTTCGATACCGGAAAGCCAATTTTTGTACAGCAGCGGGTCGGAAAAAACAAAAACCCATTCAATCTTTACAAATTCAGAACGATGGATGTTAACACCAAATCTGTGGCTTCACACTTGGCTAGTTCTTCTTCAGTAACTAAATTTGGAGGTTTTCTTCGAAAATCAAAGCTCGATGAGTTGCCCCAACTCTTTAATGTTTTAATCGGTGATATGAGTTTAGTAGGTCCACGCCCCAATTTGTATAACCAAACCGAGCTCATTGAAGAAAGAGATAAGAGAGGTGTTTACGCTTATAAACCAGGTATTACAGGTTTAGCACAAATCAATGAAATAGATATGTCAACTCCAAAAAAATTAGCAGAATTAGATGCAAAAATGCTTCAAAAATTATCTTTTTCTGATTATTTTAAATACATCTTCGCAACCGTTGGAGGTAAAGGCCAAGGAGATCGTGTTGGAAAATAATGGTAGAATGTATCGTAAATTAGGAAAATCTATTTTTGATTTATCACTTGCATTATTTCTGGGAGTTTTATTGTCACCATTAATAATATTTCTTTTTATTTTTGCTTCCGTAGATACACAATCATTTGGTATATTTAAGCAGTTAAGAATTGGCAGATACGGAATGCCTTTTACTATTTTCAAAATAAAAACTATACACCCAGATACAAGAACAATTTCCTTATTAGGTAGGTTTCTAAGGAGAAGCAAGTTAGATGAGCTTCCACAAATTTTCAATATTTTGAAAGGTGAAATGAGTTTTGTAGGTCCCCGACCTGATATTAAAGGATATTACGATACATTATCTGGAGAAGATAGGAGAATACTAAGTTTAAAACCGGGATTAACCTCCGAAGCAGGTATTAAGTATTGTAGAGAAAAAGAAATATTAGAAAATCAAAATAATCCATTAGTTTATAACGATACAGTAATCTTTCCGGATAAAATCAGAATGAATTTAAAGTATTTAGAACAACAGTCATTCGCATATGATTTGAAAATAATGATAAAAACAGTATTGGTTTTATTCAGATCCTGGTTCGATTAAATTCAATTTATTTGTCATGTGATGAAGGGTGCCTGCAATAGAATATTTAGTGTGTAAATGCTTATATTTGCAAAAAAATTAATGTATTTTAGCTATGCTAAAGATTATACATAAAGCACTTAATTACATTAAAAAAATTAAAATCGTAAATTAGATACACCAAAAATGAATTGACAAAACAGTATGAGAATTAAAGATACCCCTTTACAGGACTGCTATATTATCGAGCCAACTGTTTTTGAAGATGATCGTGGTTTCTTCTACGAAAAGTACAACGAAAAAAAGTTTGAAGAACTCACTGGAATGAACGGTCATTTTGTCCAAGACAATGTTTCAAAGTCTTCTTATGGTGTTCTTCGTGGTTTACATTTTCAAAAAGGTGAACATGCACAGGCAAAATTAGTATCATGTTTAGAAGGAAGAGTGTTTGATGTTGCCGTTGATTTGCGTAGAAACTCTCCGACTTTCGGTAAATGGTACGGAGTTGAACTTTCGGCAGAAAATAAGTTACAATTTTACGTTCCCAGAGGTTTCGGACACGGATTTTCTGTATTAAGTGAAACTGCTGTTTTTGCTTATAAATGTGATAATTTTTATAACAAAGAAGCCGAAGGTGGCGTTTTGTGGAACGATGCAGATTTGAATATTGATTGGAAACTGCCTCTTAACAACATAATACTTTCAGAAAAAGATAAAGTTCAATCTACTTTTTCTGAAGAAAATTTTTAAGAAATCAAAGATGAAAAGTATTATTATAACCGGTGGTGCCGGATTTATTGGGTCTCACGTTGTTCGTGAATTTGTGAAGAATCTTCCCGAAACAAAAATTATCAACCTCGATGCCCTAACATACGCAGGAAATCTTGAAAATTTGAAAGACATCGAAAACGAACCTAATTATGTTTTCGAAAAAGCTGATATTACAAGACCTGAAGAGCTAAAAGCAGTTTTTGATAAATATAAACCTGATGCAATTGTACATTTAGCAGCAGAATCGCACGTGGACAGAAGCATCACTGATCCAAATGCGTTTATCAATACCAACGTTATTGGAACAGCTAATCTTCTTAATCTTTGCCGTGAAACCTGGACTTTAAACCCGGATCATACCCACGGAAATTTCCCTGATGAGAAAAGAACAAACCTGTTCTACCACGTTTCTACAGATGAGGTTTACGGTGCGCTTGGCGAAACCGGATTTTTTACTGAAGAAACTTCTTACGATCCAAAATCGCCATATTCTGCAAGTAAAGCAGCATCAGATCATTTAGTTCGTGCTTATGGTAATACTTACGGAATGCCGTTTATCATTTCTAACTGTTCCAATAATTATGGTCCAAATCATTTCCCTGAAAAACTGATTCCGCTTTGTATTCATAATATTTTAAATGAAAAACCATTGCCAATTTATGGCGACGGAAAATATACAAGAGATTGGCTTTATGTTATTGATCACGCCAAAGCCATATTTCAAATTTTCCATGAAGCTAAAACAGGAGAAACCTACAACATAGGTGGTTGGAATGAGTGGCAGAATATTAGTTTAGTGAAAGAACTCATTAAACAGGTGGATGAAAAAATCGGAAAACCTGCAGGTTATTCAGAAAAACTAATCACTTTCGTAAAAGACAGACCTGGGCACGATAAACGTTACGCCATTGATGCTACAAAACTGGCTAATGATTTAGGCTGGAAACCTTCCGTAACTTTTGAAGAAGGCTTATCAAAAACCATCGATTGGTTTCTTGAAAATAAAGAGTGGCTTGATCATGTTACATCAGGCGATTATCAAAAATATTACGACAAACAATACTCTTAGTAGAGTAATTGAGTAGAGAATTATTGAGTTATTGAGTTAGAAATGGGCTTGGTGAAATTTCATAAGGATTTAATTGTATATCAGAAATCATTTTCTTCTGCTATGGAAATCTATCGAATTTCAAGAAAGTTTCCAAGAGAAGAAACCTACTCTCTAACAGACCAAATTTTGCGTTCTTCACGTTCAGTAAGTGCAAATATTACTGAAGCATGGCGTAAAAGAAGATACGAAAAATCTTTTATCGCAAAATTAACAGATGCAGATGGTGAAGCAGCAGAAACCCAAAACTGGTTGGATTTTGCTTTTGCCTGTAAATATATTACTGAAGATGAACATTCAAAATTATTCGCGCTATATGATGAAATTTTGGCCTTATTAGTTTCAATGGTAAATAGCTCAGAAAAATGGACTTTCTCTGTTGAAAAAAAGAAAAGTGAAAACTCAATCACCCACAACTCAAATACTCCCAACTCAAATACTCCCAACTCAAATCCTATAAAATGAAAGGAATTATATTAGCAGGTGGTTCTGGAACACGTTTATATCCTTTAACGATTGCTGTGAGCAAGCAACTGATGCCGGTTTATGATAAACCGATGATTTATTATCCCCTTTCAATATTATTGTTGGCAGGCATTAAAGAAATCTTAATTATTACAACACCTCACGATCAAGAGTCTTTTCAGAAGCTCTTGGGAGATGGTTCACAAATTGGCTGTAAATTCGAATACAAAATTCAACCTTCTCCGGATGGTTTAGCACAAGCTTTTATTTTGGGTGAAGAGTTTATTGGAGATGATTCTGTGGCTTTGGTGTTAGGTGATAATATATTTTATGGAACCGGTTTGGCAAATCTTTTAGAGAGTAAAACTAATGTTAAGGGTGGTTGTGTTTTTGCCTATCAAGTTACCGATCCAGAAAGATATGGTGTGGTAGAATTTGATGAAAATTTCAAGGCTCTTTCCATTGAAGAAAAACCTTCAAATCCAAAATCTAATTTTGCAGTTCCGGGATTGTACTTTTATGACAATTCTGTTGTTGAATATGCTAAAAACCTGAAGCCTTCACCAAGAGGTGAACTTGAAATTACCGACATTAATAAAATTTATCTTGAAAAAGGACAGTTGGAAGTGGGCGTAATGTCACGAGGAACAGCTTGGTTGGATACGGGAACTTTCGATTCACTTCACGAGGCATCTGAGTTTGTAAAAGTTTTGGAGAAAAGACAAGGCTTTAAAATTTCTTGTATTGAAGAAATTGCTTACAAAAAAGGATTCATAAACCAAGAACAACTTTTAGCTGCTGCTCATAAATATGGTAAATCTGGTTATGGAGATTATTTAAAGTCTCTGGTAAAATAGATTTTGCTAGAATATAAAATGAAGAGAACCAATAGATTTGGTTCTTTTTTTTATTGCTAAATTTGCACCCTGTAATTCTGACCGAACTCAAAAGTCACAATTTAATTTTTAAAATTAACCACAATCTTTATAATGCGTACAAAATCAATTGGAAAAAAGAAAATCAATATTATCACATTAGGCTGTTCTAAAAACGTGGTAGACTCTGAAGTTTTGATGGGTCAGCTGCAAGCAAACGGTAAAGAAGTGGTACACGAAGATCGTGGTGATATTGTCGTTATTAATACCTGCGGATTTATTGATAATGCCAAGGAAGAAAGCGTGAATACAATTTTGGATGCGGTGCAAGCAAAAGAACGTGGAGAGATTGAAAAGGTTTTTGTGATGGGTTGCTTATCAGAAAGATATAAAGACGATTTGGTAAGAGAAATTCCGGATGTAGACCAATATTTTGGAACCAGGGACTTGCCGGTTTTGCTAAAACATTTAGGTGCTGATTATAAACACGAATTGGTTGGCGAAAGATTAACCACTACTCCAAAACATTACGCTTACCTTAAAATTTCAGAAGGTTGCGACAGGCCTTGTTCATTTTGTGCTATTCCGTTAATGAGAGGCGGACACGTTTCTAAACCCATTGAAAATTTGGTTATGGAAGCTGAAAATCTTGCTAAAAAAGGAACCAAAGAGCTGATCTTAATCGCACAGGATTTAACCTATTACGGACTCGATATTTATAAAAAAAGAGCTTTAGCTGATTTGCTTTTAAGACTTGTAAAAGTGGACGGCATTGAATGGATTCGACTTCATTACGCTTTCCCTTCAGGTTTCCCTGAAGATGTTCTGAAAGTTATTAAAAATGAACCAAAAGTTTGTAATTATATCGATATTCCTTTGCAGCACATCAATTCAGATTTGTTGAAATCGATGAAACGTGGAACAACACACGAGAAAACGAATGCTCTTTTGGCAAAATTCAGGGAGAAAGTTCCGGATATGGCTATTAGAACAACATTAATCGTTGGTTATCCCGGTGAGACTGAAGAGCGTTTTCAGGAACTGAAAGAATGGGTGCGAGAACAGCGTTTCGATAGATTAGGGTGTTTCACTTATTCTCACGAAGAAAATACAACCGCTTATGTCTTAACAGATGATGTGCCACAAGAAGTGAAAGAGGCACGCGTGGAAGAGATTATGGAACTGCAATCCCAGATTTCTTGGGAGAAGAATCAGGAGAAAATTGGACACGTTTTTAAATGTATTTTCGATCGTAAAGAAGGTAATTATTTTGTTGGAAGAACGGAATTCGATTCACCGGATGTTGATAATACTGTTTTGGTATCTGCAGAAAATACCTACATCTCTATTGGTGATTTTGCAAATGTAAAAATTACTTCGGCTGAAGAATTTGATTTATATGGTGAATTAATTTAACCAAAATCAATTAAATATAACGAAGCCTTTCAAAATTTTGAAAGGCTTTTATTATGAAATTAAATATTATAAAATATACTGATAATCAAATTGTTAAAGATTTTTATTTAATATATTATCCATAAAATAGTTAATTTAATTAACTTTTAAAGTTCTTTTTTAACATTTTTTAACAAATTCTCTGATTTCCCATAACCAAGCACATTACAAGGTTATTTAACAAAATTTTAACAATTTGTTAAGAAGGTTTAACAATCTGAATTTTGTTCGTAAAAAGTCGGCTATACCTTTGCCTCGTCAAAACCAAAAAAATAATTCAAAATGATGAAAAGAGCAATTCTCGTAATCATAATGATGATTTCAACTCTTGGTATGTATTCTTTCAAATATGATACCAATGATAACGATGAGGTGAAAACAAGTTATGCGTCGTATTATCACGACAAATTCAATGGTAGAAAAACTGCAAGTGGTGCAATTTTCAGTAATTCAAAATTCACTGCTGCGCACAGAACTCTTAAGTTCGGTACCAAAGTTAAAGTTACTAATATTAAAAACGGTGAAAGCGTTATAGTAACTATTAACGATAGAGGACCTTTCCATTCTTCAAGAGCATTAGATTTATCTAAAGCTGCTTACGATGAAATCGGAAGTCTTGCATCAGGTACAATGCCGATTGAATATCAAGTTATCGATTAAACATTTACGTTTTATTAAAAATGCAAGCCAACTTAGACGTTGGCTTTTTTTATTTAACGAGGTACGGGTTACGAGATGCGAGATTCAGGGTAGATGTTTTTAAGTTCAAAAGAACTTAGTTATCATAAAATTTTCTTCAAACTTCATCGGTTTCCCAATAAAAACATGTAAAAGGCAACATTAAATCTCAACTAAAACCGGACAATGATCTGAATGAAATACCTCTTTCAATATTACGGCTCTTTGTAAACGGTCTTTCATTGTATAGGAAACAAAATTATAATCCAAACGCCAACCTTTGTTACGCTCACGAGAATTCTGCCTGTAGCTCCACCAAGAATAATGGTCTGGCTGATTATTGAAAAACCTAAAACTGTCAATCAGTTCACATTCCTCTATAAACTTTGTCATCCATGCTCTTTCCATCGGAAGAAAACCGGAAACATTCTTCAAACCAACCGGATTATGAATGTCAATGGGTTTATGACAGATATTAAAATCACCCGAAATTATGAGATTTGGGATCGTTTTCTTTAGATCTTTTATATAATCAAGAAAATCGTAGCAGAACTGCATTTTAAAGTCTAAACGTTCAATATTTGAAGCAGACGGCACATAAACAGAAATCACAGAAAAATCATCAAAATCTGCCCTCAAAATCCGTCCTTCAGAATCGTAGTGTTCAATACCGCAGCCGTAAACAATGTTATTCGGTTTTATTTTGGATGCAATGCCAACACCGGAATAACCTTTCCGCACTGCTGAATGCCAGTAACTGTGATAGCCAATTTGTTCTAAAGCTTCAATGTCAATTTGGTCGTTTCCGGCTTTGCTTTCCTGTATGCAGATAATGTCTGGATCTGCCACTTTTAGCCAGCCTACAAAATCTTTCGTAAAAGCAGCACGAATTCCGTTAACGTTATAACTGATGATTTTCATTATTTAACACAAAGTCACAAAGATAATGACAATGTTCACAAATTATTAAATTTTGAATTTATTAATTAAAAACGTTGTACAATATTTGGACAGCCTTTGTAATCTTATATTCCAACGTAAATAGGAACTTTAAACTTGAAACCTGATACAAAAACAAAGCGGAAGAAATCAAAATGACTTCCTCCGCCTAAAACCCAAAATCAAATAAACTATGAAAAAAAACTATTTGGGTTCTAATATGCTAATCGGGATTATACACTCTTCCAGTGAAATCCCTCCGTGTTGATAAGTGTCTTTATAATAATTCACAAAGTGGTTGTAGTTTTTTGGATAAGCCAGAAAAATGTTGTTCTTCGCAAAGATGTATTTCGAACTTAAATTTCCCTTTGGTAAAAACATTTTTTCCGGATTTGAAACAGCCCAAACATCCGAGTCTTCATAGGTTAAGCTTCTTCCGGTTTTATATCGAATGTTAGTCGAAGTTTCTCTGTCGCCAACTACTTTACTAGGTTTTTTCACATAAATCATACCATGATCAGTTGTAATTACTAGTTTAAATCCATTTTCTGCCGCCGCTTTAATGATTTTTATTAAAGATGAATTCTCGAACCAATTGTAAGTGAGAGAACGGAAGGTTTTATCATCTCTAATCAACTGATCTACAATCGAATTATCGGTTTTTGCGTGAGAGAGGATGTCGATAAAGTTGTACACAATCACCAGTAAATTATTGTTTTTGTGCTGGTTAAAATCATCTAAAATCTTTCTTTCAAAATCTGCATTTAGGATTTTAAGATATTTCATCGTTTTTGATGATAATCCCAATCGTTTCAGCTGGTCTTCCAGGAAATCACGTTCAAATTCATTTTTATTGCCTTCTTCGTTATCATTAAACCATTTATCAGGGAAACGTTTTTCAATTTCAGATGGCATTAATCCTGCGAAAAAGGAATTCCTAGCATATTGTGTTGCTGTTGGCAAGATGCTGTAATAATAATCTTCAGATGTTTTGTTATAAAATCTCGTAAAAAGTGGCTCAATCACTTTCCATTGGTCGTAACGAAGATTATCAATCATCAATAGCAAAACCTTATCATTTTCAACCTCTGGTTTCACCTTTTCTTTAAACAAAGTGTGGCTCATCATTGGTTTTTCGTTGCTGTGAAGCCATTCTTCGTAGTTGCTTTCTACAAATTTGGCAAATTGTATATTGGCTTCTTCTTTTTGAGACTGCAATAAATCTGCAAATTCGTTATCAAAAACACGATCAAATTTAATTTCCCAGTTGAGGATTTTCTTGTAATACTCTGCCCAATCTTGAAAAGTTCTCAAGTAGGAGAGTTCCATACTTAAATTTCTAAATTCCTGCTGATACTCTAAAATCGTCTTTTGCTCTACCAAAATGTCTTCCTGCAAATTTTTCTTCAGTGAAAGCAAAACCTGGTTTGGATTTACCGGTTTCAGGATATAATCTGAAATCTGTGATCCAATCGCCTGTTCCATAATGTGCTCCTCTTCATTTTTGGTAACCATTACGATTTTCAAAGCGCTATCTTTACCTTTAATCATTGGGATGGCTTCAATGCCTGAAATTCCTGGCATATTTTCATCCAAAAGTGTGAGGGCAAAATTTTCATTTTCAATAAGTTCCAATGCCTCGTTCACATTGTTTACTGGTGTTACTTCGTAACCTTTCTTTTCAAGAAAAACAATGTGTGGTTTCAGTAAATCCACTTCATCATCAATCCATAATATCTTTCCTGACATATATTTTTTCTTATTTTACATGAGATTAAGTCCAAAAATACGACCAAAAGCTGTTAAGTTTAATGTAAAATATAAACCAAAATAGTTAAAAATAAGTTAAACATAAATGCCTAAATTTGTAACAACAATCATTTACAACACGTGCAGAACAAGCTGAAAATCATCAATGATCCGGTACACGGATTTATAAAAATACCTTACGAAATTCTTTTCGACGTCATAGAACATCCTTATTTCCAGAGATTAAGGAGAATAGGACAGACCGGACTTTTGAATCTGATATTTCCCGGAGCAACACACACGCGTTTTCATCACGCTTTAGGTGCAATGCATCTGATGTTCACGGCTTTAGAAACCTTAAAGTTGAAGGGAATTACCATTTCAAAAGATGAAGAAAAGGCAGCATTGTTGGCAATTTTAATGCACGACATTGGTCACGGCCCTTTTTCCCACGCTCTAGAAAATATGTTGATGGAAGATTGGCATCACGAGAAGTTATCGCTGCTCTTAATGGATAAACTCAACCAAGAATTTGATGGCCAACTTTCAATGGCGATTGAAATGTTTAAAGGAAAATATCACCGCAAATTTTTTAACCAGCTGATTTCTTCGCAGTTGGATGTGGACCGGATGGATTATCTGAAGCGCGACAGCTTCTTTACGGGAGTTTCTGAAGGAAATGTGAATACGGAAAGGATTATCTCTATGATGAATGTTTCCGAAGATGAATTGGTAATTGATGCAAAAGGCATTTATTCGATCGAAAATTACCTTACGGCGAGGATGTTTATGTATTGGCAGGTGTATTATCACAAAACTGCAGCACTTTCGGAACATATTTTAGTAAAAATTTTGGAACGCGCTAAAGAACTTACTTTGGAAGGCAAAGATTTACCGGGTTCTAATAACTTAAAATATTTCCTTACTAAAAATAAGTTTGCTGAAGCTTCTGAAGAAGATATTTTGAGGTTTACAGAGCTTGATGATAATGATATTATTCAGGCGATGAAATTTTGGCAAAACAGCGATGATTTAATCTTGTCTTATTTGTGTAAATCTGTGATTAAGAGAAGATTGCCTAAAACCATCATTTCTTCTCAGCGTTTTTCGGAAGAATTTATCAACGAAAAGATTTCTAGAACCAACGAATTTTTTAACACCGAAAATGGAAATAGAGTGGTTGAGCAAATTTCACGAAGCCTTTTACCATATAATACTTTAAAACAACCTATTTATCTGCTTCGAAAAAATGGTGAGAAAGTGCAGCTGGATCAGTTTGAAAACCAAATACTTTCCTCATCAATTACCGATTTGAATACGAAGTATATTCTCTATTTTCCTAGGGAAATAAGTTAATTTGGTACTTAAATTGAAAGGTTTAGTAAAAATTTTAGTTATGAAAATCCTTTCAATTATTATATCGCTCACCATTATAACTTGTCAGCCCAAAAAGACGGTTACAAGTGATCAACCAACCAACTCACAATTATCGGCCAAAAAATCGGAAGATATTGAAAATTCTAATATTGTAGAGCCTGTAAAAGACACAGCTTTCAAAAACAATGAAGGTGTAAAAAACAGAATTCCGAAAGTAGATACTCTGAAAAAATCATTAACGAAAGAAAAACCTTTTATTGAAGCGGATGCCGATTTTCAGTGGGATGCCAATCAAAAATTGGAAAAACTTTTAAAACATTTTGGGAAAAATATTCCTGATTATTATGGTGGAGCTTTTATCAATGATAAGGGAAATTTAGTGATCAATATCAAAGGAAATTTACAGGACGGAAAATCGAAAATTACAAAAATTATTGGCTCGGAGAATGTCCTGTTTCAAACTTCAAAACATTCATTAAACGAACTAAATAGGATCATGGATGTGATCAATAAAAGTTTTGAAAATCCTGCATTAAAGATTTATACTAAAAATATAATGAGCGCAGGATCTTATGAGGATAAAGGATACGTTGAAGTGGGGCTGAAAGACAACAGCCCTGAAAAACAGAAAGAATTTAGGCAGCGTATTATTAATTCTCCTCTGTTGAAATTTGTGAAATCGGGTCCGATAGTTTTGCAGTAAATTATCACTTCAATAACATTTCCGAAAACGTTAAAAAAACAGCTCAATATTTCATAATTTCATATCTTTGCAGGATATGGAATTTACAGCATCGCAGATTGCAGGCTTCATCAACGGAAAAATTATTGGCGACGAAAATGCCGTAATTACCGGCGTTTCCCCAATCGAAAGAGGTGAAGAAGGGCATATGTCTTTTGTAGCCCAAGAGAAGTTTGCAGATTATCTCAACACTTCCAAATGCTCCGTACTCATCGTTTCAGAAAAACTTTTAACCAAAGAAGCATACCAACCTACCATTATTGCGGTAGACGATGCTTATTTGTCTTTTCAGGTGCTGATGAATCTTTATGCGGAAATGCAGGGCAGAAGATCAGGGATTGAAAATAATACTCAAATTCACGAATCTGCCACACTTGGAGAAAATATTCACGTTGGCGCTTTTTCTTATATTTCTGAAAAAGTAAAAATTGGTGATGGTACACAAATCTATCCACAGGTTTTTATTGGTAAAAATGTGAAAATCGGTAAGAACTGTAAAATTTTTAGTGGTGTTAGGATTTATGATTATTGTGTTATAGGAGATAATTGTGTGGTGCATTCTAACACGGTTGTTGGTTCGGACGGCTTTGGCTTTCAACCTACAAAAGATGGTTACAGCAAAACTCCACAATTAGGAAATGTAGTAATTGAAGATGATGTTGAAATTGGTGCCAACTGTACCATCGACAGAGGAACTATCGGTTCTACCATTATCGGAAAAGGTACTAAAATTGACAATCTTATTCAGATTGCTCATAATGTAAAAATAGGTCAAAACAACGTTATCGCAGCACAAGCCGGAATTGCAGGATCCACAACTATTGGAGATTGGAATATGATTGGTGGACAAGTTGGTATCGTAGGCCATATCAGTATCGGAAATCAGGTAAAAATTCAGGCACAAAGTGGTGTGAATTCAAATACGAAAGACGGCGAAACGCTGTATGGTTCCCCAGCAATTTCTGCGAGTGATTATCGTAGAAATTATGTTCACTTCCGCAATTTCAATGATATTGTAAAACGTATTAATAATTTGGAAAATAACTCAAAAGATAAAACTAATGAGTGATAAGCAAAAAACACTAAAAGAAGCAGTAACGCTTTCAGGAATCGGATTGCATACCGGTAAAGATGTTACTCTTACCATAAAACCAGCAAAGGAAAACACCGGTTTTGTGTTTGTAAGAACCGATTTGGAAGGTCATCCTCAAGTTGAAGCCGACGTTAATTATGTTACCACCACAGAACGAGGAACAACTCTTGAGAAACTGGGTGTGAGAATCCATACTTGTGAGCATTTGCTTGCGGCCTTAGTTGGTTGTGATGTAGATAACGCTATTTTGGAAATGAATAGTGCAGAGCCACCAATTATGGACGGTTCTTCAAAATATTTTGTTGAGGCTATTGAAAAAGCGGGTATTGAAGAACAATCCCAACTTAGAGAATATCTGGTGATAAAAGAAGTTTTGAATTATGTAGATCCCAATACGGGTTCTGAAATTACCATTATCCCTTCAGATAACTACGAAGTAACAACGATGGTAGACTTCGGGACTAAAGTTCTCGGAACACAAAATGCTACCTTAAAAGATATTTCTGAATTTAAAGAAGAAATTTCTTCAGCAAGAACTTTCAGTTTCCTCCACGAGTTGGAAATGCTTTTGGATGCAGGCTTAATTAAAGGTGGTGATATTTCCAACGCTATTGTTTACGTAGACAAGGAATTAACGCCCGAAACTGCTGACAAACTTAAAAAAGCGTTCGGAAAAGATGATGTTTCTATTCGCCCTAACGGAATTTTAGATAATTTGACTTTGAACTATCCTAATGAAGCTGCACGACACAAACTTTTGGATGTGATTGGTGATTTGGCTCTTACAGGTGTAAGACTTAAAGGCAAGGTTATTGCAAACAAGCCGGGACACTTTGTCAATACACAGTTTGCTAAAAAACTTAACCGCCAATGGAAACTTCAGAAAAAGAAGAACGTTCCAGATTTTGATTTAACGAAAGAGCCGGTCTTCGATATCAATGGGATTATGAAACTAATGCCACATCGTTATCCTTTCTTATTGATTGATAAGGTGTTAGAGTTGTCTGATTCTCACGTGGTTGGTTTAAAAAATGTGACTTTTAACGAGCCGTTTTTTGTTGGTCACTTCCCGAAAGAACCGGTGATGCCGGGAGTTCTTCAAGTGGAAGCTTTAGCACAAACCGGAGGAATTTTGGTTTTGGCAAGCGTTCCGGATCCTGAAAACTATTCCACTTATTTCATTAAAATTGATAAAGTGAAATTCAAAAGAAAAGTTATTCCGGGAGATACCTTAATTTTTAAAATTGAACTCATCGAACCTATAAGAAGAGGAATTGTTCATATGCAGGGTTACGGATACGTTGGTGACAGCGTTGCAGTAGAAGCAGAACTGATGGCGCAGGTTGCAAAAACTAAAATAGACTAATTTCGGTATGATACACCAGTTAGCAGCCGTTGATAAACGCGCAAAAATAAAAAAGAACGTCATCGTAGAACCGTTTACAACAATTGCCGGTGATGTTGAAATAGGTGAAGGAACCTGGATTGGTCCTAATGTAACCATTATGGACGGAGCCAGAATTGGAAAAAACTGTAAGATTTTTCCGGGAACAGTTATTTCTGCCATTCCTCAAGATTTGAAATTTGATGGGGAAGACTCACAGGTTATAATTGGTGACGGAACTACCATCAGAGAATGTGTAACTGTCAACCGAGGAACAAAAGCTTTAGGTTATACCAAGATTGGAAAAAATTGTCTCATTATGGCTACCTCGCACATTGCTCACGATTGTGTTATTGGGGATAATGTAGTCATCGTAAATGGCTGTGGAATTGCCGGACACGTTGAGATAGGTGATTTTACAGTAATGGGAGGGCTTTCTGCAGTGCATCAATTCGGGAAAATAGGCAAGCATGTGATGATTTCAGGGGGAACTTTGGTGAGGAAAGATATACCACCTTACGTAAAAGTAGCTCGTGAACCAATGTCTTATGCAGGGATTAACTCTGTAGGATTAAGAAGAAGAGGATTTACTAATGATAAAATTTTTGAAATTCAGAAAATTTACAGATACCTTTTCCAATCGAAAATGAACGTTACACAAGCCTCTGCTATTATTGAAAAAGAAATGCTGCCAACTGCAGAACGCGATGAAATTTTGGAATTTATCAAAAATTCACCTCGTGGTATCGTAAAAGGTTACGGAACAGGAAGAGAGTAAGATGTGAATGTTTAATTTTAATTCAAAATAAAACTAAAACTTTTACCTTCATCTCAATTCAACAAAAATAATTAATAATAAATAAAGTGTTTAAAGAAACCTAAACTTTAAACCTTCAACTTTAAACTAAATTTTAAATGGCAACAAGTAATGATATCAGAAAAGGTCTGTGCATCGAGTACAGCAATGATATTTTTAAAGTAATTGAATTTTTACACGTAAAACCCGGGAAAGGTCCTGCGTTTGTAAGAACAAAACTTAAATCGGTAACCAACGGAAAGGTGATAGATAATACTTTTTCTGCGGGTCACAAAATTGATGAAGTTAAAGTAATTACCAGAAAATTTCAGTATTTGTATGATGACGATAATGGATTCCACTTTATGAATAATGACGACTTCTCTCAAATTTACATCAACAAGGAAATGATTGAAAATGCACAGTTTATGAAACCGGGAGAGGAAGTAACCATTATTTTGAAAGAAGTTGATGAATCTCCTCTTTCTGCTGAAATTCCTCCAACTGTGTATTTGGAAGTTGTGGAAGCAGATCCTGGAGTAAAAGGTAACACCGCAACTAATGCCCTTAAAAATGCGATTGTAGAAACTGGTGCAAGAGTGATGGTACCTCTATTCATCGAACCTGGAGATAAAATTAAAGTTAATACTGAAGATGGTTCGTATTTAGAAAGAGTAAAGTAACAAATTCTATAAATTTGTTTCAGGTTTCAAGTTTCAGGTTCAAAGCGATACAATTTTGAACTTGAAACTTGAGACCTGAAACGTTTTAAATCAAAAAAATGACTTTCAATCAACCACAAAATTTAAAAACCATAGCAGAACTGATAGGTGCAAAATTTATTGGGGATGAAAATTTTCAAGTTTTCGGAACTAATGAAATCCATATGGTAAAGCCCGGTGAAATCGTTTTTGTTAATCATCCGAAATATTACGACAAAGCTCTTAATTCAGCAGCTACCATTATTCTTATTGATAAAGAGGTGGATTGTCCTGAAGGTAAGGCTCTTCTTATTTCTGCTGATCCTTTCAGAGATTTTAATATCATTAATAATCATTTTACTAAAATTTCTAATTTCAAAGAAGAGCTTCACAATGTAGAAGTGGGTGAAGGCACTTTTATACATCCAACTGCTGTACTTGGAAACGATGTGAAAATTGGTAACAACTGTCATATTTTTCCGAATGTTGTGATTGGAGACCGCACTGTGATTGGTGATAATGTGATTATACAAGCTAATACAGTTTTAGGTGGTGATGCTTTTTATTACCGAAAATTTAACGGAAATTTTGACCGTTTAATATCTGTAGGCAATGTGGTGATTGAAAATAATGTAGAAATTGGTAATGGCTGTACGATTGATCGTGGTGTTACGGATTCAACAGTGATTGGTGAAGGTTCTGTTTTGGACAATCAAATTCAAATCGGTCACGATACAATCATTGGAAAAAAAGTTCTTATTGCTTCGCAAACCGGAATTGCTGGATGTTGTGTGATTGAAGATGAAGTAACGATTTGGGGACAGGTTGGTATGGCTTCAGGTGTAAGAGTTGAATCCGGATCAGTTCTTTTAGGTAAAACCGGCGTTAATAAAAACCTTAAGAAAGGAACTTATTTTGGACCTTTAGCAGAAGAATTTAAAGAGTACCTAAAGAAGGAAATTAAACTCAACAAATTATAAAAACAACATCACTTTTTACAAAAATCCAATTTTATTGAGTAAATTTGTGGAAATCAAAATTTAAGAAAAATAAATTTAAAAAATAAGAAATGTCAGTATTAGTAAACAAAGATTCTAAAGTAATCGTACAAGGATTTACAGGTAACGAAGGAACGTTCCACGCAACACAAATGATTGAATATGGAACCAACGTTGTAGGAGGTGTAACTCCGGGTAAAGGAGGTTCTGAGCACCTTGGGAAACCGGTTTTCAACACTGTAGCTGAAGCGGTGGAGAAGGCAGGAGCTAATGTTTCTATCATCTTTGTACCACCGGCATTTGCAGCCGATGCTATTATGGAAGCCGCAGAAGCTGGAATTAAGGTTATCGTAGCGATTACAGAAGGAATTCCGGTTGCTGATATGGTAAAAGTGAAATCTTATATTGCTGACAGAGATACAAGACTTATCGGTCCTAACTGTCCCGGAATTATTACTTCAGATGAAGCTAAAATCGGAATTATGCCGGGCTTCGTTTTCAAAAAAGGTAGAGTAGGGATTGTTTCAAAATCTGGTACTTTAACTTATGAAGCTGCTGATCAGGTTGTAAGAGCAGGTTACGGTGTTTCTACTGCCATTGGAATTGGTGGAGACCCAATTATCGGAACGACAACAAAAGAAGCGTTAGAACTTTTCATCAACGATCCTGAAACAGATGCTGTGGTGATGATTGGTGAAATTGGTGGTTCATTAGAAGCTGAAGCTGCAAGATGGTATAAAGCAAGCGGCTCTACAAAGCCTGTGGTTGGCTTCATCGCAGGACAAACAGCACCTAAAGGAAGAACAATGGGACATGCAGGAGCAATTGTAGGTGGAGCAGAAGATACTGCGCAAGCCAAAATGGAAATTATGAGAGAAAACGGAATCAACGTGGTAGATTCTCCAGCTGATATTGGTGAAACTGTCGCTAAAGTTCTAGGATAAATCATATCTAAAAAACACTTATGAAAAAAATTATTTTAAGCTTATTTGCTTTATCTGCTACCGGAATAAGTGCGCAAGTAGATTTTAGCAATACACGTTTTGGTATTACTGCGGATATAATTATTCCCGTGTGCAAAATGCCCATAATCCATCAGGACCAAGACATACCTTGCAAGCTGGACTTTTGGCATTAATACCAGTTGATAATAAAGATCAGTTTTATCTACAACCGGAAGTAGTTTATTATGGTGCAGGAGAAACTGGGAGAGAGAAAGCTCAAGCTGGAAAGGTAGGTTATGATGCGGTTTATGCTAACAACTACATTAGTGTTCCGGTGTATTTAAAAGGATATTTTTCAGAAGCTGAATCTGAGTTTTTTGGAATGTTTGGACCAAGGTTTAATTTCCTTATTAATCAGAAGGTAACAAAACCTGCAAAGCAAGCTTATACAATTGAAGGAGATCAATATGCTAATGGTAAGGCAGCTGCTTTTGGTTGGGGTCTTGGTGCTGGAATTGGTTATAGCTATAAGAGAAAACTGGAATTAACCGGAAGATTTGATGCCGGAATTTCTAACACATATCCAGGTTTGATGACTGAAAATGGAGCAGATCCAAATATTCAGAAAAAGAAAAGTCAACATGTGGTAAGCCTTAATTTAAGTTATATTTTCGATTAATTTATTGATAATAGATATACTTATAAAAAATCCGGCGCAGCTATGCTGCGCCGGATTTTTTTTTATCGTGTAATTTTTACTTGCTAGTTTCTAATCCATTTCCAAAGCTCTTTTATTGTTGCTTTATTACCATACATTAAAATTCCAACTTTATAAATTTTGGAGGCTATAAATACCATTAATAATGTTGCTCCTATCAGTAAAGCTATCGATAATACGATTTGCCAAATAGGAACTCCAAACGGAATTCTAGCAATCATCGCCACTGGAGACGTAAATGGTATGATTGAAAGCCAAAATGCCATAGGTCCTTCAGGATTATTCATAATGGTAATGCTACCATACATCCCAATCATCAAAGGTAATATGGCGAAAAGTGTAAATTGTTGTGTCTCCGTTTCATTATCTACTGCCGAACCAATTGCGGCATACATTGCACTATAGAAAATATATCCCAGTAAAAAGAATACAATAAATACGAAAATAATCAATGGGAAATTCATTTCCAGTAACGTATGTGATATTTCTGTAGCCATTTTTTGGGGATCGAAAGCATTGGTAACCGCAGCGGTTTCTTCACTTCCTATCGGTAGATTTTTATTCATTACGGAAAAACCAGTGTTCAAGAAAAGGGCAGCTCCAACAGACATTGTAATCCAAATTACAAATTGGGTTAAAGCAACCATGGTGACACCGATAATTTTTCCCATCATCAACTCAAAAGGTTTTACGGATGAAATGATAATTTCTACCACACGGTTGTTTTTTTCTTCCAAAACACTTCGCATCACCCTAACGCCATAAATAATGATGAACATGAAAACGACATACATCAACACCATTGAAAGCCCATATTTCACTCCAAAAACCATATCATTGTCATCATCTTTTTGATCTACAACGTTTTCCGCTGTTAGAGAAAAACCCCTGTCAATATCTTTTATTTGCGACTCATCCAATCCTAAAGCCTTTATTTTCTCGCTTCGTATTACTTTTTCAAGGTCGATGCTGATGTTGTTTTTGGTTTCAAAGCCGATTTTTTTATTCACTAAAAGTTTGGTATTGTCTTCCAGTTTCTTAAAATCGTTGTTTTCCAGTTTAGGGATGATTAAAAGTCCGTCAATACCTTGCATGTCTTTAAGGGTAGCTTTCAGAGAGGCTTCGTTAATTTCCGGAACGTAAACGTATTTCAGATTTTCATCCGATTTTAATTTGTTCTGGAATAGTCCGCTTTTATCAATCACATTGAAGGAATGTGTAGATTCATTAGCTTTGAACATCAAAGCAATTAAAGCTCCAAAACCTACGATAAGCAATGGTGCCAAAAGGGTGAGGATGATAAAGGATTTCTTCTTTACCTGCGTCAAAAATTCACGCTTGGCAATGAGTATAATGTTTTTCATGTTCTATTGATTTGTGGAAACAGCATTTATAAACACTTCATTCATACTCGGAATTTTTTCGTCGAAAGAACGTATTTTACCAATTTGCATCAGCTCATTCAATATAAAATTCTGATTCTGTGTATCTTTTAGGTCAAATGAAATTAAATCATTTTCATTTTTGAAATCTTCCAGATGATGCGTTTTTCTGAACAGTTCAAAATGTTCACTGTTCACATCCGAAAGTGTTACTGAAAAAATATTCTTTTTGAAATTTTCTCTTACATCGAACACTTTTCCGTCCAAAACTTTTTTAGAATTATTGATAAGTGCCACATAATCACACATTTCTTCAACGCTTTCCATTCTGTGAGTAGAAAGAATAATTGTTGTTCCTTGATTTTTAAGATTAATAATTTGATCTTTAATGAGGTTGGCATTCACGGGATCGAAACCGGAAAATGGCTCATCCAAAATCAAAAGTTTGGGTTTGTGAAGAACGGTAACTACAAATTGTATTTTCTGCGCCATTCCTTTGGATAGTTCAGAAAGTTTCTTCTTCCACCATTGGTCTATGTTGAGCTTATCAAACCAATATTTGGCTTCTTGCAGCGCATCGTTTTTGCTCATTCCTTTTAGTTCGCCAAAGTATAAAAGCTGATCGCCAACGGTCATATTTTTATACAATCCGCGTTCTTCAGGCATATAACCAATTTGTTTGATGTGGTTGGGATTCAGCTTTTCAGAGTTGATAAACACTTCTCCTGAATCTGCTTGTAAAATTTGGTTTACAATTCGTATAAATGTTGTTTTGCCGGCACCATTTGGACCGAGAAGTCCATAAATAGTGGCTTCAGGAACATCGATGCTGAAATCTTGCAACGCAATTTTTTTTCCAGAATTGTATGATTTTGTGACGTGTTCTGCTTTTAGCATTACAATTTTGTTTAATAATTAGTGGGAAAAGACAGTTAAATGTTACGGTGATTATGAAATCCAAATCTGTTCTTCTTTAATGATTTTCCAGACGCCATTTTCTTTTTTCAAGTAAATCAATAGACCAAGTCCACATTTGCTTCCACAGTAGTGTTGATATCTTATAACGGCTTTATTTTTTGAAATATAAACGGGCTCAGATAACTCATAATCACCCAAATAAGTAGGCTTTTTCTCATTGTTATCAATAGGAAGAGATTTGTCAAGCCGTTTTGCAAATTTGGGTTCAGTAATTTTTGAAAAATCAAGTTTGCAATCAGATATGGTTTTTCTAGATTCAACTAATATTGGACTCAAATTAAATTCATCCGAAGGATTTAAAGTATCCAAGATTGATAATTGGCTGTCCAAATAATATTTCAGCGATTGCGTTTTGTAAAGACTGTCAGAAATCTTTGGAAGAATGCTATCTATTTCTTTACGACTGTAATTATTTGGCCAATGCAAATGATTGAGTATAATCCCATAAGTTGAAACCTTGTCTTTCAGGACTGTATTATAAATTTTATAGTCGTCTTCTTCAGTGTTTTTTGTACAACTAAATAAGATTAAAATCAGAAAAAAATAGATTATTCTCATCCTTTTGAATCAAATTTTGAAAGTATTATAAGGGTTATAGCTTGAATTTATAATTTAAACAAAAGAGTGCTCTTTATAAAAAGTATCGGTTTCCGCAATCAGTTCATCCATTTCCGTTAAAGTGAAAACCTCTAGAAATCTGCGTTTAAAATCCTTAAAATGCGGAATCCCACGGAAATAATTGCTGTAATGCTGGCGCATTTCAATCAGTCCAACACGTTCGCCCTTCCATTCTGTACTCCATTCTGCGTGCTGTCTTACTGCCTCCAAACGTTGAGAAATTGTGGGTTCCGGCAAAATTTCTCCGGTATTGAAAAAATGTTTTATTTCATTAAAAATCCAAGGATAACCAATTGCACCACGACCTATCATAACGCCGTCGCAATTATATTTCTCCCGGTACTCTTTTGCTTTTTCCGGACTGTCGATGTCGCCGTTTCCAAAAATTGGAATTTCGATATTTGGATTATTCTTAATTCTTGAGATATGATCCCAATCTGCTTCGCCTTTATACATCTGCGAACGGGTTCTGGCGTGAATGGTAAGGGCTTTTATACCTGCTTCCTGAAGCCTTTCAGCTACTTCGTCGATATTAATACTATCAAAATCCCAACCTAAACGTGTTTTCACGGTTACCGGCAAATGAGTTGAATTTACAACGGCTTTGGTAAGTCGAACCATTAAATCAATATCTTTCAAAACACCTGCGCCTGCACCTTTGCAAACCACTTTCTTTACGGGACAGCCAAAATTGATATCTACCAAATCCGGTTCCACCGTTTCCACAATTTTTGCCGACATTGCCATCGCTTCTTCATCTCCACCGAAAATCTGAATTCCGACCGGTCTTTCATAATCGAAAATATCGAGTTTTTTGCGTGATTTTATAGCATCGCGAATCAAACCTTCAGAAGAAATAAACTCTGAATACATCAAATCTGCCCCGTGCATTTTGCAAAGCCTGCGAAAAGGCGGATCGCTTACATCCTCCATTGGTGCAAGCAAGAGCGGAAATTCCGGCAGTTCTATGTTCCCGATTTTTACCATTTTGCAAAAATAAGGTTTATAAATTAAAAAACTCTGAAGTTTTAGGCTTCAGAGTTTGTATAAAAAAATTAATTATTAATGAATTCCTCTTTGGTTTTAAGCTCAAATGGAATGTTTTCCGACTTGGCATTATCTTCAATTTTCTTCCTGTATTTCGAGTTAAGATTATCCAACTCTTTCAGAGAATTATCAAATCGTTCTTTGATGTTTTCAAAATTCTGCATCTGTGCATTGGTAGGAGCAGTGAAATTGTTGGCTATTGTAGCATAAAGACTTGCGAGTTTCTCTCTTAGCTCAGGCTCTGCACTACCTACATAACTATCTCCTGTTGTTACCACCAATGTTGTTTTAAGTTTCTGGTACGCTGATTTTATTTTTGTGAAGGCTTTATCCTTCTTCTCTAATTCATCCAGTACTTTTAGAGTTTCATCCACTTCATACACTCTGTAAGCCAATAATTCATTCATATCAAACAGTGTTTTGGTAAGTTCTGCCTGTTTTTTTCTTTCTTCTGGCGTAATAGAGCTTTTCGGATCATTTTTCACCGTGATATTTTTGGTGTAAGTTTCCTTGCCTTTGGTCATCACAATTTTGTAGGTTCCTGCACTCACTCTTGGTGAAGTAAACCCTTCGAATGCAATGGTTTTTGCTGCCGCAATTTTAGGATTTTTGGTGTTGTAGTTCCAATCCACCACATTTATTCCTTTTTGTTTGCCTGCATTAAGAGTGGTGATTTTTTTTCCGTTCATATCCTGTACTTCAATGTCCATCTTGCCAAGGCTGTGGCGTTTTTTCAGATAATAAACAATTTTTGCATTGGATGAAGGATTAGCTCCTACAAACTCCAATTCCGAAGCAGTACCACCATAGCTAGAATTTTCTTCTATAACAGCATCAGAGGTTTCAAAGAAATGAACATCTTTAGCAAGAACTTCAGGCGTAACCTGTCTCAACACTGAAATGTCATCTAAAATAATAATACCACGTCCGTGTGTTGCCATTACCAAATCATTAGTTTTAGGATGAAGATCGATGTAATGCACAGCGACATTGGGCATATTGTTGGTGAAATGAGACCAGTTTTTACCGCCGTCAATAGTAATATAAAGGCCTTTTTCGGTTCCTAAAAACAATAAGTTTTCGTTTTTAAAATCTTCTTGAATATTCCTTACAGAACTTTTTACATCAGGTGTAATGATTGACGTCCAGTTTTTACCGTAATCTGTAGTTTTATAAGCGTAAGAATTGTAATCTCCTGTAGTGTGCCCATCAAAAACAGCATAAGCGGTACCTTCAGAAAATGTACTGGCTTCAATATGGTAAGTCCAGGTGTTTTTTGGCAAATTAGGAATGTTTGAAGTTACGTTTGTCCACGTTTTACCGCCATCTTTGGTGATTTGTACATTTCCGTCATCAGTTCCTACCCAGATTACTTTTTCATTTTTAGGAGATTCTGCAACGGTAAAAATGGTGCAGTGATTTTCTGCTCCCGAATTATCTTTAGACAAACCGCCCGAATTTTCCTGATTCATTTTTGTTTTATCATTGGTTGTAAGATCCGGTGAAATCTTAGTCCAAGTTTTTCCCATATCTTCTGATTTGTGAAGAAACTGGCTTCCAACATAAAAACGGTCAGGCTGATGTTGGCTTGCGAGTATTGGCGTATTCCAGTTGAAACGAAGTTTTGGATCTCCTTTTACTGCTAAAGGCTGCACTGTTACAATTTCTTTAGTATCTATATTATAACGCCAAATGTTTTCTGCGCCTTGCATTTCGCTATAGATAATATTTTTAGTAGGATGCTTTACTACACGGAAACCATCACCATGGCCAACACGATGCCAATCTCTTGCTTCAATACCGCCATCACTTTTCGATGGTCCATACCAAGAGCCATTATCTTGTAACCCACCGTAAATATTGTAAGGTTCATTATTATCCAAACTCACATGATAGTATTGAGAAACCGGCAAACTTCTCACAATATCCATAGTATTTCCACCATCCCAAGTTCTGTAAACACCACCATCGGTTCCTACATACATTCTGTTGCTGTCTTGGTTATCGAAAGTAACATCGTGTATATCCGCATGCATTGCGCCCAAATTTTTAAAGGTTTTACCACCATCACGACTGATGGAGCCAAAAAGACCACCTTTCACTACGACATCAGGATTTTTAGGATCTACCACGATTCTTGAAAAATAGAAAGGACGTACTACCAAACCAAAATCACTGTTGAGGTGTTTCCAAGTGGCACCGGCATCATCGGAGCGGTAAAGTCCATTTTTTTCCGGTTTTTCAGTTTCGAGTACTGAATAAAGGATGCTAGAATTTGAAGGTGCTACTGCAATTGCAATTCTGCCTAATTTGCCTGTAGGAAAGCCATTGTGTATTTTGTTCCAGCTTTTTCCTCCATCTACAGATTTGTAAAGAGCTGATTTATCTCCCCCTGAACTGAAAGACCATGCTGTACGTCCGAATTCCCAAAAGCTGGCATACATAATATTGGGATTTTTAGGATCCATAATAAGGTCTGCACAACCAGTTTTATTATCTACGCCGAAAACTTTCTGCCAAGTTGTTCCACCATCATTGGTTTTATAAATTCCTCTTTCATCATTGTCTGACCAAAGGCTTCCTAAAACACCAACCCAAACTTCATCGCTATTTTTAGGGTTAACGATGATTGAAGAAATACGGTCGGATTTTTCTAAGCCCATATTTTTCCAAGTCAAACCACCGTCTGTAGATTTGTAGATTCCGTCGCCATAGGAAACACTGTTTCTAACCCAAGTTTCTCCGGTTCCTACCCAAATGTTGTGATCCGGTTTAGAAGGATCTATCGCAATAGTACCAATCGATTGTATATTATCTTCATCAAAAATGGGAGAGAAAGAAGCGCCACCATTAGAAGATTTCCAAACACCACCACCTGCAGTTCCTACATACATAACTTTATTGTCTGTAGGATGCATTTCCAAATCTGAAATTCTGCCGCTCATCAAAGCCGGACCAATATGTCTTGCAGATATATCACCAAAAAGTTCTTTGCCTTTAAGTGTAATGCCATTGTTTTCTTGAGCATTAACGGCACCAAATACCATTAAACCCAGTGTTAAAGTTAATGTCTTTTTCATTGGTAAAAGTTTTATTAAAAAAGCCACAGCTATAGCTATGGCTTTTATAGGTAAGATATTTTATTTATTGCGCTGGGAAAACAAAAAGTTTGCTATCAACAGTTGGGTTTAGAGTGATTTTTTTAACTTTCATTTCCTGTCCCATCATTTGCACAGAGAACGGGAAGAATATGCCTTCAACTTCTTGGTAATCACTCATTTTAGAGATTGACTTTTGCCCTTTCATTGGTCCTGAAGGTATTTCAGTTTCAGTAACGATTGGCAGATAATTGTCAGTATCAAAATAATAGAAAACTACGGTGTCTTTCATCTGTCCATCAACCTTAATTGGTTTTTTGGTCATTTTTATTTTATAAGTCTCTGTACCATCCTTAGTTTCTTTACCAAGATATTCAATTTTATAACCTTTAGCTTTATAATCTACAAAAGAATCCGGAAAGTCATTGTTAGCTTTCATGTTTTCAGTAGTTTCAGCGTCCGATCTTTCGGGTTTCATTGTCATAAAATTTGTGGTCCACATATCTTTACCATCAAAGGCAAGTTGTGTAATCTCTTTTCCTTGAAAGTTTAGTTTTACTAAAGTTTTACCATCCTTTAGAGAATATACATCTACAGGAATTTCCATACCCTGTGCATTAGCTGCCATTTCCATTTTCATTCCGGAAAGAGTCTTCATTTTCTTCCCAGGATCTATAGTTTCCAGGTATTTATTTACAATTTCATCAGCTGTTTGAGCGTATACATAAACAGATGAAGCTGCTATCATCCCAATACTTAAGAAGGTTTTTACAATATTCATAATTATATTTTTATATTTTATTAATTAGTTTTAAATGTATTAAAAATGTTACAATGATTTATTAAATTTATTAAAAACTTGCTTTTACTTGCATCGAACCAATGTGAATGGTTCTTTCTCCAGAGTTACGCCCTTCATAATTCACATTCAACATAATGAATGAATTGAGGTTTTGTTGAAGAAATATATTCCACACTTTATTTTTTCCGGCTTTTAGTCCATCTAACATTTGGTTGCCGACGATGGAAAAGCTGTTACCTCTAAAATCATTATTAATGAAAGAAAAATTACCACGGATGGAAGTTTTTTGTTTCTCCCATTGCAATCCTCCTGTAAGTTCAAGAGCTTTCAGTTGTTCGATGCCATCCGTTCTGGTTTTATAGCGTAGGGCAGAGGATATTTCTGCTTGTATGGCTTCTGAAAATTTGTAAGTAATTTTAGGTTTAGTTTCAAAATTTTCAAGTTGATAATCTCTGGAATTGAAAACTTGGGAGGAACTTTCGATTTTAGCAAAGGTGTTTTCCCAATCGCTGCGAAGATTTTTATTGAACCAATAGCCAATATTCATAAAATGCATGTTTCTGAACGTTTTCTCGTTACTAAAATTGGCATTGATGAGGTTTTCTGTAGATGTAAAACGATAATTCCCGTTCCAGCCGGATTGTTCGGAAGTGTTGAATTGAGCTGTTGCGAGAAAATTTTGGTTTTTAAGAATTTGATTTTCTTCTCTTTCAAAAGGATTAAGCACTAAAACACGATTTCCCTTCATAAATGAATTCTGTGAAAGCAAGGAAAGGTTGAAATTCCAGCGTTTTAGAAACTTATTTTCCGAGTTAAAAATAATGGCGGGATTCACAAATAATGCCAGTTGTAATTTGTTTTTGTTGGAAGGAAGATATCGTACACTATTGGTGTAGATTCTGATGTATTGTGCTAAATCTGCATATTCAGCAATTTCAAACTCGTCGAGTTGTTGTACGTTGTCGCTGTTATAATCGGTCCATTTGTAAACACCTTGTCCATCGGTTACTTTGATATACTGAAATTCGCGCTGTGCTTCCTGTCCGTTCCCCAATTCATAAAACGCCTGCAAACGCATTCCGTTTCTGAATAACTGTTGATTGTAAAGGATATTCCCCACCACAAAATCCTGATTTCCAGAATTGGACAAATCCTGATTTTGATAAAAGAATTTCCGGTAATGAACAAGCGTGCTCAGTTGTGTCTTTTCGGTTTTAATGATTTGGCTTTCGGTCATTAAACCTAAAATGTGGTTCATGTTATCCAATTGGTTATTTCGGATAGAATCATTATCCCGAAAATAAAGTTTGGTAAACAATTTTGTACGAGCAGAATCACCAATTTTTTTCTGTACAAAAACCTCTTTCCAACTAAAACTTGAAACATCATAAAGTTGAGTGTCTTTAAATTTTCTTTCATTGTGCTCTAAGCTTCCACCAATTCCCCAACTTCCTTTTTTGCCGTTCCATTCATTCAATAAATTTCCGCGAATGAATTTAGTATCTTCAAAATTCCCAGTAGTGTTCAGGTGTGAAAACTTACCTAAAGTGTTGAACTTTCCTTTCTTAAAGCCAAAATCAAGATCGTTTTTCAAACCTTTATAAGTTTGCTCCTCATTCAGGTAATTCATTTTATAATGGAGAAAAGCCAAATTTTCCCATTCATTTAAAATATTGAATATGAATCGGTTTTGGGTACGTTGATTGAATTCTTGCACCAAATTGAAATCTCTGGCAAATTCTACATCATTAATTCTATCGAGAATATGAAAATTCTTGTTGATATGCTGAAATTCGAAAGTTGGCGTTCCGGTCCAGTTATTTTTTTTAAAAATTTTAGTCCCAAAGATTCTTCCGGCATATCCTGTGTTATGATTGTTATTAATTGAGGAAAAAAGATTAACGTCGTAATTGCTCAAAGAAAAATCTGCACCTATTTTTCCTTCATTCAAAAGATATTCAATATTGCTTGAAATTACCTGTGATTTTTGGGGTGAAGGCAATCTGCGAAGTGCTGAATATTCGCCTAATCCATTACCGACATATTCAAAAACACGGCCGTTGTTAGTTGTTTGCTTCAGTTTGTAATCGCCTTTTCCTAAGCCAAAATAAGTGAACGAGACCTGATAAAGTTTCTCATTTTTATCGGTTGAAAATTCATAATAATTTCCCGAAGCATTTTGTACCAGACGGTATAAAATTTTATTAACATCATATTCAGTTTCCGTACCGGAAGGTGCGAACATTAGATTGGGATTGTTGCCTGCATTAGCGAGAATTTTTTCATCTTCTTTATTTAAATTCAAAGAAATGGGGGCATTTTTATTGTCAGTTTCCAAAAACCAGCTTAGTCCGGCTTTCAGACGTTCTCTTTGATGATCAATGCCACCGGTAACTAAAAATCTGGAGTAATTTCTATTAGTATAATTGTAAGAAATTGTAATGAAATTCTGTCTGTAAATCGGTCTGAAACTGGTAAAGGTAACTTCTCCTGTGTTGTAATTGATAATATAATCCTGATTTTCGCCGCGCTTCATTAAAACACCGTCAATAAAAACTTGCTCGGAGCCTGAGATAATAGTGATAAACTGCTCACCATTTTTTCCGTTGAGTCTGTAAGGACCTTGATTCCCTTCAATTCCCTGAAACCTAATCCTGTGAAATTCACTTCTTGCAACACCTGCAGAAATGTCAACCAAAGTTTTGTTTTCGTTTCCGAAAGCCGTTTGAAACTGAAGACCCATAGTTCTTCTCTGGAATTTTCCGAAATAATTTTTTTCATGATATAAATCCAAATGTCCGGCTCTAATAATGGCGTTTTTTCGGATGTTGAGCTGCATATAAATTTTGTCGAATTCTTCCAGAGTTTGCGTATAACCATCAGCTTGTATGGGTAAATTATGATCCGAAATTGAAGCCAAGACAGAAACATCATTAGAAAGCCTACCGGAAACCTGCAAATCCATAGAGCTTTGTACAGAGGAGCCTTGGTTGTTGCCAAATGTAATCCCACGAATGATAGAGCCTTTTGAATTTAAATCTCCTAAAATTTTGTTGCGATCATTTTTCACAAATATTCTTTCATCTACAATCATTTTATTTTGTGTCTTTATAAAATCGGCTGTATCTCTCTCAAAAATGTCCTTATTAATTTTGGAAGCTATGATGCTGTCTTTTTTCAGAGAATCTTTGGGAATATTGGGATTTTTCCAATCGAAAATTTGAGCGTTAATGAAAATTAACCCATTGAAAAACAATAAAATGAAAATATAATTTTTGTTCAAATCTTCGTAAATGCGCTGTGTAAAAGTAACGAAAATAATTTGTGGAAATTGTAAATGCTTTTTAACATAAAATTAATCACTTAAATCAAAAAACTTCTTAACTTTACACCAAGAAAATAATTTTAAATTTTATATTATGAAAAAACTTTATTCTTTGTTAGCTACAGTTGTTGCTACTATTGCATTTTCTCAAGGGAAAATTGTTATCAATGAAATTTATGGGGCGGGCGGAAATTCTGGAGCTACCTATACCTGTGATTACGTTGAATTAAAAAACATTGGTGACGCACCTCTAACATTAACTGGAGCTTCTTTGCAGTATGCAGCTTCGGGATCAAGCAGTACATTTAACAGTTATCAGGCTTTACCTGAAATTACACTTTCTCCCAACCAGACTTATCTAATACAGGAAGCTTGTGGAACAAATGGTGCACCTTTGCCAGTAACAGCAGATTTTGTTGGAACTACAAATACTTCATTTACAGGAACTGTATATAATACACCATTAAATTTTGCTGCAAGTAATGGTAAGGTTGCATTAGTTAGCAATTACAGCCAAGTTGTTTCTCCAACAGATGCAAATGTAATTGATTTTGTAGGTTATGGTACAGCGTCACTTTATGAAGGGACAGCCCCAGCTCCTGCAGCCTCAACCACTAAATCAGTTGAAAGAATATCTGGAGATTCCAACAACAATGGTGCAGATTTTGCGGCAGTGACACCAACACCAACAAATTCTACATTGGCAGTTTCTGACATAACCTCTTCAAAAGTAAAATTCATTAAAAACACTTTAGTTGATAATACTATTGAATTCACTGCAAAAGCTGATGTTAAAATTTACAATGTAAACGGTCAGTTGGTAAAAGCCGCAGCTGTAAATAGTGGAAGCTCTTTAGACGTTTCTTCTTTTGCAAAAGGTGTTTACGTTGTTGCTGGTGAAGTAGACGGTAAAGCTGTTTCTCAAAAAATCATCAAAAAATAATTTTACCAAAATTAGTTATAAAAAACTGTCCGAGCGATCTCGGGCAGTTTTTTATTTTAGAACCAACCTCTACGGAAATGACTGGTTAAAGCTCCCAGTTTGAACACCAATGTGAAACGGATTCTTTTGGTATAATCTTTAAACGCCGGTTCAAAACCTAAAGATGACTGTACAGGTAAGTAAACCTCAAGAAAATCAGGGATCACTTTTAATTTTACACCACTATCCCAAATAAATTTCGTGGCTTCACCTTTGTTTTGGTATAAACCTGCATCGGCGTAGATATTGAACATTTTCCAAACGTGGGCATCGACATTAGTACTTGTAATCCACTTATTAACCGAAGAATTAATGTAGGACTTAAAGCCGCCTTCTGCTAAAAGAAACTGTTGAGATAAAACGCCTGAAGTGGCACTTTGTCCTAATAAATTATAAGTAAAAGCATAATTAGAAACTTTTGATACCCCAAAATCGAAAAGATTATTTCTGGTATTATTGTTTAAGAATAAGCCTCCGAAAAATCTGAAACTTATTTTCTTGTTTTCAGCATATTCCCAACGGTAGAAGGCTTCAGTAGATAACTTCTGAAAATCTTTCATGAACTGAACATTCCCTCCGAAATAGAGTTCGTGTATCAGTTTGTTATCCGAATATCCGTAACCGATATTCCACAATCCATAGCGGTCGTATTCATTATTTTTAATCATTTCAGGTGTTAAATCTTTATTGAAATAATTGTAAGACATCAAGATAGATCGGCTGATATCACTACGCAACACTTTAGAAAAATTTAAACTTGAAAAAACAGAAAATTTACGGTAAGACAAGTCATAGTCATAATGAAAGTATGAACCTGAAACTCCCACCTGTAAACTTCTGAAGAAAGCATCTGCAGGTCTAAAACTATAAGTCAAAATTCCGGAACCCGTTAATTTTCCGGTTCCGGTACTGTAATAGGGTGTAAAGCTATAAAGGAATTGCTGTTCGAAAAGCGATTTGTTCTGAAAATTAATTCCCAATAAAGCTTTATCGTAAACGTTGAATGAAAATATCGGGATGTAATAAATCTCATTATATTCAGGATCTGGAATGTCTTTCAGAAATTTAAGTTTTATTTTTTTCATGTTGGCAAAAAGCCCTTTAGTATAAAGATAGTTATCTCTGTAATTGGACTCCGGGAAGATATATTCATCATTCAACTGAATTTTATTGATGTCGCTTCTGGGGATAAGAAATTCACCTGTTTCTTTGTCTTTTGTGTCATACCAATAGGATTGTGATGTTCCTTCCTTATCTTCTGAAGTGATTTTAAGCGGAATGTTGAAATCTGTATTTTTTGAAATTTTTACCAAATACCCTTCGGGAATTTTTTTGAAACTTTTGGCTTTGAAGTTAATGCGCATATCGTTGTTGATATACGTTTCAAGAAAATCTGATGAGTATTCAGATTTTACGGCAAGCTGATCCAAAAAGTTTTTGGTATCAATCGTTTTTCCTTGGTTTTCTGTAAGGTAATTTTTTATAAAGCCGTCAAATTTAGGGTAAGACATTTTTTGTGCAATAAAATCAAACAAATTTCCGGTCTCGAAATTACTGATGGCCATATCATTGAAATTACTCAACATATAGTAGGGTTCACCTATTTTTTGATCAAGATTTTGGGCCAAGATATATTGGTAGGCCAATCCATATCTCTCGGTTAATTTCATTTTTCCGATATTGAAATACTTCAATGGTCTTACTCCGAAGATATTTGCATTTTCAGGAAGCTTACCTAAGATTTTTTCGTTACCGTAAAATCTTGTGAGATACTGTTTCTCGATATAGGTCTTAAGCCCATTCTTAAACCAGTGATTTTTATTTTTTTCATTTATCGCTGCTTGTGTAATGGCGTTTTTGGCAAGGATGCTGATATAATCTAAATCGGTTTTCTGCGCATCACTGAACATTTGAAATTTGAATTTCCAAAATTTGATATCGTCATTACCAAAAAACTCTTCCTTATTTTTAAATTTTTCTGAAATGAAAATTTTATCCGGCACAAACCCAATTTTTTCATTGATAAAATTAAGGTGTAACGGTATATAAAATTCAAGACTGCTTTTCTCAATTTCACTTATCGGATAACCGAAAACAACCTTTGTTTCTTTGGTTCTGTTTTCTGCAATAATGGTTTGTGGCTCTGTTTTGGTAATGATAAACTCAGGATCTACAGTCAAACGTCCTGAAAAATGATTGCCATTTTTAAACAAGTTTCCTTCTGCGAAATAGGATTGTGGAATGTTTAGATTAATATCCCAGAAACTTCCGCCATTTTGGGTTTCATCAATATCCAAAAAGTACCTTCCGTATTGGTTTTCGGTCTCAAAAGTATCGGGAATGATGAAAAAATACTTTAAAGCCGCCTTATCTTTATCGGCTCCATAACCTGTGATAGTAATTTTGGGTAAGGTTAATTCGTAATCTAAATTTAGGCTAAAAGATTCTCCCGGATTTAGAGGCTGTTCTAATTCAATATAAAGATTTTCAGAATTTAGATCAATCATACTTTCCTTACCGTTGATGATGAGGTTTTTCAGATATCCTAAATCTTCGGGCTTTGCAAAATGAAGGTCTTTTCTGCGGTCCTCAATTTTCCTTTTAGCGAGAGGCGTTCCGGATTTTTTGTATGCAGCAACCCAATTGAGGAGCTTTATTTTAGTGATGGGAGCCTGTAATTTGTTGGTGTATTTAAAGTTTTGATTAACAGAAAGCTCCTTAAGGTCTTCGGAAATTTTAGCTTTTATATAAATGGTGTCCTGTTGAGCATTTACCACAACAAAACTCATCACACAAAACATAAAATAGAACAGTTTCTTCATCCTTCTTTCAGCAAACGCCGGCTTCAAATATAAGGCTAACTTTCATAATATGAAACCGATATTTTCGCAGTTTATTATATCTTTTATAAATTTGAATAAAAACCAACATATTGGCTGAATTTTATAAAATATTACTTCTGCTTTTTTTGGGGTTGGCTTCGGTTACCAATGCACAAATTACGGAAACCACACGCGAAATATCAATTAATCCGAATCAATCGACAATTATTACAAGATTTTCCGCTCCAAGAGGCTATCAATGGGAAAAGCAGGCCATAAATACATTTGGATCTTTTTTGGTAAATTTTCCTTTGAAACCTGATAATTTTCCGGTTCGCGATTATAAAAATTTGCCCATCAATAAACAGATTCATCACGCATCGATATTGGATATAGATGTGGGCGATAAAGATCTGCAGCAGTGTGCCGATGCATGGATGCGTTTATACGGAGAGTTTCTTTGGTCGCAAAAACGGTTTGATGACATAGAATTTGAGTTTACAAGCCAACAAAAAATGTCTTGGAACGATTACAAAAAAGGAATTCGCACCACCGAAGTAGGCGATAAAGTAAAATTTCACAAATCTGCGAAGCACAGCGACACATATCAGAATTTCCGAGAGTATATGAATTTGGTTTTCCGTTATGCAGGAACCATCTCACTGGACAGAGAATCGATTCCGATACTGAAAAATGCAGACATTAGAGTAGGTGATATCATTATAAAACCGGGAAGTCCGGGACATTCGGTTTTTGTGGTGGGAAGCGCCAAAAATAGTGCGGGAAAAAGAGTTTTTCTTCTGGCAGAAAGTTTTATGCCTGCACAAGACATTCATATCCTTAAAAATCCTAATAATCCCAATCTTTCACCTTGGTACGAACTTGATGTGAATGCGAAAAAACTGATAACTGCAAAGTACATTTTCAGTCCGGTTACCATTAAAAGGTTTCATTCAATTCAATAAAAAATCCTGCAACATTTTTGTCGCAGGATATCTGATATTATACAACTGATTTCTATTGCTCAATCAATTCGAAATCACCTTTAATTCTTACTAAATTGCTGATCATTGCTTCAGGAAATTTTGGTCCGATTCCAAAATCAGATCTTTTTAATGTTGCAAGAACCTGGTATCCGTGAGTAGTTTTCTTGTTCATTTGGTTTATTGTAGAACCTCTGTAAATTAAAGTGACAGACACAGGTTTTGTAATGCCATGCATCAAAAGATTACCGTTTACCGTATAATAGTTTTTCTTTACTCTTTTTATTGAGGTGCTTATAAAAACCATTTTAGGATAAGTGGCAACATCAAAGAAATCTGCACTTTTCAGGTGGTTGTCTCTGGCTTCAATATGGGTGTTGATGGTAGAAGGATCTACTTCAAACATAATTTTTGAATTCAGAAAATTCTTTTCATCAGCATTAATCGTTAAACCGGCTTTCTCGAAATTACCCACGATGTCATTAATCGTTAAATGTGTTGTTGTAAACTGTATTCTAGAGTGTGCCGGATCGTTTACCAAAACTTTCTGTGCAAAAATGCTTATCGAGAACAGCATTACTGCTAAAATGGACATTAACTTTTTCATAATATTAAGATTTAAATTTATTTTTTCTGATTTTATTAGCGCAAAATTAGCGTACTTAAATGTTTTAAATATTGATGTAGGTTAAGAAACGTTAATCACAGTTTCCGTCTACATCGCAACTCTCACCTTCAATAATTTGAAGACCTTTGTCTCCGGCAGAAAATTCTTCGTAAGATTTTTCTAAAACTTCTAGAAAAACGTCGGGACTTTGCGCTCCCGAAACTCCATATTTATCATTGAAAACAAAGAACGGAACAGCTCTTACACCAATTTGTCGGGAAAGATACTCGTCTTCAGAAATTTTATTTTTAAGTTCTTCAGAGCTTAAGGCATTTTTCACTTCATCTTCTGTTAAGCCAACGTTTTTTCCAATTTCCAATAAATCGCTTTCGTCGTCTATGTTTTTGGCATTGATGAATTGGGCTTTGAAGAGTTCTTCTTCTATCTCATTAGCCAAACCTTTTTGTTTTGCCAATTGAATAAGCAAATGACCTTTATAAGAGTTAGCCACTTTCTGGTTCTCGAAATTGAAATCTATTCCGGCTTCTTTTCCTGCATTGTAGGCGTGTTCGTGCATCATTTTTGCTTGTTGTAACGATATGCCTTTGGCTTCAGTGAAAAATTCGTATGGATCTCTTTCAGGTTGTGATTTTAAGTAAGGATCGAGTTGGAAGCTGTGCCAAACCACTTCTATATCTTTTTGATTTGAAAATTTTTCTAGTGCTTTCTCAAATTTCTTTTTTCCTACATAACAGAACGGACAACGGATGTCGCTGAAAATATCTACTTTCATTTTTCAATTGATTTTTATTGATGCAAAATTATAAAGTAGCAATCTTTAAACCATTGACGTAGGATAAGAAAGGAGTTGAGGGTTTGAGAGTGTTATTGTATTTAATTTGGTAACACAAATAAGAGTTTTATCGAGAAAAGCTACTTGTTTTACATATGCTAATTAACCTAAATGCTTTGTAGGATAAAATACCAAAATGCCAGCGTAAGAAACGACGACGGAATGCCTATACCAATAAAGAGATTGCAAAGTTTGGACTCTAAATGGTGTGAAGAAGCCAAAATTGCAGCCGTAATCATTGGAGCCATAGCTGCTTCCATTATTGAAATTTCTATCACTTCACCTTTTTGTTTCAGAATCAAAAAGTATAAAGTGAAAATAAATAATGGAAACAGGATTAATTTGAAAATCAACCCAATTAAAAGCGGTTTTGCATAGTTTGCAGGATTTTCGAAACGAAGTTGGCTCCCCACGGAAACCAGTGCCAAAGGCACTGTTGTTGCCCCAAGTTTACTGAAGACATCATCCATTACTTCAGGAACTGAGATTTGGAAAACATTTAGTAATACAGCCACAACAAAAGTGATGAAGGGTGGAAATTTGATGATTTTCTTAAAAATTTCTTTTGCAGAACTGTGGCTTCCGGAATAAAAATTCACCACAGCAATTCCCACTGTAGAGAGTGCTACGAAACTTCCGGGTTGATCTACAAGCATCACCGTTTTCAATCCTTCATTGCCGAATAATGCATTTATCACAGGAATTCCGACGAAAGAAGTATTTCCGAAACCCGCACACATAATGACGGCACCCGTTAAAGTTTTTTTCCAACCTAATTTTTTTCCGATAAAGGTGAAAAACAAAAGTGCCAGAAAAATATTCAGCCAAGCAATAGCAACCGGAAATATCAGTTGGAAATCGACTTGAATTTTAGGTATATAATAAAGGCATAATGCAGCAAGTGAAATATTTATCACAAAAGCATTTAGTGCTAAATGTCCATTTTCCGGAAAAATCTTAACCTTCCTTAAAACAAATCCAAGGACAATACATAGAAAAAGTAGAATTAGGTTGGACACAAATTAGTTAAGAGTTAAAAACTAAAAGTTAAGATTTAAGAACTAAAGTTAAGAGTTTTTTGATTTAAGAGTGTTAATGGTGGCTATTAGCATTGCGATGATTTCACTGCAAGTTTTGTTGATTTCTTCAAAAATATTTTCTTCAATGTAGGATGTGTCTTTCAGAAGGTTGAGCCAATATTCTGTTTCGTGTGCTTCCTTCAGTACAATACTAAATTTGTGAATAAAATCTGCATTGCTTTGAGCAAATTTGGCTTCACGTATTAATGCCCCAACAGAAGTTCCGCTTTTCAAAATCTGTTTTGAAAGTACAAATTCTTTTTGTGTATTAAGCGTTTGAGAAAGTTTAACAATTCTAATTGCAAAATCGTAGCTTTTTTCTGAAAGTACACTTTTTCTTTTTTCCATAACTCTTAACTATTAGTTATTAGTTATTAACTCAAAGAGTTCTCATACGCATCCCAACCTGCAATTTTATAATTTAAAGAGGCCTGTTCTGGATTTTCAGCTTTATAGATGCCTCTTCCTACAATAATGAAGTCGGCTTTTAGATTTTTAAAAACGTGTTCCGGGGTGTTGTATTGCTGACCTTTTCCATCGCCTTTGGTTTCCAAATTTACACCCGGTGTAAAGAGCAGAAGTTCTTCCGGCAGTTCATTCTGTGCAACGCCACCAATTACGTTGGGATGCGATTGTGCAATTTTTGTAGCTTCCTCGCGGTAATGCTGGTCTGTTAAAGTTCCCGAAGAAGACATTCCTAAAATCGCAATAACACCTGAATTATGGAAAAAATCTAACGATTGATAACCACCAATCACTTGTGAGGTAATTAAATCAGCCCAGTTTGATATCTTATAAATTCCGTAAGAATATTGGAGTTCTTGGGTGTTTCCTATGTCTGCAAACTTGCGGTCTTCCATGAGCAAGAAATTGTGCTTCGCTGCAATATCAATTAACGGAATTATCGTTTTATCGTAATCGAAATCGGTAATGATATCCATGTGTGTTTTCAGCGCTACGATGTTGGGCCCAACTTTTTCAGCCAAATCGTGCAGTTCTTTTGTGGTTAAAACATCTGCGGAAGCAATGAGGTTAGATTTCTTTTCCAAAGCAATTTCAAGTAGTTTTTTAGCTTGGGAATGCAGGTTGTTGGATTCTATTTTTTGCTCGTAAGATTTACGTTTCTTTTCTTCAAATTTCACCACATTTCCTGCAAGAAAATCCTTAATTCTGGTTACTTCATCATCTGTAAGTTGGCCTTCTTCCTGCAAAAGTTGGCACACTTCGGTAATGGTAAATAAGGTATGCACGCGAAAACCTTTGCTTTCCAAAAGTTCTTTTCCGCCTTGTTCTCGGTCTAACACTACAACAATATCAGAAACAGTGATGCCTTCGTTTTCAATCTCTGGAATGGTTTCTAAAAGTGATTTTCCGGAAGTGATAACATCCTCTACCAAAAGACAATTTTGCCCTTTTTGATAAATACCTTCAATAAGTTTTTTAGTACCGTAATCTTTAGCTTCCTTTCTTTTGATGATTAATGGAAGGTAACTTTCCAGAGACATCGCCGTTGCCATAGGCAGTGCAGCATAAGGAACACCGCAAATTAAATCAAAATTATCCAGAGGAAGCATATCCAACATATAATTGGCAAGATGTTTCAGGATTTTTGGATCTGATGCAAGCGGCCTTAAATCCACATAAAACGGACTTTCAATGCCAGATTTCAGCGTAAATCTTCCAAATTTGATGATGCCAAGTTTGTAGCACGCCAGAAAGAATTCTTTTTTAGTTTCCATTACTTTTTACGATTTCTACAAAGTTAGGATTTTTGGAGGGAAGATGGAAGTGGAAGGATAGAAGATATTGTGTTTTCTGCAGATATCATCTTTCTTTGGTAAAATGGTTGCCATTATAAACCGACTGCTACAAACTTCTCGTAATTAATAGCCAGGATTGTAATGAAAATCCTTTTTTTGTCTTGGAAAATGCTGGGAAAAAAGATTGAAATGAAAAGCCTGACCAATCTTGAACCGAAGCACCAAAACCTCCTGCTCCTAATAAAAATATTTATATTTGATGAAAATTTAATCTAATGAAAATAAAACTGTCATTACTCTTTATTCTTTTCTCTTTCTTGTCTTTTGCGCAGGTTGACGAAAAAAAACTCGACGAACTGGTTCAGAATACCTTAAAAACGTTTGATGTACCGGGAATGTCTGTTGGTATCATCAAAGACGGGAAAATTCTTTATTCCAAAGGACATGGCGTTGCATCTTTAGCAACAAAAAAAACCATGGAGGAAAATACTTTGGTGGGAATTGCTTCCAATTCAAAAGGTTTTACAGCAACAGCTTTAGCCATTTTGGCGGACGAAGGTAAACTGAATTGGGATGATAAAGTGACGAAATTTATTCCTGAATTTCAGATGTATGATCCATATGTAACACAGGAAATCACCATTAAGGACTTAATCACTCACAGATCAGGGCTTGGTCTTGGGCAAGGCGATTTGATGTTTTTTCCGGAAGGTGGAACTTTAACGGTGAAAGATATTGTACACAACGTAAGATATTTAAAGCCAGAAAATTCTTTCAGAAATAAACTGGATTACAACAACATTATGTTTATTGTTGCAGGAGAGGTGATTACAAGAATTTCAGGTTTGAGTTGGGCTGAATTTATCGAGCAGAAAATAATGAAACCTATAGGAATGACACAGAGTTTTGGAAGCTATAACCGTGCAAAAAGTGTCGTAAACAAAATAGATGCACACGCTCCGGTAGATGGAAAAGCAATCCAAGTCCCTCACGACTGGAACGAAACGGCCAATGCAGCAGGCGGAATTATGAGTAATATTCCTGATATGTTGATTTGGGCAGACTTTCTGATGAATGGTTTCACGACGAAAGATGGTAAGAAATTGGTTTCAGATAAGCAGATTGCACAATTATGGCAGATACAGCAGCCTTCTACAATGGCACTGAAAAATCCTTATGACACCCAAAATTATGGTTATGGCTTAGGCTGGTTTATTAGTGATGTAAAAGGGCATAAACAAATTCAGCATACTGGCGGATTAATTGGAACTGTAACACAATTTACCCTGATTCCTGATATGAAACTTGGGATTGTAGTACTTACCAATCAACAAAGCGGTGCCGCTTTTAACACGATTACCAACACTGTGAAAGATTCTTATCTTGGTATTGCCGACAGAAATTGGTTGAAAACGTATGGTGAAAGAATGGCGAAAGTAAATGCCGACTTCGAAAAAGGGAAAAAAGAGATTTTTGCAAAAGCAGAAGCCTTTAAAAAATCAAAATTATGTACGGTGAAACCGGAACAAATTACCGGAACCTATACCGATCCTTGGTTTGGTGATGTTGAAGTATCTCAAAACGGGAACACTTACAGAATTGTGAGCAAAACCTCACCTAGATTAAAAGGAGAGTTAATTCCTTATTCATCCAATACCTTTATCGCAAAATGGGATGACAGAAGTTACGACGCTGATGCTTTTGTAATGTTTAATTATGATGAAAATGGTAAAGCACAGGCTGCTAAAATGAAGCCGATCTCAAATATTACCGATTTTTCTTTCGATTTCGAAGATTTAGATTTAAAGAGAAAATAGCTTCCAAAGATTGCATAAATCATTCAAATTTTACCAAAAACAGGTGTCAGTATTTTAATTACGATGTCAGTTCGAGTAGAAATTTAAAACAATTCGTATCGAGAACTCTTTTATATAGTGGGAAAAACTTCAGCGAAGGCTGAAGTTTTTTATAAATCTGTGTAAATCTGTGTAATCTGTACAAATAATGGTTGAGGTGTCCCCTGAAAAAAAATCCGTGCAAATCTGCGTAAACTGCGGGAAAACCAAGTCACAAAACTTCCTTCGGAACAAAAAAATGTTTCAGAGCCTTATCAGCACCTTCAAACTGTGACCATTCATCACAATCAATTTCAAAAACTGCAACTCCACAAGTCGGAAATTCAATGATTTCTGTAGTGAGTGAAGTTGCAAACTGCGAAATGGTTGGATTATGAGAAAAAAGAGCCGCCGAAGAAAATTCATCATCAATTCTCACAATTGTATTGGTGAAGTCTTCCATGAGTGGCTCATACAAATCTTCCGTTTTTTTTATGTTAGAATTGCCAAAAGTTTCTGCAAAATAACGGCAGGTCGTTAATGCTCTTTTTGCTGTACTTGAGATAAAATAATCAATATTGAAACCGTTTTCCAAGAGGTATTTTGCCATTCTTGGTGCATTGTGGTGTCCGCGTTCATTAAGAGGTCGGTCAAAATAGGGCACATCATGTGTCCAGTCGCTTTTGGCGTGGCGCACCAAATAAAGTGTTTTCACTTAAGTTTGTTTAAAATGGAAAAACTAAATTATTAAAAAAAATGATTGCTGCAAGACATATTATTAATCTTTACATTTTTTAAAAGATTAAAAGGTTCTTCAAAAATTATTAAATTTGCAAACTATGGGACAGATTATGGCAATTGATTATGGGAAAAAGCGTATAGGCGTTGCCGTAACCGATGATATGCAGATTATAGCCAGCGGTTTGGATACCGTGGAAACCGATAAAATTTTTGTTTTTTTGAAAAAATATTTTTCAGAAAATCAAGTTGAAACCATCGTAGTAGGACTTCCCACAGATTTAAAAGGCAACCTTTCGGAAGTAGAAACGGATATTAAGAAGTTTATTGAACATCTGAATCGGGAATTTCCGAACATTTTGGTTGAAAGACTGGATGAAAGATTTACTTCTAAAATAGCTTCTATGTTTATCAGCCAAAGTGGCAAAAGCCGTAAGGAACGCCAAAGCAAAGAACTTATTGATAAAGTGAGCGCCACCATAATTTTACAGAATTTTTTAGAACAGAAACAGAGATGATATTACCCATTCGCGCATTTGGCGACCCGGTTTTGAGGAAAGTAGGAAAGGATATTGATCAAAATTATCCTGAATTGCAGGAACTGATTGAAAATATGTTTGATACCATGAATGGTGCCCATGGCATTGGTTTGGCAGCTCCACAGATTGGGCTTGATATCCGACTTTTCATTGTAGATGTTTCACCATTGGCTGATGATGAAGATTATGCAGATATTGCTAACGAGTTGAAGGATTTTAAGAAGGTGTTCATCAATGCCAAAATTTTAGAAGAAAAAGGGGAAGAATGGAAGTTTAACGAAGGTTGCCTTTCAATTCCTGAGGTTAGGGAAGATGTGAAACGCAAGGAAACCATTGTCATCGAATATTTTGACGAAAATTTTGTAAAACATAAAGAAACTTTTTCCGATATTCGTGCCCGCGTTATTCAGCACGAATACGACCATATTGAGGGCATTCTGTTTACAGACCACCTTTCTACACTGAAGAAAAAACTGGTTAAAGGCAAGCTTCAGAAAATTATGAAAGGCGAAGTGGATGTAAACTATAAGATGAGATACCCGAAATAAATTGAATTTGTTTCACGTTTCAGATTTTTTATAATTGAAACTTGAAACTTTAAACTTTGAAACAAAAATGACAGATATGCAGTTAGAAAAAATTATTTCAATTTCCGGAAAACCGGGATTGTTTAAGCTGGTTTCCCAATTGAGAAACGGTTTTATTATTGAAGACGTTACCACCAAGAAAAAAGTAAGTATTGGCAACTCATCACAAGTGAGTTTGTTGGATAATATTGCGATGTTTACCTTTGATAAAGAAGTGGCTTTATTCGATGTTTTTGAAAATATTGCAAAAGAATACGATTATAAGGAAACCATCTCTCATAAATCTTCGGATGCAGAACTGAGAGCGTTTATGGAAAAAGCACTTCCTAGTTACGATACAGAAAGAGTATATGTTTCTGATATTAAGAAACTTTCTCAGTGGTACAACATTCTGCACAAAGCTGGGTATATCACTCCTGAAAGTTTTGTAAAGGCTGAAGAAGCAGTAGCAGAAGAAACTACAACCGAAGAAAAAGCAGAAAAAAAACCTGCAGCCAAAAAAGCAGCGCCTAAAGCAGATAAACCTGCTGCTCCAAAAACGAAGACAAGTACTTCAGCAGCTAAATCTGCGCCAAAAAGTACTCACAGAAAACAAGGATAATAATTCATTAATCTCTAAACACAACTTTGTCAAAGTTTTAAATCTTTGACAAAGTTTTTTGTTTTAAAAAAGGTAAATTTGAAGTAAGAAAATAATATATGAACACTCGCCAGGAAAAACTAGAAGCTTTCGGAAGATTACTCGATATTATGGATGATTTGCGTGAGCAATGTCCGTGGGATAAGAAGCAGACACTACAATCGTTACGTCATTTAACTCTGGAAGAAGTATATGAGCTTTCTGATGCTTTAATTGAGGAAGATTTAGAGGAAATAAAAAAGGAGTTGGGCGATGTATTGCTACATTTGGTGTTCTATGCGAAAATTGGCTCCGAAAAGGGAAGTTTTGATATGGCTGATGTTATTAATTCGTTGAATGAAAAATTGATCTTCCGCCATCCACATATTTATGGTGATGTAGAAGTGAAAGACGAAGAAGAGGTGAAACAAAACTGGGAAAAACTTAAACTGAAAGAAGGCAATAAATCCGTTTTATCAGGAGTTTCTAAAGGAACACCAAGTATGGTAAAAGCTTACCGAATTCAAGAAAAAGTAAAAGGAATCGGCTTTGAATTTAACGATGCGGAAGATGCCTGGAAAAAAGTGAATGAAGAACTCTCAGAATTCCATGCAGAAACCGATTTGGATAAAAAGGAAATGGAATTGGGAGATGTTTTCTTTTCGCTTATTAATTATGCAAGAATTTCAGGTATAAATCCAGATTCTGCTTTAGAAAGAACCAATCTTAAATTCATTTCACGATTTCAAAAAATGGAAAAGCTTGCCAATGAAAGAAATATGAACCTATCGGAAATGAATTTGGAAGAAATGGATTTGCTGTGGGAGGAAGCGAAACTAAGTTGAAATGGATGAACGCTAACAATGAAACTGCAATAGTTACAAGAAATAAATTAAACTTCGTGTAAGCACTTTCCATTTTTATTTTCAATTCTCTATAATCAAGACGTTTTTCGGTATCTCAAAACCGACCAAATGATTGCCAAAGTGCCCATCGCAATAATAACAGCAAAATGCCTTGATATATCGACGATGCTGCTGTTTTTCAAAATGATAAGGCGTATTGCATCCACACCATAGGTTACGGGATTAGCGTAAGCAATAGGTTTAGCCCAATTGTTCATACTTTCAATAGGCGTAAAAAGACCGCTCATTAATATGAAAATCATCATAAAGAAAAATACAACAAACATGGCTTGCTGCTGCGTTTCGCTGTAAACAGAAACTAAAAGCCCTAAACCAAGCAATGTTATAAGGTATACCGACACAAAAAAATAGAGAAGGAGAATATTTCCCTGAATTTCGATTCCGTAAACAAAACGTGTGACCAAAAGCCCCATAGTGAAAGCAACCATGCCCAAAATCCAGAACGGAATGAGTTTTCCAAGGATGAAATCACGTTTTTTAATGGGTGAAACGTTGATTTGCTCAATGGTTCCGATTTCTTTTTCCTGAACAATGTTGAGAGAGGTGAGATAACCACCAATAAGCGTAATAAGAAACGCTAAAATACCTGGAACTAAAGACAAGCGGTAGTTGTAATGCTCGTTGAACCAGAATTTTGGGAGGATTTCGAGGCCGGAAATTTTCTTTGCAGTTTCAATTTGCGGCGTTAGTTTGACTTGAATCTGTTGATTAAAATCCTGTAAAATTTGTGCAATATAACTTGCTGAAAGCCCGGCTTTTGTACCATTAATAGCATTGATGGCGAGCAAAACTTTCTCGCTGTTTTCGCGGACTAAATTTTTCTCAAAATTATTGGGAATTTCGATAATAAGGTCTGCTTTGTCGTTTTCCACTTTTTGATAGGCAGTATTGTAATTTTCGCCGTAATCTACAATTTTGAAATATCCGGAAGCCGTTATTTTCCTTATGAGTTCTCGAGAATAAGTCGATTTATCGTGATCCACCACTGAAATCTTTACATCTTTAATTTCATAGCTTGCCGCCAACGGAAGTATTACCAGCTGTATCACTGGCATGATGAAGATAATGGCTAATATTGCAGGATTCCTAAAAATCTGCAGAAATTCTTTTCGGATGAGTATAGATAGTGTTCGCATTTTATTTAATTGTGAGTAGAGAGTTGAAATTGAAAATTGTTTTACTAAGTTGAATTTCTCACTTTTAAATTTCAACTTTCCATTTTCCACTATTAAAGTCTTATTTTAAATTTTTTTACTGCCAAAATAAACAGAGCTATCGTCATACCGGTGAGTATGAGGATGTGTTTCCAGATCACTTCAAGCCCGGTTCCTTTAATCATAATATTTTTCACAATTTCGTAATACCATTTTGAGGGTAAAACATTGGCAACTACCTGTAACGGCATTGGCATATTTTCAATGGGAAACATAAACCCGCTCAACATCACGGTTGGCAGCATCGTTCCGACAAGGGAAATCAGCATGGCATTCTGTTGGGAATCGGTTAAAATCGAAATTAAAATACCTATTAACAGATTGGTGATGATGAAAATAATACTTACTAAAAATAATAGAAACAGATTCCCTTTAATTGGTAAATCAAGCAGCGTTACACTCAAAATGATGATGGAAACCAAAATTAGCATCGACAAAATGAAATACGGAATGGCCTTTGCCAAAATAATGATGTAAGGTTTCATGGGGGATACGAGTAGCACTTCCATAGTCCCGGTTTCTTTTTCGCGAACGATGGCAATGGCCGTCATCAATACACAAATGATCAATAGAATCAGTGCCATAACTCCGGGAACGAAGTTTGGTGCGCCTTTCAGTTGAGGATTATAGAGCATCCTGATTTCAGGAGTTACGCCCGAGAACTGTTGTGTGGTTTGTGTGTAATGTTCCAGAATAATATTGTTCATAAAATTCAGGATTTGGTTAGCAAAGTTGATGTCGGTGCCATCGGTAAGCAATTGAAGTTGCGCTTTTTTACCTGAAATAAAATTGTCCGAAAAATCATCAGGAATCACTAATATCATTTTAATTTGACCTGATTTGAAGGCATCACGTGCTTCGTTAATAGAATTGAGATTCTTCTCAACATCAAAATATTGGTTGTAGTTGATTTTTGATATAAGTTCCGAGGAAGTTTGCGATTTATCGTGATCCAGAATGCCAATTTTAGTATTCTTAACCTCTGTACTTAAGGCAAAACCAAAGAGCAACACTTGCACAATCGGCATTCCTAAAAGGATGAGCAAAGTTCTTCTGTCACGCAAAACATGATAGAATTCTTTCCGTACAAAGGTTATTAACTGTTTCATTTTATTTGTTTAACCACAGATTTCACGGAGTTTTCATTGCGTACACTGAGGGTTTCTTTATTTTCTATTTTTAAAACACAGAGGTCACAGAGTTTTCACCGAGGCCATTGAGGTTTTTTTTTGTAATTTTTATTTCACTGAACAAGCGGAGTTTAATTTTTTGCATTGCATTTTTGTTTCAAATATTAGTGCGCTCTGTGCCTTCTCCGTGTCTCCGTGGTTTAATCCGCGCTTCTTTTTGCGCCACGCGCGAGTTGATAAAACAAATCATCCATACTGTCGGTTTCAAATTGTTTTTTCAGATTTGCGGGTGTGTCCAGTGCTGCAATTTTTCCATCCACCATAATTGAAACGCGATCACAATATTCGGCTTCGTCCATGTAATGTGTGGTAACGAATATTGTAATACCGTGGTTTGCCGCATCATAAATCATACTCCAGAATTGCCTTCTAGTTACAGGATCTACACCTCCAGTTGGTTCATCCAGAAAAACAATTTCCGGATTGTGAAATATTGCCACCGAGAAAGCCAGCTTCTGTTTCCAACCCAAAGGAAGTTGGGAAACGAGTTTGTTTTTTTCGTTTTCTAATCCTAATTTATGAATGAGTTCAATACTTTTTTTCTTAAGTTCCTTTCTTTCGATTCCGTAAATGCCGCCGAAAAATTCTAGGTTTTCTTTCACGGTTAAATTTCCGTAAAGTGAAAATTTTTGGCTCATATAACCTATATTTTTCTTGATGTTTTCGGTGTCTTTATACACATCAAATCCTGCAACAGAAGCACTCCCCGAAGTTGGAACCGAAAGCCCACAAAACATCCTCATCGCCGTAGTTTTTCCTGCACCATTAGCTCCAAGGAATCCGAAAATTTCTCCTTTTTTTACCTCAAAACTGATGTGATCAACAGCAGTGAAATTGCCAAATACTTTAGTAATATTCTCGGCTTTTATAGCGATATGTCTATCGGTGTTAATCATTTTCAACTTTCAATTCTCCATTATTCGACAGTAAGCGTATAAAACTGTCTTCAATCGTTGCTTTTACCTCATTGATTTCTATGTTTTCAAATCCTTTCTTACGGAGAAAGGTTTCTATTTCATTTAAACTAAAATTTTCGGTTTCTGCAGTGAGGTGCACGAATTCACCATAGGCATAAACATTTTTCTTTTTAGGAAAAGCCTGAAGAACTTTCAAAACCTCTGATGTTCTTCCCGCTTTGATTTTGAGCAGCAAATCCGGAAAGGAGTTGCTGATATTATCCGGCGTTTCAACCTGCAGAATTTTTCCATTTTGAATTAGTGCAATTCGGTCACACAACGAGGCTTCGTCCATATAAGGTGTTGCAACAAGCATTGTTATTCCTTGTGTTTTCAGCTTTTTCAGCATTTCCCAAAATTCTTTTCTCGAAACGGGATCAACGCCTGTGGTAGGTTCGTCCAAAAACAGAACTTTAGGTTTGTGAATCAAAGCACAACACAACGCCAATTTCTGTTTCATCCCACCTGAAAGTTTTCCGGCTTTTCGAGTTTTGAACGGTTCTATCTGAACATAAATGTCTTTTATTAAATCGTAATTTTCTTCAATGGTGGTGTTAAAAATACTTGCAAAAAATTCTAAATTTTCTTCAACCGATAAATCTTGATAGAGCGAAAAGCGTCCCGGCATATAACCCAGAATTTCCCTTATTTCTTTGAAATCTTTTACCATATCCAAACCTTCAATACTAGCAAAACCACTGTCTGGCAAAATTACCGTTGTCAGCATACGAAATATAGATGTTTTTCCGGCACCATCAGGACCAATAAGCCCGAAGATTTCACCCGGATTCACCTCAAAACTCACGTTGTCCACAGCAAGAATTTTTTCTTTTTTCTTGCCGTAGGTTTTGGAGAGATGATGGACTTCTATACTTTTCACTATATTTTTCTATTATATTCTGTAAGAAATTTACAAACTTTAATCAGCCTTAACGTCAATTTAACCAATTTGCTTGCTAAGATATTTTCTTACATCACATTTCATTTTCAATTATCAACTTTCCATTTTTAATTAAACTTAACGTCTGCATACATTCCTATTTTCAAAAAACCGTCGTTTTTCACGTGGATTTTTGCAGCGTAAACGAGGTTGGCTCTTTCGTTTTTGGTCTGTATGGTTTTTGGGGTAAATTCTGCTTTGGAGCTAATCCAGTAAAGGTTTCCGGGAAGTTCTTTGGTTTTTCCGTTTCCTGAATCAATCAATACTTTTACTTGTTTTCCAATTTTTACATTTCCAAGCTGGTCTCCGGTGATGAAGGTTTTTAAAGTCATTACGTCCAGACTTGCAATTTTGAAAATTGGTTTTCCAATCGTAGCAAATTCTCCTGCATTGGAATATTTGGTTAATACCATTCCGGAAATTGGACTTTCTATTATGTTGTTTTTCAGCTGTTCATCGATTTGTTGCACGCGTTTTTCCGTAGGTTCTCTTTCGCTTAAAACAGCTCGGTTTTGAATGGAAACGTTTTCTTTTGCAGCATTAATCTGCTGATTTAAGGTGGAAAGTTGAGTTTGTGCAGCGGAAATCTGTCTCTGAATGACTTCTACCTGTCCATTAGCGTCGTCGAGTTGTTTGCGTGTAGCAGCATCAGCACGAACGAGATTTGAAGTTCTGTTACGTTCACGAACAGCGTTTTGTAACTGTTCCTGAAGCACCGAAATATTTTCTTTCTGCGAATGAATCTGCGATTGCAGCACTTTAATTTGTGGTACAGCAGAACCAGTTTTTTGTTCGATGGCGCCAATACTTGCTTCGATTTGCTCTTTTTGCAATTCCACACTTTTAGGGTCTATCAAACCTACTTTTTGGTTTTTATCTAGCTCCATCCCTTCATTCACGTTCAACTCTAGTATAGTGCCGTTGGCTTTTGCGGTTACCATTACTTCATCGGCTTCAAAAGTCCCTGAAGCATCATAATCGCCCTGCGAATTTTTGCAGGAAAGAACAGAGAAAAGCAGGGACAGAATTATTATTTTTTTCATTTTGGTTATAGTTGATGGTGTCAGTTGATAACTATTTGAAGATTTCAATTTTCAATTGTTTAGTTGTGCTTTCAAATTATATTGTGTCAGCAGATACTGTATTTCATGTAGAATTCTTTGGTTTTTAGCGCGGTCGAGCTCATTAACTTCACGAAGATAGTCGCTGGTAGTGATAACGCCGTTTTCTAGTTGTGCCAAGGATGCTCTACGTATGCTTTCGCGTAAGGCAATTAGTTCATTGTCGGTGTCAATCAATTTTTGAATTTTTTCGAGTTCGTTATTGTTTTGTATGGTTTGAAACTGCTGATTGAAGAGGAAGTTTTTTTTCTGTATTTCGATTTCTTGTTTCTGAATGTCGAGTAAGGCAAGATCATTCTTTTTAGTATAATATCCGGTTATTGGAATGTTTAACCGAATCCCACCTATGTAAAACACATTGAATTCATTTTTCAGCATATTGAAGCCTGGTTTTCCGTAGCCACCTTGGAAGAATGCACCGATTTTTGGTAAATTTTTAGAGTGGATGATGGTTTTTTGAGTTTCCAAAGCATTTTCCTGAAGGTCGAAAAGCTTCAGTTCCGAGCGGTTGTTTTGATTTTCTACTAATATTCTTTCCGGTTTCTGAAGTTTTATGTTTTCATCTAAAGGTTTATTGATGAACACTGAAAGCATATTTATAAAACTTTTTTTAATAGTTTGAAGCTCAATCTGTTTTTGTTCCAAGTTGATCATTTGTGCTTTCAGAACATCTACGTTGCTTCTCAAAATTATGCCGTTCTTAAGTTGTGCTTCAGCTTTTTTCAGTGCGTTTTTGATGTCGGCTTTTGTGAGATTGGTCTGCTCAATTTGTTCATCGGTTTGCAATGCTCCAAAATAAATTTGGTTGATGCGTTCTTCAAGTTTGTCGGTTTCCACCTCGGTTTTCAGCATTTCAATTTCAGAAGTTATTGCTACCATTTTCTTTTGATTGGTAATCGTTCCGCCATCATAAATGGTCTGCTGAACGTCTGCAAAAACTTTATACTGATCTTTGCTTAAGGGTTCAATTGTCATATTGGGCAGTTTTATTGGCAGTTCTGTCACTTCATTCTGATAAGTTGCTTGTGCTACAATGTTGATTTGTGGAAGCCAACCTTTAGAGGCATTTTGGATATTATACTGTTTGGTTTTCGCAATTAAATCATGGCGTTTTATCAACGGATAATTCTCTTTTGCTAGGGAATATGCCTCTTCCAATGTCAATGTCTGTGAATTTGCAGTGAAGAACAGAAAGAGAAATAAATATTTTAGAGTTTTCATTGTAATACGTGTTCTAAATTATTTTTGCTGATTGAAAAAGCTGTTTCAATTTTGGAGCATTGTTTTTATCCAGACGGGAACCAGTTTTCTTCGTTCAGTGATGAAGGTTGAAAACTCCTCTTCATTCATCACATTAAAGCCATTCAGAATAGGTTTTGCTACAAATGGAAAAACCGTCATACTCAAATAGTTGAGCAAAAAATGAAATGGATTAAAATCAGGTCTTTGCTCTTTAATCTGATGAATCAGGTGTGAATCTTTTATAACTTTATCAATGGGTAAATATGATGTGATATCAGAATTTTTCTTCTGTATTTCGCTGATGATGAAAAGAGGAAGATTAGGGTTTTTGGTTAGAATATCAAAATATTTTTCGGTTGCCAAATCTATTTTCTCGGCTAAAGAAGTTTTCTGATTGGTTACAATCGGTATTATTTGTCCGAATAGTAGAATTATTTTTACCTTCATCACCTGCTCAAATAATTTTTCTTTACTTCTGAAATAGTAATTGAGCAGCGCTAGGTTTATTCCTGCTTCGTCTGCAATATCACGAGTTCTTGTTCCGGCAAACCCCTTTTCAGTAAATACCTTTGAGGCGGCGAGAAGAATTTTGTCTTCGGTGGAAAGTTCTGTTTGGTTTTCAGCCATTTCTAAAATTTTGATATAACAAATGTACGTTTAATTTTCTGATTTAAACAAATTATTTAAACAAATGATTAATTGATTTAATAAAAGTTTGGCGCGAGCGAAGCGAGCGTCGAAGAGTTTGGCTGTAAATTTTAGAATTTGAATGTGAAATTCATTACGACAAACCGTAATATGGTAAGTTAGAGTTTAAGTATTCATCCATTCTTTTTCTCGTTCCCGGTGAAGTTTTATCTGGAAGTTGGGTGGGATCAAAATATCTGAAATCTTCTATTTCTTTGTCTTTCATTTCTGGTTCAGTAAAATTTTCTGAGGTAAAAACCACAATACTGTCACTTTTTCCCTCGTAAAAGTTATTGTAAATCCCCAGAAGTTTCAAATCAAAAATTGTAATGCCAAGTTCTTCTTGCAATTCTCGACGTATTGCCTGCTCATAAGTTTCATTCTTTTTTAATCCGCCACCTGGAATAAACCACGATTCTAAATAAGTATGTTTCACTAAAAGAATTTTGCCTTCTCTTACCAAAATAGCTCTTGCTCCAGCGGTTCTAGGCTTTAGGATTTTTGAAAAAGCAGTATAAAGTTTGTGCACCAGTTTAGTGATATTCAATTTATAAAGATAATTTTTTTATCATAATGCTTCTTTGCAGAAAAGAGAAAACCCTTTCAAATCTGAAAGGGTTTCTTATATTATTTTCCAATTTTTTATGAGGCAAACTGCATTGCAAACAAATCCGGAAATACTCCCAGCGCAACAATGACTACAATAATGAATATAGCTAAAATGTTGTAGGTGAGAGTTACTCTTTCAGAAGTTTTAAAACTGCTTTCTTTGAAGAAAAACATTGCAATAATAAGCCTTAAATAGTAGGCAATGGATATGGCTGAACCTAAAATAGCAACCAAAACCAAAAAAGCGGCACCATTCATGGCCTGTGCAAATAGAGCAAATTTTGCCATAAAACCAACAGTTAAAGGAATTCCCGCCATTGATAGCATTGATATTGCACCCACAACTGCTAATATTGGTTCTGATTTTGCCAAACCTTTAAATGCATTGTATGAAGTTTCTCTTTTCAGCTTTTCCACCCAGATCAAAGTCATCATTACGCCAATAGTTGCTAATGAATAGGCGAAAAGATAAAATGCCAAATTATAGGTTGAAAGATTATTGATTCCAAAGAAAATTAGTGCGATATAACCGGCGTGTGAAACAGATGAATATGCAAGCATACGTTTAGCGTTGGTTTGTGCCAATCCCATCGCATTAGCAAGGAATAAAGTAATTATTACCAATACACCCATAATGTTGAACCATTCATCATACACCCCGATGAAAGCAATAGTCATCAATCTGAAGAAGGCATAGAATCCGGATATCTTTACTACACTCATCATAAAAGTAGTAATAAGTGATGGTGAACCTTGATATACATCTGGACTCCACATATGGAACGGTGCTAAAGCAACTTTAAACGCCATGGCTGCGACCATCAGAATTACGCCTAAAATAAGCATCAAATCTCCAGGAAATTTCCCTGCATAAGCATGGATTTTGTAAAGATCAAAAGTTCCGGAAGTTCCGTAGATTAAGGTGATTCCGAACAACAAAAATCCAGTTGCGAAGGCTCCCATCAGGAAATATTTTAACGAAGCTTCGTTAGAACGTAGATCAGTCTTATTGGCTCCAGCCATTACATATAAAGGAATGGAAAGGATTTCAATACCTAGGAATAATGTTACTAAATTTTGGTATCCAAAAAGAACAATTCCGCCACATAATGCAAACAACATCAGTGCATAAAGTTCAGATTGGTGGCTTCTGTGGTTGCTTAATGCAAATCCGCCCATAAAGAAAATCAGTAGCGTAATCACTATAGAAATTCTTGTGAAAAGTGCTGTATTAGCACCAAATTCGAACATATTTCGATATTGGGCAAAGAACTGCGCTTCTGGCAGATAACTCACATAAAGGGCAATCAGCAAACCAGCAATTCCTACATACCTTGCGAATTTTCCCTGTTGAAAAACTCCGGTAAATAGAGCTATTACGGCAGTAAGGAATACAATAATTAAAACACTCATATTATTGATTTGAAATTCGACCCTTCGACAGGCTTAGGGTGACATTTTTAATATTATTTATTTGAAAATTTCTTACTTGGGTTGCAAGAAATCATTCATTTATTTTTAATTCAACATCGATTGGTAAATGAACTTCAGTGAACTGCTCACGAGTTCAATCACCGGCTGCGGAAAAACTCCAAACAGGATTACCATTCCTGCTATACTCGCCATTACCGCAAATTCTGCATCGGAAAGATCTTTTGCGGTGGAAAGGATTCTTTCGTCGCCTTCTGTAAACATTGATTTTCCGTAGGTTCTCAATAAATACGCTGCAGCAAGGATAATCGTGATTCCCGCAATAACTGCTGCCAGTACATTATAATCAAAAATTGATTTTATCAGAATAAATTCACCGATGAAACCATTGGTTAAAGGTAAGCCTACAGAACCCAGAAGAACAATCATAAACAGCACTGCAAATTTCGGGGCAACTCTTGCCAAACCTCCCATCTGACGAATGTCTCTTGTTTTGAACCTTTTGTAAAGAATATCAGCACAGTAAAACAAACCTACGATGTTGAAACCGTGGGCAAATGCCTGTACCAAAGCACCTTCGCCACCTTCGATGGTGAATTTTCCTTTCATCACCAAAAGCGCAGTTGCGAAAATTCCGGCAACCATCAGTCCGACGTGCGAGAAAGAAGAATAGGTGAAAATTCTTTTGATATCATTCTGAATGAGGGCAATCAAGGCACCGTGAAGAACTCCGATAATCGCAAGCATCAGCACGATGGAACCTGAAATTCCTGCAATCGCATCCGGCGTAATCGGAAGCAGGTATCTGAAAATTCCGTAAACTGCCATTTTCAGCATAATTCCTGAAAGTAGCATTGTTCCCTGTGTTGGTGAATACGTATAAGTATCTGGTTGCCAAGTGTGGAATGGAAATACAGGAAGCTTCACTGCAAATGCAAAGAAAATAAACCAGAATACCACGGTTTGTTGTGTAATATTCAAACCTGCATTATACATATCGGTTACCGAGAATGAAGGCGCATAGTTGTAAATGTAGATGAAACCACCCAACATAAACAACGAACCTACAAACGTATAAACGAAAAATTTAGTGGTAAACTGAAACCTTTTGTTTTCCTGTCCCCAAAGTCCGGCAATTAGCCAGATTGGTATTAAAGTTACTTCCCAGAAAATGTAGAATAAAAGCCCGTCCAGAGCAGTGAAAACGCCAACCAGACCAAACTGCATCAGCAAAATCAGCGCGTAGAAAGAATTTCTGTAACTTACATTTTCAGTGAATGATGAATAAATGATTAAAGGCACCAAAATGTTGGTCAGAAGCAAAAGCAGCATGCTCATTCCGTCAATCCCGAAATGCAGCGAACTTTTTAGAAACTGTGACCACGGATAATTGATTTCGTGCTGCAGTACACTGTCTACAGTCGGTTTCGCATCAAATCCGTAAAGGACAAAGAACGTAACCAACATCTGTATTAAAGCAATTCCAAACGCCATATACTTGCCGGTTTTACCTTTAAAGGCAAACAGCAATCCCGAACCTACAAGAGGTATAAGTAATAATGCTAATAAATGATACGACATTATTATTGTAATAAAAAGTTAACAATCAATATAATTCCGATAGCCAGAGACATCACCAGAACATAATTCTCCACATTTCCGTTCTGCAGTTTCTTCATCGATTTTCCACTTTCTTCAGCACCATCGCCCACGAAATCGACTACTTTATCCAAAACATTGTTATCGAACATTTTTCCACCGCGGCCCAAACCTTCAACCGTTCTCACAAACAAAGCGTTGTACAGTTCATCCACATATAATTTTTTGGCAGAAAGTCTTTCCCAGCCGGTGTACTCTTCTTCCGCAACGGGAAGTTTGCCTTTGTTGACATAAATATTTCTGATGATAAACCAAACCGCGAAGAACATTGCAACGGTCACTGCAATCAGGATGTATTCTGTAGAAACTGAAACTCCTTTTAGATTCGCCTCCAGCTGGCTTTTAGCATTCTCAACCAAAACCGGGCTCAGCCATTTCTGAAGTTTGGAATAATGTCCGTGTCCGATGATATGAGGTAAGTTGATAAAACCTCCGACAACGGAAAGTACCGCGAGAACCATCAAAGGTACAGTCATATTCAGTGGGCTTTCGTGAAGATGGTGTTTCTGCTCTTCGGTTCCTCTGAACTGTCCGTGGAATGTCAGATAATAAAGTCGGAACATATACGCCGCCGTCATGGCTGCAATTAGGAAAAGGATTACCCATAAAACCGGATTTTTTGCCCACTCTGCAACCATAATTTCATCTTTGGAAATCATCCCGGAGAATAATGGCATACCCGCAATCGCAAATGTTCCGATAAGGAATGTGATGTGGGTGATTTTAATCTTATCTTTCAGCCCGCCCATAAAACGCATATCCTGTTCGCCGCCCATCGCGTGGATTACGGAACCGGAACCAAGGAATAATAATGCCTTAAAGAATGCGTGCGTCATCAAGTGGAACATTGCCGCAGTGTAAGCGCCAACGCCAAGAGCCACCACCATAAAACCAAGTTGGGAAACTGTAGAATAGGCGAGAACTTTTTTGATGTCGTTCTGTCTCATTGCGTAGAAAGCCGCAACAGCCGCTGTTAGCAAACCAATAAACAGAATTCCGTCCATTACCGTTGGTGCAAGAACATATAAAAAGTTTGAACGAACGACCAAGTAAACACCTGCTGTTACCATCGTTGCAGCGTGGATGAGTGCAGAAACCGGTGTCGGACCAGCCATTGCATCCGGTAACCACGTGTAGAGCGGAACCTGCGCCGATTTACCTGTTGCACCAATGAAAAGTGCTGCGCAGATAAAGATAATTACAGAACCATCCAGTTCAAATTTTGAAGCGTTCTGTGCTACCGAAAGATAGTCGAATGCGTTGGTGTGGAAGGCAATCATAAAGATACCCATCAAAAGACCAAGGTCACCGATACGGTTCATAATGAACGCCTTTCTAGCTGCTTTTCCGTATTCTTTATTCTTGAACCAGAAACCAATCAGTAGGTAAGAGCAAAGACCTACACCTTCCCATCCGATGAAAAGTATGATGTAGTTACTGCCCATAACCAAAAGGAGCATCATAAAAACGAAAAGGTTCAGGTATGCAAAGAACCTGTGGAAACCTTTATCGTGGCTCATATAACCGATGGAATAGAGGTGGATCAGTGAACCGATTCCCGTGATGATCATGATCATCATTAAAGACAACTGATCAATCTGGAAACTGAAATTCACCTGGATGCCGTTTACCCGGAACCATTCAAAAGCCCGTACGATAACCGGCTGGGAAGTGTTGTCAAAATTAAAAAACAAATACGATGCGATACAGAAAGCCGCAAAAACCACCAGCGTTGCAATTCCACCCACTATATTTTTCGGAAGCATTTTTCCGAAAAGTCCGTTGATTAAAAACCCGGCAAGTGGAAGAAGTACAATAGCAAAAATCAAATTTTCCATCCTTCTTATCCTCTTAATTTGTTAAATATACTTACGTCCACAGATTTGGTATTTCTGTACATCATAGCGATAATAGCCAAACCTACTGCAACTTCAGCTGCGGCAACTACCATTATGAAGAACACCAGAATTTGCCCATGTCCGTCTCCCATATAACTTGAAAATGCTGCCAAAAGCAGATTTACAGAATTCAGCATCAGTTCCACACAACCTAGAATGATAATAGCATTTTTTCTCAATAAAACGCCCAAAACCCCAAGACAGAACAATACCGTTGCCAGAATTACAAAATAATTCAGCGGCACGCTTTGTATAAATGTATTTACTTCACCCATAATTTTATAAATCTCTCTTACCAATCAATACCGCACCTACGATTCCCGCAAGAATGAGGATAGAAGCCAGTTCGAAAGGCAGCACATATTCGTTAAACAAAAGTCTTCCTAAGTTTTTGGTCAAACCTACGCTGTAGTCTATTCCTTCACCGGCAACAATATTCTGTTTCACCCCTCTGAAAGCGCCCAGCATTCCCACAAGCAAAATACCGCCGGCAAAAACTCCTATAAATTTCAGAGCATTCTGTTTTTTGCCTTCGTCTGCTTTGTTAAGGTTCAGCATCATCAGGATGTAAAGAAACAAAACCATAATTGCTCCGGCATATACAATTACCTGCACAATACCTAGGAACTGTGCATTCAATAGCACATACATTCCCGCAATCGAGAACATTGTAACAATTAGCGAAAGGATAGAATAAATAGGGTTACGGTTGAATACAAAACTTGCCGCACTCAAAATGGCAATTCCTGCTACTACGAAAAATAAAATCTGTTCCATTACTTCACTGCCTTTTTTTGTAGTTCGCTTTGCCTATCGGTGATGTCAATTCTATTATTTACATCTTCCACAAGTTTATCTTTTCCGTAGATAAAAGATCCACGGTTACTTTCTACGTCTACCAATCTGTCTGTCAGGTAAATAGCAGATTTTGGACACGCTTCCTCGCACATTCCGCAGAAGATGCAGCGTAGCATATTAATTTCGTAAACAGAAGCATATTTTTCTTCTCTGTAAAGGTGTTTCTCCTCCTTGGTTCGCTCTGCTGCCGTCATTGTAATGGCTTCTGCAGGGCATGCTACGGCACAAAGCCCACATGCGGTACATCTTTCCCTTCCTTCTTCATCACGCTTCAGCACGTGGTGTCCGCGCCACACTTTGGCTCTCGGTTTCTGAACTTCCGGATAAGCAAAAACTTTCCCTTTGGAACCTTCCAGGGCGTGCCTCAAAGTAATCCCCATACCTTTCACAATGGCGGGAAGGTAGAGTTTTTCCATAAAGGTCATTTCCTTATTCGAAACAACTTTTGACCTGTTTGTTAGTTTCATTATCTTTTATTTTGTTTTCGGCATTAAGCAGTATGCTTTCGGCCTTCAAAATTTTATTATTTGTCTCAAGTTTAAACTCATTCACTCCCAACTCTCCAACATTCCAGCTTTTATTTGGGCGTGTCCCTCACTTGCACACTCCACTGCGTTTCGTTCGCTCATTCGGGTCGCTACGTTCGCTTCAAGTCCTCGTTCATCGACGCTCGCTGCGCTCGCGCCCACGCTTACTCCGGGCTTTTCACTACCATCGCTCACGCAATCCTATTTTCCGAAGTTCCAAGTTTCAGGTTATCAAGTTCCGACTCTTCAAGATGCTTAGTGTAACGATTCAAGTTCAACATTCTGAAAAGTCTCAAAACTCATCACACACGAACACTCAAACTCCTAGAGCTCTCCAAAACCTTTACTCCTATGCTCCGGCAAATAAAATCACCGCACCTGTAATTACCAAATTCAGTAGTGCAAGAGGTATTAATGTTTTCCAGCCCAAATGCATCAATTGGTCGTATCTGAATCTTGGGATCGTCCATCTAATCCACATAAAGATTAAGATTCCAATAATTGCTTTAGCTAAAATTGCCAAAATACTCAATATTCCTGCTACATTTTCGCCCCAATTTTCAGTTACCCAGTTAATTCCCGGATAATTAAATCCACCGAAAAATAAAGTCGCGATTAATGCATTAGAGATGAACATATTTACATATTCACCAAACATATACATCCCAAAGCTCATTGAGGAGTATTCTGTCATATAACCATTTACCAGTTCCGATTCACATTCCGGTAAATCGAAAGGGTGACGATTTGTTTCAGCCATTGCTGCTACAAAAAATATGATGAATGCTAATGGTTGGTACAGGATATTCCAGTTGAAACCATCGGCTTCAAAAAGTCCCCAAAGTTTACCAGCACCTTGATCTGCTACAATCTTATTCAAATCCAAACTTCCACTCATCATAATGATAGAAAGTAGAGAAAGTCCCATTGCCAATTCGTAAGAAATCATCTGGGATGAAGCGCGGATAGCACCAATCAATGAATATTTATTGTTAGAAGCCCAGCCTCCGATCATCATTCCGTAAACCCCGATAGAAACCATTCCCACAAGGAAAAGAACACCAATATCTACGTTGGCTACCTGAAGCCCGAAAGATTCCCCACCAATGTTCAACGATTTACCCCACGGAATTACAGCTCCGGTAACCAAAGCAATAAACATTGTAATGGAAGGTCCTAATATGAAAAGAAATTTTTCAGCTCCTGCTGGGATAAATCCTTCCTTAAAGAACAGTTTTCCACCATCTGCCAGAGGTTGTAATAAACCAAATGGCCCGGCTCTGTTTGGCCCAATTCTATCCTGCAATGCTGCAGCAACTTTTCTTTCACCCCAAGTAGAGTAGGCTGCAATACCTAATGACACTGCAAAAAGTGCTACAACAAGTATGATTTTAAAAGTGATTAAATCCATAATTTTTTTGATTCGAGATTCGAGATTTAAGATTCGAGATTAAAAAAAAGTCTCATTACCTCATTCCCAAATTATCTGATTATAAATTATTTTTGTTCTTCTGCCTGTTTTTCGTCTTTCTCGCTAATTTCTTTAGCGTCAGGATTATCCAGTAAAATTGGTTCGTCTTCCGGTTTCTGATAATGGTTCAGGGATATTACCGAATGTCGGTCAATATGTCTCGGACCTTCGATGTTCCAATACTTAACATCTTTCTTTTCCCAACGGCAAGAGTTGCAGATCCAGTCCTGAACTTCGTCGTATTGGTCTTTTCTTGCCGTTACTCTCACCACTTCATCGCCTTTCATCCAAAGCACCGCTTTACCTGAACATTTATCGCATTTGCAGGTCGCGTTCATCGGTTTTGTAAACCAAACACGGCTTGCGAAACGTGCCGTTCTGTCGGTTAATGCACCTACCGGACAAACATCAATCACGTTTCCGATGAAATCGTTGTCGAGCGCTTTATTCAGATAGGTTGAAATTTCAGCGTGGTCGCCTCTGAACAGGATGCCGTGCTCACGTTCTTCGGTCAGTTGGTTAGCTGCCAAAACGCATCTTGCACAAAGGATACATCTGTTCATATGAAGTTTGATGTACGGCCCGATATCTTCCGGCTCGAAAGTCCTTCTTTCAAATTCAGTTCTGGTTTGTTCCACACCGTGCTCATAACCCAAATCCTGAAGGTGACATTCACCGGCCTGGTCGCAGATTGGGCAATCCAAAGGGTGGTTTACCAAAAGAAATTCGGTTACGGCTTTTCTGGCTTCCTGTGTTTTTTCGGAGGTCAGGTTTTTTACTTCCATCCCGTCCATCACTCCGGTTCTGCAGCTTGCCACGAGTTTCGGCATCGGCCTCGGATCTGCTTCCGAACCTTTTGATACTTCTACCAGACAAGTTCTGCATCGTCCACCACTGGTTTCAAGAGGTTTATAGTAGCACATTGCAGGCGGTACAGATTTTCCGCCGATTTGTCTTGCCGCTTCGAGAATGGTAGTTCCGGGCATTACTTCGGTTTCCTGTCCGTCTATCGTGATTTTAAATTTTTTAACTTCTTCGCTCATATCTTCAATCAAGCAAATGCTTTTTTGTATTTAATTAATTGGCTGCAGGAGCAGGAATTGGGTCGGCATAATTGGCTAAACCGTAATTCTGTTTTTTCGCCAGTTCCGGATTTTTCACGTGCCATTCAAACTCATCTCTGAAATGACGTATTGCCGCTGCTACTGGCCAAGCTGCAGCATCACCCAACGGACAAATGGTGTTTCCTTCAATTTTTCTTTGGATATCCCAAAGCAAATCAATGTCTTCCATTGTTCCTTCTCCATTTTCTATTTTTTTCAGGATTTTATACATCCATGGTGTTCCTTCTCGGCACGGTGTACACTGTCCACAACTTTCGTGGGCATAAAATCTTGCTAACGTCATTGTATGCTCTACGATACATTGGTCTTCATCTAAAACAATAAAACCTCCTGAACCCATCATAGTTCCGGTAGCGAAGCCACCTTCTGCAAGGGATTCGTAGTTCATATATCTCGGTTCGCCGTTTATGGTTTTCAAAAGTAAATTCGCAGGAACGATTGGCACTGAAGAACCTCCTGGGATACAAGCCTTTAGCTTTTTGCCGTCTTTAATGCCACCACAGTACTCATCAGAATAAATAAATTCTTCAACCGTGATAGTCATATCAATTTCATAAACGCCTGGTTTGTTGATGTTTCCACAAGCTGAAATTAATTTAGTTCCGGTTGATTTTCCAACACCTATTTTGGCATATTCAGCACCGGTAATATTGATGATTGGAACTACCGCAGCGATAGATTCCACGTTGTTTACCACAGTAGGTCTTTCCCAAAGCCCTTTTACAGCAGGGAAGGGCGGTTTTAGTCTTGGGTTTCCTCTTTTTCCTTCAAGAGACTCTAGAAGTGCGGTTTCTTCACCACAAATGTAGGCACCTGCGCCACGCTGAACATAAATTTCACAGTCGAAACCTGTTCCTAAAATATTTTTACCAAGAAAACCTGCATTTCTGGCTTCCTCAATGGCTTCTTCCAAAATATCCGGAATCCACGAGTATTCACCACGGATGTAGATGAATGAACTGTTAGAGCCGAGGCAGTAAGAAGAAATCAGCATTCCTTCAATCAAAAGATGCGGTAGGAATTCCATTAAATATCTGTCCTTAAAGGTTCCCGGCTCAGATTCGTCAGCGTTTACTACCAAGTGTCTTGGTACACCTTCCGGTTTAGCAAGGAAACTCCACTTCAAACCGGTTGGGAAACCGGCACCACCACGACCACGAAGACCGGAAGCTTTTACTTCTTCCAAAATTTCCTCGGGAGTCATTTTCAACGCTTTTTCTAGTGCTTCGTAACCGCCTTGTTTTCTATAAACATCAAAATAGCGGATTCCCTCTATGTGTGCGTCTTTAAGTAAAAGTTTTTTACTCATTGTTTTATTTTGCTTTCGGCTTTGAGCAATTTGCTTTCAGCCGTAGTTCTTATTTTCTAATTAATTTAAAATCTAAAATTTAGAATTTAAAATTTTTTTATCCTAAATCAATCGCTCCCTGTTTGCAAAGTTCCAGGATTTCGTCTACTTTTTCAATAGTTAAATGTTCGTGATAAAATTTACCCAACTGCATCATAGGTGCGTAACCACAAGCGCCAAGACATTCCGCCGGCTTCAGTGTAAACAATCCGTCTGCAGTGGTTTCTCCATCTTTGATATTTAGTTTTGTTCGGATATGATTCAATATTTTTTCGCTTCCGGAAACCATACAAGGCCCAGTTCTGCATACTTCAAGAACATATTTACCAACTGGCTGCATATTGAACATGGTGTAGAAGGTCGCAACTTCGTACACTTCAATTGGTTTGATATTCAAAATTTCTGAAACATAATCCATCACCGGAACATCCAACCATCCTCCAAATTCTTTCTGTGCAATGTGCAAAATGGGAATTAAGGCTGACTTTTGTCTTCCTTCCGGGTATCTTGCGATAATTTTATTGACCTGCTCTAAAGTTTCAGGTTTGAAAGCAATCGTTTCGCTCATTTTTTATTTTTTGTAAAATGCATTATGTACAAAGTACAAACATTATATCTAATTGGTACAATGTACTTTGTACATCATACTTTTTTACAATTTTATGCGTCTAATTCGCCCGCAATTACATTCATAGAACACATCGTAACGATGGCATCGGAAATCATCCCGCCTTTGATCATTTCAGGATATGCCTGATAATAAATAAAACAAGGTCTTCTGAAATGCAATCTGTAAGGGCTTCTGCCTCCATCACTGGTTAGATAGAAACCTAATTCGCCATTTCCGCCTTCTACGCAGTGGTACACTTCACCTTTTGGAACATCAGTTTCTCCCATTACTATTTTGAAATGGTAGATTAAGGCTTCCATTTTGTTGTAAACATCAGCTTTTTCAGGAAGGTAGAATTCCGGGACATCAGCGTGGAATGGACCTTCAGGAAGGTTTTTATAGGCTTGTTCAATAATTTTCAATGATTCCCAAACTTCTTGCTGACGCACCATAAAACGGTCATAAGTGTCTCCTGCAGTTCCTATAGGAATGATAAAATCGAAATCATTGTATGAAGAATAAGGGCTGGCAACACGCACATCATAATCAACACCAGTTGCACGAAGATTCGGACCTGTAAAACCATAGCTTAAAGCTCTTTCAGCAGAGATTGAGCCTGCGCCAATGGTTCGATCCATAAAAATTCTGTTTCTTTCATTCAAGGCACAGAATTCACCCCAAATTTTCGGGAATTTCTTTAACCAATTTTGAAGTAGTTCGTGGAATTTGGGTGAGAAATCTCTTTCAAAACCTCCAATTCTACCCATATTAGTCGTCATCCTTGCACCACAAATCTGCTCATACATTTCGTAGATTGCCTCCCTCTCACGGAATAACCAAGTTAAACCTGTAATAGCTCCCGCATCCATTGCTGTAACACCATTGCATACCATATGATCACCGATGCGAGCCAGCTCCATCATAATCACACGCATATAATCTACACGTTTAGGAACTTCGCAACCAATGAGTTTTTCCACTGTCATATGCCATCCAATATTATTGATAGGCGCAGAACAATAGTTCATACGATCGGTAAGAGTTGTGATTTGTGCAAAATTTCTTCTCTCAGAAATTTTCTCAAAAGCACGATGTATATAACCTACAGTTTGTTCGGAATGTACAATTCTTTCACCATCCATTGTAAGCACGTTTTCGAAAATACCGTGCGTTGCAGGGTGCGTAGGACCAAGGTTAAGGGTATACAACTGTCCGTCGATGTGTTCGCTTGAGTCGTATTGGTTGATTATATTAGATAGTGCGTTGTCTTTCATAACTTATAATTGATAATTGATAAGCGATAATTGATGATCATTTAACAATTATTATTCATCATTTATTTTTATCTACCGAACATTTTATCATCTTTATCAGTTCTGGTACCATCTTCCAAGCGATATTCTTTCAACATTGGGTGATAACCAAGGTCTGTAGAGTTTAAAATCACTCTTAAATCCGGATGGCCTTTGAATTTAATTCCGAAAAAATCATAAGTTTCTCTTTCCATCCAGTTAGCACCCGCATAAAGGTCGGTTAAAGTTTCAAACTCGGCTCCTTCTTTTTTTGTGAATGATTTCAGACGAATTCTGAAATTTTCTTTCATATTGTGAAGGTGATAAATTACTCCCAGTTCTTTTTCTTTGTCTTCAGGATAATGAATACCTGTAACATCGGTAAGGAAATTAATTTCTAAAGAAGAATCTCTTAAATGGTGAACCACTTTCTTCAAATCCTCTTTTTTTATTTCCAACGTTAGCATGCCATAAGGCTCTGAGCTTGAAAGCACGCTTCCCGGAAATTCCCTATTTATCGCTTCTAAAACAAATTCGTTTGTCATATCTGTTTTGCTTCAGGTTTCAGGTTTTAAGGTTTAATGTTCACAATTTGAAACATTGAACTTGGACTTGAAACTAAAATTTTTTATTTTATTCCGTAAGATTCCAGAAGTTTTTGGTATTCCGGCATATCTCTTCTTCTAAGGCTTTCACTTTGTGCAAGAGCTTGAACCTGCATTACACCTTCAATAATCTGTTCTGGTCTTGGTGGACACCCCGGAACATAAACATCCACAGGAATAATTTTATCAATTCCCTGAAGGACTGAATAAGTATCGAAAATACCACCACTTGAAGCGCAAGCGCCTACTGCTACTACCCAACGCGGTTCTGCCATTTGAGTGTAAACCTGCTGTAAAACGGGTCCTAATTTTTTAGAAATGGTTCCGCAAACCATCAACATATCGGCATGTCTTGGTGAAAAAGAGTTTCTTTCCATCCCAAATCTAGAACCGTCATAAGTTGGGTTTAGAAAAGCCATATATTCAATACCGCAGCATGAGGTTGCAAAAGGTAATGGCCAGAGTGAATAACTTCTCGCTAAACCAATAACGCTGCTTAGTTTGGTAGCAAAAAAACCTTCGCCTTCATAGCCTTCAGGTGCTTGAGCATCCATTCTTACTACCGGTTTATTATCTGACATATTTTTTGTTTAAAGTTTAAAGTTTCAGGCTTATATTGAAACTTTTATTAAGTTATCTTGTGAATTTAGCTTAATCCCATCTCAATGTTACTTGTCCCAATCTAAAGCGCCTCTCTTCCAAACATAAATGAATGCGAGGAAGAAAATGGCAACAAATGTGAGGACAGCTAAAAAGCCGGCAACACCGAATTCCCTAAAATTTACTGCATAAGGATAAAAGAAAACAATCTCTATATCAAAAAGTACAAACAGCACTGCTGTAAGGAAATATTTAACAGAAAAAGGTGATCTTGCATTTCCTTCTACTTCGATACCACATTCGAAACTTTCGTTTTTACGATTTTTTTCTTTGCTTTGTTTTGGGCCTAGAAAATGAGTTCCAATTAGTGATAATAATACAAAACCTAATGCAACGGCTGCTTGTATTAAAATCGGGATGTAATTTTCAGGTAAGTTCATTAATACATAATTTTCTCAATCTGCAAATTTAACAAATTAAAGGTGAATAGAGAAAAATAATGACTCAAAAAAAGAAATTATTGGTGGAGTTACAATGTTATTTAGACTGTTTCTAAATAATTATTTTTTTGAAGAACTTTTCATTCTTTTTACAACCAAATAAGCGACATAAGCCATATAAAGAAACAGAAAACTTGCAAATAATATGTTGATCAAAGCATTGGTTCTTTCGTCAGCTGTTTGGAAAAACTGATTGTAGACGATAAAAATTATAATCATAGCACCGTAAACGTATAAATGCTTTTTCATTTTATAGATTTATTTCGAGAGCGTAAGTTCTTCTGCGTTTGTGATTGATAGGATTATAATCCTGCCAAAGTAATTGAATGGCACGGTTTTCCTCAAGTTCAGGATTTGTTTCCAAATGTTTTACGCCTTTCTTTTTAAAAGTCTCATAGATTTCTTTAAAAATGATAGAAGTAACACCTCGACGCTGATAATCGGGATGTATACCAATTAAGTAAAAATTAGCTCTGTCATTTTTCTTTCCTGCCTGCAGGAAATGCCACCAGCCAAAAGGAAACAGTTTTCCGTTGGCTTTTTGTAAAGCTTTGGAATATGATGGCATTGTAATAGCAAAAGAAATTAAATTGTTGTTTTCATCAGCAATACAGATAATGTAATCTTTGTTGATGAAAGGGAAATATTTTTCTTTGTAAGTTTTTATCTGCTCTTCTGTTATCGGTGTGTAAGTAGAGAGGTTTTTATAGGTTTCATCCAAAAGTTTGAACATCGGGTCTATATACGAAAGAATTTCATTTTTTGTTTTGAATTTCAAAACTTTCAGGTTGTATTTTTCTTTTACCAGTTCATTAAATTTAACAACCTTTTCGGGAAGTACTTCAGGGAAATTAATTTCATATTCTACCCATTCTTTTTCTTTGGTAAGTCCTAATTTTTCAAGATGTTTAGGGTAGTAATCGAAATTATAAATCCCAATCATGGTGGCTAATTCATCAAAACCAAACACCAACATTCCGGCCTTATCGAGATTCGTAAATCCCATAGGTCCTTCAATCTTATTGATGTTGTTCTCTTTAGCAAAGCTGATTGCTGTATCAATCAATGCTCTTGAAACCTCCATATCATCAATAAAATCAATCCATCCGAAACGTACTTTTCTTATTCCCAGCTCTTTTTCCTCTTTTTGATTGATCATTACCGCAATTCTGCCCACAACCTTATTGTCTTTATAGGCTAAAAACTGCTTGGCTTTAGAATATTGTAATGCTGGGTTTTCATTGATGTCCCAAATATGCTTTTCGTCGTTAATGAGTGGCGGTACAAAGTTTTTATTATTTTTGTATAAATCCATAGGGAAGTGGATGAACTCCATCAGCTGTTTTTCGGATTTTACTTCTATAATATTGATTTTGGACATTAGAAAATTTTATGGAAAAGCAAAGATAGTTATTAATTAAAAAAGACTACTAATTTGGCATAGTTTTTCCATCAAAAAAGAAACTCTAACAATTTAACAAATAATTAAAAAAATAATAAAGAAATGAGTGGTTATTACCTTATTATCGGTGCAATTTTCATCATTAGTATGATTGTACAGAACAGACTTAGGTCTAAGTTTGCACATTACTCGAATGTGCATTTGCAAAACGGAATGTCCGGAAAAGAAATTGCAGAAAAAATGCTTCGTGACAATGGAATCCACGATGTACAGGTTATTTCTGTACCTGGACAATTGACGGATCACTATAATCCTCAAAATAAGACTATAAACCTTTCCGAAGGTGTTTATATGCAGAGAAATGCAGCTGCAGCAGCAGTTGCAGCACACGAAACAGGTCACGCTGTGCAACACGCTGTAGGATATTCGATGTTGCAATTGCGTTCTAAAATGGTGCCTGCAGTTAATTTTTCTTCGAAACTTTTACAGTTTGTACTAATGGCAGGGATTGTAGTAATGGCAAGTAGTGGAAGTAAAACGCTTTTATTAATTGGTGTGATTTTATTTGCAGTAACTACAGCATTTGCATTTGTAACTTTGCCGGTAGAATATGATGCGAGCAAAAGAGCTTTAGCTTGGTTGAGAAGTTCAGGAACGTTGGCTAACAATGCAGAGTATGAAGGTGCAGATGATTCTTTGAAATGGGCTGCAAGAACATACGTGGTAGCAGCATTAGGCTCATTGGCACAATTGATTTACTTCGCTTCGATGCTTACAGGGAGAAGAGATTAAATTTCAGTAAATTTAAAAGAAATATGTTGCATCTCGGAAAGAATTTCCGAGATGTTTTCTTTTTGAGAGGTTTTTATTGATGCAGAAATGGTGCAGTTTTCAGCGGCATCGAAATTTATAATTTTAGCCTCAAATTTATTTAATAAAGTGAAGATGACATTCTGCTGATTAAAGTGGAATTCAATTTCAATGTTACTTTCAAGTTCTTTGGTAATAATTTGGGCTTCATCCAAAGTTAGTTTAGCTGACTCTTTGTATGTTTTTACCAAATCGGGAACACCCAGTTTAGTGCCTCCATAATATCTTACTACAATAACTAAAACATTGGTAAGTTCGTGTGCTAACAGTTGATTGTAGATTGGCAAGCCAGCACTTCCTGAAGGTTCACCATCATCATTGGCACGGTAATGTTCACCATTAATCCCCATTCTGAAGGCATAACAATGATGCGTCGCTTTTGGATGCTCTGCTCTTATTTTTTCTAAAGATGATTTTAATTCATTTTCATTGCTCACCGGAAACGCAAAACCAATAAACTTGCTGCCTTTTTCTTTCAAAAGGATGTTTTCTATAGGTTTTTCTATGGTTTTGAATTCAAAAATCATTGTGGATTTCTGTAACGACTTATGGAATTGTCTTTGAAGGTTTCTGTAGAAGGATTTTCAAAATTATGTTTAGGTGCTTTGGTTCCGTTTTCTAAAAAAAGATTTTCTTTTTTGATAATAACTGCTTCATCCCAAAGTCCTGCATCGATAAATTGTTGTAAAGTAAATCTACCACCTTCAATAATAACCGATTGTATTTGCTCTTCGTAAAGACTAGTCATCAGGTTTTGAAGAAAATTATCCCTTTCCACCTTAATATATTTTACATTGCCAATTTCTTCATTTTTTTTAGAATTGAAAACCAAAGTTGGCGCTTCATTATTGAAAATATTAAAATCAGAAGGCACTTTCAAATCAAAATCAATCAGAATCCTCACCGGATTTTTTCCTATGACATTCCTCACTGTTAATGAAGGATTGTCATTCAAAGCGGTTTGTGTACCAATTAAAATCGCATGTTCATCAGCTCTCATTTGATGGGTATACTGATTAGACAAAGCATTTGAAATAGGAGTGGGCTTGAAATTCTTGTCCATAAACCCATCTTCAGATTGTGCCCATTTCAAAATAATATAAGGTCTTTTCTTCTGATGGAATGTGAAAAAGCGTTTGTTTAGTTCACGACATTCGTCTTCCAAAATTTCGGTTACCACTTCTATACCTGCTTCCTCTAATATATGTTTGCCTTTGCCGTTTACTTTTTCGTGGGAATCTAATATTCCGATAACTACTTTTTTAAATCCAACTTCCTTTAGCTTTAAAGCGCAAGGTGGTGTTTTACCAAAATGCGAACAAGGTTCGAGAGAAACGTAAATAGTAGAATCGGGGAGTAAATTCTGGTTTTTAACAGAATTAATAGCGTTAATTTCTGCGTGAGGTTCACCGGATTTTTTATGGTAACCTTCACCAATAATTTTTCCTTCGTGCACGATAACACTTCCAACTAAAGGATTTGGATAAGTTGCTCCAGTCGCTTTCTTGGCTAATTCTATACACCGTTTTATGTAGATTTCATCATTCATTTTAATAAAAAAACACTTAACACGCAGTTAAGTGTTAATCCATATTTTTTTATAGACTATTTGGTTTCAGGTTGCAAGGTTATTGCAGGTATTTGGTACTGAATCATGGCAGCCATAAGGTTGTTTCTCTCTTTAGAAATTATTTTAGCAGCTGATTTGCTGTCACCGTAAATTCTTTTAGAATAAGCCAACACTAAAAGTGCTTTATTGTCTGCACCAGTTTTTTTGAAGCGGTTGATGTTGTATTCTAAATAGGCATTACCTTTTTCCGGAGTTTCGATAAGGGAATAATCAATTATAAATTCTTTACCATCAGGACTTTCAGTTACATTTATAATGGTATTTTTCATTTTTTCCTGTAGCTTCTGTATCTGTGATACCTTTTGCCTTACTGCTTCTTCAATTTCGATGTCTTTGTTTAAATAAGAGAAATTGAGTAATTGATTAAACTCTTCAATACGCTCATCTTTTGGTAAAAACTGCTGCAAATACAAAAGTTTTGAGTTCTGTTTGGACCAAGACAGGAAAAATTCAGTGCCATTAAATTCAATAGGTCCTTCAATGCCAATTCTGTCTGTAACATTCTGACTTTTAACTTGAAAGATCACAAAAACAGCAAAGCAAATTAATAGAATTTTCTTCATAAGCTTATCGTTTTTTCTAAAGAATTACTCTCCCGTTATAATGTTGTGAAGATTACTTTTCAGGCTTTCAAGTTGAGCTTTTTTATCATCTATGGTAGCATAAGTTTCCTTCAATAGAGGATTTTCTCTGCTTGGATTTTGGAAGAAACCAAGATTGTTTTCTAATTTTACAATTTCAGCCTCTAAATCAGCCACTTGATTTTTAATTTTTCTAGCCTTATCCGTCAATTGATTTTCCGAAAGATTTTCATCTTTAATATCGAATTCACTTACCCTGTTGAGTTTTAGTTTTTCTCTTAAAGTTTTGTTGAATTCGGTATTGATAGAAAGTTTCTCGCGCGGCACTTTTCCGATGGCGTTCCATTTTCCTTTAATTTCTTCTATTTTTTCTACACTGTTGTCATCGCTTCCAACTTCTTTCAGTTCATCAAGCAGAACACGTTTCAGTTTATAGTTTTCTTTCCAATTATCACCACTTGCAGTATTTTTGCTTCTGTAATTATTGAAGAAAGTGTTACAAGCCTCACGGAAATCATCCCAAATTTTGTTGGCTTGGCTTCTTGGGACGTGTCCTATTTTTTTCCAATCGTCCTGAAGTTTTTTGAAGAGAGGAACCATTGTATCCCAATCTTCAGAATTCATATTATCTTGGGCAACCTGAATTAGCTTCAGTTTTTCTTCAAGATTGGTAACTTGGCTGCCTTTCAGATTCTTATAGAAATCATTTTTTAAAGTATTGAACTGTCTTAGCGTTTGCTTAAAATCGTTCCAGTTTTGATTAGAGATTTTTCTCGGCACACTTCCTGTTTTAAGGAATTCAGCTCTTAAATCTTCCACTTTCTTAATGGCGTTTTGCCAAAAGTTATGGTTAGGCTCTTTATCAGGTGAAGAAAGTTTTTTTATTTCTTCAATAATTTGATTTTTCTTTTCAAGATTGGCTGTTTGTTCTTCTTCTATTGCTGCAGAAAGTTCAGATTTTCTCTCGTGAATTTGATTTGAAATTTCCTTGAATTCGTCCCAAGTTTTCTCACGGAACTCCTCTGCAACAGGTTCAGCTTCCTCTTTCCATAATTTATGAAGATACTGCAGTTCGTTCAGCGCTTTTTGTACCGGTTCATTCACCAGTTCTTTTGCGCGCTCGATAATTTGTTGCCTTTTCTCAAGATTATGTGTGTATTCCTGATGCAAATAATCTTTGTTAAGATCTAACATCGCATAGAATTGATTCAAGTGATGAAAGTAGTTGTTGTTCAGTAACTTAAACTCTGATTTTGCAACCTGTCCTGCGTTACTCCAAGCCTGTTTTATCTCACGGATTTCTTTAAAAAGATTGGTTCCGGCTTCTGTATTGGTGTAAAGGTGTTTCAGCCTTTCAATGATTTCCTGTCTTGCAGAAAGGTTTTCAGCGTGCTGTTCTTCCTGTTTTTTAAGATATTGATCGTGTTTTTCTTTAAAAATAGTTATTAAACCTGAAAGTTTTGATAATGATGGATGTTCCCAAGAGAAATTCTCTTCAGGATTTCCTGCTGACGTAAACTCGTGTTTTTTATCATCAGTTTCTTCGTGCATTTTTTGCGTTGCCAAATCTCTCAACTGCTGAAATTGGCGGTTTTTTTCACCGGCATTTTCTTCGTTCACCAGTTTTTCCATTTCGTCTACAACCTGTTCTATAGTTCTGGAATCAGCATTGTGATCCGGGGTTTCTTCATGTTCTTCTTCAGCTTCTTCACGATCGATTTCAGAAAGCACTTTTTCTTCCGGGATTTGAAAAGGCTTCTGTGTATGCATATTTTTCTGATTTTCTGGTGTAGTTTCCATCACTTCGGTTTTAGAACTGTGCGGAACATCTTCAGAAATTTCTTCAGTAATTATTTCTTCTTTATGAGGATCTATTTCGGATAAAACTTTCTCATCCGGTGGAGTGTTTACCGATTTTTGAGTATCAACATCAGCTTGATTTTCAGGGGTTTGCTGTGGTTGTTCTTCCATTTGAGATTTTAGTCTTTCGTTTTCGGGTTTTTGGTGTTCCGTGTTCATAGCAACTTAATTTTAAGTTCTTGTTTGTGTTCAAATGTGCGTGCAAAGATAACTTTGCGTGCAAAATCGCAATAAATATACTTAAATTTTCTTTTAGGCAGAGAATTTATTAGCAAAAAACTTCGGTAAAAATGGATTAAGAATTCCAGATTTCCCAAGCTTTTTCAGCCTGTTGTTCAAGCATAAAATATCCGTTTACGCATTTTGCACCATTTTCTGCAGCTCGTTTTATAAATTCTGTATAATCTGGGTTGTAAATTAAATCAATAATTAAATGCTTGTCTGATAATGCTTTGAATGGGAAATGGAGGCAATTTTCAACATCCGGAAAAGTACCTACAGGCGTACATTGAACAATAATCTGATGTGCGGAAACCATTTCTTCCGGAAGATTTTCAAAATTAATTTCTGATTTTCTTGAAACCGTGTTGTAGGGGATTTCTTTCTGCTTCAAAACGTATTTCACAGCTTTTGCTGCGCCGCCATCTCCAAGGATTAGTGCTTTTTTGTGATAGTCTTTTTTGTGAAGATTTAAAGTTTTCTCGAAACCGTAAGTGTCGGTGTTAAATCCCTTTGTTGTTCCGTTTCTAATTAGTACCGTGTTCACGGCACCAATTTCTTTGGCTTCATCGCTCAACTCATCGAGATAAGGTATGATTTGCTCCTTGTAAGGAATAGTTACGTTGAAACCCTGAAGGTTTTTTTCTTTAAGGATCTCTGAAATTTCGGTGATGTCGTTTAAATCAAAAACTTCATAAGAATAGTTTTTGAGGAACAATTTTCTAAACTTTTCGGTAAAATATTTTTTTGAAAAAGAATAGGCGATATTTCTGCCAGCCAAACCAAATTTTTTCACGTTTTCCATAGTATCAAAGGTACAAAAAATGACCGAAGATTTTTCTTCGGTCATTTGATGATTATTATGAATTGTTTAATCTACAATAAATTTCACTGATTTGTTTTCAGCCTTAAGGATGTAAACGCCTTTTGGCAAATTCTTCAATAGTACTTTATTTGAAGTTTTAGAAACGTTTTCGGCTGTTTGTACAATTTGCCCGTTCATACTGTAAATTTCTACTTTACCTTTTGCTTCCAATCCGTAGATATTGATTTCAGCATTTTTCACAGGGTTTGGAGAGATTCTTAAACTATTTTTGTTTGTTTTGGCTTCATTAGTACCCATTGTTGCATAACAAGTCCAAGATAAATCATCAAATCCAACTCTTGTAGTAGTACCGGCTTTATCTAACGTTATAACAACATCTCCGGATACATTAATATTTGAAACTGTGGTTGTAATTGCAGCACCACCAGCAGCATTATAAGGAATTGTACCCTTATCAATACCATTTATTTTGAGAGTAACATTTCCTGCACTGCCTGAAGAGTAGAATTGTTTTGTTGTAACTGTTAAACTTCCAATTCCACCACTAATTTTGGATGAGGATAACGTTCCGTTCCTTACCACAATTGCTCTTCCGTTTATAGATTCATCAGTTCTAGAATCTGTCGCCGTCCAGTTGACACTATTGGATGTCCAACTGTTTGAAGTGTAAGAGCTTGATGCTGCCGGAATATTTGTAAAAGTTTCTGTTCCACAAGTCGTAGAAGCTGCGCTTGTTATTCCTTGTACAGTTTGGCTTTGAGTTCTATTGTTTGCAGCATCTTTTGCTACAACATAAAAATTATAAGTTGTAGATGCTGATAATCCTGTTATGTTTGCCGATGCACTTGTAACTGTTGTATATAATACACCATCGACATACACATCGTATCCAATAACTGCAACATTGTCAGTAGATTCCGTCCAGCTTAATGCTATGGATGATGAAGTTACGGTTCCAACAGTAAGATTAGTTGGAATGGATGGTGCTTGCGTATCGCTTGACACATCGGTTGTGGCTTGCACCGTATTACTTTGAGCAGAAATATTATTGGCAGCATCTTTAGCTTTTACATAAAAGTTATAAGTTGTAGAAGCTAAAAGTCCGGTGATTGTCGCTGTAGTTCCTGTAACAGTAGTTTTCAATACACCATCTACATAAATTTCATATCCTGTAACAGCAACATTATCTGTTGAGGCTGTCCAACTTAAAGAAACGGTAGATTCCGATTTTCCTGTTACCGCAAGATTTGTAGGTGTTGTTGGAGCTTCTGTATCAGAGGAGAAATTTCCTGGCCATTTATTTTCTGCAGTTGGTCCTCCCCAAATTACGGTTGCTAAATAAGGATTATCTATAAATGGATTTCTGTTGCCTTGTACGCTGTAAACATAATTATTTCTTTGTACTTCAAAATTTGAAACTGGATCCTCAATATTCCATTTGATGAAAATATCCGGCATATCTGGAGAATATGTTGTAGGTCCTAATCCAACATTAGTGGCTTGTGCACGCGTATTATATCTTACATACATATACATCATCATTCTTGCAACATCACCTCTCCATTCGTTACCCGGAAACCAGCCTCCACCTGTTTTTAGAGCAGTAGCACCAGAACCGTCAGCAAAAAGCAAACTTCCTCTGTCACTATTCATGGTAATATCTGAAGGTCGTAAATGATGAGCATCTGCACCTGGTCCTGTATATTGTAGATTTGGTGTTCCTAAAGATCTTGGATAAGTGTGTTCTTTGTTCCAAGAGCCTGAAGATATTCTGCTCCTTTGGTATTTATCATTGGCAGTACTGCTCCCGTAAAGTAGTAATATATTACCGGGAACATCAGGGTCTGCATCACTTATTTTAAGAACATTATTGGTTTCGGTTCCGTAAGTAATCTCATAAGTGTGGGTGTTGGTTATAAGAGTAGCCAACTGATCCTTCATTGCGTTGCCTGTCTTTGAAAAATCTAAACCATTATAATATGCAGGTGCTGACTGTCCAAATATATAGGAAGAAATGATAATTAATAAAAATGTAAATTTTGTTTTCATAATTTGAAAAGATTGTTTGTTGTTCCTAATAAATTTTTATTAGTGTAAATTAAAAGGTGTTGGTTTATCTGGTATACTTTAGCTTTGTTTTTAAATTCAATATATATATTGCCGTTTATAGGATATAGTGTTGCTTCCTCCTCAAAATCGCTTTCGTTTTTTATTAATACTTCAATTGAGTTTTCACTATCAAAATTTAATTCTTGCGTGAAATCAATTTGATTTAAAGGGATTGAAATCACTTTTCTATATAAGCCGGGATGGTTGTTCCCTACACCTACAAATATTCTGTTTTCATTTTTATCTATAGAAATAATATAATAAGGTCCTTTTCTGTTTCCCAAATTCAAACCTTTTCTCTGTCCAATTTTAAAATTTTCAATTCCAGAATGTCCGCCAACTAAAATACCGTCAAAAAGATCGTATTCCGGAAACGTTGATTGCCAAATCAACTCACTTTTTTTATTAGGAAAAGCGGGTTTTTCTTTATTATAAATTTCAGCATCCGCCAATATTTCAACTATTTGACCTTTAGTGCCTAATACTGAATTCATTCCTAAAAATTAGGACACAAAATTACGATGAAAATTGGATTATAGAAAGAATTATTTTGTTAAAATGTAATCTTTATTGATTTTAGAAAAAAACCACGATACTGAAAGTCCGAAAAGTAAAGCTACAGCAGTAACAATCAGGTAATTAAGCGTTGTAATTTTTACAGGAAAAGGCAACTCCATTCCGGCCTTGAACAAATCTGTCTTCATTTGGAAATAGCACATGATTGTACCAATAATCAATCCGGAAATAATGCCAAAAATAACAATTAAAACACCTGTATAGAAATACGTGTTTCTTAATTTGTTTAATGATAATCCCAAAGAAATTAATGATTTTGCCTGTTCTTTTTTATCAAGCTGAAGGATAATAATGGCACCAGCCAAATTAAAAGTCGTAATGAAAATAACCAGAGCAAAAATGAGGTAAATCATTAGCTTTTCGGTGTTAATCATCTTCCAAAAGGCAGCATTTTCTTCGGCTTTGGTCTTTATAGTATAATCTTTCCCAAGTTTTGCAGCCAGTTTATCTTTTACATCATCTGCATCATCTGCATTCTTCAGTTTGATAACAATTTTATATGCAGCGTTTTTTGGTAGGTTGAGAAGCTCCTGCCCAAGCTCCAAAGGACCTATCACATAATTATTGAGCTGGTCATTTCCCGGAAAAACACCGGTTACATAAATTTCACGCTTTGTAAAGATGTCGTCTTCTGTATTAATAATTCCTGTTCCTGGTTTTGGCATATACAGAAGTGCAGATGAGCTGTTTTCACCCACAGGAATTTGTAATCGATTATCTAAACTATTTTCCAGAATAACTTCATTACTGTATTGAAAATCAGGATATTTGCCAAAGAAAATAGTTTTATCAATGGGATTAACGTAGGTGTATGCAGAGTCTACAGCTCGTAAATAAGCAATTTCTCCGGTTACACCGTTATTAACATATACTTTTTCTTCTATAACTTTGGCTGAATGAAGAATTTCAGGCTGTTGTTTTAGGATTTTAGTAACAGAATTAGGGTTTTTCAGCTTTTTTTCTATCTTACCAGAGATGGTTAAATCTGCATGAAGATTAGCAATCATTTCTTTGTTCAAGTCTTCAAGACCTGAAAACACCGAAACAATAATGAACATCGATGCTACAGCCGTCATCATAGCAAAAGCGGCTAACCACGTGATGAAAGTAACAGCAGTGCTGCCTTTCTTGGCTATAAGGTATCTTTTCGCAATGTAAAAAGCTGGATTTGCCACAGAATTTTATAAAATGGGATTGTCGCCTTGTCCTTTCAGTTCACGTTCAATTCTTTCTACATCATCCAAGGTAGTATCGAGGTAGAAATTAAGTTCTGGGATAACACGTACCTGCTTTCCCATTTTCTGACCAATAAAATTGCGGTACTGCGATTTATTTTCCTCAATTTCCTTCATAATTGGTTTGCGGAATTCCTGTGGGAAAATGCTTAAATATATCTTTGCAATGCCTAAATCTGCCGTAACTTTTACATCCGAAACACTTACCAAAAAACTTTGTTTACTTTCGGCAGACTGCTTACGGAAAAGTTCAGCGAAATCTTCCTGTATAATTTGGGCTACTTTTCTTTGTCTGTTGCTTTCGTTCATACGGCAAATTTAGTATTTTTGTTTGAGATATGCAGGATGCAAATTGGTGGTTAATGGATGTCTTATGCAGCCTGTTTTTACTCATTCTGAATTCTGTGAAATCAATATTATTTATCATTTATGAGAATTGAACATCTTGGCATTGCCGTAAAATCATTGGGAATATCTGATGATTTATTTTCAAAATTATTAGGGAAACCAAATTATAAACAGGAATCTGTTGAACGAGAAGGTGTTACTACTTCATTTTATCAAACCGGAGAAAGTAAAATAGAACTTTTGGAAGCAACCAATCCCGAAAGTCCTATCGCAAAATTTATAGAAAAAAAAGGTGAAGGCATTCATCATATCGCTTTTGGCGTAGATGATATTCGTTTTGAAGTAGAAAGATTGAAAAAAGAAGGTTTTGTTTTCCTCTCTGAAGAACCAAAGGATGGTGCTGATAATAAACTCGTTGTCTTTCTACATCCTAAATCTACAAACGGTGTTTTGGTAGAACTTTGCCAAGAAAAACCTTAAAATCTTTTGAAATTCTGTAAAAAAGTTTATTTTTGCAGTCCAATAAAAGAACGCAAGTTCTTCAGGTCCTATAGCTCAGTTGGTTAGAGCACCTGACTCATAATCAGGTGGTCCTTGGTTCGAGCCCAAGTGGGACCACAATGTAAATCAGTCGTTTGCAATATAATTTGTGAACGGCTTTTTTTGTTTTTAGGGAAACTTCTGTTTAGTGAATTTCAAAAAGCTATAAATCAACCTCACTTCTGATGCGGCTTAGCGTTTCCTGCGAAATACCGAGGTATGTAGCAATCATTCCCAACGGTGCACGCAGGATCATGTTCGGGTTTTCTTCCATCAGTTGGGCATATTTTTCCTTTGCCGTCATATACTGCAAGGAATTGATGCGCCTTTCCATATTCGTCATCAGAAGTCCCAAAACACGGCGGCTGAAATTGGCTATGGTGAGCGAAGTTTCGCAGAGCTCTTCCATTTTCGAGTAACGGAAAAAGACAATCTCACTGTCTTCAATAGCTTCAATGGAATGCCGCGCCGGAATTTTCTCAAAAATGGTGTCTTTATTGGCGAGAATGCTGTTTTCGGGGTAAAAATTGGTGGTGATGTCTTTTCCTTTTTCAAAATAAAACGAGCGCAGAAGCCCTTTTTCTACAAAAT